>JAFGXR010000069.1 GCA_016936555.1 Spirochaetales bacterium | reverse complement strand
GCCGATCAAGCTGATATGGTCCGAATGAATTAATTAAATTGTCAGCCCTGAGGTGGGGTTATGTGCAGGTTGTACGGATTCAGGTTATATTCATAGAGCTTTGAATATGCTGATTACATCGAGCCGATTGTAAGCATAAATTTTCTATGTTATGAGCAGTCCTCCCATTTTGATTTCTTGATTCTAAATGTCCCCATTCATATTTTATATAATTTAATTCCCATGCACCCTTATATGGAGAATTCCAACAAAAAGGCAAACCATCTCCATAATCGATATGTAGAAATGGTTTATTATCTTGAGCTTCGAATAATAAATTGACAAGTTCTATGATTTCTTCTGTTGCTTTATTATATGTGATTTTCTTATAACCAGCATTCTTTAAATGTATTATTATAGATTGATAACACCTTTCTAAGTCTTCAGTATACGCATTAGGATTATTTTTTAAGTTCATTCTATGCTCATAAAGTGTCATGATCACCTCTTATTATTTTTTTCTTTTTTGTAAATATAACATACTACATCACCAGTTTTCCCTATAAATAACAAACAGAATTATACAGAAAACCATATATCCACTTCTTTCAGGGTCGTTATACGGAAATATTTCCCGGATATTACGGTATTAATGCAATATAACTACCTTGCTCCCAGGAGTTATACCAAATCTATATAATTCCGGCTCATTGCCGGGATTCTGAAAAAGACATCTCTATAAATCTTTTAGAAGCATTATCACGCATTGCATAATAACCCTGTAATTATTTGTTTTTTCATTATCAACGGGATTTTCTATTCCGACTATAGGGAAAATCCCTATTTTCGGCTCTTCACAGGAACCGGAAAGAAAACCGGTTTAAAAGGGACTCATTGCAACATTTATTCGAGCGCACTGTAGTCTCTTTACAAAGGATAGTCATTGATGTACATTAAGGATCAGTGAAAAATGTATATAGAGGTATATAGTGGACGAATCCTTTTATTCTGTTGAATCGGCTTCAGAAAAACTCGGTGTTCACAGCAGGACTGTTCTCCGCTTTATCCGCGACGGAAAGCTGAAAGCGGCTAAAGTGGGAAGGCAGTGGCGGATCCGCAGGGAGGATCTGATGGAATTTGCCGGAGAACCGCAAGAGGAACGGAAAGCGGCAGCCTCTTCAGTCGTCGATCTGCCGGTCTCCGGTAAAGAGGAAGCTTCCCGCTACGAGACTCTGGTCATGGCGTCTCTCAACAGCCGGGGAAACAGCGGCATGGATTCCAATCACAGAGTCGACTGCCTCTATAACAGCGAAGAACGGACTCTCCGGTTCGTTCTCTGGGGAAGCCTTTCCTTTATGAAGGACTTCTTCACCCTTATTGACAGATACTGATTTTCACAAGGAGGAAACACATGGAAAAAACAGTACAGTACTACGAATCGACGGAGATGATTAAAGACACCGGTGATTTCCTCGATCTCATCGGCAATGCCGGATACAGAGGGGCTTCGGGGATACTCATTCATTCGATTCATCTCCCCGATGCATTTTTCGAACTGAAAAGCGGCTTGGCCGGAGAATATCTTCAGAAGTTGTCAAACTATTCGGTACGGGCGGCCATCGTTCTCGAAGACTCTCATCTCAATCATCCCCGGTTCCGGGAAATGGTTCGGGAGGCTAATAAAGGCGGTAACATCGCCTATTTCACTTATGCTGAAGCTGCGGGAGAATGGCTGGATAAATAGGGATATAATCCCGGCAGGAAATCGGGGAATATCTGTACTATAATGAAAACAGATAATTTACCAGAGAGGTTTCCATTGCCGGGACTGTTTATAGTATTGCTGTCCATGCTCAGCGGCGCCAGTTTCATGCTGGCTCTCTTAAACGGTATCAGCGCCGCCAAGGAACGCCCTGTCAAGCTCGACGCGCTGATGCTTACCATCTCTTCACTCGGAGTAACGGTTTATTCCTTCTCCAATACAAGGTTATATTCCGCCAGGGACGCCGCCGAGTTTATGCGGTACAACCGGATCGATATGTTCTGTACGGCGATAATTATCATCAGTCTGTTTCTCTTTATTAAACACTACACCGATCTCGGAAGCCGCCTGTTCGAAGTATTGCTGATCGGCTTTTTTTCCCTTGTTCCCTTTATCCGCCTGTTCTCTCCGACAACTATGACTTATACGGAGGTCAGAGGAATACGGTATACAGAACTCCTCTGGGGAGAGAGACTCAGCCTTATCGATGCTGATATATCATCATTCGGAGTATTCTATTTCATTTTTGCCCTTATGGCTCTCATCTATATGGCGGGATTAACCGGACGCTATTTTCTGGCGGAGAGAAATCAAAGAGCTCTTTTCCTTTTTATCGGGACATCTCTGCTCACTCTGACGGCTGTCAATGATATCGTAGTCGATTCTTTCAATCTGCACTGGATCTATCTTATGGAGTTCGGATACACCGGCATGCTGCTCTTTATGACTGTCATTTTCTATTACGACTTGTTTACCGTGGCAAATATCCGCCAATCCCTTACCATCAGCCGGATGAGGGAAGAAGAAGCCAAAACAAAACTCGATATAAAGGAACAGGACTACCGGGAAATTTTCAATTCCAGCAAAGATGCCATTATCGTCCTCGACAGCCGTTCTGAACAGGTTCTCGATGTCAATGATTCCATGCTGGCCATGTTTGATTGCGAACGGGAAGATATTCTCGGCCGGACAATGGAAATCTTCCACAGCAAGAGTTCCGATTATGACAATGTCCGGTTCCGGAAATATCTCGATGAGGCCAAAAGCAGAGGACATGTTTTATACGAGTGGCTTTCACTTAAAAAAAGCGGGGATCTGTTCTGGACGGAGATCAATCTGAAGTATTCCGGTTCGGGGGGGAATGGAAAAATCATTGCCGTCGTCCGCGATATTTCCGAGAGAAAAGCGACTCAGGAAGTTCTTGTGCAGAGTGAAAAGATGATGTCCCTCGGCGGTCTGGCCGCAGGGATGGCCCATGAAATCAATAATCCCCTGGCCGGTATCATTCAGACGGCAAATGTGCTTCAGAACCGCCTGATTGATAAAATCGATACGCCTATTAATCGGAAAGCTGCGGAGGAGTCGGGAATCGACATCAAAGCCATCAGCGCCTATATGGAAGGCCGGAATATTCACACCATGCTGTCGTCCATAAGAGATTCCGGTAAGCGCATAACCGATATCGTCAACAATATGCTCAGTTTTTCCAGGAAGAGCGAGGGGAAAGCCGAAAGAACATCTCTGGAAGATCTTATTGAAAAAACACTTTACATCATCGGTTCAGACTATGATCTGAAGAAAAATTACGACTTCCGGTCCATTGCTCTTATCCGGGAATACGGTGAGATTCCCGCCCTGGACTGTGTTGTTTCGGAAATCCAGCAGGTTTTAGTCAACATCTTCCGTAACGGTGCCCAGGCTATGCACGAAAGCAAAACGGCATCACCGGCATTTACCATCAGAACTGCTTATGATGAACAGAGGGGAATGGTCATCCTTGAAATTGAGGATAAAGGACCCGGTATGCCGGAAGAGATCAGAAAAAGGATCTTCGAACCGTTCTTTACGACAAAAAAGGATGGCGTCGGTACAGGACTGGGACTCAGCGTATCTTATTACATTATCAAAGGTAACCACAAAGGGAATATGACAGTCCGCTCCGAACCCGGTGCCGGCACGACTTTCAGGATCGAACTTCCTTCGGCAGAAAAATGAAATTGATGGCGATCGCCGCCAGGGGAAAGAATGAAAAAACCTGAAAGAGAAGGGGAAAATCTCCGAATTCCAGTATGGTTCCTCCGATAATTCCTCCTGTGAAGAGGGATAATCCCATTCCCACGGCCGTAAAAATCGACATGGCCAGTCCTCTTCCGGAAGCCGGGGTTTTCCGGTTGATCAGATTAATCATGCAGAAATGATTGATCCCGAAAGAAAAGCTATGGCTGATCTGAATCAAATAGAGCGGCAGAAGCGTCGTCGAATAGGCATAGAAGAGCATCCGGGTGGTTCCGGCCAGCATGCTCAAGGACCAGAGCGTCCGGAGTCTCATCTTTTTCAGTAGAATGGTGGAGAAGAAAAACATGGGAATTTCAAAAAGGGGCCCGATCGCCCAGAATCCGCTCACATTCTCCATTCCGAAGCGGTTTTTCAGCATTAGAGAGAAAAACGTGTAATGGCCCGAGAGGGCCAGGGAGTTGAGAAAGCCGATCAGCAGGCCGGTCCAGTAAAGCCGGGGAAATGTTTTGATGCTGTTGAGGAAACCGGACTTTTTTTCCCTTCCGCTTTCCTGCCCTTCATGAGTTTTAACTCCGGGAAGAAAAAACAGAACTGCCAGGGAGAATATCATAGTGATGCCGTAACCGGCAAACAGGGAGACCGGCCGGGATCCGCTGACGGCTCCGGACACCTGGATAAGCAGAGCCATGAGCATAAATCCCATACTCCCTCCCAGCCTCGTTCTGCCGTATGATTCATTGTGGTCGGGAAGTGCCTGTCCGAAATGGGCATCGAGAAGTGAAGAGGGGGATTTGATAAAGAATCCCAGCACGACAGTCAAGGCGATCACTCCCGGGGGAAATGAAGTCAGCGTCAGAGAGAGAAGCAGTACCGCGCTGACCAGAATGATCGCCGCAATGGTCCTTTTGGGAGCGGCAATCCTGTCATAGAAATATCCCAGGATGAGAAGCCCGCTCATGCTGATAAGATCGTAAGCCCCCATGATAAAGCCGATCTGCGACGGGTTGAATCCCTTGTGCTGGAGAAGCAGCGGATAAAAAGGGAATACCGCAGCCAGGGCTCCGAAAATAAAGAAATAGGAGACCCCGTAAGTTTTAAGATGCCGTCTGTCATCGCTCATGGGGTCATTATAGATTTTTCAGCTCTCAATGATAACGGCTTTGCCGCTTTTTTCCGATTCGATCATGGCCAGAATGACCTTTACATCATGGGCCGGCATTTTTTCGGGAATCATTCTCTCCTTTTTTCCTTCCAGGGCATCGAGGAAGGCGCACCACTGGAGATAAAAACTGCTCTCCTGTTCTACGGGATGGAGAGTTTCGCTGCCATCGGGCTTCAGTTCTCTGATAGTCTCCTGATCGACAATCAGGCTTCCTTTCTCTCCGAAAATCCGCAGGGCACCGTTATCCGAAGCGGACCGCCACCCCATATTGAGCGAGCTGACGCATCCCGACCGGTGTTTGATAAGCGACAGGGCCGTATCCATGGTTCCCAGTCTTTCATCGACCGAAGCCGTATGGGCGAAAACCGATTCGGCCGGTCCGGCGATCATCTGCATGGCATGGAAAAAGTGGACGCCGCCGTCGAGAACATAGCCTCCCGGATACTCGTTTTGGGCTCGCCATGCCGTTTTGTTGTACTTGTTATCCACATCCATCCAGGAGAGAACATTCCAGCTCATGGAGTGAACCTTTCCTATTGCTCCGGACCGGACCAGTTCTGCGGCTTTGACGAATCGCGGCTCGAAATGGAAGTTTTCCGCTGTCATATAAGTAACGCCGGACTGCGATGAAAAAGACGTCGTCCTGTCTGCTTCTTCGGCGGACATGGCCGCCGGTTTTTCGCAGAGAACCGAGAGCCCCGCTTCGCAGCAGGCGCGGCTCACCTCATAATTCATGGTGATGGGAAGAGCGATGAGCACAGCATCGATCTCTTTCTGCTCTCCGATCATCTTCTTCCAGTCTGTCCAGACGGCCGAATGATCCAGACCGAGCTCCTCAGCGACTTCTTCCGCTTTGGATGCTGATCTGTTGCAGACAGCTGTGACTTCCATCCTTTCCGTCAGCCTCTTTAACGCCGGCAGGTGGGCGTCCTTTGTAATTATTCCGCAGCCGATAATGGCCAGTTTCGTTTTGTACATTCTGGAGCTCCTCTTCCGATAGTATAAGTAATTATTCCCGATTATACTTGAGTCCTCAATTGATTGAGGTTAGAATTACTGGAGATTCTCAAGCACAAAACAGGGAAATTATGACATTAACAACGACAATTCTTATCGCATTGCTGTTTTTATCGACAGTATTGTCAGTTTTATTACTTTTCAGAGAGAGGGCATTGCTCCGGCGGGTTCTGGAAGACATTTCCAACCGCCGGAATGAGGGGAAAAAATATCCCAGAAGGGTCGATGCGGCTCTGGAGGGGTATCTCGACCGTTACAGATTGAGAGACCGGGCCTATGCCGATGCCCGCGTCAAAGCGGGGGAAAGCGAGCGCAGTGCCACGCGTCTGTCTCAGAATATTCAGAAAGCTCTGATATACAGTTCCGATATCAGCCTCGAGACGGAAACGAACCGCAATATCGCGGCTTCTCTCTTTTCCAATGTCAGCGAAGGCTCTACGGCGGTAGAGGAGATAAATGCCTCGATCAGAAGTCTGAAGGACAAAGTGAATATTCAGAATGATGCGGTCAACCAGACTTCGGGGGCCGTCAGTGAAATCAACACATCCCTGAAAGAGGTCGCGGACCTGATTACGGGCAGAACAAAGGATATCGATAATCTCGTCGGCATTACCGGAGAGGGAAGTGAAAAAGTCCAGGCTTCGGCGGAGGTTATGCAAACCGTAGAAAGCGAAGTGACCGACGCTCTGTCTCTCATAACTGTGATAGATGAAATCGCATCCCAGACCAATCTTCTCTCCATGAACGCGGCTATCGAAGCGGCTCATGCGGGAGATTCCGGGAAAGGCTTCGCCGTCGTTGCTGAGGAAATAAGAAAGCTGGCTGAATCGACAGCGGAGAACGCCAGAAACATATCGGTTACCTTGAAAAAGCTCGTGGATAACATCCAGAGCGCCGGAGAATTGAGCCGGGAAAGCGAAGAGGCTTTCACAAAGATTGCCGAAGGAGTTTCCCAGGTGTCCCGGACATTCGGGCAGATTAACGAAAAAACGGAAGCCATTACCCGCAATACCCAGGAAGTCGTCAATTCCACTGTATCGCTTCAGGAGATTTCTTCCGTCACGTCTCTCAGCATGAATGAGATGGAGCTCGGCGCTAATGAAATAGAGAAAATCCTGAGCGATTCCAAAGATGTAGCGGAAAAACTGGACAGCAGCATGGGCGAGTTAAGCCGCAATTCGAAGGATATCAATCTTATAACGACTAAAATTTCCGAGGCTTTTATCAAATCCAATGCGACACTGGAAGCCATGGTCGAAAACATCCTTACCAATCAGTCCGGGGCTGCAAAAAAGACCGGCAAAGGGAAGATGAACAATATGATTCTCTCTCATGTCGGCTGGGTGGCAAAGACGCGGGCTTTAATCGACGGAACCATCGATGCAGAGGGGTTTGATAGACTCGATGCCGACTCCTGTGAGCTCGGCTTATGGTTAAAGGAAAGCGGATCCGGGGAAATCAGGGATCGGTCAGTCTTATCGACTCTCCAGAGCCTCCATAGAAACATCCACAGAGATATCGATGCTCTTCTCGGCGATATCAGAAGGGGCGCCGTAAAGGATCTTGAACGGACATACCGGGGAATTCAGGATACTTCCAATAAAATCATACAGATTCTCTCGACTCTCGGCTCAAGTAACAATATAGAATGGGATGAGTCCATCAGTGTTAAAGTCGAGCTTTTCGACAATCATCACAAAAAACTGCTGATGTTAATAAATCAGCTTTTTCATGCCATGGAAAAAGGGGAAGGCAAGTCTTCTCTTCTCAGTATTCTCGATGAGCTGGTCCGCTATACGGAGTACCACTTTACAGCGGAGGAAAAAGCTTTTGAAAAATACAGTTATCCCGAAATCGAAGCCCATAAAAAACAGCACAGAAGCTTTGTTTCCAAAGCAAAAGAATTGCAGAAAGGCTTTCGGGAAGGCAGCGCTGTTTTATCCGATGAGGTTCTGGATTTCCTGCAGGACTGGGTCGTCAACCACATAATGAAAGTCGACTCCCAGTATTCGGCATTTCTGTCAGGCAAAAACATTTCCTGATTTTTCAAACATAGCCGCCTTCAGAATTTGACAAAATTCCTGGGCGGTATTATTTTATACATATGGTCATCATATGACCATATGAGGATATGAAATATGGGTATGAAGAAATTGAGGATACTGGCTGCCTGGATTATGAGTTTTCACTGGTTTTCCCTGGGGATCATAATTCCCGTTATGACCCTTTTCGTTCTTGAGAAAGGCCTCTCTCTGGCTCAGGTCGGGATCGCTTTTGCCGCCTATGGAACGGCGACAGTGCTTCTCGAACTGCCGACCGGAGGGCTTGCCGATACTCTGGGACGGAAAAAAGTTTATATTTACTCCCTGCTTTTCCAGATTACCGGAGCCGCCGTCATACTGTTTGTCAGCTCACTTCCGGCACTGATCCTATGCTTTGCTTTTCAGGGGATCTCCCGGTCGCTCTCTTCCGGAACAATGGATGCCCATTTCATCGATGAGTTCTACAGGATCGATCGCGAAGTCAATCTGCAGAAAGAGATGGCCCGGATCGGGACTTTCATCCCTCTCGGCCTGGGACTCGGCTCCCTTCTTGGAGGATTTCTTCCCATGATCGCCGCACAATGGACCGCCGTCGGCGTACTGGAAAACCAATATTCCTTCAATTACATCATCTATATAGCCGCTCTGATTATACAGCTGATTTCCACATCGCTTCTTGTCCACGAAAAGAGACCGGAAGGGGTTGAGTCCGGGTTGGCTGCCGGGTTCAGAAAGGTACCCGAAGTCGTGGGAACTTCGGTGAAATACGGGTTGGGCCATCCGGTTTTACTGCTTCTGCTTCTGGCCACTTTTGCCTGGGGATTTTCCATTTCCGGTCTGGAACAGCTCTGGCAGCCCCAGGTGCGGAGCCTGGGAGGAGAGGAAACCGGCAGCTGGATATACGGATTGCTGACAACAGGTTATTTCCTGGCCGCTTCGGCGGGAAGCCTCGTCTCCATTCCCTTCTGCCGCCTTTTCGGCGACCGGTACCCTCTGGCTCTCTTTATCTCCCGGACGCTTATGGGGACCCTCTACTTTGTCCTGGCCTTTCAAACCGGTCTGTTCCCCTTTGCCTTTTTCTATTTCTCTCTCTTTCTGTTCAACGGTGTGCAGTCATCTCCCGAGAGTTCTCTTTTCAACGAATCGGTTCCATCGGAAAAAAGGTCTACGCTTCTGTCCTTTTCATCCCTTTTTCTCCAGGGGGGCGGCATTGCCGGCTCCATCGTCCTGGCTTCACTGGCCGACAGGTTTTCGATCGGACGGTCCTGGATTGCCGCTTCCGTTGTCATTACACTCTCCGCCGCGTTATACTTGCTCATCCCCTATTTTAAAAGTAAGCATGCCGGAGGTTTGAACAGTGAGTTTTGAAAGAATTGATCAGCGGGAAACGCTCCCGGAAAAAGTGAGCCGGATCATTAAGGAATCCATTCTTTCGGGAGAGCTGAAAGGGGGAGATGTTCTGCCGACCGAGCCGGAACTGGAAAAACAATTCGGTGTAAGCCGCGCTGTCATACGCGATGCCGTAAGGATGCTGAAAGCCCAGGGGCTTGTAGATGTCAAACAGGGAAAGGGCATGTATGTCTCCCACTCGCAGATCGAAGTCTTTACCGATGCCCTGCTGACTGCGCTCCGTCGCGATCAGGCTTCGGTCTGGGACGTCGAGCAGTTCGAGCAGTTTTTTCTGCCTCAGGTATTCGGCCTTGCAGCGGAATCTGCAGGAACTGAAGAGAAAAGGGATATCCGCAGAAAAGGGGAGCTCTACCTCAAAGCCTTTGAAGAAATGTATAAACTCGAAGAGAAAGGTTTAAAAGACAAGCTGCCCGCCGCAGAAGAGGAAGCCCATACCCGTTTCGGAGATTACATGACAACTGTGTTTAAAGCGACCCACAACAAAATGGTTCAGCTTATAGGAGAGGTTCTCATCTCCATGAGAAAATGGAGAATCGTTACTGAAGTCAGTCCCGATATTGATATTCTGAAACTCGAACACGCTGCCATTGAAAGTTATATCAGCGCGGTAGAATGCTCTACCAGAATCGAAGCTGCGGGCAAAGTCGAAGGACTGTACCGCTACAGCGGGGAACTGATCGATATTATGAAAAGAGCACCCATCGGAACAAGCCCCGAAATTCCGGGAGACATACTCTATTCCTCCTGCAAAATTTGAGTTTTCAGGACTTTTCTCCCATAGTTTATTATGGAGGTTTAAATGAATAGCCTGAAAAATCGCTTAACATTTGTTTTTGTTCTTTTCGGAATCATAATTGCTTTTTCTGCGGGAATCGTTCTTTTTCTGCGGTACCGGAATTATATTGACGAAGATGTGAGAAGTACACTTTTTGACAGTTCTGAATTGCTTCTGCAGCTCTATGATTTTTCCGATTTTGATTATTATGGGCAAATCGGACAGGAAAGCAGTCCCGAATATATTCAGATTCTTCAAAACCTGCAGTCTTTTACCGAAGCATACGGATTTGCCTATATTTATACAATGAGGCCGGCCGGTTCCGGCCAGTTCGAATTTATTCTGGATAATGCCAATATTTCAGAAGATGAAGAAGACTGGGATTTCATGGAAATCTATGATGATGCTCCCGGCGAAATCCTGGAAGTATACGAGTCGGGAAAACCTATCCTGGCAGAGCCGTATACAGATGAATGGGGAACCTTTCTTTCCCTTTTTTCGCCGATCAGGGATTCCGGTGGTGCTGTCAAAGGCGTCCTCGGTATTGATTTTGATATAACATATGTTACAGCGCTTAAAAACAGGGCCCTCATCACTTTTATTGTAATAATTGTCCTGGCCCTCGTTCTGGCAACTTCCGTCGGTATTATTATAGCCCGTTCCATTGCCGGAAATATTATCAGGGCAACAGAACTGGCTGACAGGATTGCCGACGGGGATCTTACAGTTAGTCTCGAATCTTCCCGCAAAGATGAAATCGGATCAATGATAAGGTCTCTTCAGAACATGACGGTTAACCTCACGAGTATTATCGGTCTGGTGAGTAACAGTGCCGAATATCTTTCCGGCAGTACCCGGGAAGTCTCTTCAGCTGTTCAGGGAATTGCTTCAGGCGCTTCCGAACAGGCCTCTTCAGCCGAGGAAATTACCAGCACCATGGAACAAATGCAGGCGAATATCCAGCATAATGCGGAGAATGCCCGAAAGACCGACAGCATCGCCGCCAAAGCGGCCCGCAATGCGGAAAAAAGCGGCTTGGCGGTAAAAAATGCCGTTAATGCCATGGAGGGCATACTTCAGAAGATTTCCATAGTGGGAGAAATAGCCCGTCAGACCAATCTGCTGGCCCTTAACGCTGCCATTGAAGCGGCTCGGGCCGGGGACTCGGGAAAAGGATTTGCCGTTGTAGCCCAGGAAGTGAGAAAGCTTGCCGAAAGGAGCCAGATCGCTGCTGGAGAGATTACTGATTTGTCCGGTGAAACAATTGCCATGGCAGTTGATGCGGGAAAAATGCTTGATGAACTGGTGCCGGATATACAAAGTACGGCTCAATTGATAGAGGAGATCAGCCATGCCAGTTCCGAGCAGAGTACCGGATCCGACGAGATCCTCAAGACCATCATGCAGCTCGATCAGGTGATTCAGCAAAATGCCTCCTCTTCCGAGGAGATGGCTTCCTCCGTAGAGGAATTGTCGGGACAGGCTGAAGACCTCAGGGCGGCTGTCCGTAGATTCAAACTCGAATAGGAGTAGTATATGGATATCGCCGGATTGTTAGGAACTTTTTCAACGAGTCTTGGATTTTACATAGATGAGTTCAACCGTATCTTCCTTCACGTGTCGGAAAATCTTCCCATAATCGGAAACCAGGTAGAAGCAAAAGTCAATGATCTGAGATCTTTTCAGGAGCTGAACCATGATGATCAGCCCCTTCTTGCAAACCTTGTTGAAGATCTGGGGCAGGTGAGAATTCCCATTTTCGAAATCATCATCGAACTACAGAAACAGGATATTATCAATCAGCAATTAATCCATCTGGTCGATGCGGTTACGGATGTCCGGGAAATTATTGTTGAGGATGCCCTTTATTTTGATGAATATTACGAGAGGAAGAATCAGAAGGAGTATCGCGAAGATTACCGGAATCTGTTCACTTTGGTGGCTTTTCTTCTCAACAATCTGGAAAAACAGATGACTCACATCAATAGGGATCTCACGGAACTGGTCGATAAAATGGACCAGAGGTTCTCTGATCTCCATAGGAAAATCAGGGCTCTTTATAAGGACGGTAAAGATATTGAGAAAACAGGAAACGGGAAAAGCGATGCTGTTCAGATAATTGTCAAAACGACGAAACATTACTCCTATGAGCTGGAGCAGTACAGCAGTTTCTTCAAGCGGCTCAGTCTTCTGCAGGAGGATCTGAACCGCGAACTGCTGCTCTGCATTAATCTTGAAGAAGACGTTGAAAATAATCTTAATGATTTTGACGGACCCCTTC
>JAFGXR010000068.1 GCA_016936555.1 Spirochaetales bacterium | reverse complement strand
GGGACTCTCTACTATTATTTTAAGAGCAAGGACGATCTGATCCTTCATATGAATCAGTGGAATATGAACCGCATAACGGCGACGCTTCTGGGGCTTCTCGACGGTTTTGTCCGCGATGGGAAAACGTCGGGAGAAATTGTGCTGGAAATATTCCGGGCCGTCAGCAGTGCACAGCTCCGCGGGAGAATGCATTTCTACCTGATCAACGAAGCCATGACATCCAATCCCGGTCTGATAGAGCCTCTCCGGGAGAGTTATAGTGAGTGGTTCCGGATTATAGAAGATTCGTTTATCCGCTTTCTGCCCGGAGATGCCGACCGGGAGGCCATTGCCCGTTCTCTTGTCGCCGCTCTGGACGGCATGATCATTCAGGATTTTCTTCAAATTAATGATATTCCGCTCGAGCGGATTGCAAATGTTGAAACCAGGGGATACGGAGGGTGACAAAATAGATGTATCACAGAATAGAAGAGAACTGCATCGGCTGTGGAGCCTGTCTGAAGGCCTGCCCGGTCGGTGCCATCAGCGGCAGTAAAAAAGAACAGCACAGCATAGACGGCAAGGTCTGCATCGATTGCGGAGCCTGCGGACGGGTCTGTCCCGCGGCGGCTGTACGGGGGCCGGGAGAGAGAATCGTAGAGAAACTGAAAAAGAGCCTCTGGCCTAAACCGCATATTCATACTGAAACGTGCTATGCCTGTGAAAACTGCGTTGCCGCCTGTCCGTCCGGGGCTCTGGCCATGAAGGATGAATCGCTTCCGCTGGAACAGAATTGCGCCGTGCTTCAGTTTCCTGAAAAATGTGTCTCCTGCGGCTGGTGTTTCGACAACTGCCAGTTTGACGCTATAACCATGGAGGCGCTCAGTGAAAACAATTAAAGGAACTTCCAACAGGTATCTCGATATCAATCTGACCGATTCAACCTGGTCTGTTTATCATGTTTCCCATCAGGATCTCATCGACTTTCTGGGGGCTAAAGGAATAGCTCTCAAAATATTTCACGACCGTTTCTCCCGGGACGGGCTGAAGGCTATCGATCCTCTGGGGCCCGATAACCTTCTGATTTATTCCATGGGGGTTATGCTGTCGACGGGAGCCCCCTGTTCAGGACGCTTCGAAGTCGTGACAAAATCCCCTTTGACGGGGCTGATGGTCGGTTCCTCCTGCGGCGGCTATTTCGGTGAAGCCTGCAAAACCGCCGGCTGGGACGGAGTTATCCTGTCGGGAGCCGCTCCGGAGCCGACTGTCCTCAGAATAGACAGCGGCGGCGCTTCCTTCGAGCCGGCGGGGGCGCTCTGGGGACAGGGGACCCATGAAGTTCAGGAAAGCCTCAATCTCTCACCGAAAGAAGGGGCGGCTGTCATCGGTCCCGCCGGTGAAAACAAGGTCCTCTATGCCAATATCTGTTCGGGTCACCGCTTTGCCGGAAGGGGAGGCGTCGGCGCCGTTATGGGGGCCAAAAACCTGAAGGCCATCGTGGCCCGGGGAAAGGAGATCACCTATGAGCCGGCCCGGCCCGAGCTCTTTGACAAGACACTTGAGAAGTCGAAAAAATACATCCACCGCAATGGCGTGACAAAGTCCTACCGTCTCTACGGCACGAACGCCAATGTCCGTTACGGTATAAAATCGGGGTTTTCCCCGGTCAGGAATTTCAGGGACCGCTGGCATGAGGAGACGGAAAAAACCAGCGGAGAGGCCATGGCGGAACGCTACCGGACCCGCCACTCCGCCTGCCGTCACTGCTCGGTTCTCTGCGGGCACAAGGGGCACTATCCCGATGGGAAAATTCGGCAGATTCCCGAATACGAGACAATCGGAATGTTCGGAAGCAATATAGAGAACTTCGATCCCGATAAAATCGGTATCTGGAACGAGGAGATGAACGAGCTGGGCATCGATACCATTTCCGCCGGCGGAACCATGGCCTGGGCCATGGAAGCCGCGGAGAAGGGTATACGCCCATCGGAGTTGAAATTCGGGGAGCCTGAAAATATCTCATCCCTTCTGAAAGATATCGCTTACAGAAAGGGGGAGGGCGCCGAACTGGCTGAAGGCTCGAAAAAACTGAGCGAGATATACGGGGGAACCGGTTTCGCCATTCACGTTAAAGGTATAGAAGTTGCGGCCTACGATCCCCGGGCCAGCTGGGGCCACGGGCTGGGCTATGCGGTCCACAACAAAGGGGGATGCCATCTCGGGTCCTATCTCATTTCCCTGGAACAGCTTATGGGATATATGCCACCCCATACCACTATGGGCAAGGCTCAGTGGGTTGTCTTTATGGAGGATATGTTCTCCGCCGTCAATTCTCTACAGGTCTGTCTGTTTTCCGTTTTCGGCATCATGACAGAACCGGTCATCCCCAAATATCTGCCCAAATTCGTTCTCAATATCGCCACCATAACCATGCCGAAAGTGGCGATGATGCTTATGGACTGGAGCATACTCAGCGAGTATTTCATGTCCATTACGGGAATTCCCTTAAGCAAGTGGGGGCTGATCAGGGCCGGAGAACGGATTAACAAGCTCGAGCGATGGCTCAATGTGCAGATGGGTATGACGCCTGACCAGGATACGCTCCCGGCCCGTTTTACAGAAGAGAGGGACACGGCTTTCAAAGGGAAGAATACGGTTGTACCGGTAAAAAAAATGGTCAGACAGTACTATCGTCTGCGCCGGTATGATAATACGGCGGGGCCGGAGGACAGAGAAATCGAAAAGATGATGAAAAGAAACAGGACACCCAAACAGGTAAAACCGGCACGATCTACGATCAAGCTCATTTATTGCACAACGGTTATGGCTGTTCTGGGATGGTTTATTCCGGCTGTCGCCTGCCGCAAAACTTCGGTCCGGGAGGAAGTGAGGGCTCTGCCCGATGATTTCAAACTGAGGTTTGCCATCTGGCCGAGCGGTCCTGCTCTCTCACTTATGAGAGTCGGAGACCGCTTGAAGAAGGTCGCGCTGACCGAAGAGGAAGCCGATATGACGGTTTATCTCAAAAGTCTGGAGGCGGCCTGGCTGCTTCTCACCTTTCAGGAAAGCACCTGCGGCAGCGAGGCGGCGGGCAGGCTGATGGTTAAAGGAGACCTCCCCCATACCTGCACATTCATCCGCCTTATGGATAAAGTCGAAATTCTGCTCCTTCCCCGGTTTCTGGCGAAGCGGGCCGTTAAAAAATGGGAGCCTGTAAAATGATAAGAGAGTTTAAAGCAGCGGGAACCGTTCTTTTCGGAAAGGCCATGGCGGCTCAACTGGTTGTGGAGATGGAGCAGCAGAATGTGAAAAAGCCGGTCATCATAGCTCAGAGAGGCTTTGAGGGCAGGGCCCGTAAAGCCGGAAAGCTTCTGACTGCCGGCTTATACCATTCACTGGATATGATCGGTGAAGAGGGAGATCATGAGCCCTACGATTTTCTTATTCTGGCCGGAGGAAAAAGCCTTACCGACCGCTTTAGAGATGATGAGAGGCAGAAAGCTCATTTCCCGCTCTCTCCAGCACATCTGGAGGAAATATCGGAACCGGAATGTCAATTTCTGGTCATCGATAATGCTTTGATTAATAGAAGAAACATCCCTGAAGGTTTTTTCAGAAAATACAGCCGTTCTCTCACCGGCGGTCTGGTTCTCGATTCGGGGGAGGAAATCATTCCCCGGACATTTGCTTATCATAACCGGACCGTAGTTTCTCATGGCGACAGCGCTTTGGAAAAACTGCCGGAAATCCTGTCGCGGCGGGGAGTCAGGAAGCCCCTGCTGCTCACCGATCAGGGAATTGTATCGGCAGGGCTGCTCGACTATGTAACGAAGGAGATGGAAAACCGGCCCTTTGTCCTTTTTTCCGAAATCCCCTCCGATTCGAGGATCGATATCGTCAACAGCATTGCCGAACTCTATAAAAAGGAGCACTGCGACGGCATTCTCGCCTTCGGCGGAGGGTCTGTCCTCGATACGGGAAAAGGGGTCTGGTTGAATGTATCCCTGGATGTGGAGGATCTGAACCGTCTGGCCGGTTCGGGGTTTATCCCCCGTCTCTCCATTCCCTTTGTCGCTATTCCTACAACTTCCGGTACAGGTTCTGAAGTGACGAAAGTCGCTGTCATCTCCGATCCGGAGAGGGGAAGGAAGATGCTGTTCAATTCCGATAATCTGCAGCCCGATTATGCCATTCTCGACAGCAGGCTCACAGCCTCTCTTCCCCCTTTTCTCACATCCATTACGGGGATGGATGCCATGACCCATGCAGTCGAAGCTTTTACATGCATAGCAAAAAATCCGCTGAGCGATCAGCTGGCCTGGACCGCCATCTCTCTTCTCCGTGATCACCTGACCGCCGCCGTTGAAGATCCCTCAAATTTAAAGCACCGCAGAGCTTTGGCTGCCGCTTCCAATCTGGCCGGATCGGCTTTTTCCAACTCGATGGTCGGTCTCGTCCACTCTATCGGCCATTCTGTCGGCGCGGTTTGTCATGCTCCCCATGGAAGTTGTATGTCCGTTCTTCTTCCTCCTGTTCTCCGGTATAACAAGGAGGTCGTAAAAAAGGATCTGGCAAGACTGCTGGAAGCTGTCGCGGGCAAAGAAGTCTATGATGAAACTCCCCGGGATAAACGGGCGGAACGTACCATAGCGGAACTTGAGTTGTACAACATGAAATTGAAAGAGCTGACCGGCGGGCGCCATCCTTCAAAGCTCAGCGATATAAAAAACAGGGATGGCGGGCAGCTCGTTCGGGAAGAGGATTTCGAGGCTATTGCCGAGACTTCCCTCGGTGATGGATCCATTATATACAATCCGGTGGAAGCCCGGAAAAAAGATATTCTGATGATTCTGAAGGAGTGTTATTAATCTCATCCCATAAGGGGCTGTCGCGACAGCCCCTTAATTACTGATATCAGTAGTTGCCTTCGACCGGTGCTCCGGTCATTACGGCTATGCTCGAACCGATTCCGAGCCTGCTGGCGCCCGCGTCGAGCATGGCAAGAGCCGTTGCAAAATCACGGATTCCGCCGCTGGCCTTAACCAGAACTTTATCGCTGACAGTTTTGCGCATCAGCTTAACATCCTCCACAGTGGCACCGCCGCCGCCGAATCCCGTACTGGTCTTCACAAAGTCGGCTCCGGCTTTTTCCGAGAGTTCACAGGCTTTGACTTTTTCCTCATCGTTGAGCATCGATGTTTCGATGATGACTTTCAGAACTGTTTTCCCTGACGCGGCTTCGCGGACCGCCCGGATATCATTTTCGACAAAATCGTAATCTCCCGATTTGAGAGCACCTATATTGATCACCATGTCGATTTCATTGGCTCCGGCTTTTACAGCTTCAGCCGTTTCAAATGCTTTGGAGCCGGTCGTCATGGCTCCAAGAGGGAATCCGACTACGGAGCAGATCAGGGTTTTTTCGTTTTTCAGTTTGTCCGCCACGTATTTGACACGGCTGGAGTTGACGCAAACC
The DNA here is from genome assembly GCA_016936555.1 of Spirochaetales bacterium. Classification (GTDB taxonomy): domain Bacteria; phylum Spirochaetota; class Spirochaetia; order DSM-2461; family DSM-2461; genus Spirochaeta_F. The sequence goes on along the minus strand of JAFGXR010000068.1, from coordinate 46,692 downwards.
GAATAGAATCCGTATTTTACCGCCTCGTCGCAGAGCTGGTCGAACTGTGATGTCAGGGCATCTGGTTTAAGTTGTGTATGGTCGATAGATCCCGCCACTCTTGCGGCTTCGCTGTTTTCTTTGTACATTCCAATTACTTCCTTCTACTGGATTTCTTTTTATTAATTATCGCCTACAAAGACGCTTTTTGCTGTATGGGCGGCATTCATGGATTCCACACGGAACCGGAAGACGTAGTCTGAGCCGTTAAATAGAGTCCTTTCGTACCACAGGGGGGTTCCCCTGTCGATATAACCTGTCGATTCTCTCAACATCGCCGCATCTCCGGCCTTCATTTTCAGCAGATCAGCTTCTTCCTCGCCAGTGAGAACGGCACTCAATGTCTGATCGGCACCGGCCAGAGATAAGCCGTATTTTTCTATCCACATGGAAATGATCGAGCCCGCCACATCACTTTTTTTCAGGTCCGGTGAAAGTTCCGCCGCAACATAACGCTCTTCCAGGATCGAGGGCTGATCATTGAGAAGACGCAGGCGCTGCATGTAATAAAAATCGCTTCTGCTTTCTCCCTGAAGAGCAGCCAGAACGGCTCCTTCGAGATCGCGGCCTTTCACTTTGCGGAATTGAAGAACTTTCGTTTTTGCCGCAGCACCCATTGATTCCGCCATTTTCGTAAAACTGATGAGTGAATGCAAATCGTACTGGCTGTGTTTTGTTTTTATAAAACTGCCGAGTCCCTTGCGGAATTCCAGAAGGCCTTCGCTGATCAGCGCTGTCATGGCTTTGTTTACGGTGTTCCGGCTCACTTCATAGCGGGTGCTGATTTCACCTTCGGTCAGGAATTTATCTCCTGACTTGTACTCTTCACTCTGGATCATATCCCTCAGGATTCCTGTCAGCTGCTGGTACATAGGTTCTTTAACGATCTTCATTGATTACTCCCGAGGGTTATTTGCATGGTGGTTAATGGGTGGACCGGCCACACAAATTATTATACTTCGAATTAATGAGAAGTCAAGAGTTGAGACAGCTGATCCGATAATTAAACAGATATCTTTTGCGGAGCATACTGTGACATACAAATTAAAGTTTCGGATCATCATCAGCATTCCGGTTTTCCTCTCTTCAGCCATCAACTTCGCTTTGTATTTTCAGAATTTTGATTCTGCCCTTACAGCCATAGCTGTTTTCATGGCCATCGGGGGCGGGATTGATATCCTACTGCTCAATCTTATCCTCACACCTTATGCGAAGTACTTTACAAGGCACCGGCTTCTTGTTCAGCCTGAAGGTGAGACACTGCTGGCCTATTTCAGCAAATTGGGAAAAATACCGCTTCTTACGCTGGTTTTTTCACTCATTCTGTCACTTATTTATATCGCTGCATTCGGGCTTTTTCTCCAGTTCGGGATCGGGTTTGACTATGGAAGGATATTCGTATTTTCCGGGCTTGTTCTCTCCATTATCATGTTGAGCACGAGTTTTGCCTATGTCATTCTCGACAAACAGATCATAACCTTCCTCTACGGGCAGAATTTAAATTTCTACCCTGTAGAACTTCTCGCCCAGAGGCAGAAGAGCAAGAATATTATTATACCGGCCTTTATGTCGCTTATGTCCTTAATTTTTGCCTCATCCATCATATTTCTGAAATTGCTGAACGGAGATCTTCAGAGTACCGATACTCTGAATCTTGTTTTCGAAGCTCTCGGATCGGCCATTCCCTTCTTTCTCGTTTTTATTTTAATTGAACTGCCTCTTCTGATACTATGGGCAAAAGGCTCATCCCAGCTTTACGGCCAGATCAATTCCCGTCTCGAGGAAATGATTTCCGGGGAAAAGGATCTGACCAAGAGGATCAATATCTGTTCGGTCGACGAGATGGCGACACTCAGTAACCGGATCAATATTTTCAGTGATATAATACGCGATCATATGGTGGAAACAGGAGCGATGTTTGAGCAGTTCGACAGAAATCAGAGCAATCTTTCAAACAATATCAGCGTTTCCTCCCAGAGCGTCAAGGATATTTCCGATCATATCTCGGTGTTAACGGAAAATGTGGAGCGGGAATACTCGATGGTGAAAGATTCTCTGGACACGGGAAAATCTCTCATCGATGATCTGAAAAGCCTGGTTGAGAATGTCGATAAACAGTCCAACAGTGTGAGTGAGTCCTCTGCCGCTGTGGAAGAAATGATCGCTTCCATTACCGAAGTTTCGAGAAGAACTGCCAATGTAAAAGAAAAAATCAAAGATCTCTCCACTATTTTTTCCAGAGGAGAGGAGAGGGTCAATAAAACTGTTGAATCTGTTTCCACAGTCGTAACCTATTCTAAAAGCCTTCTGGAAATTAACAATCTCATATCTGGAATTGCTGCGCAGACCAATCTGCTCGCCATGAATGCCGCTATTGAAGCGGCTCATGCGGGGGATGCGGGCCGGGGATTTTCAGTCGTAGCCGATGAGATAAGAAAACTTGCCGAGAATACGGCAACACATACGAAAACAAGCAGTGAGAATCTCAGACAGATAATGGCGGAAATAGACACTTCGCTGAAAGTCGCCGAGGAGACGGGAGCCATATTCCGGGAAATGAAAGAGGACCTGATTCAGATCGATGACGAAAGCCTTTCCATCTCCGAAACCATGATCGAACATGACCGGGCCAATAAGCTCGTTCTGGAACAACTCTCATCGACGACTCAAATTGCAGAAAAACTGAATCAGGGCGCGGGCTATATATCAGAGAAAGGCAATAGCATGCTCCACGCTCTGATCTCCCTGGAAGAGTATTCGGGACAGTCTTTTGATCACTGTACAAGTGTCAACAGCAAAAATAACATTATCAGGCAGCATATTGACGAACTCGTGGGACTCTCTTCCGAATCTGATGAAATTAAAAGAAAAACCCTGGAGCTGGTTAACTCTTTCAAGGTTAAATGACTATCAGCAGATCAGGCAAAAAAGAGACTGTTGCAAAAGTCCATTTCAACAGTCCCTTTTTTTCGCCTGGTAGTTCCGATTATCAGTATTCCGCTTTTTTCAGGACCTCTTTAACGCCACTGACTATCCATTCTGCACTGGAAAGAATCAGAACAAGCATAAATATCCCTTTGAAGCCCAGAATGGAAGGCATCGTTGCCGCCGGATTTATCTGAAACAGATTCCCGTCGAGAACCATGATCAGCAATAGAATGATGCCTGCCAGATCTATGGAGTATCTGAAGATTTTCAGCCCTTTGGTTTTGACCGCCAATTTCAGTATCAGAATGTGGTAGATCAGATCTCCGATCCAGATCAGGCTGAGGAAAATGGCATAGGTTGAAAAGAGGCTGATATCAATTCTGTTTCCAAGCAGGAGACCTGATTTTTCAAAAGAGCTCTCGGCGAAGCTAAGGAGCCCCGGAAAGAGGTTTACCACAGACAACAGCACAAGCAGTACTGCAACGGCGAAGAAGCTTTCGATTTTCGATTCCGCTTCATCTCCCAGTGGAATGCCTTTCAAGTCTTTAGGCGTCCAGTCTTCCTCCAGGTCCACTTTGCTCTCCCGTAGAAAACGGCTGATGATGATAAAAATGATGGTCACCATGCCGATGCCGCTGAGAGAGGAGTTCCAGATATTAAGAACGGCCTGGCCGATTTCTCCCAGAATCTGCGCACCTGCTAAATCCTTCGTAAAGAGATTGACGAAGAATATTGTCGTGAAGGCCACAGCCATGGAAAAGATGATTATCCAGAATATCATGTAGTAAATATCCGTAAATCCAGGGGCGATTATCAGACGCTCTCCCGCATATTTACGGGCGACTTTCGACGGTGAACCGAAATCACTGATGGCGTTTTTCACATCTTCCTCGGATGGGTCAGATCCGTATCTGGCTTCTATCTCATCGAGAAGAAGAGACTTCAATTCCTCTTTCACATCATTTCTTCCCTTCAGGGGAAGCTTCTGTCCGATTGCGTAGATATACTGGTCTATGATTTTCATATTTTGTCCTCCGGTGACAACATGGTTTCGATAAGGCTGTTGGTTCTCTGCCATTCTTTCAGCAGGGAATCTCTTATGGCTCTTCCTTCCCGGCTGATTCTGTAGTATTTTCTGGGCCTGCTTTCGCTGGTATCCCAGCTGCTCTCAAGAAGATTCTGCTTTTCCAGGCGGCGCAGGAGGGGATAGAGTGTATTCTGCTCTATTTCCACTCCTTTGTCCTGGAGGCTCTGTACCAGGGAGTAGCCGTACCGCGATTCGTCCGTATTGAGAAGAACCGTCAGTACGAGGGTTCCCCGTTTCATTTCCTGAAGCAGGTTGTCCATGATTTTTTCTATTTCACTCATGGGGACCTCCTGTAGATAATATAATGTGTGATGCACAGTAATGTCAATAAAAAAATAACCGCCTTCGCACTATGTTGCAAAAACGGCATTACCAGACGATCTAATAGGGGTTCAGTTGACAATCGATTCCGAAAGAAGGCGCATCCATTCCACATCGTCTTCGGGTTTGAATTTCATAAGAAATCCACCGTTATGGCAGAACAGGGGCTGTGTGGGGCTGCTCCGTGTAAAATCCAGAAGATTATGCCCGAAATCCGTTCTGTAGAGAGTTCGGGCTCCCGGGATTTTTTCATCGAAGGAATAAGTCGCTCCGATCTCTTTCTCATCGACGAGCCTGCTGATTTCCGAACGGAGGGGCGAGCGCAATTCAGAGGGAGGCTGCTCCAGGTAGACAAGAACTTTTATCCCCGATACGGTGATAATTTCCATATTTCCCGGTTCCTTTCTCCAGAGCGCCGCAACCTGTTTTGCCTGCTCGAAGGCTATTTTGTCTTCCAGCCCCGCCAGCATCAGTTTCAGAACCAACATGGGGTTTTCCTCGAAGGTGCGGATCAGAATGTTGTGACTGAAGGAAAAATAATCCCGGCTTTCGCTTACCAAATGAAAATCATCGAGGCTCATGGCCCCTTTGGTATCCACTTTGGATACCAGCTCTACATACTGGTGCAGCTCTGTTCCCTGAAGGTGTTTGAAATAGCGGTTGAATATAAGCAGGGCAGAACAATCGAGGTCCCGGTCCTGATGATGATCGAAAAGCCTGTTTTCCGGATCGAATACCATGCCGCAGTCAATAAACCACATCTCCCGGTCCATAGATCCGTCGGCTACTTTTTTTTCGGCGTCGAGGGCATTCATGCGGATGATCTCTTCCGGTTCCTCTCCCTTATATAGAGCAAGCAGCGCCGCTCCCAGAACCTCGTCCATGTGGGCTTTTCCATCGTGCACCACTATTTTATAGGCCATTGCACATCCTTTACCGGGCCAGCGTTTCCACCATAAATGTAAAAATCCTGTCATCCATTCCCGGAAGATTTTCATGACCGTAATCATGGTAAATCAGACAGTCTTTTTCCGATTTTATGCGGTTGTAGGCGGCGAACTGAGTCGAGGGAGGACAAATGTTGTCCATCATGGTAATTCCCATGAAGACCTTCCCCTTTATCCTGCCGGCCAGGTTTTTCACATCAATATAGCCCAGTGTATTGAAAATATCATCTTCTCTCTCATGATGCGGGTCGTAACGCCTGAAATAGCTTCTCAGCTCGGCGTAGGCATCGAGATCCAGGTCCATTTCCCAGACCCTCCTGTAATCGCTCAGAAAAGGATAAACCGGAGCGGCGCACTTGATCCTCTGCTCCAGAGCCGCGCAGGCCAGAGTCAGTCCTCCTCCCTGCGACGCTCCCGTCACACCGATGCGCTTCTCATCGATTTCTTCGAAATCCATGAGAATCCGGGCCAGCTGCACCGTATCGAGAAAATGGGTCCTGTACATCAGTTTCTCCGGTCCGTCTTCCAGCCCTCTTATAATATGCCCTTCCAGCGTAGGGCCGGCCACTTCGATTCTGTCGCGGGATTTTCCCCCCTGGCCGCGGCAGTCCATGGAAGCAACGGAGAAACCGGCTGCGGCGTACTTCAGTTTTCCCGACCAGTCTCCGCTGTTACCGTGATAGCCGTGAAATTCGATAACGGCGGGGTGGGGGACCGGTGATTTCTTCGGCCGTATATATTTTGCATAGACACGGGCTCCTCCGACACCCGAGAAATACAGATCGTAACAATCGGCGTAGGGAGCCTGAAAAGAGGACTCCTGAAGATTGACGTTCCAGGGAAAGGTCTCAAGTTCTTCAAGCGCTTTTGTCCAGTATTCGTCGAGGTCGTCGGGGCAGGGATTGACTCCTCTATATGTCTTCAATTCATCGATAGGTAAATCAAGTTGGGCCATCGGTTCCTCCGGATACTATAAAATATATCCAGATTGAGCCGGATTGGAAAGAAGGTGTGTCATTTTCCTGTTATTGCACCAAGGAAAATAGGAAAATTTCCTATATATAATATTGATGTATCATGTTAATGTATTATTTGAAAAAATCTAAATCAAAAGGAAAAAAAATGAAGAAAAACATTAGCTCTTTCGTTATGTTACTTGCAGCTTTGATACTTTTTGTTTTCACCGGATGTGACAACAATCCTGCTGCATCAACCGGGACAGGAGGCGACTCTGTTGATCCGACAATTCCCGCTGAATTCAGTGAAATGGAATCGATCACCTTTTCCGGTACGGCTCCGACTACTATTGATGAAGTCGTAAACTCCATGATCTATGCTCAAATGAATATTATGGAGCCAGTTTACGAAGTGTATGCAAATTCGGACGATTCAGATTTCAGTGATATTGAATCCTTTATTGATTCTATAATGTACGGAACCGAACCGGCAGCAGCAATTACTGCCATATCAGTTAATGATGCTTTTACCTCGGGAAGTGTTGATATTGCTCTTGATGAAACATTTCAGAATGCTTCTTTCAAGGGAGCTCTGGTCGCTTCTGTATCCCAATCAAATCTAATTGAAATGGTAAATGAAGCATTGGTACTGCCACCTGATAACTTGCCCATAACAGATGGGTCGTTCAGCATTACTTTTGATCTTTCCGGTCTGGATCTTAAGGTTACAGATGCTGCCGGGGAGGAGTATGCAGGAACTGATCCCGAAACAGATGAAGATATATATGAGCCTTCCGGAATTGATACTGAGTATTTACGCTTTCTTGCCGATATCAGCTTAACAATCAGCGGTACCGGTTTAGGAATGTCGGCTCCGACTGACACCGGTGAAGACGATTATGATGGCAATGCAATCATGGCAATGACTTTGAGCGGTACTCTGGATTTTGATATCGACATTGATATCAAAGCCGGCTATGTCCTGTCTTCTTCGGATCCTGCCGTTAACGGATGTAAAGTTGTGATAACCGAAAAGCTGACAGATGCTTTAACAGGTTTTAACTTAGATGGAATCAATGTTATGGATTATGAATCTCTGATGACAGCGATCCTTGATTTTGTTAATCAGATATCTATGCCTGAAGTAACATTTGATGTATTTGACAGTGATAACACATTCCTCTTTTCTGAAACAATGAGTGTTTCAGATGAGTTGGATGATCTTTTAGCGTACTAGAAATAAGTATTACGGGGCTGTTGCAAAAGATCATTTCCTCAGCTCTCATCCCCCTTCTCCCGCTGGGAGAAGGGCCGGGGTTGAGGGTCGAAATAGAATTATTCGACTTTTTGAACAGCCCCTCTTTCTATTTCAGAATCTCCATCACCAACGGTACCGTATCCTTCGGACTGACTTTATACCAGGCTTCCTGTATTTTCCCCTCTTCGTCAATCAGAAAAGACGACCGGATAATCCCCATGGAGACTTTGCCGTACATCTTCTTTTCCCCCCAGACTCCGTAGGCTTCGGCAGCGCTCTTCTCCACATCGCAGAGAAGGGGAAAATGAAGGTTGTATTTATCAGCGAATTTCTTCTGTTTATCCGGTGTGTCGGGGCTGATTCCCAGGACTTTAACTTTCAGGCCCGAGAAATCAGGCAGGGCTTCCTGAACGTTGCAGGACTGGGTCGTGCAGCCCGGCGTATTGGCCCTGGGATAAAAATATAAAAACACTTTCCCGCCTTTGAAATCGGAGAGGCTTATATAATTGCCATCCTGATCCTGCAGTTTAAAATCCGGAGCCTTGTCATTTTTATTCAATTCTGCCATTGCCTACCTCTTTTTTTATGATTTTTGTCTCAATTTCATATATTCGCCGCAGCAGCGAGGAACTTCTTCTTCTTTTCCGAAGAATATATCTTTCGTAATGAAGCTATTCATTCTTAAAAAACCTATATAGTAATAATTACTAATAAGAGATATGATTGTCAACAAAACATTTGCTTGTTCCTTTAAGATTCTTTTATTAGTTTTAAATGACAGGAGTACTACATGGAAAGCGACAACTGCATAATTGTCATATTCGGAGCATCGGGAGACCTTACACACAGGAAACTGATTCCCGCAGTATATGACCTGAAAAAAAGAGGTCACATCCCTGAGAAATTTGCTATTCTCGGTATCGGCAGAACTGAATATAGCGACCGGACATTCCGGGAAAAACTGCAGAGCGATATGGATATGAAAGACAATAGCGAAAGCTCTGCCTTTTTTCAGAATATATTCTATCAGTCGCTCAATACTTCCTCTGCTGAAGATTATATTAAGCTGAAAGACAGGCTCAATAATCTCGACAGGGAACTGGACACGGGGGGGAATTATATTTTTTATCTGGCAACTCCGCCACGGCTTTACTCTCTGATTCCCCGGTTCCTCGGTGAACAGGGGCTGAACAGCGAGGACCGGGGATGGAAACGCCTTATTGTCGAGAAACCTTTCGGAACGGACCTTCAATCGGCGAAGGAGCTCAACAGGGAAATCCTCAGGTTTTTCAATGAGAGTCAGCTTTACAGAATAGATCATTATCTGGGAAAGGAGACCGTGCAGAACATTCTGGTCACACGTTTCGGCAATGGAATTTTCGAACCTCTCTGGAACAGGAATTTTATCGATCATGTGGAAATCACAGCTGCGGAAAGCCTCGGCGTTGAAAAGAGGGGCGGATATTACGACAGTTCGGGAGCTCTCAGGGATATGGTTCAGAATCATCTTCTCCAGCTCACGGCTATGGTCGCCATGGAACCGCCCGCTTCTTTCGAGTCCGATGCGATCAGAAACGAAACCCTGAAGGTTTTCCAGTCTCTCAAACCTCTGAACCGCGACGATCTGGACAGTTGTTATATTCGGGGACAATATACGGCATCGACGATCAAAGGGGAAAAGGTGAAAGGATACAGGGAGGAGGAAGGAGTTGATCCGGAATCGAGGACCGAGACCTATACGGCGCTGAAGTTTTACATAGAGAACTGGCGGTGGGGCGGTGTCCCCTTTTACCTCCGGACAGGCAAAAGGCTGCCAACAAGGGTATCGGAGATCGTTATCCACTTTAAATCGACTCCCCACAAACTCTTTAAAAAAGCTTTCGGCACACAGGACAATTTCAACAAACTCATAATCAGAATTCAGCCCGATGAGGGGATTCTTCTCAAATTCGGCATGAAAATGCCCGGAGCCGGTTTCGATGTCAAAGAGGCCAATATGAGTTTCCGCTATTCCGAATTGTCGAGCGTTGAAATGGCGTCGGCTTACGAGAGACTCCTCCTCGATTGTATCCATGGGGATTCAACTCTCTATGCCAGAGGCGATGCCGTGGAAGCCTGCTGGGAGTTTATCCAGCCTCTTCTGGACTATGAGAATTCCGACAACCCTCCCAAGATTTACGGCTATCCCGCCGGAAGCTGGGGGCCCGATTGCGCTGACGATCTGATAGAAGGGGATGGGGTTACCTGGCGGTATCCCTGTAAAAATCTGGCCAGCGACGGCATGTTCTGCGAGTTGTGATCATGAAGAAAAACGTATTTGAAAACGCCGATCTTGCAGCGCAGGCGCTCGCGCGGTTTGTAGCCGGTGAAATCGGGAAGAAAAACGGTTTGTTCTATCTGGCTGTTTCCGGAGGCAGTACCCCGGCCAGACTGTTTTCCCTTCTGACCGGGAGTTACCGCGATGTCATTGACTGGGAAAAAATCCGGCTTTTCTGGGTTGATGAGAGATGCGTCCCACCGGGACATGGTGAAAGCAATTACGGCATGACCAGGGAGACCCTCCTGGATCATGTGGCCATTCCCGGGGAAAATGTTTTCAGGATGAAAGGGGAGGAAGAGCCGGCCCTGGAATCTCACCGTTACGGCGAACTTATAAAACGTACGGTCCCCCTTGATGAGGGGATTCCGGTTTTCGATATGGTTCTTCTGGGGATGGGCGATGACGGCCATACCGCATCGGTTTTTCCCGATCAGATCCATCTAATGGATTCCCGTAAAATCTGCGAGGTGGCTGTCCATCCTGTTTCCGGACAGAAACGAATCACCATTACCGGACCGGTCATCAATAAGGGGAGAAAAGTCATATTTTTTCTGACCGGCGCCGGAAAAAAAACGATGCTTGAAAAGATATTTCAGCAGGATCAGTCTCTCCCTGCATCACTGGTACAGCCGGAGAGCGGCGGGCTTTATTTTTTTCTCGATAAAGCCGCCGATCCCGCCTAACTGATCCGGAAATACTGGATCGTTTCTTTCAACTGTTCCGCCTGGGCAGCCAGTTCCTGTGATGTTGCGGCCAGTTCTTCGGAGAACGAGGCATTGCTCTGAATAATCTTGTCCAGCTGATGAATGGCTGCGGTAATCTGATCGACGCCGCTCTGCTGCTCGTTGCTGGCCGCGGTTATTTCTTCTACCAGTTCGGCTGTCCGCTCGATTCCGGGAACCAGGTTGTCCAGTTTTTCCCCCGAACCTTTGGATATATCCATAGTCCGTCCGGCAAGTTCCGTGATTTCCCCGGCGGCTTTCTGACTCTGCTCAGCCAGTTTCCTCACTTCAGAAGCGACAACGGCAAAACCTTTGCCATGCTCTCCCGCCCGGGCAGCTTCAATGGCCGCATTGAGGGCCAGCAGGTTCGTGCTTCTGGAAATCTCTTCGATTATCCCTATTTTATTGGCTATCAGCATCATCGCTTCAAGTGCTTCCTTGACAGCCGAACCACTCTCCCGGGCATCAAGGGCGGCTTTCATGGCGATTTTTTCCGTCTGACTCGAATTGTCGGCATTCTGGCTGATATTGGCGCTCATTTCCTCCATGGAGCTTGAAACTTCTTCGGCACTGGCAGCCTGTTCGGTGGCTCCGCTTGAGAGCTGCTGACTCGAATCGCTGACCTGCATGCTGCCTATGGCGATTTTGTTGGAAGCATCGAATACTTCCTTGACGATGCCGCGCATTTTTGTCGCCATATTCTTCAGCGAACGTGCCAGATCTCCCGTTTCGTCTTTTTTGGCAATCAAAGCCGGATCGATGGTGATGGTCAGGTCTCCCGATGCTATTTCTTCAAGATAGTGGCCGGCTTTGCCCAGGGGCGCGACGATCCGGGCGACCAGGATCATCATGATGATCATCAATATAATCAGCGAAACTAAAGAAGTGACAACCAGGGCTACCAGTATCGGACCCAGTCGGTCCCTGTAGGATTGAGTCAGAACAGCTGAAACCACTATTCCCTCGGGAGTTTTCTCGAAACTGGCGAATATGTTCAATCCGTTTTCTTCGTATCTGAGATTTCCCGTCCCTTCGGCCAGTATTTCCCGACCGTAATCTGTTCCGCTTATATCCTCTCCTATTTTTCCGCTGTCCGAGTGGGCTGTCATCGCTCCCGTTTGCGGATCGATGATAAAGGCGAATCCTCCGGACTTGTACGTGTAGTTTCCGATGATATATCCGGGGCTGCTCGTTTCCAGCAGCTGCTGGAGTTCTTCCGGTTTGACGCCGATCTGCACAAGGCCGTTGGGCTCTTTCAGAGGAACGCCGATATACTGGAACAGCACGCCGTCTACAGCGCGGTATGACGGATCCTGAGCCAGTTCGAAAGATTTATCATCGATCATCTGCAGAAACGGAGCTGTCTGTTCATTGGTGGAAAAGTCGAAGCCGAAGAAACCGGGAACGGAACCGGCGTACAGAACGCCTTTGTTATCAATGACATGAATTTCATCAATGCCTATCCGTTTCGCCATGGCGATCATGGTATCCGTATCTGAGACGGAAGGCTTTTCATCAATCAGAGCGGCCAGACTTCTGGCAATGCGGAGAAAGTTTTTATTGAGCGATCTTTTCAGGGTTTCGCTGTCTTTCTCACCCCTCGCTATCAGGCTTTTGATATCTTCCAGAGTTCCTTTTGTGGTCACCTGCATGACATTGTCGATCTCTCTGGATATATTGGTGTATCCGATGAAAGATACTATGGATACGGCAAGAATGAGCATGACAACTGTCGGTATTAAAATTTTAAAAGATATTTTCATTTTCTTTCCTTTCAGAATGACTCAAAGTCATCATCATAAATTTTCTCCGTTTCGCTTTTCTGGGAACGGTAGCTTGTTTTCTTTTCTTCCGGGGTGAGAGTTATGCCAGACTCCTGATGTTTTACAGGCGGAGGCAGTTCAGCTTTATATGTTTTCTTTTCTTCCGGTTTTCTTTTTCTACCTGTTGCCGCAGTTGTTTCCTTTCCGATCTTGAAATAGAGAATCGTCTCTTTCAGCTGTTCGGCCTGGGCCGCCAGTTCTTCGGAAGTCGATGCCAGCTCTTCAGAAGAGGAGGCATTGCTCTGGATTATTTTATCGAGCTGATGGATGGCTGCCGTAATCTGATCGACGCCCGATTGCTGTTCATTGCTGGCCGCGCTGATTTCTTCAACAAGTTCGGCGGTCCTCTCAATATCGGGAACGAGTTTCGCCAGTTTTTCTCCCGATCCCTGAGACAGCTCAACGGTCCGGGAAGCCAGTTCGGTAATTTCCCCTGCCGCTTTCTGGCTCTGTTCCGCCAGTTTCCGCACTTCCGAAGCGACGACAGCGAATCCTTTACCGTGTTCCCCCGCTCTGGCTGCTTCGATGGCCGCGTTGAGAGCCAGGAGATTGGTGCTCCGGGAAATCTCTTCAATAATTGTAATTTTGCTGGCGATGAGTCCCATGGCTTCCACAGCCTGGCTTACCGTCTCGCCGCTTTCCCTTGCATCGCGCGCCGCTTTGATGGCGATCTTTTCCGTCTGGCTGGAGTTATCGGCGTTCTGGCTTATATTGGCGCTCATCTGTTCCATGGAGCTGGAGACCTCTTCGGCGCTGGCCGCCTGTTCCGTAGCTCCGCTGGAGAGCATCTGGCTGGAATCGCTGACCTGATTGGCCCCGGAGGCGATATAGTTGGCCGCTTCCGTAACCTTACCGACTATCTCCCGGAGGTTTGACGTCATTTCAGCAAGAGATTTTCCCAGTGTTCCTATTTCGTCTTTTCTGAGCAGAAGTCGCTGTTCTACCGAGATATTCAGATCTCCCGAAGCTATTGTTTTCAGATAGTCCGACGTCAGCAGGATGTTTTTTATGACGGTCATATTCAGTATCGCGCCGACTATCGCCAGGGTCACCAGAAGAAATACCATCGAGATGATTGTCACGGGCAGAACCGAGGAGACGATCTTTCCCGTTATATCGGCGGCCGGAAAAGAAACACTGACCATCCAGTCCGTCCCGGGGATAGGGGTGGCCACCGCATAGAGATCCTCAGCCGCATCAACGATAACACTTGCTCTTTTTCCGCCGTAAAGCACGGCTTCCACTTCTTTTTTATTGACTGTTCCAATCATATCGAGCAGATCGGAAAAGTTGTAGATTTTGCTTGTATCGGTAATGTTTCTGTCATAGATAACCGATCCGGATATAGTGAAGACACCGATGGCGGCGTTGTATTCCTTTCCTTTTGCTTCAACATATCTGACAATTCCTCCCAGACCGATGTCGATAGCCGAAACTCCTGCCAGCTGGCCGTTGATTCTAATGGGATAGGATATGGTTACCGCGGTCGGATCCGTCCCCTCCACCCCTTCGGGATTTAGATACGGTTCGGTAACAAAGAGGCCGTTAATGTCAACAGGTCCTCTGTAATAGTCATTATCACGGCCGTCGTAATCGGCCGGTACCTGAATCCACGTATTTAATATGAGCGCTCCTGTTTTTTCACTGATCACATAGGCGAGAGCCACATTTTCATCGACAAATCCGTTAATGGTCTGCAGGTATTCATCATATCCGGGGATTTGCTTGTACAGGGTTTCGTCATAACCGAGAGGAGGCGGATTTTTCAGTATGCTTTTGATAATGGGTAGGGTTGAAATGTCTTTTGCTTTCTGTCCCAGTTTCTGAAGTTCCGCATAAACTCCGTTAGCCACTTCATTGACAAGATATTCCTGCTGTGTGAGGATTTCTCTTTCAATTGTCCCTTTCTGTATCTGGAAAGTCATAACGCTGGTGATTGACAAAATAATAAAAGGTATTCCGATCAGAAGCAAAAGAAACTTCGCCGTCAGTTTCATAAGGCATCTCCTTTCTGTTGTCTTCTTTTAATTATAGTGATTCGTCAGGTTAAGTGCGAAAAATAGTTCAGTAATTCCATAAAGAAAAAAGGACTGCTGCCCTATTCCGCGGCAACAGTCCATAAGATTCAGTGTTCTTCCGGGCTAGAATGATTCAAAATCATCATCATAAATTTTCTCGGTTTCGCTCTTAGTCGTTCCCGAGCTTATTGTGATACCGGTTTCTCCGGTGCGTGCCGCTTTGGGTAGTTCTTTCCTGATGTCAGGAGATATAGCCTTTTTTGCCGGAGTTTCATTGGCTTTCCAATCCCGCGCCGGTTGGTGCTTTTTGTCAAATTTGCGGTTTTTCGATATTTTGAAGTACTGAATGGTCGCTTTCAGCTGTTCCGCCTGGGCGGCCAGTTCCTCCGATGTCGATGCCAGTTCCTCCGAAGAAGAGGCGTTGCTCTGGATTATCTTGTCCAGCTGATGAATCGCAGCGGTTATCTGATCGACGCCGGACTGCTGCTCGTTGCTGGCGGCGCTGATCTCTTCGACCAGCTCGGCGGTCCTCTCGATATCGGGAACGAGTTTGGAGAGTTTTTCCCCCGACCCCTGGGACAATTCCACGGTCCGCGAAGCCAGTTCGGTAATTTCACCTGCCGCTTTCTGACTCTGTTCCGCCAGTTTCCGCACTTCCGAAGCGACGACGGCGAATCCTTTCCCGTGTTCCCCCGCTCTGGCCGCTTCGATGGCCGCGTTGAGAGCCAGGAGATTGGTGCTCCGGGAAATCTCTTCAATAATTGTAATTTTGCTTGCGATGAGTCCCATGGCTTCCACAGCCTGACTTACCGTCTCGCCGCTTTCCCGGGCATCCCTAGCCGCCTTGATGGCGATTTTTTCCGTCTGGCTGGAGTTGTCGGCATTCTGGCTTATATTGGCGCTCATCTGTTCCATGGAGCTGGAGACCTCTTCGGCGCTGGCCGCCTGTTCCGTAGCGCCGCTGGAAAGCATCTGGCTGGAATCGCTGACCTGATTGGCCCCGGAGGAGATATAGTTGGCCGCATCGGTCACTTTCCCCACGATATCCTGAAGATTCTCCGTCATGTCGTTAAGTGACCGGCCCAGGGTTCCTATTTCATCTTTTCTCTTCAGGATCTGCGGATCAATATCGATAACCAGGTCTCCCGATGAAATGGTTTTCAGATAACCCGAAGTCGTCAGTATGTTTTTAATAACCGTTTTGTTCAGAATCAAGCCCACTGCGGCAAGAGTCATGAGGAGAATCACCCCCGACAGAATTGTAACGGGAAGAACAGATGCTGTAATCTTGGCAGAAATTTCTTTTTCGGGATAGAAAACACTGACTATCCAGTTTGTATCCTTAACAGGTGCGGTAAAACCAAGGTCGACGCTGCCGTCGGAGCTGTGGACGACTTTAAAATTGTGGGATTTCCCGCTCAGCATATTCTCCAGAACCTCATCTACATCATTGAGGCCCAGCGTGTCTTTTATTTGTTTGAGATTGATGATTCTCGTCATATTTTTAATTTCCGGAGCAAAAATATAATTCCCCTCCGTGGTATAGATATTGATATTGGCATTATAAATTCCGATTTTTTCCCTCATATAATCAGAGATCCCCGCCAGCCCTATATCAATGGCAGCGATGCCCATCAGTCTTCCGCCGCTTTTTACAGGGTATGAGAGCGTTATGGCGGTAGGATCGTCTGTTCCTTCGGCATTCATATAGGGTTCCGACAGGGCCAGACCGTTTTTCTGTACGGGATTTTTGTAATAATCTTTTATCCGCCCGTCGTACCTTTCGGGCAATTCGATCCATCTGTTGATAATCAGGGCTCCGTTTTCCTCGCTCACCAGATAAGCCAGACTTACATTGCTGTCAATAAACCGGTTTATCGTTTCCAGATATTCACTGTAGGCAGGATGATTTATAAAATCCTCCTGATTGTAATCAATTGACGGGGCAGCCGTGAGCATTTTTTCAGATATGGGCAGTATGGCAATATTTTTTACTTTCTGGTTAAGCTGCTGAAGTTCGCCGTATACACCGTTTGCCACATCGTTCAGCAGATATTGCTGTTGCGACAGAATTTCATTCCGTATCGTATTTTTCTGGATATTAAAGGTTATCGCACTTGTTACAAGCAGGATTAAAAGGGGGATTCCGATTAGAAATAAAAGAAATTTTCCAGTCAGTTTCATTTGATCTCTCCTTGATTTTCTTTCTTATCCCATTATAAACAATAGGCTTCGCATTTGCGAATTTTAGTTCCGAATTCGGCTTGCAGCCGGACTGGTTGAATTGGTATTGTGAAACTACAGGAGGCTCTATCAAAAAAAGCAAGGAAGCTCTGAAAGTTCTGATCAATGGGGAAACGGAAGCGGTCATGATGTACGAATCCTTTGCCCTTAAAGCGGCGGAAGAGGGATGGGTGAATATAGCCACTCTGTTAAAAACACTTTCCCAGGCGGAGAGCTGATCAGGCAGGTGACATTCGGCATGAATGATGGTGTCGTCAGCATATTCGCGCTTCTGGCGGGAGCCCTGAAGAAATTCGTGACGGGAGTCAACTGGCTGAAATCCGGTGTGGAAATGCTCATTGTGGGCTTTTTTGCCTTTACGGTTTCCTATGTGATCGGCCTGTTTATCCCCTTTTAAAGATTTGCCGCTATAAACAAAAGTTTATATTTATTCCTATCTTATTGTATTATATTAGTACCGGAGCGGTTATCCGCCCGGTATTTTTTGTTTACAGGAGACTGCAGAATGAAATCCAACAAATGGCTGTTCCCGGTCATAATAATAGCTGTCATTGTCATAGCTGGTTATTCCTCTTTCAAAGGCACTTACAATAAAATGGTGCAGATGGAGGAATCGGTCAAAGCATCATGGTCTCAGGTCGAAAACGTCTATCAGCGTCGGCTTGATCTTATTCCCAATCTGGTTGAAACCGTTAAGGGGTATGCCGCTCATGAGAGCGATACACTGACCGCAGTTACCGAAGCCAGAGCCAAACTGGGGGGTATGGTCAATATCTCCGATGAAGTTCTTCAGGATCCCGAAGCCTTCCAGAGATTCCAGCAGGCACAGGGCGAACTGTCCGGAGCTTTGCAGAGACTGATGGTCGTTACGGAAAATTACCCCGAATTAAAAGCCAACCAGAACTTTCTCGCCCTGCAGGATCAGCTTGAAGGAACGGAAAACCGCATAGCGGTTGAACGGATGCGCTTTAACGAAGATGCTCAAGGGTATAACACATATATCAAACAGTTTCCCCGCATGATTATCGCCAATATGTCCGGGTTTGATGAAATAGCCTATTTTAAAGCCGCGGAAGGTGCCGATTCGGCACCGGCAGTGAAGTTTTAGGCTTATGAAAAAACAGATTCTGTCTGAAGAGGACAACAAACGCATTTCAGATGCTGTATCGCGAGCCGAATCGAAGACATCGGGTGAGATCGTTACGGCGATAATCCGGGAAAGTTCCGACTATGCTTTTCATGAACTGCTGGCTGCCATGTTCGGAGGGTTTATTTTCTATACGGTATGCCTCCTTTCCTACAGCTCCATAGCGTCCTGGCTCGAAAGAACATTCTGGACCTATAAAGAAACCTGGCCCACTGTAGTCATCGGAGTCGGCACCATTCTTTTTATGGGACTGCTTTATCTTCTGGCCAACCTTGAAGGTGTTGACAGACTGATTGTTCCGGCTTCAACCATTTCCATGAAAGTGAAGAGGCGGGCTCTGCTCTTTTTCTCCGAAGCCGGTCTTTTCGATACAAGAGACCGCACCGGTATCGTCATTTTTATCTCTCTCCGTGAAAAGAGGGTGGAGCTTCTGGCGGATAAAGGGATTAACGATAAAGTCGGTAAAGAGACCTGGAACGATATTGTTGATGAACTGATTATCGATATCAAACACGGAAAAATGGTGGAAGGTCTGGTCAAAGCGGTTGAAAACTGCGGTGACAGACTGATCGAACACTTTCCCATTAAACCTGATGATGAAAATGAATTGTCCAATCAGGTCCATATACTGGAGGACTGAATGAAGAAAACACTTCTTTTTCTGGCAGCGGCTTTAATGGCCCTTCTTCCGGTCAGCGGACAGACAATTCCCGAACTCAAAGGATATGTCAATGATTATGCCGGTGTAATTTCCAGTTCCGAGGAACGGGACATCACCAGTATGCTCTCGTCGCTGGAGAAATCGACATCGGCTCAGATAGCGGTTCTGACAGTTAAAAATCTCCAGGGTTATGACCTTGAAAGCTTTTCCATAAAAACAGCCGACCAGTGGAAACTGGGGCGGAAAGACAGAGATAACGGTATTCTTATTCTTCTGGCAATGGAGGAGAAGAAAGTCCGGATCGAAGTCGGATACGGTCTTGAAGGAACCATGACCGATGCTAAAAGTGGATATATAATCCGGAATATCATAATTCCGGATTTTCAGAAAGGAAACTTCGGAAAGGGAATCTCCAAGGGAGTTGAAGCCGTCAGCTCAGTTATCGGCGGAACATTGGACATAAGCGACAAGGATATAGCTGAATCACAAAGCCGTACCAGGAGTTCTTCCTCCGGCGGATTTATCAATGTCGTTATTTTTCTTATCATTTTCTTCCTTTCCGCTCTGACAAGGGGCCGGCGTCGTCGCGGCGGCTTGTTCCAGGCACTTTTCTGGGGATCGGTTCTCAGCGGAGGACGGCGCAGCGGTGGTTTCGGCGGAGGCTTTTCCGGTGGCGGCGGCGGTTTCGGCGGAGGCGGCGCTTCCGGAGGCTGGTAAAATATATTTAATTGGATAACCGGCCGGCAAATCTCTTATAATGAATTTATGGGACTTCCTGAATTAAAGAGATTTGCCTCTATCTTTTTTCTGACTCTGATAGTAATCAGAATCTCAGCTCAGGTTCAGGATAAAACCCTTATCGCCGGCGTTTTAAAGGATTTTCCCCCGCAGTACAGTCTTGATGAAGAGGGACAGCTCCAGGGGTTTGCCATTGATGTCATGGATAAACTGGCACGCCTATCAGGAGTCGGAATGGAATACAGGCTCTTTGATTCCTGGGTCGATTTACATGATGCTCTTTATATTGGTGAAATTGATTTAATACCCAATATGGGAATAACGGACAGGCGGCTGAACGACTATTCCTATTCGCTTCCTACAGAAACGTTCCCCATTGTCATAATCACCAGAAGGTCGGATGAATCCATTCAATCGCTCGAAGAACTTTCCGGTAAGCGGACAGCTGTTGTCCGTTTGAATGTGGGAGAGGTTCTGGTGGCCAATGCTCCCGGAGCGATTGTCCAGGTCTATGAAAATCCCGAAGATGCTTTCTTTCACCTTTTATCGGGCCAGGCCGATGCCATGATCTATCCGGGACCGGTTATCTACTCTATGGCCAGGGAAATCGGTCTGGAAAAAAGGATAACCTTTTCCGATAGACCGTTGCTGGAGATCAAAAGGGCTATCGGAGTAAAAAAGGGAAACGAGGAAATCATTCAACTTTTCAACCCTGTGATTGAAGAGTTTGTAGGATCTGAGGGATACAGGACTATATATTCCAGATGGTATGGAAACGAGAACTCTTTCTGGGATGTTAAAAGAGTTGTTGTGTTTATGACATCACTTCTTGTTCTCTCTTCATTTTCCCTGATTTTCTGGAAATATGTAACAACGGACAAGCTTGTTAAAAAAAGGACAGCTGAACTGGACTATCAGGTTCAGCTTTTGAATCAGGTCGGTGACGGCATTATTTCAACAGATCTGGAGGGGTATATTACGAGCTGGAATCCCGGAGCTTCCTCTCTCTTCGGGTATAAGACAGATGAGATATCCGGGTCTTCTCTCGACCGGCTTTTTAAAGATTATGACCGGGACAGGATCTCCGGGGAACTGTTCTTTTCCATACAAGCCGGAGAAGATATCCGCCAGTTAGATGCTGTCCTGCTGAGAAAAACCGATTCTCCCTTTGAGGGAATCGTCTCCCTTACGGTCCTTCTCGACAGGAAAGGGGAGAAAATAGGATATATCTGTCTGATTAAGGATATCACCGAACGGAAGAAGATGGAGCAGAACAGGGAAAAACTGATACAGGAACTGCAGGATGCGCTGAAACGCATTAAAACTCTCAGCGGCCTTGTTCCCATATGCGCCAGCTGTAAAAAAATCCGCGATGACTCCGGTTACTGGAACCAGCTGGAGGAATATCTGATCGAACATTCCGATGTTTCATTCAGCCATGGCATCTGTCCTGAATGTGCGGAAAAGCTGTACGGGTATAAAGCCCCTGAAAAAGATAAATAGACCTGTTCCGGATTTTATCTTAGCTCATTTATTCTTCGATCCCTTTCTTTTGAATCGGCCTCCTGGAATGCCAGGAACCTTGTTTCCGTAACTCAGGGAAATTGACAAGCCATGCAAAAAATATGTATATATTAGATATGAAATATAAGAAAAACATTATATCTAAAAGAAGAATGGTACAGGGGCTTGTCGGTGCCGCACTCTATGTTCTTATATTCTACTTCCATATCTCCCTTCTCTATGTGTTAATCGCCGGATCCATTCTCGGTATTGTTCTGGGGAAAGTTTTCTGCCGGTGGATGTGTCCCATGGGATTTATCATGGAACTGCTCATGGGAAACAAAAAAGGGTCGGAAGCGGGACAGATGTATCAGTATCATAAACTGGGCTGTCCCATAGCCTGGGTAGGAGGGCTTCTGAACAAATTCAGCTTAGTCGGGATTAAACACGACCCCGAAAGCTGTACATCCTGCGGCGTTTGTGACAGTTCCTGCTATATATCCAGTCTGAATGAGAACTTCAGTCTCTATAAAGCCGATAAGAAAGCCTCCGGAAATTCCTTCAGCTGCTCACGTTGTCTCGAATGTGTTTCGACCTGTCCCAAAGGGTCTCTGAAGTATTCTTTTCTTCCTTACAGGAAAGTGAAAAAATAGTTCACTAAATCAGTTGTAATTAATAAGTTCTGTTCTTATATTTAAAGTAGGTTAAGCTAATAACAGGAGGAACCTATGAATATGTATAAATTCGCACACACTATGGAACAGGATGCAGAACAGCTCTATAGAAATCTTGCCTCCAGAGCCAGTACAACCGGAGTGAAAAACATCTTTAATATGATGGCCGAGGACGAGAAGAGGGAAGGAAAGGCCGTAGCCATTCTGGAAAAAAAATTCAGATCTCAAAGCGATGACAGGAAAAATCAGCTGCCGGAGATGAAAACCGTCTACAGAGATATGCTGGACAATATCGATGATATTCCCGTATCGGAAGATGAACTTAAGGATTACAAACTCATACTGGATATCGAAAAGAAGGGTCTGGAATTTTACAGAGAGAATCTGGGGCAGCTCGGAACCGGAGAGGCTCTGCATCTGCTCCGCTGTCTATCCAATCAGGAACTGTATCATATCCAGACATTGGAAAATCTGATAGAAATGCTGGAAAAAGATCTCTGGCGTGTCGATGATGCTGAATTCAACCTGACAGAGGAAGATTATAACTGACCGGTGCTTTTGAGAAGCGGAAAACTGATTTTCCACCCCCCGGCACAGACCTTCCGGCATTAATAGAAGCGGCTTATAGACTTATTTGACGGCCTCTCCCCTCCGGGGAGGGGCTTTAGAGCTTTAGAGTAAGACCTTGTAGATCTCTCTTTTTCTCTCCTTTTATCCCTTTACTTTCAAAAGCACATTTATCTTGATGAAATCGTTATTTTCTCCTATAATATTTAAATGTTTACGCAAACATATATAAGATAATAAAAATTGACTCTCCGGAGTCCCCAAACGCATAAGATAAGAGGAAAACAATGAATAAAAGAAAACAGGTATCTCTGGGAGACCAGCTGCTGGTGAATGAAAAACGGGACATTCATGAAGGATTCTGTGAAAGGGAAGGCGAAATCTACTATAAGATTGAAAATTATAGAGAAATGGAACCGTTTTTTATGACGGTAACCAGCGACGCCAATCATTGGATGTTTATCTCATCTACAGGCGGGCTGACCGCGGGGCGGGTTAATAGTGAATCCGCTCTTTTCCCTTATTATACCGATGACCGCATAACCGAGAACAGCACAAATACAGGACCGAAAACTCTTATTCTTGCAGGAAGAGACGGGAAGACCTTTCTCTGGGAACCATTCAGCAGTGAAGGGCGGCGGATTTACGATCTGCAGTTGAATATTTATCGGAATGTCAGGGGCAACAGGCTTATTTTTGAAGAGGAGAACAGAAGTCTCGGACTGACCTTCTCCTATATGTGGATGAACAGCCGCCGTTTCGGATGGATCCGGAAAAGCATTCTGAAAAATGACAGCGAAGATAAGGTTTCAATTGATCTGACTGACGGAGTCATGAATATAATCCCCGCCGGCACAAGCTCCCAGGTTCAAAACACTTTCGGCAATCTCCTCAATGCCTATAAAAAAAGTGAAATCGATAAAGAAAGCGGGCTGGGGCTCTTTGCTTTGAGCGCTACGCTTACCGACCTGGCTGAGCCGAGTGAATCTCTGAAAGCCAATGTTTTCTGGCAATGGGGACTCGATGTGTCTTATTATCTTCTCAGCGACAAACAGCTCGGAGCCATCGCTTCGGGAATAGAGCCCGTCACGGAATGGGTCAACAAAGGCGACCGCGGAAGCTATTTCGCCGGGTCTTCTTTCTCTCTGAAGGGTCATGAAGAGAAAGTGTGGTACCTGGCCGGAGATGTGGATAAAGACCACAGCGCTGTCAACGGTCTCCGTTCCCTGCTTCTGGATCCCGGTTTCAATGGTGCTGCAGAGATAGAAGAGGATGCAGCGAAGGGAAACCGGAAACTCGATGAAATCCTGTCCCGGAATGACGGCATGCAGAAATCCGGAGAAATCATGAACAGTTCTCATCACCAGGCTAATGTTCTCTATAACATTATGAGAGGCGGTTATTTTTTCAGCGGGAACACAATCTCCGTTGCGGACTTTACCGACTATATCCGCTCCGCCAATAAACAGCTGGGCGAAAAATACGCCGCGTCTCTTTCGAAGCTCGGCAAAGAAGCGGGATACAATGAAGTCCTCAATTATGTTCAGGATTGCGGAGACCGCGATCTTTCCCGCGCCTGGTATGAATATCTTCCCCTTTCATTCAGCCGCAGGCACGGAGATCCCAGCCGGCCCTGGAATGTTTTCTCCATAGAAACGGAAAAAGCCGACGGTTCTCCCAAACTCGACTATCAGGGGAACTGGAGAGATATTTTCCAGAACTGGGAAGCTCTCAGCTACTCCTATCCACTGTGGATAAGGCATATGGTCGGGAAATTCCTCAATGCCACAACAGCGGACGGATATAATCCCTACCGCCTTTCCCGTTCCGGGATAGACTGGGAGGTTCCCGAACCGGGTAATCCCTGGGCCAATATCGGATACTGGAGCGACCATCAGATTATCTATCTGCTTAAACTGCTGGAGATGTACCGGAACTTTTTCGGAGACAGAATCCTGTCCGATCTGAACAGCAGTGAGTATACATTTGCCGAAGTTCCCTATGAGATCAAATCCTTTGATGATATTCTCCGGGATCCCTTCAACACGATCGTGTTTAATGAAATGAAACATAAACAGATTCTTGCCCGGGCTGAAGAGAAAGGAGCAGAAGGGAAAATGCTCCATTCCGGAGACGGGAAAATAGTCCTCGTCAATATGACGGAGAAGCTTATGGTTCTTCTGTTGACCAAACTCGGGAATTTCATTCCCGGCGGAGGCATCTGGATGAATACCCAGCGTCCCGAATGGAACGACGCAAATAACGCTCTTGTGGGAAAGGGGATATCCATTGTGACCCTGGCTTACGTCAGGCGTTTCGCTTCATTTCTTCTCGATCTCTTCCGGTCCGACCGGATAAACAGGGAGTATGCGGTGAACCGTGATGTTTCCGACTGGTTCGGGGCTCTTTCGGATATCATGACTTCAATCGATTCCTTCAAAGGTGAATTCAGTCCGCAAAGTCGTCTCGATGCTGTTTCCCGGCTGGGGAAAGCTTCGGAAGTGTACAGGAACAGTCTATACGGAGTGGGAAGGAGCCGGGAAACTGCTTTCCTCACCAGGGATGCCCTGATTGATTTTCTTTCCTCTTCAATCAGATGTATTGATGATACACTGGCCGGAAACAGAAGAGAAGACGGTCTTTTCCATTCCTATAACACATTGGAAATAACACCGGAAGGGATGAAAATACATGACCTCTATGAAATGCTCGAAGGACAGGTCGCTGTTCTTTCGTCCAACTGGCTTGAGCCGCAGGACGTTCTCAAAATGCTCGACGCATTGAGAGCCAGTTCCCTTTACCGGGCTGATCAGAACAGCTATATGCTCTATCCCAACAGAACCCTTCCCGGTTTTCTCGAGAAAAACGATGTCGATCCAGATTTGGTCGCGTCTTTGCGTTTGCTGACCTCTCTGGTCGAGGATGGGAATAGAGATCTGATCAACCGTGACAAGATGGGAAAATATCATTTCAACGGCGATTTTCACAATGTAAGGCAGGTCCGAGAGACTTTGAACCGGATCTCTGACATTGAAAAATACTCCGCCCTGGTTGAAAGCGAGAAGGATGCCATAGAGAGGCTTTTTGAAGAAACCTTCAATCATCAGTCATTTTCGGGGCGGTCCGGAACATTTTTCGCCTACGAGGGCCTGGGAAGCATCTACTGGCATATGGTCAGCAAGCTTCTTCTGGCCGTTCAGGAAAATCTCTTCAGGGCCGTCGATAAAGGAGCTTCTTCCGAAATCGTAGAATCACTCAAAGAGCATTATTACGATGTCAGGGCGGGTATCGGATACAATAAACCGGCCAGCATTTACGGAGCATTTCCTTTTGATCCCTATTCTCATACTCCCGAAGGGAAGGGGGCGAAACAGCCCGGCATGACCGGTCAGGTCAAAGAAGAGGTTATTACACGATTGGCCGAGACAGGTGTCCGGATTATAGATGGGAAAATTACATTTGACGGTACTCTGATTGATCCCCGTGAACTCTCCGTCAAAGAGAGTTTGTGGGAACTCCCACTTTCCGACGGAACATCGAAGCGGATCGTCGTGCCGCCTCATGCCCTGGCTATGACTTTCTGTCAGACTCCGGTCATTGTCTCGAAAGGTGAGACTCCCTCCCTTGTTGTTCACTTTTCCGACGGAGAGAGGGAGTCCCTTGACGGCTCAGTTCTGCCCGGGGATTACTGTACGACTATATACAGCCGGGACAATAGCATTTCCCATCTGGAAGTCACGGTTCTTTAAACAAAAAGCGGCTCCTGTCATGATCAGAGGGAAGGAAAGATATCTCATGGCAGGGGGCTTTGCAGGCAAATATGGACAGAATAGAACTTGATAATAAAGACTTGAATCTCTCCCTGCTTGTTCCGGGAACCGTCTATAAAAGATCCAGGTTTGACTGGACCGGTATTGTAGATCAGATTACTTTGTCAGGCGTTCCCTTTCTGGGTACTGAATCCGACGGCGCCTATCGTGGCACAGAGGGTATCGGTCTCTCTTCTGAATTCGATATCGTCTCTCCCCCGGGCTATGGGAAAACCCTCCCCGGACAGAGCTTTATGAAAATCGGAATAGGCTGTCTAAGAAGGGAATCCTCAGAAGATTATGATTTCATGAAAGACTACCAGTTGACTCCCTTTGAAACGGAAATAAAAACCGGTCCGGACAAAGTTACCTTTTCCCAGCTCGGATGCACAAACCGTTCTTTCTCCTATGATCTGATAAAAGAGATTATTGCGGGAGACAGGGAAGTCATCATTCGCTTTCATCTGATAAATCGCGGTCGGGCAACGATTAAATCGGAGGAATACTGTCATAATTTTTTCAGACCGGGAAACCGCGATATCAGCGGTTCCATGTCATTCTCCTGCAGTCATCCCTTTTCTGTTGCAGAACAGATCGGAGATCTCGATTTCACAGAGCCGAAGAGAGTGTCCTTCCGCAAAAAACCGGAATCCGTTTTTTATATGAGTGGAAATGTTCTGAAAAAAACTGAAAACTTCTCATGGGCAATAGAAGACAGGGAAAAGAATATTTCCGTAAAAGGATTTGAGGATTTTCCCGTTTCAAGAATTGCTCTGTGGGGAATGAGCCATGTCATTTCTCCTGAAACCTTCAATGAAATTGTTCTCGAGTCCGGCGAAGATCTGAAATGGAGCAGGCGTTATCTTTTTGAAATCTAGCGGATATCCGCTATACTCTCACCGGGGATCAGAATTACGGGGAAGATCATTCTCTTTTCTCCCGAATCCTCTCCTTCTATCCGGGCTATGAGCATGCGGGCGCACTCTTCTCCCATTTCCTCCAGCGGCTGATAAATGGTGGCAAGAGGAGGGCTCGTATAGCTGCATATTTCATGACCGTCGAAGCCGATAATGGAAATATCGTCGGGGATGCGGAAGGTGCTTTTTTTGGCAGCTTCGTAGACACCGATCGCCATAAGGTCGGTCGATGCCAGAATCGCTGTAGGCTTTTCCTTCAGAGAGGTGAAGACTTCAAAGGCCTGGCTTCCCGATTCCCTGGTGAAATCTCCGGGAAAAACCAGATCCTCAGTGACGATGAGACCGGCATGATTCATAGCCGATTTGTATCCTTCATAGCGGTCCATGGCATTTTTAGTCCACACATTGCCATGAATGTAGGCGATGCGTTTATGTCCCTTGCTGATAAGGGTTTGTGTCGCATCATACATTCCCAGAAAGTTGTTCGTGTCTATATAGAAAACCCTGTCTCCCGGAGGCCTGTCCCCCACGACGACGCAGGGAATATTGTCTTTCAGGATATTTTCATACTGCTCTTCTGTCGGCCTTGCGCCGAGCAGGGCAATTCCGTCGGCTTTTCTCTCGTAGTAGGGCTTAAGGTAATCAAAAGAGTCCACGTCTCCCCGCTGCGTGGAGAGTAATATGTCGTAATTCTTCTGAATGCAGTATTTTTCGATACCGATCAGAACTCTTCTGTAATAGGAGGTTTCCTCAATGCTCACATCACGGGGAATTGGCGCCTGAATCGCCAGGGTGCGGACTTTGTTCCTGTTCAATCCCTGGGCAATGGTATTGGGGTAGTAATTGAGTTCCTTAATGGCTTCAAGAACCCGCTGCCTCGTTTCCTCTTTAACATTTCCCATATTGTTTATAACGCGCGATACTGTAATGAATGAAACATCGGCCAGCTTTGCGACGTCTTTCTGTGTTGCCATGGAAACTCCTGAAGTGGTAGATGGGCTGTTACAAAAGTCGAATTGTATCGCTCCCCTCATCCCCATCTCCCGGGGGGAGAAGGGGGAGAGCCGGATTTTATCCTATTTTAAATCTCTCTCCTCGCGGGAGAGGGATGGGTGAAGGAGCTTGTCCGGATTATTCGCAACAGCACCTTCACCATTATACCGCGGTAACTGTGAAATTATAAGCCCAGCTTGGCCTTATTGATTTCCAGCTTTTCAGACTGATATTCAAGAACGCCGTCGTAACCGAGATCGGCTTTTTTCTGCTGCCATTCATTCCATACAGCTTCGAATTCAGCGCTGTCTTTGGCCGTGACCAGAGCGGGAATGTATTTTCCTCTCATGTTCTTAACTTTGCCGAGAACAATACCTTCATCGAGGTCCGGAGTGGGCTCGGTGTTATCGTACTGGGAAACGCTGACAGTGTACGGATAGGTCCATTCAATCATCTGTTTGAAGGGCTCGACGGGAGCGGGCTGCCACTGTTCGAACATGGGGTTATCCATAAGCATCCAGAAGGTCTGGTTCGCTCCGTGCTGTTTATCAAATGCCGGTCTGTCCGTATCCATCATCTCTTTGGCTTCGGGGAGGAACTGAGGTTTGCCGTCTACCATTTCCCATGTTACCCCTTCAACGCCGTAGTAGAAATCTCTCTGTCCCTCTTCGCTCATCCAGTAGGACATGAAGCGGATCGCTCTTTCGGGATCTTCACAGTTTTTGGAAATCAGAGTTACGGTCCATCCGGAGATGCCGACAGCCGCGAGAGTGGGATCATCCAGTTTGGAATTGGAGGGTCCGGGAACGGCTATGTAAACCGAATCGGGATCGTTTTTGAAAAGAGTCATCTGGGGGCTTGCGAAGTCCGTTCTCTGGTAGAGCATGGAGAAGTAGCGGCCCTGGGCGATTTTCTCTTCCATCTGGGCTCTCTTGTCGATGAAGATATCGGGAGAGATGAGACCTTTGTTGTTGGCGTCGTTGAACGCCTTAAGCCATCTCTTGTACTCGGGATCGGCGAAGCGGTCTTTCATGGTACCGTCGGCTTCTTCGTAGGGAATAGCCAGGAAGTCCTGCAGGAATTTTCCGAAGGAATCGCTTCCCTGGTCTCCGAATTCGTGGGATCCGAAGGGAATCAGGGGCTGGCCGTTCACTTCAGGGAACATTTTCTTCGCAGCTTCGAGAGCGGCGATGAATCCTTCGGGCGTTCTCATATCGGGTTTTCCGAGGGCTTCGTACATATCTTTTCTGACCAGGAATGTCTGGTTGGCGGGAACATCGTATCTTTCGTAGTCTTCGGGAGAATAGGACGCGTTGGGGTATCCGTAAACGTGACCGTCTTCTCTCTCGTACCATCCCAGTCTGGAGGGAACGGCGACTTTGAAGAAATAGGGGTCGTACTGCTCGGCCAGTTCGTCCAGAGCATAAACCATATCGCCTTCGATCATATCGTTGACAAAACCTTCCCACCATCCGATGGTTATGAAGTCAGGGAGCTGATCACCGGCTATAAGGGTGTTCAGTTTCTCCGCTTCGCTTCCGGCGGGAACGATAAAATTGATATCGACACCGGTTTTCTCTGTAACATACTGAGACAGAGGGTCGACTCCCCACTGATTGGGGAACCAGGAAAAGTGGAGATACCAGTCGAATTCTACAGGGCTCGTATCGAGAGTCCATCCGGGGACGTTGGGGTCCAGATCCGCCGCGGGAGCGGCGTCTTTGTCTCCCTGCTGACCGCCGGCGAAGAGAGTCGCGGTCAGGAAGAAAATCGCAAGTGCGAATACATTGATAAGCTTGTTTTTCATAGTATGAAAAATCCTCCTCTAAATATCATCAGGCTTAGGGATATATCCCTCCCGCCGGATTTACTCTTTAACAGATCCGATCATGACACCTTTTACGAAGTACTTCTGCAGGAAGGGGTAGGTGAGCACGATGGGAGTCGTGGCGACGACCATGGTCGCCAGTTTTATGGACTGGGAGTTGACAGCCTTGAGGCTGATGGCTCCCGGCATATTGATCTTCATATTGGAAGATGCGGTTTCGGCAATTATCCTGTAGAGATAGGTGCCGATGGGCTGAAGAGCTTCGTCGTTGACGAAAATGACTCCCCAGAAAAAATCATTCCAGTTCCAGACGCCGTGAAAGAGGGCTATCGTCGCCAGTACGGGCATGGAGAGGGGAAGGATGATCTGCACGAAGGTCCTGAACTCATTGGCCCCGTCGATCATGGCCGATTCCTCCAGGCTTCCGGGTATACCTCTGAAAAAGGAAGTAAAAATGATCAGGTGGAAAAAGTTGAACATGGTCGGAACGATGTAAACGATAAAGTTGTTGAGCATTCCCAGGTTTTTCAGCAGAAGAAAGAAGGGGATGAGGCCGCCGTTGAAAAACATGGTGAATGTTCCGATGGCCAGGAAGATATTTCTTCCGATCAGCCTTTTCTTCGAGAAGGCATAGGCTGTCATAGCCGTGAAGAAGACATGGGTTAGCGTCCCGATCACGGTTCTGAGAACGGAAATGGTAAAAGCGTTTACAATGCTGGCATTGGCGAAAACGGCACTGTAGCTCTTGAGGCTGAAAACCCGGGGCCACCAGTAGATCCCGCCCATCTGGGCGTCGTTGGCATCGTTGAAGGAAAGGACTATGGTGTACCATATGGGATAGAGGGTGATGAAACAGATCAGGATCATCAACAGGGCGTTTACTTTGGGAAATACATCCGGTTTATTTCTATTTATTTTCATTATTAGTACCTGTTAGAAAAGGGAGTGCCCCTGAGTCTTCTTGGAAATCTGATTGGCTCCCAGAAGGAGAATCAGCGCGACGACTGATTTGAACAGGCTTATGGCCTGGGCGTAGGAGAACCGGTTCATTTTAAAGCCCACGCGGTAGACGAATATGTCGATGACATCGCTGGCAGACTGATTCACGGCATTTCTGAGAACCAGAATCTGATCGAAGTTCGTTGTCAGAATCCCGCTTATCGCCAGTATGAGCATAATGGAAACCGTCGGCATGATAGAGGGCATGGTTATGTGCATCATCTTCTGCCACCGGTTGGCACCGTCTACAGTGGCGGCTTCGTAAAGAGCCGGACTGATACCGGATATAGCGGCCAGATAGATAATGGCTCCCCAACCCAGTTCTTTCCAGACATCGGAAAATACGGCGATATTCCAGAAGGATTCAGGTTCGGCGAGGAAAAAGCGCGGTTCATCGATAATTCCGGTTTTCATAAGGATTTCGTTGAATAGACCGGCATCGGAAAGCCAGTTCATCATGATTCCCCCGAGAACGACCCAGGAAATAAAATGGGGCAGATAGGAAATTGTCTGAATCGTTCTTTTGAAACCGGCATGCTTTATCTCATTGAGAAACAGAGCAAAGATTATGGGAAGGGGGAACCCGATGAACAGCCGCATGAATCCAATGCCGAGGGTGTTCTTCATGACCATGGAAAAATCTCCCTCGGTGAAGAGCTCTTTGAAATTGGCGAGCCCCACCCAGGGTGAGTCGGCGATGGATTTGATAATTCTGTATCGTTTGAAGGCGATAATGATCCCGTACATGGGAATGTAATTAAAAACGATCATCCAGACAAGGGCCGGCAGGGCCATAAAAAGCAGATAGCGCTGGTGATAGATTCTCGATTTCAGACTCAGTTTCCTCAGTGGAATTTGGTCCATGTGATTTCTCATACAAGTCCTTTCGTTATTAACTGTTTGCGTAAACAAATCGTAGCACCGTTATATGTTTCCGTAAACATATTTGTATAGTAAAAAAATCGGATTAACTGGACATTTTTCGGGTCAGCTCTTCGAAGGGATGATAAATGAAAGTAATACGGGCAGCAGAACCAGTGACGTCAATGATGTGGTCAACATGCTCAGGGCGACAATCCAGCCCATATCATTAATGATACTGTAGGCCGAAAGAAGGAGAATCAGGAAACCGAGACCAACGGAAAGGGCGTTGGACAGTATGCCTCTGGAGGTTTCCACAACGGCGTTGATGATGCTCTCTTCTTTCCGGCCGCTTTTTTTGTAGAGAAAACGGAATCGCGAATAAAGATGAATGGAGTAATCGATGCCAACCCCCAGGCCGACCGCTGAGATAATCGAAGTTGCCGGATTCAGTGAAACGTGAAACAGCCACATTATGGCAAAATTGAAAAGGACGGCGATTATAACCGGAAGTGATACGATTAAGCCCATAAGAGGGGAACGGTACATAACCGATAAAACGATCAGGATAACCCCCAGGGTCACGGTCAGGCTCAGCACCTGGCTTTCGACGATAATCCTTCCGTTGCTCAGTCGGAGAAAATCTCCGGCGTAGCCTATGGTGAACCGGTCGTCGAAGAGCCGGTCCAGTTCCGGTTGTATCTCCGAAAGAAGCTTTTCCATTACCGAAGTGTTGGAATTGTTTATTCTCACTGTTATCTTTGCCCGTCTGTAATCGTCATCGACAAAAGCTTTAATACTCTCGATGCGAGGATCATCGGTTCCGTCTATCATACGGAACATTCTGGTCAGAAACAGCTGGTTATCGGGAATTTGATACATATCGGGATTCCGTCCGCGCATGCGGAAGTAGAAGTTGCTCACATAGTCGGCCAGAGAGAGACTGTAACTGACATCGTCGCGGGCCTTGAGGATTTTCTGGAATTCCGCCATAGCCTGAAGGACATCGAGTTCCTGAAAAATATTCTCCTCCTCTGACTCAAGAATAATCTGGAGGGCGCTTATCCCGCCCATTTCCCTTTCAATCTTTTCCGCGGAAATCCTGACGGGGTTGTCTTTTTTGAAATACCGTATTTCATCGGTATCTGTGTTGATATTGGTCATGCCCCAGATGGAGAGCCCGAGAACCAGAACCGCTCCCAGAAGTACAATAATCCTTTTTCTGATAATGGCTTCAACAATACGTTCGACCCGGTGGAGCAGTTTGAGCTGGCGGGCAAAATGCTTGTTGTCCTCTCCCATCTGAACCGGTTTAAACCAGGACATGATGACGGGTATATAAATAAGTGAGAAAAACATGGCCGTTATGACTCCGAAAGCGAGAAACAGGCCCATATTGCGAAGCGACTCTCCCCGGGAAAAAATGAATGAGGCGAATCCAGTTGCTGTTGTCAGGCTCGTGAGCACGACCGGTTTCCAGAGGCGATGCATGGTCATGCGGATGGACCGGTCCGTCGAATGGCCGTGATGCATATAATGAAATACCTCACTGACGATGTGAATGCCATCGGCACAGGCTACGGAAATGAGTATGACGGGAATTACGGCTTCGGTTATGGTCAGATCAGAGCGGAGCAGGCCCTTGAGACCGAAAGTCCAGAGCACGGAAATCGCGGTGATCACTATGGGAACCAGCATGGCTTTGAAACTGCCGAGAATCAGGCGGAGCATAATGGCCACAGTCAGGATGGCCACGATAAAGAGGATCAGGAGATCCGTGGTGATACGGGCCATTATCTCGGAATTCACAACAGGATGCCCCGACTGCTCGATGGACAGCCCCGGATAAAGGGCTTCGTATTTTGCCGTTATATCGTAAACGGCATTGACGGTTTCCTTCAAATTTTCCTCGTCGAGAGTCAGCTCGCTGGAAACCGGCGCTATGATCAGGCAGCTGAAACCGTCTTCACTGGTGACGATGCCCGTTGAAAAGGGATCCGTCTCCATAAAATTTTTGAGTGCGGCGATAAGCTCGGCATTGGCTGCTTTGTCATCGCTTAAAGCGCTGAAATCGAAGTCCGACACGGTCAGAAAGGTGAATATGCTGTTGGACGCAATCAGATCAAGCCGCGACAGATCATCGGTAATGCCCTTGACCGCTCTGATGACATCTTCGCTGTAAATGGATTTTTCGTCGGTGAGCAACAGGATTATTTCATCGGAATGACCGAAGGTATCCTCGACATAACGGTTGTAGATAAAATCGGGATCATCTTTCGGCAAAACCGTGGTAAAGCTGCCGTTGATTTTCAGAAAAAGGGCATTGGCTCCCAGAAGAACTGTGGAAACAACACCTATTATGAGAACCGCCTTGCGATGGCGAAGAAAAAATCTGATCATAATATTAATTTTAAAATAAGGACCATTTTTATGAAAGAGTGTTTGTTCTTTTTTTATTCAGGAGCGGGACCGCAACTTTCTCTTTTTATCAGGCCGGGATAAAAAATCAGTCTCCGCGGCATGGGGTTTTCTGTTCCAAGGAGTTGCAGCATCATTTCGGCTGATTCAATTCCCAGTCTTGAAATTTCCATATCCACGGTAGTTAATGCCGGATGAGACAGCCGGGACAGAATCGTATTATCCTGGGCTATGATAATGATAAAATATTGAAAATAATCTATAATTAAGGTAATATAGTGATAATATATTAGCTATAGGAATGCCATGAAATTCGAACTTAAAACATCGGGTGATGTCGCTGAAACTCTGGCGGGGCGCCTGAAGGAATTACGCTTGATAAACAAATGGAAAAGATCCACACTTTCCGAACGATCGGGTGTATCAGTCGGTTCTCTGATTCGCTTTGAACAGACAGCACAGATCTCGCTGGATAATTTTCTCAAACTATTATCAGCCCTGGGCCGGCTTGACGATCTGGACGAGGTTCTGCTTCCGCCTAAAGCCGGAACGATTGACGAGTTGGAAAAACTGGAAGGCCGGATATCGAAACGAGGTTCCATTTGAAACGTCTTGAAGTTTACCTGAACTGGGGAAATGATTTTGAAATACCGGTAGGAGAACTGGCAGATCAGAATCATAGAATCTATTTTCAATATCACAGGGACTTCCCGGAAAGAAACCTCTGGTTATCTCCCTATAAACTCCCTCCCGGTTCCGGATTGCTTGAGCATAGAGACAGGGAATTCGGCCCTCTTTTCGGATTATTCGATGATTCTCTTCCCGATGGCTGGGGACGTTTGCTTATGGATCGATATATGAAAGGGAAGGGGTTTACCATTGAAAAACTTTCCCCTCTGGATCGTCTGTCTTTTCTCGGGTCTCATACAATGGGAGCCCTGTGCTACAGGCCGGTATTGGAAGGTCCTTCACAGGACGAGCGTATTTTCGATCTTTACAAGCTATATGATCATTCGCAAAAGATTCTCAAAGGGGAATCACAGTCCGTATTGAAGGAATTGATGCTGGCAGGAGGAAGTCCCGGTGGAGCCCGCCCCAAAGTCCTTGTCGGAGTAAATAAGGAAAAAATGATTTCGGGAGAAGGTGACCTACCGGACGATTACCATCACTGGATCATCAAATTTGATGGAAATTCCGATAACATTGATTCCGGTTCAGTCGAATACGCTTATTCTTTAATGGCAAAGGATTGTGGAATAGCCATGACTGAAACCCGAATGTTCGAAATAGAAGGGGGAAAGCGTTTTTTCGGCATAAAGCGCTTTGACAGAGAAGAGAACAGGAGATTTCATACTCATACTTTTGGAAATCTCATCCATTCGGACTTTAGAATTCCCTCCTGTGACTATCGAATGTTCTTTCGCGTTGTTCTTGATCTGACAAAAAAACAACAGGAATTGAAAAGGGCTTTCCGGCAGATGATTTTTAATATTTTTACTCATAACCGCGATGATCATGTCAAGAACTTTACGTTTCTCATGAACAGGGAGGGGGAGTGGTTCCTGTCCCCGGCCTACGATTTAACCTTTTCCCAGGGCCCCGGAGGAGAGCATTCCATGACTGTCGACGGAGAGGGGCGCTTTCCCACAGCCAAAAACATTCACAGGCTGGGAGAATCTTCCGGTCTTAAAAAACAGGAAGTATCGGAATTGATTGAAGAAGTTTTACAATCGGTCTCCCGTTGGCCGGAATATGCCGAGAAAGCCGGAGTCGGCGAAGAGGCAATGGAAAAAATCAGAAATGAAATGACCATCCCATATTGAGACCTATGAGAAAATCACTGTCCCCCTCTTTTAAAAAACAGTAAATCGGCAGATCGGCAAAAAAAGATCTGTAATGAAAAAACACTCCGGCCGTAATCAGCGGATGAAAAATCCCGGAATCGCTGAAATAAACCGCACCGCCTCCGGCATAAGGTTCAAGTGCGAATCTCCCGGCTGCTCCGGCGGGGATGGGAATCGATAGCAGAGCCGGAAGATAAACGCTCCATAAGTCATTATTAAAAGCAAATTGAGGTTTGATTCCGATTGATACAGATCCGGGAAACTGGACCGAGGATCCGAGAGCTGCGTATTTTTTCTCCAGTCCGAAAATCGCCATATCCAGAATCATCCCGCCGGAAAAAGACAGATCGATGGTATCGCGGCCGTTGCCGTAAAGGGAGAGAGCTGTCAATAGCAGCAGCATGGCTGTCAGTCCCTGTTTGCGCATATGGCTATTTAAAGCTTTCCTTTCCGGAATTTCAAGCTTGAGATCGGGAAGAAATATGCTATAATCAATATTGGTGAGTAGCGACTCACCAATTTAAAGTCCACTAAAAGGAAGTTTGATGGATCATTTTGTTCTGGCTTATGATATCGGCACGACCGGTGCAAAAACATGCCTCTATAAAATCGGCGGTTCTCTGGAACTTATCGCCAGTGATCTGTGCGAATATCCTCTCTATATTCTGGAAAACGGCGGGGCAGAGCAGGATGTCGAAGACTGGTGGAATGCCATGACAGTCACAACACGTGCAGTCATGAAAGAATCGGGAATTGCTGCTGAGCAGATTGAAGGCATGTCCTTCTGTTCCCAGATGCAGGGACTTGTTCTTGTCGATAAAGAGGGCAGACCGTTGAGACGGGCCATGAGCTATATGGATCAGAGAGGCGGGCTACAGCAGAAGAGAGGATTGAAAAGAGGAATCAAGATTGCCGGTATGAATGTTTTTCGGCTTCTTGTCTCGCTTTATTTGACCGGAGGGGTTTCCGCCAGCGTTAAGGATCCTCTGTGGAAGTACAAATGGGTTGAGGAGAATGAACCGGAGATCTTTTCCCGGGTCCACAAGTGGCTCGATGTTAAAGAAGCCCTGATTCTCCGCTGTACTGACCGCTTTGTTATGACAGATGATTCAGCTAACGCCACATTTATATATAATACCAGAAAAGGGAGGCGGCACTGGAGCCGGACTCTCTGCCGTATCTTCGGCGTTAAGTACGAACACATGCCTGAAATGATCGGGGCCACTCAATCGGCCGGAGTGTTGACTGAGAGCGCTGCCGGGAGCCTCGGATTGAAGGCGGGGACTCCCGTTTTCGGCGGCGGGGGGGACCTGACGCTTATCTCTCTGGGATCGGGAATGACCGAAGAAAACGATACCCATATTTATATGGGGACTTCGGGATGGGTGGCGTCGGTTCTGAAAAACCGGAAAGTGGATATAGACAGCATGATCGCGTCAATTCTGGGTGCCCGTCCGGGATACTATAATTACATAGGTGAACAGGAAACCTCGGGGAAATGCCTCGAATGGGTACGGGATCATCTGGCCCTCGATTCCATCGGCATCTATCTGGAGAAAAGGGATATCGCCGAGGACCCGGAAACGGTTTACAACACCTTATATGAGTATCTGAGCGAAGTTATCAGCCAGGTCCCGCCGGGATCGAACGGTGTGATCTTTACCCCATGGCTTCACGGAAACCGGGCGCCCTTTGAAGACCCCCATGCCCGGGGCATCTTCTTCAATATTAACCTGAATACGGGAAAACGGGATATGATCCGGGCTGTCGTCGAGGGGATGATTTTTCACAACCGATGGCTGCTCGAATCGATCGGGAAACATGTTCCCATAGGGGAGACTGTCCGTTTTGCCGGCGGAGGAGCCCAGTCTGATGTGACCTGCCAGATCCTGGCAGACATTACAGGAAAAAAAATCGAAGCAGTGGCTGATTCCAAAAATACCGGTGCGGCGGGAGCGGCCATACTCTGCGGACTGGGACTGGGAATAATCGATGGATATGAAAAGGTCAAAGAGATTATACCAATCAGAAAGACATTTTGTGCCCGTAATGAACACCGGGAGATTTACGATAAAAACTACAGCGTTTTTAAAAGGCTGTACGGAACCAACAGAAAATCATTTGCCATACTCAATGGAGGAAAAAAGTGAAAGAGCAATTCGCTATAAAAGAATATCACGATACACAGGAAGTCATGAAGGAGCTCAAGGCTCTGATCGCCAAACCGTCGAGAAGCATCACAAAAAAGGCGATGAAGGAATACCTGAAATATTACGAAGAGAAATGTACTGCCTCTAAAAAAATGATAGAAGAGGCCAGGGAATACATTCCCGGCGGCGTTCAGCACAATCTGGCCTTCAATTATCCCTTTCCTCTGGTTTTCACCAAAGCCGAAGGCGCTTATCTCTGGGACCTGGACGGAAATCAGTACATCGATTTCCTGCAGGCGGGAGGACCGACCGTTCTGGGCAGCAATGACCCTGATGTGCGTGAAAAAGTCAAGGAGCTCCTGGACAGCACAGGATCGGTAACGGGACTTTTTCATGAGTATGAAATGAAACTGGCCAGACTGATCTGTGAGTCTTTCCCCTCGGTGGAGATGTTCCGTATGCTTAATTCGGGAACCGAGTCTGCCATGGCGGCTGTCAGAGTTGCCCGGCTGGCGACGAAAAAGAAAAACATCATTAAACTGGGTGGGGCTTATCACGGCTGGAGCGATCAGCTCTCCTATGGAAACCGGATTCCCGGCGTGGGCGGATTGGAATCCCACGGCATACCGTCGGCTTATTACAGATACACTCAGGAAGTCTACCCTAATGATATTGCGGCTATGGAAAGGATGTTGAAACGGAACAGATTCCGGGGCGGTACGGCTGCCGTTATTATGGAGCCGGTGGGGCCCGAAAGCGGAACGCGGCCCCTTGATTACGATTACAATGGAAAAGTGAGGGAACTCTGTGACAAATACGGCGCTCTTCTCATTTTTGATGAAGTCG
Source organism: Spirochaetales bacterium (assembly GCA_016936555.1). Lineage (GTDB taxonomy): Bacteria > Spirochaetota > Spirochaetia > DSM-2461 > DSM-2461 > Spirochaeta_F. The sequence goes on along the minus strand of JAFGXR010000068.1, from coordinate 8,074 downwards.
TAACAGGTTTCCGGATCGGTATGAGCGGGGCTCAGGGGTATTTCGGCGTAACTCCCGACCTGACGGTTTTTGGAAAAGTCGTCGCGGGGGGATACCCCTCGGCGGGCGGTCTCGGAGGTAAGAAAAAATATATGGCATACCTGGCGGGCGGCCTGGGCGGCAAAAAATCGAAAAAAGCCCATGTCGGCGGAACTCTGGCGGCCAATCCTCTCAGTTCTGCTGCGGGATATTTCACTTTAAAAAAGATAGCTGAAACGGGAGCCATTGAAAAAGCGGGCCGGGCCGGGGACAGACTGACCGAAGGACTGAAAGCCCTCATCAGAAAATATGATCTTCCCTTTGTCGCCTACAATCAGGGATCGATCTGCCATCTGGAAACGGTTGGAACCATGCTCTTCGACATCAATATCAGAAAAATCTGGCAGGTTCCGGGAAAACTGAAGGAAATCCACAACCGGAAAGACAAAATGACCCATATGGGCGCCGCTTATATGGTGGAAGGTCTGGTCACTCTGGCAGGAAGCCGCATGTACACTTCAGCAGCCGATACGGATGAAATCATCGATGATGCTCTTGCCCGGTTCGAACGGGTATTCAAAAATGTGGAAGGGGTGAAGGCATGACGAAAGAGGAAGCCCGGAAACAGGTCTGCGAGGCGGGATTAAAGCTGCTGAAAGAGGGACTGGTCGCCCGGACCTGGGGGAATGTGAGTGTCAGGATCGACGACCGGTTCTGCGCCATCACCCCCAGCGGAAAAGCCTATGAAGAGATGACCCCCGGCGATATCGTGATTATGGATTACACAACCGGCGAATACGAAGGCGATGTGAAGCCCTCATCGGAAAAAGGGGTTCATGCGGGACTCTACAAAACCAGGAAGGACATCAATGCCATTATCCACACCCATCAGGTCAATGCCTCGACCATTGCGGCGGCGCACCGGGTTATGCCGGCGGTGCTCGACGATATGGCCCAGCTTATCGGCCCCGATGTGAAGATTGCGAAATACGCTCTTCCCAGTACGATAAAACTGGTAAAGGAAACTCTGAAGGCCATGAAAGGGCGGAACGCCTGTATTCTGGCCAATCACGGGGCAGTCTGTGCGGCGCCGACTATGGATGACTGTTTCGCTGTCGCTCAGATCCTTGAGAAAAGCTGCAAGGTCTTTATCGAGGCGGAGTTTCTGGGGGGAGCGAAAAAGCTGAGCAAGTTTGATGCTGTGCTTATGCGGCAGTTCTATTTGCGGAAGTATGCGAAGAGAAAGTGAGTTTTCGTAGGGTGTAGGCTTAGGGATTTATAGAGAGGGCTCTCCGGGTGGGGGCTCTTTTTTTGTCGGGAGTTAGGAGATGAGAGATGAGAGATGGGATGAAAAGGTGTGAAAAATTCATGAATTGTGTTATAGTTGATTGAGGAGGATTAGGATGGCAAATTTGCAGGTTAAGGATATTGATGATAAATTGTATGCCTCTCTGAAGGAACTGGCAGCAGGAGACAAAAGATCTCTGAGTCAGGAAGTCGTGTATATCCTGGAAAAATATCTGTCCTCTCCTGAATCCTTTCGATCCAATCCTACCCATGAGTTTTTGAGTCTTGCCGGTAGTTGGGACGATGAGAGGAAAGCTGAAGAAATGGTGGCAGAGATAAAGAGAAGCAGAAGAAACTCCAGCAGATTCAGAGGTGATGATGGCTTATTTGATTGATACGGATATTATTATCTATAGCCTGAAAAATCACACTGTAGTCAATCAGAACTTTATGGAATATGCTGATGTTCCCAAATCATTATCTGTTGTTACCTATGGTGAGCTGATTTACGGAGCCAGAAAATCATCAAATATTGAGAGAAATCTGGCGACAGCACACAGGGTAGCGGAATTATTTCCTCTTATTAATCTGTCAGCCTCAATTTTTGAAATTTTTGGCGAACTTAAAGCGTCTTTAGGTTTCAAAGGACAGATAATTGATGATATGGATTTACTGATAGCTTCTACGGCATTAAGTCACAATCTGGTTCTGGTTACCAATAATGAAAAGCATTTCAGAAGAATTCCCGGACTGGAAGTCGAAAACTGGTCGAAATAGTTTTTTTTAAGAATTATCTAATCTTATATCTATTCACTCCCTATGTTCTGGTTTTAAAATAAGAAAAATGAAAAAGAATAGAGGAGTCGGAATGAATATTTTAGTAACCGGCGGCGCCGGATACATCGGAAGCCATACCAGTCTGCTTCTTCTCGAAGCGGGGCACAATGTCGTTGTCGTGGACAATCTCTCCAACAGTTCGGAAGAATCGCTTAAGAGAGTTCAGAAGCTCACCGGCAGGGAGCTTAAGTTTTACAACGTCGATCTTTTAAATATGGACGACCTTGAACGCGCGTTCATTGAAAATGAAATCGATTCGGTTATCCATTTTGCCGGATTGAAAGCGGTCGGTGAATCGGTCTCCATTCCCCTCCATTACTATCACAATAACCTGACAGGAACATTCAATCTCTGTTCCCTGATGAACAAGCACGGTGTGAAAAATATCGTCTTCAGTTCCAGTGCTACGGTATACGGCGATCCGGAAATCGTCCCCATAACCGAAAGTGCGGCGCTTCATGCGACAAACCCCTACGGGCAGACAAAACTGATGCTCGAACAGATTCTTCAGGACCTGGCCGTGGCGGACAAGTCTCTCAACGTGGCCATTCTCCGCTATTTCAATCCCATCGGCGCTCACGAAAGCGGAGAGATCGGAGAGGACCCCAACGGCATTCCCAACAATCTCGTTCCCTTCGTCGCCCAGGTCGCGGTCGGCAAGAGAGAGAAGGTCAATGTCTTCGGAAATGACTACGATACGCCCGACGGAACCGGGGTCCGCGACTACATTCATGTTATGGATCTGGCTGCGGGGCATCTGAAAGCTCTGGAGAAACTGAACAGCAAACCCGGTGTTGTCATCTACAATCTGGGAACCGGAAAAGGCTACAGCGTACTGGATGTGATAGAAGCATTCCGGAAAGCTTCCGGGAAGGATATTCCCTATGAAGTGACGGCCAGACGTCCCGGGGATATCGCAACCTGTTATGCCGAGCCCTCCTTTGCGGAAAAAGAGCTGGGCTGGAAGGCTGAGAAGAATATGGATGATATGTGCTCCGATTCGTGGAGGTGGCAGTCTCAGAACCCCGAGGGGTATACCACCTGAAGGTGGCAGAATACAATCTCCATAAAAAGCATATCAAAAAGGCTCTCCGTAAAGAACTGTTTCCCGACAACTTTACGGTGAGCCGTTACAAATTCTCCCCCTACATGGCCTGTTCCCACGGCTGCGCCTATTGCGACGGAAGAGCGGAAAAATACTATGTGGAAGGAGACTTCGAAAGGGATATCGTTGTCAGGGATAATATCGATCAGCTGCTTCTCAAAGAACTGTCAAATATCCGGGAAAGAGGGCCGGTCTGTATCAGTTCCGGTGTAACCGATGCCTATCAACCGGTGGAGGAGCAGCTTGGAATAACGGCTAAATGTCTCGATGTGCTGTCCTGGTTCGATCTTCCGGTCAATCTTCTCACAAAATCGGCCCTGATCGAGAGGGATCTTCCCGTGCTGGAGAAAATTGCCCGACGTTCGGGAGTCTCTGTTTTCATATCTCTGGTTCATCTTGATGATAAAGTCCGGGCCCTATTCGAACCGGAAGCGGCAACGGTCGGGCAGAGGCTGGATCTCATCGGGAAACTGAAAAAAGCCGGATGCACGGTCGGAGTCCTGGCTATGCCTTTTCTTCCCTATATTGGGGATTCGGAAGAGCATCTGAAAACTCTCTTCGGCGAAGTGATGACAAGAGGGGCCGATTTCATTATGCCGGGATGGCTCACTCTGAGACCGGGAAGGCAGAAGGATTTCTATCTGACCAGGCTGAATGAGTCTTTTCCCGGTCTGGTCGGTCCCTATAAAGAACTGTACAGCAACAATTTACAGTCCGGAAACCCTCTGAAGAACTACCGTGATGAAATGGCGGAAAGAATGGACAGGATAACAGCAGACATGGCTGTCCCGACTATGGTTCCCCACCGGGTCTACCGGAATACCCTTCACAAAAGCGATGAACTCTTTCTTCTTCTGGTTCAGATGAGTGAGCTTTACAGCAGAAAGGGGATTGATGTGTCGTCTCTCCGGAAAAGCATTGACAGGTGCTGCGAATTTCTGACCGGTGTAAAGAAGAAGCTCGGGAAGGATATCGCTTTCAATACGGAGACAATGAATCAATCAGTTCCCGACCTGTGCCGGTCAGGGAAAATCAACAGTATTCTGGAAAATGATAAACTGTCAGCCTTTATCACTGAAATATTCCTGGAAGAAAAAATATTCGATTCAACAGATCTCAAACTGAAAAAGGCTCCCGCCGGATTACGGTAAATCCGGGGGATCCTGTATAAAATTGATTCCGATTACAATTCCAGAACCTCAAGATCATCCATAATCAGAGGATCTGTCGCACTGTCTCCTCCTCCGAAGACCCATTCCGCGCCATCGGGCGTGAGCTTTCTGGGATTCCCCGAATCTTCATCCCATGTGGAAATATAGATTTTCCATCCATCGAGAGAACGGGGATTGCCGATAGACGACGATGGAATAAAAACGGAGATAACATTCTTCTCATGATTCACTTCGCCGTAGGGAGAGGGACTTAAGGCTTTTCCGGAGCTGTCTCTGATTCCCGATGCCCAGCCGGCCAGAGCGGCATGAAAATCCCAGGATCCCATCGATCCGGGAACTGAGGCATTCAACCCGGGCAGTTCTTCAACGCCGCTGGGTCCCTCACTTTTTCTGAGGAAGATATTGAGAAGGACATGATCGAAATCGTTGATGGTGGGGCTCCACAGATCAGTCGTTTTCGCCATTTCCAGGTCGATTCGTATATCCGTGCCCGAGGCGTAAACTTCGGCTCCCAGAATATCCTGCTGATGGACAAAGGACTCGTTGGTCGGCATTCTGTAATTTTCATCTCCCGACGGATCTGAGGCCGATGTTCTCAGAATAAACGGTTTTTTTACGGTGATGCTTACCGGCGCTGAATAGATATTCTCATCGATATCATCGCCTTTGATAAACGCGACAATTTCATGTTCGCCATTCATCAGAGAGGTCAGCTCTATCTCTCCGGACCAGCTTTCACCAGCTGAAAAAAGTTTGTTGCTGTCATAATTGCCGTCGACAAAGAGCCCCACTGCGGCAGGCTTGTCTATTGTACCTTCCACTTTGACTTCGGGATCGGACATTTCCGTTTCGAAACGGCTGGTGATGGCAATGCTGTTATTCTGAGTGTTTATTTCCCTTGTTTCGCCCTCTTTAAGGTAAACGGCAAAGGACTGGCCGGGCATAAGAACTGTTAATTGTCCCGATTCGCCGGCTGTGATGTTTTTCTGAACATCGCCCTGAGAGGGATCGAGGAGCCGGAAAGTCGTTCCCGGTTCAAACTGCGTATCCATGTCGATTGATACTTTTCCCTCTGCCGATGTGTTGAAAATGACAAAAGCTTCTCTGCCGGACCCGCCTTCTCCCTCAACCAGTTTATAGGCGAACAGGCCGTTGGAACCGGAATTGTCCTTGACAATCATCATTTTACCGTTCCGGAAGACCGAGTGCTGCTTTCTCAGGTCCGTCAGTTCCTTAAAATATGTATACCAGGTATTGTTTTCATCAAAGAGATCCCGGTCATTCGCTTTTCCGGCCGTTTCAAATCCGCCGGCGAACATGGCTCCTCTCCGTTCTGTCATCCCCTGTTCAGAACCGTAGTAAAGCTGGGGAATCCCGGGAATGGTCATAATAAAGGCATAGGCTTCTCTGACCAGTTCCGGAGTGGTTGAGTTGATCAGCCTTTCCATATCGTGATTGTCCACAAAGGTGACCAGTTTTTTCGGATCCTGATAGCCCGTCTCATATCGCTTCGAGAGAACGTCCGTCAGCTCGCTGGTGGGATTACCGTTCCCGAATACATTTCTTATGGCGAAGTTGAGGGTAAAATAGATCAGCGAATCAAGCCGCTTCTCCCCGTTTTTACCCTGAGTGTAGGAGGCATTGAACTTCCCGTCTCCGTCCCAGGATTCTCCGAAGAGAATAAAATCCTCTTTACCCCTTTCCTTTGCATAGGAGCGGATCCCCTCTTCGGCGAAATCCTCGAAGAAGTCGGGTTCCACATACTTGACCGTATCGACCCGGAAACCGTCCACATCGACCTTATCGAGCCAGTAACGGTAGTATCCTGTCAGGAGGTTTCTTACATCGGGATTTGCCGTATTGATGTCATCGAGGTTACTCAGCTGGTACGTGAAAAGCTGTGACCGGTCGTTAAAGTCCGAAATGGCCGGCGTCCAGTGGTAGAAGGAATTATTTTTCAGCTCGTCTTCTGTAAAAACAGAAGGATCGTTGAGGCTCCAGGGGAGCTGGTCAGGGGAAGGGGCCGGTTCGGATTTTTCCTTGAGACTCCACTGACCTGTCTTGCGGTCAATATTGAAGTAATCCCCTGTGTGATTGACGACAATATCCTGAATCACATAAAGACCTTTGTCATGGGCGGCCTTTACAAAAGATCTGTAAGCCTCCAGATCGCCGTAATGGGGATCGACAGCCATAAAATCGGATGCCCAGTATCCGTGGGAGCCTCCGAAATTCCCCTCCGACCACTGATTCTTTACAGGAGGGGTAATCCAGACAGCCGTTGCGCCGAGGTTTTTGATATAATCCAGCTTCTTTTCCAGTCCCTTGAAATCCCCGCCGCTGTACCAGGTCTCTTCCGATACACCGGCTTCTCCGTAACCCTGGTCATCATTCCCCGGATCGCCATTGTTCATTCTGTCCAGGAGAGCGAAATAGATGATCTGATCGGTCCAGACCGGAGAAGGGAGATGGGCTTCGAGATCGGGATCCCGATCGAAATCATACATGGACATGGCATATTTCATCGTGCCGTTTTTTTTAAGAGCCATAACTCTCAGAAGGGTCGGGTTTTCCAGAGCGACAGCCCTGTCATAGGGAATCGAATCAGCCGTCGGCGTGGAACCGTCCACTGTGTAGAAGAGCCGGTCTCCTCTTTCTGCATATAAAGACACTTCAACGGGGTTTTTATAGACGCCGCCGGCCGGACTGAATTCGGGAAACTCCGAAACGTCCCGGTTCATGGACACGCAGCCGAAAAACATCAGCATCAGCGGCACGATTAAAATTTTATTCATGATAATTCTCCTTTCCGGACCATTATCAGATCGGAATTCTGAGCCGGCAATGAGCATAAGTACCTGAAATGGGGAACAGGTATATATACTCAGCGGGAGTTTTTAATGATGTGGATCAATTCCACGCGGTTTTTCACCGACGCTTTATGGAGAATGTTGTAGATATGATTGTCCACGGTCCGTTTTGATATATTGAGATCTCCGGCAATCTCCTTATTGGTCATCCCCTCGAGAATATAGGGGATGATTTCGCATTCCCGGGCGGTAATCCCGTATCTTTCCGTAAAGACCTGAAGAAGGTCGTCGAGGTTCTCATCATCTTTTTTCAGAGTATTGAACAGAAAGATGAGGGCTGTAAAGAAGAGAAGAGCGGCCATATTGAAAATCAGAAAGGAATCGGTAATGGCTCTGTTCCGGTCGGAAAAATAGATACCCAGATAGCCTGTGATGCTGTTCTCTTCGACATAGGGGAAGAGATAAGTCCGGGCTGATAATTGTATGACTGATTTCCCGCTTTCCAGGTTTTTTCCCGTTCCGGGAAGATGATTTTTGTAATAGAGCCTCAGAGAAGCCGGCAGCAGATAAGTCTTTTCGTTTACATCCTGTTTCTGCAGTTTTTCAATCTGATTTCTGAAGTACGGGTAAACCAGTTCACCTGAAGATTTGAGAGAAAGGGGATTGTCCAGGTGATAGTTGTTAAATGTCCTGTAATCGAAATCCTTCAAATGAAAATCCCGGTCAAAAAAGAGAAGAGAAGCGTATTTGTAACGGTCTTCGAAGTTCCGGATGCCGATTTTATCCATTTTATGCCAGAGGAAGCGATTGAAAACAGAGTAGGGACTGTCCGTGCTGTGATTAAG
>JAFGXR010000067.1 GCA_016936555.1 Spirochaetales bacterium | reverse complement strand
GCAGGACTCATATCCCAGACTTCGCCGTTAATAATCTCCCACCTCTCCTCATCGGGCCAGGTCAGATAATCGGCATAGGAATATTTTCCTTCTTTCGGTTTCAATTCGGGTTCTCCCACAGGACCTCCTGGTTGTATAACGGGATAGGGAGGTCTGCTGCTTCAATTATATCACAGGCGAACGGGAATATTCTGAGACATCAGGTGTTTTTTGATATCCCCAACAGAATAATCGCCGAAGTGAACCATCGAGGCGATGAGAGCCGCATCGGCAGAACCCGCTTTGAGGACTTCCGCCAGATGTTCCGGTTTGCCCGCACCACCGGACGCCACGACGGGAATTCCCACCGATTCGGATATCATCTTCGTCAGATTGATTTCATAACCTGTTTTCATACCGTCGGCATCTATGGAATTGAGGACGATTTCCCCCGCTCCGAGACTCTCCGCCTGTTTCGCCCAGGCCAGAGCATCGAGATCCATAGCCTTCCGTCCCCCATTGATAAAAACCCTGTAACCCGAAGGCATTTCAGGATCAGCAGCGGCATCCATTCCTAAAACAATGCATTGCGATCCGAATAGAGATGCCCCTTCTTCGATGAGGGAAGGGTTGCGGACCGCTGAAGAATTGACACTGACTTTCTCGGCGCCCGCCAGAATGACATCTTTTATGTCATCGAGAGTGGAAATTCCTCCGCCGACACAAAAGGGAATGAAAATCTGTTCCGCCACTTTCCGGACCACATCGATCATGATGCCTCTTTTTTCATGGGAAGCGGTTATATCGTAAAACACCAGTTCGTCGGCGCCGTCTCGGTAGTATTTGGCCGCCATCCCGACCGGGTCGCCCACATCGATATTATCTTTAAATTTGATTCCCTTGGTACATCTGCCTTCTTTCACATCGAGACAGACAACGATTCTTTTCTGAAACATCTATAATTCCCCCGCCTCAATATAATTCTATGAAATTCTTTATTAGCTGAAGTCCCGCTTCACCGCTTTTTTCCGGGTGAAACTGACAGGCCAGTATATTGTTTTTAACCGCTGCCGCCGTAAAGGATATACCGTACTCACAGACGGCAGCCCTATTGTCATCATACTCGGCGTCAATGTAATAGGAATGGACGAAATAGAATGAAGAATTCTGCGGTATTCCTCTGAAAAGAGGAATATCGATATGCTCGATGGTGTTCCAGCCCATATGAGGCACTTTCAATCCCATATCGGGAGCGAATCGCTTAACCTTCCCGGGAATGAGTCCCAGACAGGCTGTGTCCCGTTCTTCAGAGTGATCGAAGACGATCTGAGCTCCGAGGCAGATTCCGAGAAGCGGTTTTCCCGATGCGGCAAATTCTCTGACAGCGTCGCCGAGCCCCGAGGATCTCAGCACGGTCATGGCGGAAAGAGCCTCCCCCACTCCGGGGAAAATCATTTTATCGCTTTTGAGGAGTTTTTCCGGATCGTCTGATATGAAGAAGTCTCCCTGAAGATGGGATAAAGCCGAATCCACGCTTTTAAGATTTCCAGCTTTGTAATCGACAACTCCGATCATATACGTCTCCTTGTTGCATGGGCGGGAAACAGACAAAGTCTGAGACCAGCCACCGAATCTATGATTCTACGTAAAAGTACAATAAAACAGAAAATCAGTAAAGCGCTCTACAGCTTTTCAATCAGCAGGAAGGAGACGTCATCTGCCTGAGAAACGCCTTTTCTGAAGGTTTGAAAACGGTCTCTCATTATATCTTTCAGCTCATTTATTGTTGCGTTTTTGTTGTCTCTCATGATTTTTGCTATTCGGTCCAGCGAGAACTCGCGGTGATTCATATCCTGCTGTTCAATCAGTCCGTCTGTAAAGAGGAGTACCCGGTCTCCTTTCGAAATCTTCAAGCGGTTAACGTTCGGTTCGATGCTGGTTTCAATACCGATGGGAAGATTTTTATCGGGAGATTTAATTTCAGCCATCTTCTCTCCCCGAAACAGATACACAAGAGAATGACCCATATCGCAAAACTGGAAATTTCCTTTTTCCTCATCGTAAAGAATGAATATGCCGGTCAGATATTTCTCCAGATGGAAGGTCTGCACAATATTCTCGTTGAGAAGCTGTACGAATTTCTTCAGCCCCAGGTTCCAGTCATAAATTTTCATCATGCCCCAGAGCATTGTTGTGATAAGGCTTGCCGCCACACCTTTTCCCGAAACATCGCAGAGAGAAATGATCCAGCGCTTTTCGTCGATTCGATCTACGTAATAAAAATCTCCCCCCAGCCCTTTTGCCGGCCTGCTGTACCCTTGAATATCAATGCCGTCACCTCTAAAAAAACGATCTTCGATAACCAGACGTTCCTGGAGATTTCTCGCCATCTCGATGTCCTGCTTGGAGATATTGGAGAGATAGTTGATCATATCTCTGGTGGAAAAAATCCCGGCAAAACGTCCTTCATTGTTTTTCAGGAGATAATAGGAGATTTCATCATCGTGAAGTTTATGATCTATGGCATCAGCCACCGAAAGAATATTTCTGTTAATGTAGTAGCTGTCTGTGTACTGCAGAATCTCTTTTACGGTTTTCCTTTTAAAAAGCTCAATTGCATAAGGCCGCCCCAGTAGAGTCATCAGTTTGTTTTTGACAACAATCCCGGCCGGGTTTTCATCGTTGTCGAGCACGCCGACGGCTTTAATGTCGGGATTCTGCTGAAAAGCCGCCGACAGTTTTTCGACAGATTCGTCAATGAATGTGTAGTGAAATCCGGAAGCAATACGTACTATTGATGATCCGTAAGCTCTGGCCTGATCGACTTTCTGTAAACAATCCTCTTTTTCCATATAATCCATAAAAGAAAAAGTATGCCGTCATTATTAGTACTTTATTAGGAATCTAATAAAAACATAACATGATTATCATAGATTGCCTCCATGGAAATAAAAGAAAAAATGATTCCGTCCAAGTCGGTTTACCTGATCGAAGTCAAGGGAGAACTTGACCTGTACGGAGCGCCGGATTTCCGGAAAAGAGTAATCGACAGAATAAACAATACATCGAATAAAGTTCTCTTTGATTTGTCGGGGATGACTTATATAGACAGCTCCGGCGTCGGAGCCTTTATTAAGATTCTGCAGGAATTAAAAAAGGCAGGAGGTGATCACAGAGTGATACATCTCCAGGGGGGACCGAGACAGGTTTTCCGATTATCAAACATTATCTCCCTTATAAAAGAAAGCGAGAATAAATCCAGTGCGGCTGATAGTCTGGGAGGTCAGCAATGCTGATAATCAGAAAACTACTGATCGATGAGTACAACGAACTGTTCGATAACCAGGGGATGAAATACATTGAATATCCCGGAGATTATTCGAGAGTCCGGAAATTTGCCGTTGATATCCTCAAAGAGTGCCCCGAAGAATTTCTCGAGGACAACCTGCTTGAACAGCAGCTTTCGGAACTAATAAAGAATGGAATTAAACACGGGAACAAAAAAGACTCTTCAAAAAAAATCAAAATCTGGTACGACTTCCGTAACCGCGCGAGATTCATTGTAGAAGACGAAGGTGAAGGATTCAGAGAACTGGAGCGATGGAACAGCTTCTACAGGAAGAGACAGGAAGCTCTTCACAACAATGATTTTGATGCATTTCTGGAATTGGCCAGTTACAGAGGACCGGGCAGCGATGAAGATGATGGCGGGAATTCACTGATAGCCGCACTGGAATACTGGAACGGCGGTATGATATACAACAAAGGCCGTAACAAGATCGGTGTGCAGAGATGGTTTCAGGGCGGGTCCAGGAAATAAAGACCCGCATTTTTTACTCTATTTCTGGTAGATATCCAGCTTGATCACATTGGAGATGAGATCGCTGGCTCTTTCCAGTGACAGGTTGAGCCCGGACATCTCCACATCATTCCACTGCGTATCGATTTCGATCTTTTTGAGAAATTGTTTGGTGTCGGGATTCTCGGAAGAGACGACGACTCCCAGGATAACCCATTTCAGCGCCGTGGAAAAAGGTTTGGCTTTGGTTACATCCTTCATCCTGACAAGCCCCATAATTTCATATTCCGGTTCTTCGCCTTCCACTACGGGCTGAACTTTATTCATGGAAATATAAAAGAGATCGACTTCCAGGCTATCCAGATTGGGGGATAAAGCCGTCAGAACTTCTTTGGAGGGCTGAGGATAATAGAGGATGATGTCGGACTCGATAAAATGGTCTCTGACATCTCTGGGGAGGTATACGGGAACCGGATCGACGCGGTTGGTCAGGATCTCATCGATTTTCCCTTCTGAAAAAAGGATTTTCCCTTTCTCGGGGACGATCTGAATTCCCGCTTCCACGTTGGTTATGGTTCCCGATTCCCTGTCCGTCTGGGCCCATTCCCGGGTAACCCGGAGCCCCAGTTTCAGCATGCCGCTGTTGTAATCGCCTTCGGAAATCATGTGCACGCCGGGATCGGCCAGGTCCAGGGGGTTCTCCAGTCCGAGACAGACCGTATGGCTTCTTTCTATAATGGATTGGAGATCCTTGTTATCAATTCCCATTTTGGTAATGGTCTGATTGAACAGCTCTCTGTTGCCGTCGATATTGACGTTGAGAAAGACTTTGGAGTCGGCCGGCAGCCATGTTATACGCTTGTCAGCCGGCAGCAGAGCGGGTACGCTCCTGCACCCTGTCAGGATCACAATGGCCAGTAGAATAATTCCGCTCAGTTTTTTCATAGTCTCTCCCTTAAGAATCGGTTCTTTAAAAGAATAAAGCGGAGCCGGGCTCCGCTGCAAGTCAATTTTTTACAAGTGAGATGAGACAGGTTTCTTCGCCGCAGGCGGCTTCGATCGCATTGTCCTTTTTTTCCCAGGCCCACTTCGAAGTGAGGGTCTCCTGCATCAGATGCTCTTCGAAGGCCTCCACGGCGATTTTTACCGCTTCGGAACCATCGATGGAAAGGCTGATCCGGTCCGTGACGTCCAGGTTGCTCTCCTTTCTCAGATTCTGTACGGAACGGACGATATCTCTGACGATACCTTCGTTTTTCAGTTCCTCGGTAATTTCGGGATCGAGCGCTATGGTCAGAGACCCTTCGTTGAGAACTTTCAGGTTTTCTTTTTCCTGTCTCTGAATCATCAGGTGCTCTTCCGTGATGTCGAGGTTTGTATGCTCGGAGCCTTCGAATTCAATATTGAGCGTCGACCCTTCCAGAACGGTCTGGATCTCATCCATGGTCAGAGTCTCGATTCTCGAGGCGGCGGCCTTCATATCCTTACCGAGGATTTTTCCGAGAACCCGGAAGTTAGCCTTGGCTGTGTATTCGACCAGATCTTCCTCGTTTTCCCGGAAGATGACCTCTTTGACATTGAGCTCCTCCCGGATGATATCGACCATTTCGAAAAGCACTTTTTTCTCATCTTTGTCTCTGGTAACCAGATGCATGGCCTTGAGGGGCTGTCTTGTTTTCAGATTGTGCATGCTTCTGAGCGCCCGGCCCATGGATACGGCCTGCTGAGTCAATGCCATCTTCAGCTCCAGCTCTTCATTTCTGGCAGAAACATCGGCCAGGGGATAGTCGCAGAGGTGGACTGAATCGGGCATATCGCCGGCTTTCAGGTTGAGATAAATCTCTTCCGTTACGAAGGGGATGATGGGTGCGGCGATTTTGACAACAGTCATCAGCGCATGGTACAGAGTCCCGTAAGCCTGGAATTTGTCGCCATCATTTTCCGACTTCCAGAAACGTCTTCTAGACCGTCTGATATACCAGTTGTTGAGCTGATCGATAAAAGAGACAATCGGGCCGATAGCCTTCTGCACTTCATAGGCTTCGAGCTGTTCGGTCACTTCGGCCACCATTTTTTCCGTTTCCGAAAGGATCCACTGGTCGAGGGGATTCTCGGGATTCTCGGGCTTGCCTTCCGGTTTCACCTGATCGATGTTGGCATAGGTCACATAAAAGCTGTAGGCATTCCAGAAGGGAATGATAATGCTTTTCAGGACTTCTTTGACACCGTCGTCCGAGTATTTGAGACTCTCGGCCCTTACGCAGGCGGAGTTCATAAGGAAAAGCCGGAGAGCATCGGCGCCGAAGTTGCTGATAACAACCATGGGGTCCGTGTAGTTTCTCTCGGATTTGGACATTTTCTTTCCGTCTTCCGCCAGAACCAGTCCGTTGACGATAACGTTGCGGAAGGCGGGCTTATCGAAGAGAGCCGCGGCGAGAATGGTAAGCGTATAGAACCATCCTCTGGTCTGGTCCAGACCTTCGGAGATGAACTCGGCGGGGAAGTTGGCTTCGAACTTCTCCTTGTTCTCGAAGGGATAGTGGTTCTGAGCGTAGGGCATGGAGCCCGATTCGAACCAGCAGTCCAGAACTTCGGGGATTCTCTTCATTTCGCCGCCGCAGTCGCATTTAAATGTGATATCGTCGACGAAATGCTTGTGAAGGTCGGTCACGTCCCGGCCTGATCTGTCCTTCAGTTCCTGACGGCTTCCGATACATTCGGTTTTGCCGCAGTCGGGACATTTCCAGACGGGAATGGGGTTACCCCAGTATCTGTTCCGTGAGATGGCCCATTCTCTGGCATCTTCCAGCCATTTCCCGAACCGCCCTTTCTGAAGGTGAGAGGGGACCCAGTTGATCGTGTCATTGGCATCAAGCATTTTCTGCTTGATAGAAGGGACATCGACAAACCAGGAGCTTACGGCTCTGTAGATAAGGGGGGATTTACATCTCCAGCAGTGGGGATAGGAGTGAAGATACTGATCTCTCTTGATCAGTTTTCCCTCTTCCTTCAGCCTGGCGATGATATCCTTGTCGCAGTCTTTTACGAAGCGCCCTTTATACTCGGGAATTTCGCCGGTGAACTGACATTCGTCGTCAATGGGACATTTTACATTGATTTCTGTTTTCTTGAGAGTATTGTAGTCGTCTTCACCGAAGCCGGGAGCCGTGTGAACCAATCCGGAACCGTCTTCAGTGGTAACGTAATCAGCCAGATAGACTTTAAAAGCTCCGTTATCCGCTTCTTCCGAGAAGTAGTCGAAAAGAGGTTCGTAAGCCATCCCTTCCAGTTCACTTCCCTTGTAGCGTGCGACGATTTCGTAGTCAGCTTCATTCTTGTAGTAAGATGAAAGTCTCTCGGCGCCGAGTATATAGAACTCGTCTCCGTCTTTTACTTTGACATATTCGATTTCCGGACCGGCAGCCAGAGCCAGGTTGGACGGAAGCGTCCAGGGCGTGGTCGTCCAGGCCAGAAGATATGTATTGTCTTCACCTTTAACTTTAAACCGGACAGTAATGGCCGGATCGTGAACATCCTGGTATCCGCCGAGGTTCAGCTCATGGTTGGACAGAACAGTGGAACAGCGGGGGCAGTAGGGAAGAATCTTGTGTCCTTCATAAACGAGGCCTTTATCCCATAGCTGTTTGAATACCCACCAGATGGATTCCATATAATCGGGATCCATGGTTTTGTAGTCGTCTTCGAAATCGACCCATCGGCCCAGTCTGTTAATAACGGTTTCCCATTCGTTCGTGTAGCGCAGTACGATCGAGCGGCACTGCTCATTGAACTCCGATACGCCGAATTTCTCAATTTCAGTTTTGCCGGAAATGCCGAGTTCCTTCTCCATTTCGTATTCTACAGGAAGTCCATGGCAGTCCCAACCGAAACGGCGTTCCACCTTGTTACCTTTCATGGTCTGGTAACGGGGAATGATATCTTTCAATGTACCGGGGACGAAATGCCCGAAATGGGGCAGTCCCGTTGCGAATGGAGGTCCGTCGTAGAATACATATTCGGGAGCGCCTTCTCTCTGTTCAATCGACCGCTTGAAAATTCCCTTATCTTCCCAGAATTTGAGAATGGCTTCTTCCATCTCCGGAAAGCTTACGCGCGGGTCTACTGGTTTGTACAAGTTGTCCTCCAAATATGATTATCTCTGAATCTATCCGCATATAATATTTAAATTTTCTATATTAGACAAGTATTATGATCTTTCAAAAAGACGATGAGATAGCAGTTACAGCGAAGCGTTTCTACGTCGAAGAAGCTTTCCTTCCGCTGAAGAAAAGCAGGACCGACAGGCCGATCGCCGCCATACCGGAGAGAGAGAGGTAATCGGGAGATTCGCCTGGAATGACGATCCAGCTGAATATGGCGCCGGTGACGGGAATAATGAATTTCCAGATGCTTAAAGTCGGCACCGGTACTCCTCTGTCTTTCAGCAGATAAAACCAGATGGAAAAGGCTGTTGCCGAGAGAAAAGCGAGATAGATGAGAGCCGGAAAAAACCCGGAACCGGGATTGAGAAAAATATCACTCCGGAATGAGCCAGAAATTAGAGACAGGAGAAAAAGAACGACTCCTCCCGTTGAAATCTGAAGGGAATTGAGAAGTACCGGATTGATCGGGCTTTTTTTCCGGGCGATGTAGATGCTGGCAAAGGCACTGGAAATGCTGCCGGCAAGCATCAGAAAGATGCCCAGAATCTCCCTCCTGCCCCCGATAGTGGACAGATCTCCCTTCCCCGCGCCGATAAAGACAATGCCCGCGACGGCTATGACGAAACTGAGGACTTTCCGCGCTGTCAGTCTGTTGCCCTCGCCGGCGAGAAGAAAATGGGCCAGCAAAGCCCCGACCAGGGGAGAGATTCCGTTCACAATGGCTCCCGTCGATGCCTCAACCATATCCATGGAGAGAAAAAACAGGGAATAGAGAAGCACTGTCTGGAAGAAGGCAACTGTTAGTATGACCTTCCAGTATTTTCCGATCTCTCTCACGATCCGCAGAGGCGGACCGCAAAAAGGGAGCAGTATCAGTCCTGCCAGAAAAAAGCGCATTCCCGCAAAGGAGAGAGGATCGGTGTACTGCAGTCCCGTCTTGACGCCGGCGAAAGCCGTCGCCCAGAGAAGACAGGCCGCCACAGCCAGAGGCGCGGCGGGGACTCTGTCGATAAAGGATTTAAAATGTGAACTCAATCGTCCTGCCTTTAAGCCAGCTCTTTTCCTCATCATCGAGATAGGGAGCGACACGGTTGTATACTTCTTCATTATATTTGTTTATCCAGCTGCGCTCATCATCATTCAGAAGAGAATGATCGATAAGTTCCGGATCGTAGGGACAGAGCGTCAGCGTTTCAAAATCGTAGAATTTGCCGAACTCTGTTTCCCGGTCCTCCCGGACCAGAATGAGATTTTCAATTCTGATTCCGTGGCTGCCCTCCCGATAGATGCCCGGTTCATTGGATATAACCATTCCCGGTTCCAGTGCCACATCGACGGGATGGGTGCTGATCCGCATCGGTCCCTCGTGAACGCTGAGATAATGTCCGACCCCGTGTCCGGTTCCGTGGCCGTAGTCGATGCCTTCCCGCCACATATCCATTCTGGCCAGAAGATCGAGCTGATAGCCCCTCGTTCCCTGGGGGAATCTGGCTAGCGAAAGGGCGATATGCCCTTTCAGAACAAGCGTGTAGTCGCGGATTTCCCGGGCTGTCGGATTTCCCAGAGTCAGGGTCCTGGTTATATCTGTTGTCCCGCCGGGGTACTGTCCTCCCGAATCGATAAGAAAGAGTCCCCCCATCTCATCAATCGAAAACTGGCCTTCTTCATCGGCACTGTAATGACAGAGAGCCCCGTGGGCCCGGTAGCCCGGTATAGGCGTAAAGCTTTCACCGGCGA
Organism: Spirochaetales bacterium; assembly: GCA_016936555.1. GTDB lineage: Bacteria > Spirochaetota > Spirochaetia > DSM-2461 > DSM-2461 > Spirochaeta_F. The sequence goes on along the minus strand of JAFGXR010000067.1, from coordinate 36,286 downwards.
AGTCCTCTCCCCTTTTTCTGAAGGAGAGCAGTTTCGCAGCCAGAGAGAGCTCGGTCTGTCCTTTGAGGCTGTTTTCACCTATCCATTTGATAAAGCGGACCATGGCAGCGCCGTCGCGCTCCATCACTCTCCTCAGGTTTTCGATTTCAACTTCATTTTTCCGGGCTTTCATGGCTGTCGTCGGGTTCGTTTCATAGCGGATTTCTGCGCCGGCCCCGAGAGAATTGACAAGACTGATACTCAGTTTGCCCCGATCGGCCAGAACCAGAGATCCTTTACCTATGGAGGAAAGAGCTTTTACTATATCATCATAGGGTCGGATTGATATACGGTCTTTTTTAAGAGCCTCTTTCACATCCGCGGCTTTTTCCTCATGAACAAAGAGCTCGGCGCTATCCATAGTAATAATGGCGTATGAAATGGCAACGGGAATGGTATCGAGATCCCGCCCCCGGATATTGAAGAGCCAGCAGATATCCTCCAGCGCGGAAAGCACATGATGGGTCGCGTTGAATCGGGACATGACATCCCGCAGAGCTTTCAGCTTGTCAGCCCGGCTTCTGCCGTTGTATTTCTCATCGTGGAGAAAGAGCCTGCCCATGGGAAGAGCCGGGCGGTTTTCGGTCCAGATGCTGTCGATCAGCGGAGCTTCCGTTTCAAGCCTTATGCCCGCTTTCCCCAGAAGAGCTTCCAGTTTCGCGGCTCCTTCAACCGAATAGTTTTTTCCATCAAGACCGACGGCCTCCCCTTTCCTGATATTTTCAGAGAGCCACTGCTCATAGGAAGGGACTCCGGGCATGCCGTATTTGAATAATTCTATTCCCGAATCTTTCAGCTCGTCCTCCGCCTGGATGTAATAGCGGAAATCGGTCCACAAACCGGCGGTATCTTTGGTGACGACAACCGTTGCGGCGCTCCCGGTAAATCCGGAGATCCACTTGCGGCACTGCCAGTAGGGGGCCACATATTCCGATCCGTGGGGATCTTCCGAGGGGATGATATAAGCCTGGAGCCCCTTCTCCTCCATTTTCATCCGGAGGGCTGAAATTCTTTCGTGAATAGTCATAGTTTTTTACCTCTGTTCGGGGAAATTTCCCACTATAAGTTAAACCGGATTGTCACTTTATTCAACTTTTTCCTAAACCGGAAAATTTCATTGCCGATAGTAATATTGTAGCGGGGCGGAGACTTCCCCTCCCAATCGAATATCCCCCTGCTGTCATACGAAGTTCCGGTCCCCGCCGGAACTTTTTTTTTTGACAGGAGAGCGAGATCTTCCCCGCTCCGGGAATTTAACCTTTAAAATGATCCGATATTTGTTATACTCAAAAATATGCTTGACCACATGTGCCGCGAGATCCGCAGCGACGAGCACAATAGAAAAAATTCTGAGAGGAATGAATGATAGATCACGTTATAATTATGGCCGGCGGCGCTGGAACGAGACTCTGGCCGGCTTCGACCGAAACCCGCCCGAAGCAGTTTATGAAAATCGGCGGAGAGGATTCGCTTATCATCTCCACAATTAAAAGAGGTTTCGCCCTGAATCACAGGGGGTATGTCATTATCGTCACCCACAAGGACCATCTGGTACCGGCACTGGAAGAGTGCTCGACACTGCCCCGGGAGATGAGAAAGAGGATTGTCATCCTCCCCGAACCCTTCGCCAGAAACACGGCGCCGGCTCTGATGCTGGCTGCGGCCTGGCTCAGATGGAAAGGAGAGGCAAAATCCTCGGTCATCGTTCTGGCGGCGGATCATATCATTAACGATTCAGAAGGGTTTAAAGCCTCTGTTGAGAAAGCCTCGCAGCTGGCGGAAAAAAAAAGGCTGGTTCCCTTCGGAGTTCCCCCACTGAGCGCTGAAACCGGATATGGCTATATCGAAGCCGGCGAGCCTTTCAACCCCGGGCTGGAAGTCCTTTCCTTTAAAGAAAAACCGGATCTGAAAAGGGCTGTGCAGTTTGTCGCCGCTGGAAATTTCTACTGGAATTCCGGTATGTTCGTCTATCCGGTTTCTCTCTTCCTTGATGAGCTGAATGAGCACACTCCTGAAGTTGTTGAACCTTTCGATAAAATCGATTTTCAGGATTCCCATTTCAGGACTTCGAATGATCTGACTTTTCTGGAAAATATCGATTCGATTACGCCCGTCTATGATTCGGTTGTAAAAATATCCATTGACTATGCGTTGATGGAAAAAAGCCGGAAGATAGCTATGGCCGAGGCGGAATTCGACTGGAATGATGTGGGAAGCTGGGATGTTATTTCCGAAATCGATAAGAGCGGGAAAAACATTGTATCCGTTCAGGCGGAGAATAACTTCGTCTATGGAGAAGGTCTCCAGGTGGCGTTCTGCGGAGTGAGCAACCTGATCGTCGTTGTGGAGAACGGAAAAATCCTGATCTGCCGCAAAGGGGAATCGCAGCTGGTAAAAGAAGTTACGGAGAAGATTAAAAGTTGAGATACCGGGTTATCGAAGGCTCAAGTCTGAATCGTTTAGCAGCTTCGCGATTCATGTTCGGACCGGTTTATCCCCTTAATGAACGGCGGCTCAAAGGATCGCCTTCTTTTAAATCCCGCGAATAAACGGGATTTACATATTCCTGAAGAACTTGTAGTTGTTGTGTTCGATATCGTCGAGGGGGGGCATGGCGAAGAACTTCATCTCCTCTCCTCTGGCGAAAGTGAACCCCCGGTCGATCTGCTTATAGGAAACAGTCGACAGGGAACTGTTCAGGCAGAGTCCCTTGTTGTGTTTGTCCCTGTATTTTTTCAGTTCCTCAACGGCATCGCGCAAGGCGGAGGGATGAATGCTGCTGACCGGGGAATTGGTAAAGGGATTCTTTTTGAAGTAGTCGATGAATCCCAGAATATCGACATTCAGTTTGGTGTAGAACTGGGCCGGAGCGCTCTGAAAACTTCCGGGATCGGTAATGAACCGGCCGAAATCCCTGTTATCCAAATCCGAAAGGATGAGCATTGTCATGGGTGAAATTTCGGCGTATATGGCCAGACCGTCCGATTCCGCAGCCGGAGGCATCTCACCCGGCTCGAGAACCTGGAGATAGCCCTGGGCGGTTGCGATGTAAAGTTTTTCGATGGCGCTTAACTCAATATGTTCGAGGACTCGGTAATTTGAGATAAATTTCGTCGCTTTCGGCCTTCCGTCGGGATGGGGCTTCACATGGGATAATGCCTCATCGATAGGAAAATAGGGGTGGCGGTAAGTCGGGTCGAGCTCGGCAAAGATGACTTTGCCGTTGTAATGCTTGTCCGATCCGACGGTATAGTGATCGGCAAACTGAGCCGGCATCAATTGCGAAGCGATAAGTGCGTTGTTGGGATAGAGTACTTTGTAAAGATGAACGGGATAATTCATGAGAGCCTCCAGAAAGATTTTAGCATGGGCGCTATAACCAGTGAAACAACAGCCATCAGCTTAATGAGAATATTGAGAGAGGGACCGGCCGTATCCTTGAAGGGATCCCCGACCGTATCTCCGACTACCGATGCTTTATGAGCGGCCGAACCTTTTCCTCCGGCGGCTCCCGACTCGATCATCTTCTTCGCGTTATCCCAGGCTCCGCCGGCGTTGGACATAAAAATCGCCAGGACCACGCCGGAAACAGTTACGCCGATAAGCAGTCCGGAAAGCATGAAGACCCCGCCGGTAAAACCGACCAGAACCGGTGTAACAGCTGCCGTCAATCCGGGAAGGATCATCTTTTTCAGAGCGGCGGAGGTACTGATATCGACACAGCGTTCATAATCCGGTTCCTCCGTCTCATCCAGTATACCCGGTTTTTCCCGGAATTGTCTCCGCACCTCTTCGATCATGGCAAAAGCCGCATCGCCTATGGCATTCATGGCCATAGAGGAAAAGAGATAGGGAATGACAGCACCGATAAGAACTCCCGATAAGGTCTTCACATCCATAAGGTCTATGACTTTCAATCCGAGCTGTTCCCGGAAAGCCGTAAAGAGTATAAGCGAAGTGAGGGCCGCCGAACCGATGGCGAACCCCTTTCCGATGGCGGCTGTGGTATTGCCGACCGCATCGAGTTCATCGGTTATGTCTCTCACCGCCCGGGGTAATTCGGCCATCTCCGCCAGACCTCCCGCATTGTCGGCGATGGGACCGTAGGCATCGACGGCCAGCTGAATGCCCAGTGTCATCAACATCCCCAGAGCGGCAATCGCGATGCCGTAAAGCCCCGAGAGCTGTTCCCCCGCCAGAATGGCGGTTACGATGATGAGAACAGAAGGAAGAGCCGAGAGCATCCCCATTCCCATTCCCGTAATGAGAGTTGTGGCCGAACCGGTCTCACAGGCTTTGACAATGGCATTGACCGGCCTTGTATCGACTCCCGTAAAGTATTCTGTAAACAGCCCGATGGCGACGCCGGCGGCCATCCCCAGCAGAGCCGAGAGAAAGATGCGGACGGCGCTCATGGGAACAGGAAAAGCCTCGCCTTTGAAAAAGAGAACGCTCATAACCAGCACGAACAGTGCTGCCAGTGCAGCTGCTCCGAATGTGCCCTTATTGAGAGCCTTCTGGGGAGACTGCCCCTTCCTGACCTTTACAAAGCGTATACCTATCAGGGAGGCCAGCACGCCGGCCGCGGCGATAAGCAGTGGAAAAGTCACGAGCTTCATCTGAAGCGATGGGGAACTCTCCACAGCCGCTCCGAGAATCATGGCGCCGATCAGAGATCCCACATAAGATTCGAAAAGGTCGGCTCCCATACCGGCCACGTCGCCGACATTGTCGCCGACGTTATCGGCAATGGTCGCGGGGTTGCGGTGATCGTCTTCGGGGATTCCCGCCTCGACTTTCCCTACGAGGTCGGCGCCCACATCAGCCGCCTTGGTAAATATCCCCCCGCCGACGCGTGCGAAAAGCGCCATGGATGAAGCTCCGAGACTGAAACCGGACAGGATGGGAAGGATAAAGGATCGTAAATTCGCAACCGAAACATCGGTCAGGATCAGGGAGATTCCGAGTATTATAAACACTCCGGTGAGAGCCAGTCCTACGACTGTCATACCCATGACGCTGCCGCCGGAGAAAGCGATCTTCAACGCCTCGTTAATGCCGGTCCGGGCCGCTTCGGTAGTCCTCGAGTTGGAAGCCGTAGCGACTTTCATCCCGATATAGCCGGCTAAGGCAGAAAAGGAAGCGCCCAGAATAAAGGAGAGGGACTGATAGCGGAGAAAGCCCTGATTGCCAATGGCCAGAAATGCCGCGGCCACCAGAACGAAGGGAACGAGCACTTTGTACTCCCTCGCGAGAAAGGCCATGGCCCCCGAGGATATGGCGCGGCCTATTTTTTCAAGCTTCCGGTCATTTACCGGCTGCCGGTAAATCCAGCGGCTGCGGACCAGGGAATAGATCAGGGCCAGAAGACTGCCGGCAAGTATTATCAGTAGAGAAAATTCCATTATCATAGCAATACCCCCCACAAATAAAAGTATAAGCGAGGATAGGAATTTCGGCATATAGGATATATAAATATCCAATTTCTACCTGTAGAATCTGCGATTCTGTGACTGTCTGAAAAATTATCTCGATAACTTTACATTCCCGTCTGATTAGCGATAAACAAGGAGGAAAAATGAAAAAATAGCGGTATCCCTATTTTTTTATCGCCTTTATGTAAATCCGATGAGGCGCCGGATAACCTTCCACGGTTTTCGCAGGATCATCGGGATCGAGAAAATCCTCAAGAGACTCCCACCGCGACCAGTCGGTCTTTCTCTGCTCGTGAAAATCCAGGGGGAATTTATCGAAGGTCTCAATCTCGATGAAATTTGTCTTCTTCAGCATGTTCTCCATGGCTTTCCAGGTGGGAAGGAACCAGTAGCCCCGCGCTTTCATATAGCGGTCTTCGGGAAAGAGACAATAAGGCTCATCGCCGTCTATGCCGCTCACTTCCAGTATCAGAGTCCCGCCCTTCTTCATCGATTTGTGAATATCCACAAGGGTCTGTATGGGATTTCTTCTATGATAAATAATCCCCATAAAGAAGACCACATCGAAAAATCCTTCGAAAAGATGCATATGCTCCACGCCCAGGAGATCGAAGTGCATATTCGGCTCAGCGGAAAACCGCTGGAGGAGGAGATAATTGAAGTAGTATTTTATCATGGGATCAATGCCCAGGACGAACTCGGGCTCCTGTTCGAGCATGCGGTACATATAATAGGAATTATTGCAGCCCACATCACAGATCCGCTTGTATTTCAGATCGGGAAGCATAGGTCTGACCCTGTCCCACTTCAGGTTGCTGCGCCATTCCGCATCGATAGGAGTCCCGAAGATCTCGAAAGGACCTTTGCGCCAGGGGATAAACTCCTCCAGACATTGATAGACCAGTTTGAACTGCTCATCGGTCAGCTCATCGCGGGCCCCGATTCTGACCGCGTCGCCGCTGTAATCGCGGAGCCGGCTCCGGAATTCCGGAAGCTGGATCAGAGTTCTGTAGAAAGGCTCAACCGTCGGCCTGTCCAGATCGGGAGCGATCTGCGCCCTCTCTTTCTGTATCTCCTCATAAAGGGGCAGCTGGTCCTTCCACTTATGGTAAAAATTATCCCCGAGGTAAATCTCTGAATATTCGATCATCAGTAATCGCCTACCTCATCATCTTTTTTGGTGCAGATGAAAGAGGAGAAATTGTACCAGGTGAAAAACATATCCACCGCTTCAAAGCCGCAGTTACGGAAGAGAGCGACTTCCTCTTTAACGCTGTAGGGAATCAATACGTTCTCGAGAGCTTCTCTCTTCTGGCTGATCTCCAGTTCGCTGTATCCGTTTGATCTCTTCATTTCATAATAATTTTCCACGAAAATCCGGCTCGTATCGGTGTTGGATTGAACCATTTTGTCACTGACCAGCAGAATCCCGTTGTGGCGGAGTCCCTTATAAATATGCCTGATCAGCTTTTCCCTTTTCAGAGGATCGATAAACTGCAGCGTATAATTCATGATAACGACAGAGGCGTTTTCAATGGGCAGATCGAAGAGGTCTCCCTCTTTGATTGCGATTTTCTTTTTATCCGCCTTAACCGAATCCAGTTTGGCTTCAGCTTCATGACACATGGCTGCGGAAGAATCGATACCGACGATTCTGTAATCATCAATGTCGTGATCTTTCATTCCCTGGCTGAGCAGACTGATAGTCGTCGCCGTGGAACTTCCCAGATCGTAAATGACGCTCCCCTCCTGAAAATAGGTCAGAGCCAGAGTCGTCACCATCTTCTGTACTTCCTTGTAAAAAGGGATGCTTCTCTCAGCCATATCGTCAAAGACGTGAGCCACATTTTCATTGAATTCAAAGGGGCGGATACTCGTGAGTTCCTGTGCAAATACTTTATCTTTTTTAACTTCGCTCATGACTTTCTGTTTTTCTTTCTTCCGGTACCTTTTTTCTCTTTAGCCGTCCACCGGGGTTTTCTCGATCTGCCTGCCGATGCAGAGATCCCTCCGGCGGGATTTTCCTCTTCGGCCTCCCTTCGGGGCTTCGGTCTCTCCTTTTCTGTTTTCTGAACGGAAAAACCGAATTTTCCCAGGGGAGCGGTCGAACCATAATATTTTCCATGGATGTAGGAGATTAGTCCAGTGGCGGACATATCAAAGGTTCCCGTTTTCCCGTCCAGATATTCATCTGAGACATTGACGGCCAGCACTTCAGCCAGGAACATATGATGGGAGCCCAGCTCTCTGATTTCAGTCACCCGGCACTCTATGTTCACAGGGCTCTCTTCAATGAGCGGCGCTTTGACTTTAGTCGCCGGAAGGGCTGTGAGATTCATCTCCCTGAATTTATCAAAATCCCGGCCCGAACGGACTCCGCACCAGTCCGTAGCCTCAGCCAGTTCCCTTGTCGTCAGATTGATGACAAAATCGCCGTTTCTTCGAATGATGTCATAGGAGTGACGTTCCGGCCTGACGGAAATGTAGACCATGGGGGGATTGGTACAGATTGTACCGGTCCAGGCGACCGTTATGATATTGAATCCCTCCTCTGCATTCCCGCAGCTGACCATAACCGCCGGCACGGGATACACCATATTGCCGGGCTTCCACTGCACTTTAGACATGGTGGGAAAACCCTTCACCCAGAACCTCGCGCACATCGGTCACAAAGACAAAAGCAAGGGGATCGATAGACGCGACGGTGCTTTTCAAATGGGGCAGATCGCGCCGTCTCAGAATACAGAGAAGCACATTCTTCTCCTTCCCCGAATACATCCCCTTTCCGTTCAGACCGGTCACGCCGTGGTTCATTTCATGGACGAGAACCGGAGCTATTTCACCGGCTTTATCGGAGATAATGTGAACGGCTTTTGTATAATTGACGCCGACGATAACCGTGTCGATAACCCGGGCTGTGATAAAGAGCGTAATTGTCGCATACAATCCCAGTTCGTAATTTCCGAATACCAGAGCTGCAGTCAGAACGATCAATGCGTCAATCATAAGGAGAAGCTGTCCGACGGACATGTAGGGAAGGAGTTTATGGAGAATCTTGGCGCCCAGATCGGTGCCCCCCGTGCTGGCATCCTGCTTGAGAACGATGCCGAGACCGAGGCCGACCAGCAGCCCGCCGAAGATGGATGCGAGAAGGAGATCGTCCGTAAGAGAGACAAGGAAAGGAGCCAGAGCATCAATAGCCAGAGACAGAGAAAAAGTAGCGAACAAAGTCTTTATACCGAAACTTCTACCCAGAACTCTAATCCCGATAAGAAAGAGGGGGATATTGAGAAGAAGCATGACCATACCGACAGGCAGACCGGTCAGATAGAAAACGACAGTGGCCAGGCCGGTTACGCCTCCCGCAGCGATTTTATTCGGCACCAGAAAAAGGTTGACTCCCAATGAGAGAATAACCGATCCGGAGAGAACGACCAGATAGCTCTTCCAGTCTTTTATCTCTCGGAGAAATGCCTTTTTTACATTGCGGGAAGACATCTACAGATTCCTGGCCTTCTTGATTGCTTCATAGGCTTCCTGGATTTCCCTGAATTTATCGCTGGCGAATTTGGTGAACTCGGCGGGAAGCCCCTTGGCGGCGATTTTGTCAGGATGAAACTCAGCGACCTTCTTTCTATAGGCTTTTTTGATTTCCGCATCGGTGCTGCTGCTCGTACATCCGAGAACGGCGTAGTTGAGATTCGAAGCACTGGAATAGGAGGAACCGGACGAACTGCCCGAGTAACCGCCCGATGAGCTACCGCGGTACGATGAACCGCCGCTGTACCCCGACGAACCGCCCGAGGCGTAGCGGTTTTTCAGGCTTTCATAGGTGTAGGCGGGGACCCTGAAAATCCGGACAGCCGAATCGAGTAGATGCTGCTCAGCCGGATGAATCTGATTGTCGGCATAGGCAACCCTCAAAAGAGCATCGAGCATAAGCTGGATAAACTGAGGGCGCCCCCTGAAGCGAATATAAAACTGCTGGGCATACTGCTCGAAACTTTCCGGAGAGTTCAGCGCGTTATTGAAGATCATCATGGCCTGGTTCTGAAGCTGTCCGTCGAGATTGAGATCCCGGACCATGAACTGCCGGACCGTATTCATTTCGGAATCGGAGACGGAACCGTCTGCCTTGGCCATTTTCCCGAGCATGGAAAAGAGCGATACGAAAAACATATTATCGGAGCCGCTCGTACCGGCCTGTGAATTAAATCCCCCGCGGTCCTCCACAATATGAAGCCCCCGTCCCAGAGAACTTCCAATTATCGCTCCGATAATACCGAATATAGGACCTCCGACAAAGGATCCCAGAAAAAAACCGACAAAACCGCCTATAAAACCGCCAAATGCAAACAATTTTCCCTATCTCCCATTCAATACGCTGAATATAAGTAAAAAAATAACCACGAATAAACTAATTGACCAGACATTTCGGTCCCCGTCCGATCAGATCTCCCCGCCCTGCTTTGCGAAGCGCCTTGAGCACAAGATTCCGGTTTTCCTTCTTCCGGAACTGAAGAAGAGCCCGCTGCATCATCTTTTCTTCGGGGTCTCTGGGTACATAGACCTTTTCTCCCGTGAGAGGATGGATTCCCGTATAATACATGGCTGTGGAAAGAGTTCCCGGCGTAGGGTAAAAATCCTGGACCTGATCGGGCGTGAATTTCAGATCGCGGAGATATTCGGCCAGCTCGATAGCCTCCTTCAGTCCCGACCCCGGATGGGAGGAGATGAAATAGGGAATGATGTACTGATCTTTTCCCAGCTTCTGATTTATCTGTTTATATTTATCCACAAACTGCTCGAAAACCTTATGTTCCGGTTTTCCCATCAGTCTGAGGACCTCAGGGGAAACATGTTCCGGTGCTATCTTCAGCTGACCGCTTACGTGATGGCGGCACATCTCCCGGAAAAAGGTATCGTCTTTTTCAGCAAGGATGTAGTCAAACCTGACCCCGGAGCGTATGAAGACCTTTTTAATCCCATCGAGGTTGCGCAAACGCTTCAGAAGATCGACATAGGAACTGTGATCGGTATTGAGGTTTTTACAGGGCACGGGATAAAGGCACTGCCTGTCGGGACAGGATCCCCTTTTCTCCTGGCGCTTGCAGGAGGGGCCGGAGAAATCAGCGGTTGGGCCGCCGACATCATGTATATTGCCCTTGAACCCCTTGAGATGACGGAGGTTTTCCGCTTCCCGGACAACAGAGTCATTACTTCTGCCCGTGACGATCCGTCCCTGATGAAATGTCAGTGCGCAGAAACTGCAGTTTCCGAAGCAGCCCCGATTGTGAATCAGTGAAAACCGGATCTCTTTCAGGGCTGGAATTCCTCCCGCCTCTCCATAGGATGGATGAGCGTCCTTGGTATACGGGAGTTCGTAGACGCGGTCGAACTCTTCGGTGGTCAATGGGAATTCCGGCGGATTCTGCACCACATACTGATTCCCCGTTTTTTCCACAAGGATTTTGCCGTAATGAGGGTCCGTATTGCCGTACTGAACGGCAAAACTGCGGGCATAGAGCTTCTTATTCTCTGAAATCTCTTCAAAAGAAGGAAGAATTTCGTGTTCCTTGATCTTCTCGAGGTTCGAGGTGCGGAAAACGGTCCCTCTGATATTGGTCATATTGCTGAGCGGAACCCCCTTCTTCATCAGTTCAGCAATGGATCTGATCTGCTTTTCCCCCATTCCGTAAATGAGCATATCCGCTTTGGAATCGAGAAGAATGGATCTCCGCACTTTGTTCGACCAGTAATCGTAATGGGCCAGACGGCGCAGAGATGCCTCAATCCCTCCGATGATTACGGGTATTCCCTTATAGGCGGCTTTGCACTGCCCCGTATAGGCGATTGTTGCCCTGTCGGGACGGCACCCGCTTTTTCCGCCGGGAGAATAGAGGTCTTCCCGCCGGGCTTTTTTGCTTACCGAATAATGATTAACCATGGAATCGATATTTCCCGCCGTCACGAGAAAACCGAAACGCGGCTCTCCCAGGATTCGGAAGGCATCGGTATTCTTCCAGTCGGGCTGGGCGATGACACCGATACGGAAACCATCGGCTTCCAGAACCCGGGAGATGACGGCTCCGCCCCAGGAGGGATGATCCACATAAGCATCTCCTGAAACCAGGATGAAATCACATTGGTCCCATCGGCGGGATTCCATATCTTTTCTATTAATTGGCAAAAAACTCATATATCCTCTATATGGTGAAATAAAAAGCCGGCGGGAATGTTACAGATTCACGGAAATATAAACAGATAATTAATTATACCTATCATTCCCTGTCAGCGGATGTTATGACCACCGTAGCATTATTGCTCAGAGTGACTTCCTCGCGGACATATTTTCCATCCCGGCTGTCCATCCGGATATCATAATCGATAAATTCCTCGCGGCCGCTCATGAAAAACTGGCGGGTCGATTTGTTCTCCATGTAATCGTTCTCGATAAGATTCCCGCCCCAGCTGTTGGAGGCGTGCGGGGAAATATAGAGTTCCATTACAGTGCCGCCCGTATTGTTTCTGACCGAAACGACCCACTCATCCTCGCGGCTCACCTGCTCCGCATCGAGTATATAGGACAGCTCATCGAGAGTCACTACGACTTTGCGGTGCAGATTGAGATCGACATTCTTTTTAATGTATTCATCGCCATCGACATCGATAAAACGGAAATCAAAGAGAAATTCTCCTTCATATGAATGCAGATCGAGAATTCTATAACCGTCTTTGACAATGACATCATAGGGCTGAAGGTCATCGCTCCACTCCTCCATACCTGAAGGACTCACATAAATATTGTACAGATCAAAGCCTGTCTTATTGATGATAACCGCTTCCTGGGAAAAGAGAAGAAGTGAAAAGAAGAAAACTGCAATGATAAATACTTTGCCTTTAACCGAAACCATAAACTAAGGATATAGTATTTTCATTATGTTTCAAACTTCAGTTTTTTTTATTTAGTAGATAATTTTCCAAAAATATGATTAAAATTTAAAGAGGCTGGTCGAAAACTTCATTTTCTGCCTGCCTATGTATCAAAAGGAGTATAAAATGGCACAATTTCACAATATTAAAGTGGGAGATAAATATCTTCGCCAGTACAAACTAACGTCCAAGGACACTCCGGCCAACTACGGTGACGGGAATCTGAGGGATCTATTCTCCACGGGAAGCCTCTCGACGATGATGCTTCATGCCGCCACCCAGGTCATAGATCAGGGACTTCCAGACGGTGTCGTCAGTATAGGCTCCATGCTCCAGATCAACCACGAGGAACCGACGCTTATCGGAATGATGGTGACTGTAGAAGCTACAGTGAAACAGATCGAGAAAAACAAGATTCTCGTTGCTATCAAAGCCTATGACGAAGTCGGAAGTATATCCCACGGTCTGAATGAGCGGAAAGTCATTGATCTTCAGTCGCTTATGAAATTGGCGGTGAAACGGGCTGAAGTGGTAGGCCGTTCAGTCTAATCTACAATTCCTCGATGTCCTCAATATCATCCATGCGCTGTTGATATTCGAGGATACTGGATTTGATATTTTTAAAGATAAGCGGGAAAATGACATCATAAAAATAGGTCGATTGTTTAATCGATCCTATTTTATTATTAAAATGGGATATGATCCACTCTCTTTCGCTCTTGATATATTCATCGTAATTACTGTAGATGAACATCTTTTCTTCGTTCATCTCCCTTTCTTTTATTTTATCCTGCAGTGCTCCGAGAACCTCAAATATGCGGTAAAGAGAATAATCCCTGTTGATTTTTTCCGCCGCAGCGTCTTCATCGCCTCCCAAATTCAAAAGAAAAGCTTTGAATTTTTCGGGAATCAGCAATCTCAGAAGGTTATTCTTTCTGATATTAACATGAAGGGTTTCGAAAAGTTCCTCCGCCTTGTTGATGATAAACCGGTTCCCCCTGTAGTATGTAAACATCTCGATAATCCTGTCGGCTCCGGCCTCCCCTTTCTGCAGAAGCAGCTGCATCTGATTGTGAATATCTTCAGGAAGCCCCGGATTGACCTGAACGCTGTAGGTATTGAAGGATACATTCTTTTTATCTTTCAGATAGACTTTGCTCTCTTTGAAAAGCTCATCCTCCGTTATGTTTTTATAGGCGCCGAAAAGAGCCCCGGCTTCGCGGCGAAAACGCTCGAGGTAAATCCTGGTGACACCCTCATCCTTGAGAATTTCGTACATCTGCCTGGTAATACGGAGACCGCCGACCGGCGCCGAGGATTCCATCCTTTTAGCTTCGATGACCGGATGCCCGATAACATCCCAGTGTTTGGCACCCTCAGGACCGAAATTCCCGATCATGACACTCCCCACATTGCAGCCGATCCGGATGCGGATCTGAAAAAGGGCATTGAATGTGGCGGATAGATCTCCGCTGTTTCTCATGGCTTTTATCAGTTTGTAAGCCATCTCAATATCGGTTCTCGTGCTCTGGTCAAAGGAGTTGAGAAGAAAGTTATCATTGGCGTGATTGAAAAGAGTGCAGACGCGCTGCATTTCCACAGAGGTATAAAAGAGCTCCCGGGCCACATAATGGCGCTCCTCATCTTCTGTCATGTTCTTTGCTTTGGGATCGATAGGGCCTCCGTAATGGAACATGAGGCTGTCACCTTCGATCTTGTTCAGATATCCGCCGTGCTTTTTCAGAACCCAGTTGAAAGCGGAATACAACCCGTTGAGAATTGTCTGGTTTTCATGAGCACTCAGGAATTTGGCCAGATAGGAATAGTCGGAGATATCGAGAAACCCTATTCCGATAATCCGCTCCTCTGATTTACGCGGTATGGCTCCAATATCTGAAATGGCATCGATAAGCTGTTTGGGGAGATAATACTCTTCTATTTCTTTCTGCAATGCGAGAATACTTCTTTGGGAATCATTTAACTGCATACTATCTTAAATATAAGCGACGAGCTGTTCGTTGTCTACTTTAAGAAAAAGGATGTTTGCAATTTACAGGCCTTTGCGGATATTATGGGAACATGGTTATCAACGAAAATGTGGAGCGGAAAATAATTCCCGTTGCCGGAGGGAAAGGCGGAGTCGGTAAATCCTTTCTCAGCACAAGCATATCACTCTCTCTGGCGACAATGGGAAAGAAGGTCATACTCATCGATCTGGATCTGGGCGGATCGAATATCCATACCTGGCTGGGACTGAAAAACTCACATCCCGGAATAGGTGAATTTCTCAACAATAAGACAACACTGCTCAGCGATCTCGTCGTCGATACACCCTACAATAATCTTCAGTATATCCCCGGCGATGTTATGCGCTTCGATATGGCCAATATCAGTTTTGCCCAGAAAAAGAAAATCATGAAAGCCATACTTCAGCTCGATGCCGATTATATCGTTATCGATCTGGGAGCCGGAAGCAATCACAATGTTATAGACTTCTTTCTCATATCCAATTCCGGATTTATGGTGATCACTCCCGAAACGACATCGATTATGAATACCTACAACTTTACCAGAAATATGGTTTTCCGTTTTCTCCAGCGTCTGTTTTCATCGGACAACGAAGTGATGAAATACCTGAAGCAAGTGGTCAAACACAATATTCCCGGAGATCCCCAGAGCGTTGACTCTCTTATTTCCGGTATTGCCGGATTCGACAGGGCCGCAGCGGAAAAAGCGAGAAACTACCTCTCCATACTGGCACCGGGAATTATTATAAACATGGCTGAGGAACCGGACGACATTCACATGATACACGCCCTGCGCAGTCTTATCGAGAAGAATCTCAATGTACAGCTGGAATGTCTCGGCATGATTTTTTACGATAAAGATGTCAAAACATCGCTGAAAGAAAAAGTTCCCCATCTGATAGAAAACAGCGAATCCATAACAGCATCACAGATTTTCAGGATTGCCCAGAAAATCGCGCTTTCCGAGAATTTCCCCGAAATGCCTTATGATCATGAAGCTTTCGACAGCACTTTCGACATCACGGAAATCGAAGCGGAAAATGATTTCGAAATCCTGAAAAATCAGGGTTATTCAAAAGAGGATTACGATGTGGAAAAACTTCTGGAGCTGATCCGGAAGCAGAGAGAGATGATCCACGAGCTCCAGGGTACGATCAGTATGCTGTCGAGCCCCGGAAGCGGCGCGGGATTTAATTTCTAGTAAACGGGGATCTGAAGCTTTTTAAAGAGCTCCCTGATCGTGACACTGACGGTTTTTGCATCGGCCCGTGGTACATTTGAGTTCTGATTGAGAGCTTTCTGAAAAAACTTTTCCATCAGGTCTGCAATATCTTCAACGGGATAACAGACGTATGAGTTGTTCATTCCCGTTTCATTTAGTACAGTAAATGCCGTATAAGTCTCCACCGGTTCCTTGGCAATGTAGATCCGATCCTGCCTTTTTGTTCTGAAATCATCGAGCTCTTTAAAACGGTAAGGGATTTTATGAGCGTCATCGCGATAACAGGGTTCGATCTGCTTATGGGTATAACTGACAGGTTCGACCAGAATATAGATCTTCTTCCCATCGGCTTTAAAGACAATACCTTCATCGGTGGCATAAATATCTTTTACATTATTATATGCGATAACTTCATATCTCGTATAATTGGAATTTTGATCAAAAAATGATGAGATGATATAACCGCCATCCATAGGCAGTTCCTGATCGCTGTAGGCACTGAACAAATCTTTTATTCTGAATTTCGGTTCCATTTTTTCCTCCGTTGGAATTAAGTTGAATTTTAATATACTAAAAAGGACCTGTCAATTTTCTGATTGATTTTAGCTTGTTCCGCCCCTTATTAAGTTATAGAATTGGGTTCATCTTATTATGGAACAGAAAGAATCACTCAGAGTTCTGGGACTCTCGGAAACCTCAACACTTCAGGATCTCTCAACTGTTTTCAGAAAACTGGTCAAAAGATACCATCCCGATCTGAATCAGGGTAGAGAGGAATGGTCTACCCGTCAGATGCACCAACTGAACGATGCTTATGATGCGGCTTTTTCCTATCTTTCCAGGCCACTGGCCGAAAGAATCATCAAATCCTCAATAACAACAAAACCTGAGCCGAAGGAAAGTTTCACCCGGTACAACAAAACACGGACAGCCGGTTTCAGCCGGACTTTTGAGACGGCTCTTCAATACATCTATGCTGCCATGGAGACCTATTATCAATACGGACTCGACAGAATTGCCCTTCGCCACGAAGGGACGAGAAGAAGCCGATACAGTTCGTCTATCAGAAAAGTAAAAAAAGGGTTCGAGCTGTTGAAGCCGCTGGCTGATTCACCCATGACGCAGGGAGAAGAAGAGGAACTGGAGATTGCTGTAAATTTTATCCGGTATTTTTACAAGAATATCCATATCTCCTCTCTCAGACCTGCAGACAGTACTGCCTATGAGCGAAAAGCCTTCCGTCATTTAACTCATGGCTCTGAATTAATTGACAGAGTTATTAAGGAAATCATGTTCATCGATTTCGTTGAACCTTTCCGGAGAGGCCGACTGAGCGAGAACATTAAACTTGCCGAAGCGGAATTGAACACAATTATTGTAGACTATTCCGATGCGATCTGCCTCAGGGAATCGGAAATCAAAAAAGAACTCCTCTACTCGTTTCTGGATCTGGTGGATCTTCAGGAAGCTGGTCGCATTTCCTTTTATTAAAGGAATTTCATTGTCTGGTAGTATGCAGGCTGATTCTACCGGAAAAAGTTTCCACCGGTTTCACCAGCCAAAAAAGCCCCCCTTCCGGGAGGCTTGTATTAACCGTTAAAGGCACTTCGCTGACCCGGCGCCGGATCAACATTCATCTGGGCCAGAGCCAGTTTCGCTATGGGAATTCCATAGGGAGAACAGGATGCGTAATTCAGTCCGCAGGACCTTATGAAGGGCAGGTTTGCCGGTTCGGCTCCGTGTTCACCGCAGATACCCATTGTGATATCAGGCCTGGTGAGTCGTCCTCTTTCAGCCGCGATGGATACCATTTCCTTAACCTGTTTCCCAAGTACTTTAAAGGGATTTTTCTCCAATAGGTCAAACTCGTTGTAGTTTGTAAAGAAAGAGTTGAAGTCATCCCGGGAAAGACCGTTGGTCGTCTGGGTAAGGTCATTGGTTCCGAAACTGAAGAAATCGGCATATTTGGCGATCTTGTCGGCATTGAGGACCGCTGCAGGCAATTCGATCATAACACCGACCCGGTATTCCAAAGCGCGGGCACCGAGTTTATCCCGGACCTGCTTTTCGATTTCATTGATTCCGATAATCTCAGTTCCTTCTATCTTTTTCCCGAAACGGACTGCACGAACTTCATTGGCATCCATAATGATGGGAATCATTATTTCGGGAACAACTTCTATGCCTTCCTTCTGCAATCTGTACGCCGCTTCAAATATCGCAGCGACCTGCATATTGTAGATTTCCGGATAGGTGATGGCGACACGGACTCCACGATGTCCTAGCATGGGGTTTTCTTCGCCGAGCATGTCACAGCGCTGCCTGATTTCCTCTTCCGTGAGCTTGAGGTTCTGCTTTATGGCGAACTCAATAAAATCGAGCATACTCTGCCTTGTGTGGGGCAGGAATTCATGGAGCGGCGCGTCGAGAAGCCTGATGGTTACGGGATGTCCTTCCATAATCTTGAAGAGATTGTAAAAGTCTTCCACCTGCATAGGCTTGAGCAGATCGAGGGCTTTCTGCCGCTCTTCTTTCGAATCGGCGATAATCAGGGTCCGGAATATGGGAATACGCTTTTCATTGAAAAACATATGTTCCGTCCGGCACAGACCGATACCGTCCGCCTTGAAAAGCTTCGCCAGTTCAGCGTCTTTAGGCTGATCTGCATTGGCATGTATATCGAAATCATAGATATGCTTCTGGATAATTTCCAGGAACTCCAGAATTCCGCAATCCTCGATGCTCGGCTCGATCAGAGCCAGCTTACTGAAATAAATTTTCGGTTTATCATAAGAGGGAACATCAAGAGAGATTTCATCCCCTTCCCTGACTTTCTGTCCGTTGATCAGAATGTGATCCTTCCTGAATTCCATCTCTGGAAAAACCATGGCCACTTTTCCGAGGCTTCTGGCGACAACAGGGGCATGGGATGCATACCCTCCTTCCTTAGTCAGTACCCCTCTGGCCACTTCGATAGCTTTTACATCCTCGGCATAAGTCGAAGGCATGACAAGAATGAAATCGAGCGGCTGATTTCTCTGCTGAGCCATTTTGTACTCTTTGAGCAGTTCATCGGTGGAAAAATAGACTTTACCGACGGCAGCACCCATCGCACCGGAGATACCTCCCTGTACGAAGGGAACATCTTTAGCCGCCTCCTTATCCAGTACAGGATGGAGGATTTCAGCAAAACGTCCCGGCTTCAGGGCATGAATCAGGTAATTATCCTCAATGACTCCATCTGTATGGAGATCGAGAAGCGTTTTCATCTCTGCCTGAGTCGATTTATCCGATGCTTCGAACTGGTCGATAACCCAGAGACTTCCATCCTCAATGGTGAAAGTAATCTTCCTGATCTCCTTGAATGCCCGTTCCAGCTCGGAAGCGATCTGTTTGAGCCCGTCGAGATAAGGAGCTTTAATCAGAGTGATCTTCTTGCCGTTCTTTCCCTTTGAATCAAAAGAGTTTTCAAAGAATTCTCCGGATAGTTCATTTTCACCGGAAACGATATTTCTCGTGTAATAACTGCCGAAATAACTCTCCTTACCATAATTTCCGAAAGTCATGGCCTGTACCAGCAGAGCCGAGTCATTGAGTGCTTCATTACCTTCGAAAAATCTTTTGTACAGCTTTTCTACAAACTCACTCTGCTTCCATGCATCGGTGAAGATGTCGAGAGGATAGTATTCTTTCGCCTCTTCTATAATCTGTTTGATTTTCGCGACGACCTTCGCTTTCTGAACTTTGCCGAGAAGGGTTTCAAGCGTTTTCCTCCGGTCATCTTCCGTGGTGCTTTTCAGATCGAGTTCGATAATTCTCGAAATAACATTTCTGTATTCATGATAGGCGAAACTTTCGCCGACATAAGAGGAAAACCCGTCTATAGTCGTATCGCAAAGACCGATGTTGTGCAGACTGAATACAGTATAAACCATGTTCAGCATTGGACTGACGACCATTTTTATGAGAAGAGGATTCTGGGGGTCTCCAAACTTTTTGTCGAGCAGTTTTCCCATTTTGTTCACCGCTTCTCTTATATTCGCCGCATGTTCTTTGGGAGAATCTTCCTCCGTCGCCAGGAATTCATTGCTGAGAATGAAACCGGGAAGCGTGGGAACACCCAGCCTGGCCAGATCCATTATCCGCTTTCCTCGAATACCCATGGTTTCGATCATATCGGGATCATTAGTATACTCTTCACTACTGAAAGAATAAATTTCGTTCATCTGCCCTTCCCTTTATCAGAATAGATCCAGAGTACTGCCCACTGCGCCTCTCAGAAAAGCCTCAAAGCGAGGGCTCGCACCTTCAAAAAGATATTTTTTGAGTTTGGATACATCTCTGATATCCTCTCCGGCCACGCTGAACATGATCGGACAGCCGTGCTTCACCTTGCCCCATTTAAACAGGGCATTGATATCATTTATCTTTTCATCTTCATACCACACTAGGATTTCAGCACCGGGGTGGGATGTTGTATAACTTTCTATGATTTTTTTCCAGGCTTCCACGTTTCCGTTATGAAAAACTTCATTGGTTACCTGCACGCCGTACTTCGTCGTAACACGTCTTTTACCGGGAACCGTTTTGGGAGCGGGAGCTTTCGGTTTTTTTGCAGGCTCGGGATCCGGTGCGGAAACGGGAGCACTATGGCTGCCTTTATAATCGTCTCTCACGGGAACATCCTCCCCATAGAGGAGCTTGAAGAAATCCGCTGCAGCGGCTCTTAAAGTAGTTTCGGCAACCTCATCTCCAGTGGAACCGGCATAAACAACAACAAGTTCGTCCTTAACGAGCCGCAATCCGTTCTCAAGGTTATTTATATTTTTGGGATTGATAACGGAGATTTCTGAAGAGGGGTTATAATACAACAAAACCAGCTCTATGGCTGTCCACTGCTTCAATGTCTCTATTAGCTTTTCTGTAATATTCACCGACTCGATCAGATTATGTGATTTGAACTGATAATTGAATTTCTGAATCAGCAGAGAACTGATAATCGGTCTAATCTGATTTTCCTGAATTTCACTTTCATCCAGCGCCTCATTTAAAAGATCGGCCAGGTTTTCGCCTTCATCGATTTCAGAAGAAAACGCCAGAACTCTTTTAAAGTGACGCAGAGCGAGGTTAAACCCCGCTCTGCTTGAAAGTAGATTCAGTTTATTAGCACTGTCTACTTCTATCATAAATTAAAGCTCGCTTAATTCATCCATATTGATTTTTTTACTGCGTCTCTTCGGTGTCACATCGGCTCTGCCCTGAGCTTCGTCATCAGGAGCGTTTTTTGATTTCAACTGCTCCATGGCATAACTGCTCTGAGCCACTTCAGATGCACCGGGATCCGCTGCAAAACTCTGATTGATATCTTCACGGACTGTCGATCTTCTGCGCTTGAAGGAAGCGAACGCTGCATCCTGGAAGCCTTTGGAAACGCCGTTCAGGAATTCGTTCAGGACGTTCGCCATCAGATTAAGAGTGAATTTCTTTCTCTTGATACTGGTGATATCCACGTCGAGAACAAGACCGGGCTGTACGTGATAAGGGTTGATGGCGTAATCGAAAGACTCGAATTCATTCTCGAGGAAATCGATTCTCTGATCCATAACAACTCTTGTTTTGGGGTTCTCATAACCGAAAGTTTCACTTACTTTGCTTCTGGATTTTCTCAGCATCTTTTTGAGAAGCTCTTTTTCATGAAGATATGTCTGGTTGAGTTTTTCAACTTCCGTATCTTCCACTTTCAGGAACAGGATTTCATTCCAGAGCTTAACTTCCTCTTCATACAGAGTCTCCGAATGGGTATTGTGAATACCTTTATCTTTCAGAACCTTTGAAAGTTTCGGTTTCACTTTCAGAGCCAGGTCATCAAAGTCAGTTATCTGACCCCATTTCTTCTTGCCCTGATAAACAACTTCCGCGACATCCCAGATGTGAACGACTTCTTTTCTGAACTCTTCCATCTGTCTGTCATAGTTTTCTCTCAGTTTAACAAGCTGGCTGTGGTCGTAGTATTTCAGAGTTATCTGATAGCGCTCGTCGGGAAGAACATCACCGTTGGTATCTTCATACTCTCTGATGATAAGCTCTCTGGCGTTTTTCAGGTTCTCGATATACTGGTACCCCATTTTACTGGTGTCGAGAATAGCCGTGATGTTGTTAACAGCGGTATTGAATCCTCTGTTTCTGATATTCTCGATATCAACGATTTTCTTGATATTCTCTCTGATGTTCTGTGAATCGAACTCTTCCTTGGGAATTTCCGCTCTCAGGCCTTCGATCTTGTCAACAAGCTCTTTGGCCATGAAAGTATATCTTCTGGAATCAGCGTTTTCTTTCTCGTCATCTGTGAAATCAGGCACCCTCTTGATTCTTTCGAACATGAGCTCGGAATCGGCCAGCTCTTCTTTTCCCTCATCGACCAACTGGTCCTGGAAAACTTCAACTTCTTTATCAATCATATCGATGATCGTTTTGGAAATCTGGTCCTTGATGATGTACTCAACGGAAGCCTGATACTGGAAGATAGGAGAGATAAGCTCCGAATCCAGGATATTTACAGACAGTTTTACGTCTGTAATCGTTTTGGGTTTGAGAGGATTGTCTTTAAATGCACATTTTACAATGGAGTATGCATTTTCACCTCTGATAAAAGCCCCTACATCGGTTTTCTGTCTGAGAAGGGAGTTGGTCTCATTCTCGAGATCATTCATACCTCTCTGCATGTGTCCCTGGAGGTGACCATACATGTTAATCATCGATTTCTCGATTTCACCGGTATTGAACTTATCAGCACCACCGACCTGATCGAGGAGTTCGGCAATCTCTTTCGGCGTATAGCGCGCCAGAGCTTTCGTTTCCTCTTTGTCTACGAAGTTCCTGATCTTTTTAACCATTTCGTCTTCAGTCGTGACGATGTAACGGTTGAACATGTTCTGGTAGTTCTGGTTGTAGTAGTTGTAAACTTTCTGTTTCAAACCACCCATGACGTCCAGTTCTTTCAGAACTTCAGGAGGCAACTTCGTGGTTACTTCCTTGAGGACTTTTTCAGATTCTTCGGATATTAACCGATCGAATTCTTCATTTTGCTCACGTCCTTCCTGAGCAAGACTGTTTCTAGAACCTACAGCTGAAGGTTTAGTTGGGTGAAATACATTTGGACTTCTAGGAAGATCTCCTGCCATTTGACTCTCCTCGATATAAATTTTTTATATATTACACAGTATAAGCACTAAAAACGAATTTTAGTTTATCGCTTTACTATTTGCCACTTTTAACCTTCAAAATACCCCATATTTGTATTTTTTTCTTTAATTTTTTAAAACTTCATGTATTTTTTCACTAAAAGCTTCACAGGGTGTATTTCTCTTCAACTCTTCCAGAATCGCAATTGCCTCAGGCACTCCCTCCTGAGCCTTTTTTCTGTTCGCTTCGAACAGGGGGATATCCCTGTCGAGTGTGGTCCTTATATACCGCGCAGCCATATACCAGATAGCATCACCCCGCACGACCAGATGGATCGAACCATCGGGCAGAACAATCTCATTGCCCGGATAAATCCAGTCCGGATCAGCCCCGTCAAAGACCTCATAATCAAGGTCTCTGTAATTGTTATCCACGGCAATCCTGTTGGATACGAGGTGAATATCCACCAGTGAGATATGATAATCGCCGACGTTCAGGTACGCTTTTACCTCTTCCGCATTGACGGGACGGCTTTCCGTCTCCATCACAATTTGACGGGACGGCACTTCCCTTCCATCTGTTTCGGCGGAAGAATCCTTAAGCTTTAATTCCGATTCTGACATTTCTGTTTTTTCTTCTGATCCGGAGACTCCTTCCGTACCGGAGTCAGTCCCGCTTCCGATACCGGATTGTGGGGATTGTGAATTTGCGCCATCCAGCTGTTCCTGTCCGTCGGAAAGATCTGTCCGGTTGTCTCCTGTTTCGGGATTTGAGTCGCCACCGGAGTCAGATCCTGAGACCGGATCCATATCAACAGGGGATTCATCTGTCGAATCAACAACCTCCCGGGCTGCGGCATTGCCATCGGAATGCCCGGAACCGGCCGCATCATCGGAACCGCCCTTCGCCGAATTGTGATCGGGCTCTTCAGTACTGCCGCCGGCGGAATCGGCATCTCCCCCGCCCGACCTGACGGGACCTTCGTTACCGTCCGGCTCATGTCCGGTTTTTGAATCTTTTTCAACAGCAACCACGGGCTCACCGTTCCGCAGCTGAAAAATGCCTTTCGTGCCTGCCCAGAGAGCAAGGGCGATCAGGGGCAGAAGCAAAAGAAGAAGCCAGGCTTTCCGGCCTTTTCCCGAAGAGGATTTCAAACCCTTCCGGCCGGAACCGGGAACATCGGAGTCGCCCGCCTGCTTCTCCGCACCTTTTCCCCGGTCATCCCGGATGTCCTGAACGCGGGACCGGGTCGGCTGAGCCGGTTTATGCTTTTCGAGAATTTTATCAACTTCGAGGTCTGTGGCCGATTCCAGCATTCCGATCAGCTTTAAGAGCCTCTCTTTCTCTTCCTGATAATATCTGGGAGAGAGATCCTTATCCGTAAGTATTTCCGAAGCCAGCTGGCTGGCCAGAACATAATCCGCTTTTTTAGCCGTGCTCTTTACGGAGCGGTAAAACAGTCTCGGCTTACCGGCAGTAAAGATATCGGCCGCAACGGGCAGAAGGGGGTCGGCTTTGGCGGATTTGATGAGAATACCTTTGATATCGCTTTGAAGAGAGTGGATATTTTTCAGGATTTTCCCTTCCATATCGATTGCCCGCTCCAGAGCCAGATCCAGAATCCCCAGAGAGTTTTCAAGAAAGAATGTGAGGATGGAATCGGTTTTCAGAGTGAGTTGTTTCAGCATATCGGAGAAATTGAATACGGAACTTCTCATAATGAGTCCCGATTTCGCCGTGCCGTCGACTACGGAAGAAAGCATCTTCAAAAGCTTTTGAATGGCAAGAGATACTTTATAATCATCTTCTGCCGAAAAGCCCTTGATGAGAGGAACGAATCTCGATATGTAGAAATCGGTCATATCGCTCAGATTTCCCGGAGCATCTTTCAGATTGCACAGTATACCCTGGGGTACATGAATATCCAGAGCGTCTCCGCTCCTGTTGACCGTGATAGTTTTCGTATAGCTGTTCAGACTGATCTGACCGGGCGATGCGCTCTTGTCTCCGATAAGCAGAGGCAAGGGGTATCCCGAGCTCTCGACTTCCAGATCATGACCGCGCTGCCGGACTTTCATCCCGTAAAAAGGGGAAACCCATTTTTCGGATGTAGCCATAACATTGGCTCCCGGGAAAAGGGCGCATATTTTTCTGGCGTAATCGGGATTTTCCGCCATAACAGTAAAGGGAGTATTGCGGTAGCTGCTGCGCTTGAGCATTTCAATCAGGGAATGGGAGGCGTCATCGCTTTCATCGCCCCCCTTGATCTGAGTGTAATGCACACTGATCTGATCCGGGTCGACCCCCGCAGCGGCCAGACTGGAGAAATACTCCCGGTCAAGGGCGGCGGCAAAGAATCTCCCCCCGTTGAACAGGAGCGTACTTTTTCCGGCGAGAAGAAATCCGCTTTCTCTGAAATCGTGTTTCGTATAGCGCAAAGGGTTCCTGGCAAAGCTTTTCTTGATTTCATCGCATTGATAGACAAAATGAAAATCCGATTCGGAGCGTTTGTAAAGATCGAATATGGACTCTTCCTTGTAATTGAGTTTAATATTGCCGTTATTATAAAAATAAACAACATCTCTCTGTTCCCGGTCCTGTATCTTATGATAATCCAGAGCTCCGTCGGAGGATAGCTCGAAACTGTTCAGATAGGTTTTCATACGCTCAATGACAGCGGTATCCCCTATGTAGTTGATCTCCCGTTTTCTGTCGAGTTTTAATTCATATAAAGGGTTTCCCGTAAAACGGGCGGAAACAACCGTATTGGATATGACATCGAGAATTCTGTCATCAATGGTATCTGTATTGCCGACTCTGAGAAAGGGTTTTTCCTCGTCGGATTTAATGCCGAGATAAATGATATAGCACTCATTGGCGATGTGAAAGATTCTCGAGTTCCTCTTCATGTTCAAACCTGCTGTCATTTTTCTATCCTGCCCGCTCGAAGTTTATAATAATATAGCATCGGGTATTTCAAAGGAATACAAGGGGAAATTGATCCGGAACTCCGAATCGTCATTTTCCTCGCTATCCAGCATCTGCATCAGAATCATAAGGACATGGCGGACGACCTGAAACAATTCAATGGTGAGCCCTTCTCTGTCCAGATCCTCGGCCGAACCGGTCCTGGTTAAAATATTACGGTTTCCGCTGAGGATTTCAAATAAAAGGGGAAGTTTTTCGAAACGCCCCTGATACATGTCACAATAGATATCATACACCGCATTGAGAAGAAGATCCTTTTTTTCTGTAATTTCCTTTTTCACCTCTCCGTCGCGATGCCAGATATCCCTGATCCGGATATGCCCCTGAATATTGAGGCCCGCATAATCATTGAGAAATGCGGCGATACCGTCCCATATTCTCCAGAGAGAGAGAAAGGACTGATCGAGAAGGGAATCCTTGATATGGAGAGCCTCTTTTCCGGGGATTTCAATCATCGGTGCCATAGTGTTGACAAAATCGATATCGAAATCATCATAACGGGACATTATGAGGAGGAATCTGGCACCGACATATTGTACTTTTAATTGATTGTATGCTGATGAGAGCCGCAGAAAGCGTCCCCGGTCTTCTCTGGCTATGGAAATATCCTCTTTTCTTATGACGGCGTAATCCCCCGCCGCGTAGTCGCATTTCCTGCAGAAATTGCACAAATTGAGATAGAGCTTATGTTTGACGCACCAGGTGATATAAAAATGCTCCAGATCGCTGGAGCTCTCCAGAGTCCAGTTGGGAAGCTCCTGAATCTCTTCCAGATAGGTCTTTCTGCTTATGAGCTTTTTTATCCGGGAGCGGCTTTTGTCGAAAAGTTCTCTCCTTATGACCGCATCCTCCCTGTCCATAACGGTTTCGATCAGATCCCAGCTCTCTTTGAGGATTTCATCGCGCCTGTCCCTGTAAAGAGATGACAGACCGATCATAAGCTCGGTTTTATTATCGAGGGCTGTGACAGAAGCGGGATCGACGGCCAGCGCGGCATTATAATTCTCCAGAGCCTCTTCAAAGCGCCCCAGCGTCCGGAAGCAGTTAGCCAATCCGATATAGATATCCCTTTTCAGTTCGTGACCGATTTTTTCCGACTCGAGTGCCAGATAGTAATAGTGTTTCGCTTTCTGTAGCTCGCTTCTGGAAAAAGAGTTGTAATAATCGTTGTCAAAGGATTTGAGTGTCGCCATATTGGCGTACTGATTAGCCAGATTGTAATAAACCAGCGCCCGGTAATCAACCAGAACGATGATCTCGCTGTGGTGCTCTTCAAAAAGGTATATGCCGTAACGGAGAACTTTTTCATCGCGCAGGGCGAATCCCCCATCGATGAGAATGGCAATTTTATTGAAGAGCTCCCTTACGCTGGACACCTCTTCGTCGATGATCAAGACAAGAGCATCTCTGTATTTTCCCGCTGAAGCCAGCGCGCGGGCCTGCGTGAGTTTCTCTCTGAATGTCCGGTTGCCCATAGCCCCATTATAGGGAATGTTTCCGGGAAAGTCACTAATTTAAATTTTAAATGGGTTCACCGGAAATACTCGGAAAAACTGTCGCTGACCATGTAATAGCGGTTGGAAGCATTCCAGAGGGAAAATCCCGACGTCGAAGACTCCTCGGTCCCCTTTATCTGGCGGTTGAGGTACATTGTGTACTCCTCATCATCCATTTTGAGTTCCGGCCCCATCAGAAAGGCCTGCACATAGGGCCGGATAAGACTCCTCTGACCGGCGAAGAGAGACGACCGCCGGCTTCCCTCCCTGTAGATTTCCTCGGCCCTGTCCAGATAGGGCAGTTCGCTCAGGAATTCTCCGGGAAAATGAGAGGGGTAGTACATGGGACTGATGACATCGACATAGTGGCTCACCATTTCGATATTCTGTCCGTTCCAATTGCCCATGCGGTACCAGGAGTTGAATCCGTAAAGATCTGTACTGAGAGGGATGCTGATTTTCTCCCGCGCCATAACGAGAAATGATTCCAGAGCTTCTATCCTCAGCATGCCCGGCCTGGCATAGCCGTACTCTATGGCCGAGAGGTCCCCGTCGGTGGGGAACCGGATATAGTCAAACTGGATTTCATCGACGCCCAGGCTCTGAAGCTCTTCGGCGATCCCCACATTGTACTCCCATACGTACTCCGAATAGGGATCGACCCAGAACTCCCTTTGATCGTAGGTAACCTCACCGGTCTCTTCATTTTCATTTTTAAAGAGTTTCCCCCAGGTTCCCCCGGTATTTTTATCCTTGAGAGCATATCGCCCTCCATCATACCTGTAGAGAACAGAATCCTTGAAAACGGGTAGACGGGCGATGACGTAGATGCCTCTTTCATGAGCTTTCTGCAGGAGCTCTTCAATAGAAAACCGGGGCGTGACAGCACCGATTTCCAAGGCCCGGGAGAAACGGCTGTCATAGGTCAGGTAACCGTCATCATCTTTCATATCGACCACAATGGAATTCATTTTTTTATCCAGGACAAACTGCAGATGGTTATCCAGCCTTTCTCCCGATGCATGCCAGGAGGATATGTAGATCCCGTATTTACCGGCGGCTTTTTCCAGCCTGAACATCTTGCCCGGATCGGGGGTGTATTCAGCCCTGAGGGGCATATCTTTCCGCCACCACCAGCTTCTCTCGGGATTGTAAACCCAGGAGGCTCTATCGGTATTGACCTGGAGAATAAACGCAGGGGATCCGGGAGAATCGGAATCTTCGGCTTGTGCAAAATTCATCGACAGGGCGCGCTCCTCTTTTCCGAAAGGGAGCTCGATATTGATCCATGTCCGTCGGTCCCTGTCCGAATAATAGAGCTCTCCTGTCGGACCGCTCAGATAATAGAGCACCCCGTCGTCATAGGGAGAGAGAGCAATGGCCGTAATCTCCTCGTAAAACCCGGCGCCTCTGTACAGTTCCGGAATGGCATCGGAAATTCTCGTCCATGTACGGCCCGAATCAGATGTTTCGAAAATTCCGCTGAAAGATGTTCCCACAACGATCGAACCTCTGTTCATGGGATTCAAGGCCAGCGATGTGATGTAATTGGAGTATTTGAATGGTGATTTGAGTGATATCTGCGACCATATTTCTCCTCCGTCTTCCGAGAGAAATATTTCTCTCGGCGAGGAAACAAGAATTCGTCCGGGGTCATTCACATCGAAGGTGACGGATGTGAGCATTTTCACACCGTTCTCCGTAAATGGAT
Organism: Spirochaetales bacterium; assembly: GCA_016936555.1. Taxonomy (GTDB): domain Bacteria; phylum Spirochaetota; class Spirochaetia; order DSM-2461; family DSM-2461; genus Spirochaeta_F. The sequence continues at coordinate 7,253 of JAFGXR010000067.1, read as the reverse complement.
AGACCATGCGTCCGGGCAGGCCGTTGTTATAGCCGACCCAGCTCCGTCCTCCATCCACCGATTTGAGAAAACCGCTTCTGAGAGAAACACCGTAATGAAGATTCGGCCCCACTTCCTTGATGATGTCAGGCCGGTCGTTTATATCTCTACTGACAGCGTTTACCGAAACGACTGCCGTCACTATACAGAACAAAAAAAAGACTGCTTTTTTCATGCTCTGCTATTTTCCCCGCCCCGCCGGCTCCCGTCAAGTGGCTGCACCCTCTTTTCGGAAGATTCACAATGGGATAAAATACTCCCATGGGTTTCAGATTTTTCTTTTTTTTACTACTCGGATTTACGGCATCGGGCTGTTTCGGAGGCGACGCCATGATTCACTCCTCCTTTAACCTCAATCTTGATCAGTTGACGATAATGATCGGGGATCAGCCCGATGAGATCCGGGAAAACATTCTGGCTTCTCCCGAAAGGTTTCTCGACCTGGCGGATTTTATTCTCGGCCAGCCGGAAGAACTGTTTTATCTCGCCGATAAAAACAACTTCCTGACAAGGGATCAGGGTCCTGAGGAAACTGTCCGGCCTTCCGATTTCGGCATCCCTTTCACCAGAAGAGAAAGAGAGGTCAGCTCGCTCATCATAGAACCTCTGAAAGAGCTGGTCTATGCTGCCGCACAAGACAATCTGGAGATTGTCTTCGCCTCGGGATACAGGGATTATGATTACCAGGAAATGCTCTACAACCGCTACGTAGCCAATTACGGACAGGATGAGGCTGACCGTTTCTCAGCCCGGCCCGGAACCTCACAGCATCAGCTCGGTACAGCGGTGGACCTGGGAACCATCGACGACTCCTACGCTCTCACCCCGGAGGGGAAATGGCTTGAAGCCCATGCGGGGGATTTCGGATTCTCTCTCTCCTATCCCAAAGGGATGGAAGAGGTAACGGGGTATATGTGGGAATGCTGGCATTACCGCTATATCACAAAAGAGGGCATAGCTCTGCAAAGAGAGTTCTTTCTCGATGTTCAGCAGTATATGTTGGAATTCTGGCATACCCATAAAGAAGAGTTATCAGCCGCGCAGCGGTAAATCTACACTGAATCGGCTACCTTTAAGTCTTTCGGTTTTTACAGCTATTTTTCCACCCAGTCCCGAGACAATCTCTTTAACGGCGGCAAGGCCGACACCACGGCCCGACAACCCGGACATTTCATAACGGGAAGAGAATCCGCTGCTGAACATGGCTCTGACAAGATTGGCCTGACCGGGAGACTCCTCTTTTTTAATAAAGCCCTTTTCTACGGCAATGTCCCGGATCTTATCGAAATCGATACCGGCGCCGTCATCCTCCACCATGATTCTGGCACCACCACCTTGATTGTGAACAATGGATAGTGTGATTTTACCCCTCTCCTCTTTCCCGCCGGCTATCCGGTCCTGAGGACTTTCTATTCCATAATCGAGCGCATTCCTGAGCAGATGAATAATCGGATCCTTCACATCGCCGATTCTTTCATAGTTTTCATATTCACTTGTAAAATTGAAATCCACGTTTTTTTTCAGTTCGTCCGCATGGCGGTTCATCATAATCTTCAGGGTATCAAAAAAATGTTCCTGTTCATTTTTCCTGATTTCGTAAGCCCGCCCCTGTTCCGAAGAGAGGAATTCCCGGAAACGGGAGATCAGCTCTTTGACACCGTCGAACTGCATATAGATATCATCGATGATAATATCGAGCGCCTCTTTTCTCGCGTAATTGCCTTTGCGGAACTCGGTCAGAATATCTTCCAGATTATTACAGAGTTTTTCCACAGCCCGGAAATCGAAATAGGCAGCGGAACACTTCATGGAGCTGATATCGCGAAGAGACTGTTCCAGAACTGTCTTATCTTCAATTTTCAGGATATTTTCGCGGAAACCGACCAGCCTTCTGTCACTTTCTTCAATAAACTGGAGAAAAGGACCGGGACCGGCTCTGAGTATAGCTATGATCGTATCCAGTTCAAAATCGGACCTCATATCGCTTTCATCCAGCTTCTTCTCAAGGATTCCCTCATCGGTCCTGTCCCGGAATATAATCATGAGCTGAACAAGGTCACCGTTTTCCTCCACTTTTCTGAAAGAACCGTCGACCAGGATTCTCCGCCCGTCGTCCCGGGAAATCCAGATATTAAACAGAGGGTTGGTTTCATCATCAATAGTTTCTATCAGTTTCTGGTTATGGAAGAGCCCCAGGATAAATTTTTCCAGAATCTTTCTCTTTTCCCTCGCTTCTTCGCGGTTCGGGTAGAGAAAATCCGACAGATGCTGACCTCCGATTTCCTCCCGGTCAAAGATCTCTCCCAGAGCTCTTGAATGATATCGTGAAATGATCTGCCCATAATCGATAAAAAGAAGCCCTTCGTTGATATTCCGGAGGTATTTTTCATTTTCAGCCGTTTTGATACGACTGATCAGTTCTTCTCTGGACGCTTCTTCTCTTTCCCGGAGGGATTCGATCCTTTTGTTCAATCTATCGGCCAGTTCTGCAAATTCGCTTTTCCCCTCTACAGTTATTCCCGCTTCTCCGTCAGCCTCCCCCTTCATGCGGAACAGAGGCTGAAGAACAGTCAGTCTGATGATTATTCGGAATATCCCTATAGACAGAAGGAGAAGGACAAGCGCAACCGGCACCCCGATCCATATGGGACGGAGGAAAAACAATGTTAATCCGGCGACAGCCGATATAAGCAGAAGAGGAATGATAAGTAAAGTCAGTCTTGACTGAAGCGATTTCATAAACAGGTACTCCCTTATAAATTATTTTACTTCAGAGCTGCTTCAGTCAAATAAAAAAGGGGCTGCGGCAAAAGTCCATTGCCTCAGCCCCTTCTCAATGATACGAATGCGGCCTTGCCGCAGTTGACCTACTGGTTCGTCACTTTGTAGCGGATGACTTCCTTATCCAGAATAGAGAGGATCAGTTCCGTGTCCACTGCAACCTTATAGGGAATGGCGATCTTTCCGCCGGGATGCTTTGTTTCAAAAATAGTTCTTCTCTCCCGCGAAGAAGGAGTAAACGCTTCGAACTTCATATCTACATAGACGGGGTATTCCGGAACGGAATACTCAAACAGTCCGAAAACCAGACCTTCTGCGGTTTCCTCCGGCGGCGCGATGGTAAAACTGAGCACCGAGCCTGTTTTGACAGATTCTCCTGCGGCAGGTTCCTGCGCGACGACATTGCCGTTCCCTTCTGCTTCGGGATTTACAGTAAAGACAAAGGGAATGTTGGCACGGGTCAATCTTTTCACAACATCATTCCAGGACATATCCATATAATCGCCGACAACCATCTCTTCTCCCGGCTCGCCTCTGCTGACGACAAATTCCACTTCAGTGAGACCGGAAATGGCTGTACCGGGATCGGGTCTCTGGGCGATAATGGTCCCGGGAGGAGTCGAATCATATTCGTAGATAACCGGCTCTTTGATTACCAGATTCGGTTTGTATGTCGTAAACTGTATCTGAAAATCCACTTTGACGTCATTGAGGTCCATTCCGACATAATCACCGACCTTGTCGACGACCGCCCCTTTGCTGACCGTAATAGTAACGCGGCGCCCCGCTTTAACAATGGCGCCGGCGGGAGGATCCTGTTTGATAATAGTTCCCTTGGTCATAGGGTCATCGGAATAACGAACCTGAACGCGGGGATACAGCTCCTTGACCTGCAGGTCGATCAGCGCTTCGACGAGTTCCATCCCCTCGACATCGGGAACGGTTGTTTTCTCTTCACCCCGGATCGAAAGGAAAAACGTAATGGCAAATGAAAAAAACATTACCGCGAAAACGGCGATGATGATATATAACGCTCTTTTGAAAAAAACAGATTCCTCATCTGTAATCTCTTCCGACTTTTCATTGAGAGAATCCCCGGGAGCCTCCTTCCCTTTTAGATTAAATAACGACTTGATATTCATGCATTGTCTCCTGAGGGGCTATGTAATATTGATCCGACAAAATCGCGATTGCCGTTGACGAAGGATATGTAATCCATCGGTTTTTTCGATTGCAGCTGCAGGCGTCTGACCGCAAGAATACCGGAACCCGCTGCTATGAGGATCCCGTCTTTCTTACTATAGGACAAAACTGTTCCCGCCGTTCCCGAAGGCACTTCACCTTTAAAAACTTCCGCTTCCAGTATATTTATTTTTTTATCGCCGTACCAGCTGAACGCTCCCGGCCAGGGGCTGAAAGCCCGGATGTTTCTTTCGATTGACTCTGCGGAATCGGACCAGTTTATAAGTCCGTCCTCTTTTGTTATAAGCCTGCAGAAAGTGGCGTCCCCATCGTTCTGAGGCGTGCCGGCTTCGGGATCTCTCTTGAGAATCTGTACAGCTTCAACCATAAGCGGTGCGCCCAGAGCGGCGACTTTTTCGGTCAGCGATCCTGTGGTTTCCCTTCCGTCCAGTTTAAGTTCCGGCTGGAGGATGATATCTCCGCTGTCCATTTTCAAAGCGACCCTCTGAACGGTGATGCCCGTAAGAGCGTCGCCCTTTCTGATGGCTTCGCTGAGTGGAGAGGGACCTCTGTATCTGGGAAGCAGCGAAGGGTGAAGATTAATTCCGCCGAGCGGAAAGAGATCGAGAAAATTTTTTCTGAAAATCCTGCCGAAAGCAATAACCGCGAGAAGGTCCGGCTTCAGTTTTTTGACTTCATCGAGAAACTCTTCATCTAGCTTCTCCGGCTGAAGCACTTTGAGACCGAGTTCCCTTGCTGCTTCACAAACAGGGGAACTGACAATTTTTCTCCCCCGTCCGGTTTCCCTGTCTGGATTGGTCAGAACAGCGCAGACCTCGAATTCCCGGGAAAGCGCTATTAAGGAAGGTACAGCGATTTCAGGTGTTCCGGCAAAAAGAATCCTCATTTCTTCTTCTGCGCCTTTTCCAGCTTCTTCAGAAATTTTTCCCGCTTTTTCTCCGGGAGATAATCGACAAAGAGCGTGCCGTTCAGATGATCGAGCTCATGCTGGACACATGTCGCCAGCAGTCCTTCCGCTTCGACTTTAAAGGGACGTCCCTTTTTATTATAGGCCTGGATCACCACTCTTTCAGGACGCTCCACATCGGCGTAGATACCGGGAAGGCTGAGGCACCCCTCTTCATAGACAGCTGTCTCCAGAGATGTTTCGATGATTTCGGGATTGATAAAGGCGACTGGGTCTGAGCCGTCGACAGAACAGACGAAAAGTCTCTTCTCCACGCCGATCTGCGGTCCCGCAAGGCCGATTCCCTTGTTCTCGAACATTGCCTCGCACATGGCATCGATAAGAGCTGACAGCTTTTCGTCAAACTCTGTTACCGGTTCGGCTTTTTTCCGGAGAACAGCCAGCTCCTCTTCTACCCCCGCGTTGTATATATCCATATTCGCAAACCTCTTAATATACTCAAGGACCTTACGGCAGAACACCGGAAACATTATAGGATTCAATTCCGAGACGATGCGATCCGGTACAATCGTGCCACTAAGGAGATTCCTGATTTTTCATGACTATCATACTCATATAGAGAGGAGAAAGCAAGTATACAGAGGTTATAGGGGAAGATAGAGGAAGAAAGTGCTCCCCTTTCCCTTTTCACTGGTTACCGCCACTTTACCGCCGTGGGATACGGCGATCTGCCGGACGATAGAAAGGCCGAGCCCCCGCCCCTCCACAGAGCCGTTTTCCGCCCCGAGCCCCCTGTAATAGCGGTCGAAAACGGATAAGCGCTCACTTTCATCCAGACCCGGACCGTCATCGCTGACCGATACGACGGCGTATCGTCCCTCGGAATAAAGGGAAACTTCAACTTTCCCATCGGGACCGCAATATTTAAGGCTGTTATCAATAAAATTACCCAGCGCTTCGGAAATGCGTAAACGATCCAGCAAAACAGGAGGCAGTACTTTTTCCGGTAGGATGTATTCGAGCCGGACACCCTTGGCGGCAGCCTGATTCCCCCACCGGGAGACTTCAGATCCGACAAGAGCGCCCAGAGAGCTCAGTTCTTTATTCATGCGGAACTCTCCCGAATCGGTTTCCGCCAGCCAGTTCAGATCATTGACAAAATTCTTCAGCTTATCCACTTCCTCGATGATGAGGGGCGCCCCCTCCCCGGCGATGGATAGACCGTCCATAAGACCCTTTGCTTCGAGTCTGATGATGTTGAGAGGCGTGGCTATGTCGTGGGACACATTGCGGATGAGGGTCTTCCGTAGCTCTTTCTGCTTGTCCAGAGAATCTATCATGGCATTGAAAGCATCGGTCATCCGCCCCAGTTCTCCGGAATAGGATGCGGGAAGAAGAGAGCTTTCCCTCCCCATGGCTATTTTTTCCGCGCCTTCCGTCAATTGGCGAACCGGTTTGCTTATCCTGGCCGAGAGAAAAGCAGCTATGATAAGGGCGATAACAAGAAGGGATATGGATTGAGTGATCCTGTCTTTGAAAACCGACAGTATGTACTCCTCCACCTCTTCGTCGACATAGAGAGCGCTTATGTAGACGGTCAGGGAACCGATATTCTCCCCCGTATCGCCGTCTTTGAGAGCCGATGATTTCCCCTCTCTTAATGGGACATCGATTCTCTCGGTCAGCGTGGTGAAACTGTTGTATACCGTATGCCCTGAACCGTCTCTTACGATATAACGGAGCAGAAGATTATCGGAATTGCCGCCCCTGTTAGAGGAAGTATCCCTGAAATAATCACGGCTGAGGAAATCCCAGTTTTTTTCCCGGCTGTAAGAATCGGAGATCTGAAGCGCGACGCTTTTCGAACGGATTTCCGTAAGCAGGTCCGGCATTTTGTTTACGGCGGAAAAATACTCCGTGATGATACTTACAGACATGGTGAGAATTATGATGAAAATAAAAGAAAAGAGGATTCTGACAAGAAGAGTGTTTCTCCGTTTCAGCATTGGAACCTGTATCCTGATCCGTATACAGTCTCGATAGGCCTGTAAGTTTCGCTGTGAATGATTTTTCTCAGCCTTTTAATATGGGCATCCACCGAGCGATCAAAGATTTCGGGAGATCCCTCGAGCGCCTGTTCCATCAGCTGTAATCTGGAAAAGACCTGTCCCGGATGCTCCATAAACAGTTTGAGAAGGAGGAACTGGTAATGACTGAGAGAGATAATCTCTCCGTCGCGCCGAACCAGCTCTTTATCGACATCCAGCTCGAGAAGACCGCAATTGATGCAGGGATGTCCCTTTCCAGCCGTTCTTCTCAGAAG
>JAFGXR010000066.1 GCA_016936555.1 Spirochaetales bacterium | reverse complement strand
TAGAGCTCATTACCCAGATAGATGGCATAAATCAGGTCCTTGTATTCATCTGTCACATCGAGGGGGATGTGGTGAAAGGCTATAGCCGTAATGTATTTTTCCGGAAAGTTCCACTTTTCCGCTACTTCCGAGCCGATCATGGCGTGATTGTAACCCTTTGTCAGGTCCTCGAGAACGGAAATGGGGATATATTTCTCCGTGCAGAGTTTTTTCAGGTTGCTTTCCAGGTCTCTGTTCATGGAGTTAACGATGATTTTTCCCATATCGTGAAGAAGGGCGGCAATGTAGATATCCTCTGTGACTTTTCCCAGCTTTTTAAACGATGCCAGATAAGCGGAAACCCTCGCCACGTAATAGGAGTGTTCGTTGACCTCTTTGATGACGTTTTTGTCGTACTTACTCTGCATCACTTTGTTCATGCCGTAATTGTAGAGAACCGATTTAACACCGAGCATACCCATGATCCTGACAGCACCGGCCACATCTGTAATTTCGCTCCTCACTTTATAGACCGGAGAATTGGCAATCCTTATGATTTCAGCTGTCAAAGAGGGGTCCGAGGTGATTTTACCGGCAATGGTAGCAAAGGAACAGTTAGGGTCGGAAAGCTCTTTCTGGAGAGCTATGATGCTTTCTGGAAACTGAGGCATCCGTTCCATTTCAACGGCGATTTCGCTGGCAATGATTTTCCCGTGGTCCTTCTGGAGCGTGCTTATGGGGATATGGATGGAAACGACAGAGTTTTCCCCTTCATTTGTAAAGATCAGGGCATTTTCATTGAGACTAATTTTTCTCAGCATCATAACGATGATGATCAATCCGAACCCACGCCCTTCCGAAGAATCGAAAGTCTGGTTGAAAAGGTCGGTGATATCCTCGAAGCCGTGGGCTATGCTCAGCTTTTCATTAATATGCTTCCGCTCGATATCGAGCATGGGGCTGTTATTGGATATGCGGATATTGATGGTCGTCCCGTCGGACTTGACGCTGAAATTGACAAACTTCGCCGCCTGCTTCAGCTTCTCTTCAAAGGCCGGGTTTCCCATGGCTTCTTTGCGGAAAGTTTTCATTCCCTTTTCGTAATCCCCGATGCTTAAAATATCCAGGCCTTTCTCCGTAAAGTAAAGGCGCTTCAGGTTGGATTTCGAAGCGTTCAGGACAAGTTCCGTTAAGACATATTCCAGGTGAATGAACATGTTCTCCTGCTTCTGTTCCTCGTGAATCGTTCTGAAGGCATGGGAGAGGAAAACATCTCCTTCCTTTGAAGAATAAGGTAGGGTACAGGAAAATTCATTTTTATTTATGAATTCATCGCGTATATCTCTAATGGCTATATCGTTCGTTTTTGTATATTCCATATGCCCATCTCCCTCACGGATTTGTCCGATAACTTAAATTGTAATATGAAAACCGGAACCAGTCGTCAACAAAATCATTTTCCTTTCCGGCAGACTGTGCAGCCCAGAACATGGACATGGGTTTTCTCCGGTTTTTCGAAAACCCTGGCAATCACCCAGCCTTTTTCGGGAATCTTCCCCTTGCAGAACGGACAGATCCTCTGGACATCGCGGCCACCCTTGAAGCGGGGGTGTTCCCTGTGGCAGAAGGGACATCCGTAGATATACATCATGCCGTCGGGCTTTCCCGGGAAGAGGTGTGAATGGACCGTCTCTCCTCTGAGCAGTGGCGTCCCGCACAACGGGCAGTTCCGATAGGAGTTTTCCTTCCGGAAAGGCTCATCGCTTTTATTGTTTTCGGAGCGGTTTTTATTGAGAAGGGAAATTATTATTAAAACGAGTACGGCTGCCAGAAGGACAGCTACGGCAATTTTCAATAGCATTACTTTTTCTTTAATTATTTTCAATATGATTGAATTTTCCCGGAATGATCAGGAAAGCAGGACATAATGATCAATATCCATACATTATGAGTTTAGTGCCGGTTTTGAATGTAGGCAAGCAATCTATTAATCGGTAAAATAATTTATATGGGTGATCTTTATATTGTAGCAACTCCCATCGGCAATCTGGAAGATATGACCTACCGGGCCGTTGAGATTCTAAAGAAAGTCGATGTCATCGCCTGCGAGGATACAAGGCTGTCCAAAAAGCTGCTGGCCCATTACGGTATTGCCAAACATACGATCAGCTGCCGGGCCAGGAATGAGGTACAGAGCGCTGCAGGCATAATCAAGCTTCTGGAAGAGGGTAAGGACGTCGCCTATGTTTCCGATGCGGGGACACCGGGCATCAGCGATCCCGGATCCATCCTGGTCAGGACCGCGCGGGACGCCGGTTTGAGGACGATACCCGTACCCGGTCCTTCTGCTCAGACGGCACTGGCCAGTATCGGCGGCTACAAAGGGAAAAGCGTTCTTTTTGAAGGTTTTCTGCCTCAGAAATCGGGCAAACGGAAGAAACGGCTGAGGGAGCTTCTCGACAGGGAAGAGGCTTTTATCCTCTACGAGTCACCCTTCAGGATAGAGAAATTATTAGGTGAGCTGACTGAACTGGAGCCGGAAAGAACAGCCCTGATCGGCCGCGAAATGACCAAAATTCATGAGCAGTATATCGAGGGTACGACTAAAAGTCTCCTTGAAATGCTGGGAAAAGAGGTTACAATTAAAGGTGAGTTCGCAATTCTTGTTTCGGGTAAATAAAATGTTAATGTTATCGGAATTCTGACGATAGTATTAATGTGGGAGCAAAGGAGATAAGATGACAATAGACAGATTGGGTCCCGTTGATCCGGTAGCCAAATACAACAAAACCAGCAAGACATCAAAAGTTGTCAAGAAAAACGAAGCGGATTCTGTCAATGTTTCGGATGAAGCCAAAAGAAGCGCGGAACTCCTGAAAGCCGCTGACACGGCCAAATCATCTCCCGATATCAGAATGGACAGGGTTGAAGAAGTCAAAGCCAAGCTTCAGGATCCCAATTACATCAACGACAAAGTGCTCGGTGAAGTTGCCGACAGCATCATGGATATGTTCGGAATCCGCTGACAGAAAACAGCGGGAATCCTGGAAAAAAGACAGAGGTTCATCTCTGTCTTTTTTTTGCTGCGAATGAGAGGGGTGTATGGCTGAAATCAGATTGGAATTTCCGGGGTCATTAATTTTCGGGAATAAGGAAATCCTGCGGCTCGGCAGCGAGGCTTCGAGTTGGGGGGAACGGGTCCTTCTCATTTCAGATTCTGTTCATAAAACGACGGGAACTCTGGAATACGTAAAGGATATTCTTGAAAAGAAGCATCTGAAAGTTCTGGTCTACAGTGATGTGAAATCATCGGCATCGACTTTTTCCATCGAGGAAGCCGTCTCGATAGCCGAGAGAAGCCACAGTCAGGTGATCGTCGGTCTCGGTGGCGTCCGGACTCTCTCCTTTGCCAAAGCTGTTGCTTTCGTGGCTGCGGGAGAGGGCAATATTGATGATTTCTTTACGGACCGGGTCTCTAGGAGAAAAATCCTGCCTCTGATCACCGTTCCGACCTCTCTTCGCGATCCCTTCCTTCTCTCGGAATCCTGTTTTATGACGGAAAGCCGGCATAGAACTTCGGCTGTCGCCCATCTGCCTCCATTCAGTACCAAGCAGATTATTGTTGATCCGACTCTGACAGTAACTCTCCCTCCACGTTATACTCTACTGGCTCTGATGGAAATACTTCTGTCCTCTGTTGAGGCTTTTATCAGCCGGCAATCCTCTTTTCTCGTCGAAACAGCTGCTTTGGATGCTATCGGTAAAGTCGCTTCCATACTGGATAGAATTTCCGGCAATCCCGGTGATTTGAATCTGCGAAAAATTGCCTGTGAGGCTTCGGTCAGCTCCGCTATGGCGTTATCCATGACAGGACCCCTTCCCGGTTTGATGCTGGCTTATGTTACAGGGTCTTATTATAAGGTTCCCCGGGTGTCTCTGGTAACGACGCTTTATCCCCATGTTTTCGATTCATCTTTCTATGCCCAGTCCGATAAAGCCGGAATGGCAGCCAGAGCCTTGAAAGAGGGCCTCGAGTGGTCCTCTCTCGGCGAAAGGGATTCTGTGAGTACCATTGTCAGAAGTATGATCGCCAGATACAAACTTCCGGCCCGTCTGGAGGAGATGAAAATAAAATCCGATGAATTATCCATCTGCTCCGATATCACATCTTCGCTGCTCTCCCGAGGCGGTCAGTCCGCAGGGGCCGACAGCCTTTTTGAAATCCTCCGGGAAGCCTATTGATGATAACATTGCGGAAACTGGCTTCTCTGAAAGATGGCACCAGAAGAAGGAAATATCCTCTTCTGCTTCAGGGATTTGAAGAGGATTTGAAAGCCGGAAAATCTGTGGATTTATTATATCTGAACGGATTGGCGGATCTGATTCTCGGGGATAGTTTCTATAAAGAAAAGGTACGCGAAGCCTCTGTTTATTTAAAATCCCTCCTTGAGGAGGACGGGAGTAGGGATGACCTTTTATGGAAGTGCAATTCCCTCCGTTACAGGTTGCAGGAGGCTATCGGGGCCGAATCGGGAGATTGGGATTTCTCTCTGAGTGGAGAGGGCTCCGTAAAGAAACGATTGTCGGGTGAGTTGTTTCTCTATCTGGACGGTATCCGCTCCCCTTTTAATGTCGGGTCTATTTTCCGGAGCGCCGAATCGTTCGGGATTAAGAAAATCATTCTGTCCGGAGAAACCTGTTCCCCTGAACACAGAAGGGCAAAAAGAAGCTCCATGGGCTGTACCGATTTGCTGCCATGGAGCTATGGGAAATTAGATGATCTCATTTATCCTCTTTTCGCGCTGGAGCTGGGGGGACTCTCTCTGGAATCCTTCCCTTTTCCGGAAAAAGGAACACTTATCATCGGATCTGAAGAACTTGGCGTCAGTCCCGCCTCTTTAGATGCTGCGGACAGCAGTCTGGGGCGGGTAACGATTAGGACGGGAGGTGTAAAAGGGTCTATAAACGTCTCTGTCGCCACGGGAATAGCTCTTCAGAAATGGTTTACTATTACCTTTTAAGACTTTTTTCTATTTCAGCCTGATTGAACCCCACGATTATCTTCCCGTTTATATCGATAACGGGAACGCCGCGCTGACCGGACTTGTCGACCATCTCCTGGGCTCTCTTGGGGTTGATCATAACATTGAAGTCTGTGAATTTTATATTGTGTTCGCGGAAGTATTTTTTTGCGATATTGCAGTATGAACAAGTGGGCGTAGAGTATATTTTAACTGTCATAGCCGCTCCTTTTTATTCTTTTTGTATATATGGAATATAATATATATAAAAAGCAAAGTAAAGAGGAAAAAGCTAAATCTTCGATCTTTCGTTTTCGAAATCTTTGGCAAGCCTCGTCATAATATGCTTTATCTGGCTTTCATTGGATATTTTGAAGAAGGCCAGAACTTTTTCGTCCAGCTGGTCGAAGCTTATTTCCTTTTTTTCCAGATTACAGATGGCATTGGCCAGATAGATCGTGTAAACGAGCGGTTTGTAATCCGCCGGGCTGGCTTCCGGTGTGTGGTGGTAGCCGATAGCAGCGACAAGGGAGTCGGGGAAATTCCATTTCTCCGCAATTTTAGCACCGACTTCCGCGTGATTGTAACCGGCAGATAATCTTTCAAACAGTTCGCCCGGAATTTCCTTTTCCGTGGAAAATTCCTGAATCCTCTCAATCAGCATAGGATGGACGTTGGAAAAAACGATTTTACCCATATCGTGGAGGATGCCTCCGATATAAGCGTCGTCGACCATCTCTTTTTTCAGCCTTCTGTTCCTCGCCAGGTTGTAGGAGTAATAGGCAGTTCTGTGGGCATGTTCCCATAGCTCCTTTTTTTCGGGGAAGTTCAATATTTTTTCTGTTCCGTAACTGTAAAGCAGATTCTTGAGACCGCGGAGACCGACCATCTTTACGGCGTCGGCAATATTATCGACTTTATTCGGGAGCATGAACTGGGCGGAGTTTACGGTTTTCAGAAGGTCTGCTGTCAGAGACGGGTCGGTTGCTATCCGCCGCGCGATTTCGGAGATTTCCGAGTCGGGGTCATTAATCAGTTTCTGCAGGTGGACGATGTTGTCGGGAAACTGGGGCAGAGCTTCAATTTCATCGACAATCTGTCTGGTGAGAAGGTCCAGTTTTTCAAGATGGACTTCTCCCATGGGTATGGTGATGGAAGCGGTTGTGACGCCGTTCTCTCCTTCGATTTCAAAGGCTTCCTCATCGAGGCCCATTTTTCTGAGCATGAGAATAAGGATAACGATTCCCAGACCAGCCCCTTCCGAGTCGTCGAGTACTTCTGCAAAAGCCTCTTCCATGGAGTCGAAGGCTCTGGAGCGGGCTATGCGGTCGTAAATCCTCATCTGCTCCTTCCGGTTGATCTCAACGTTGTTCTTGATGGAAATCTTGAATTTCTTGCCGCGGCTGTGGAAGATGATTTTGATATAAAGTCCTTTTTCCTTCTGCAGGTTCAGGTAATACTCGAGATTGTTAAATGTATCTTCCTTGAAATTCCTCATTCCCTCTTCGTATTGTTCTCTATTGGCGAGGTCGAGGCCTTTATCTTCAAAATACACTCTCTTGGTGTTGGCCTTTTTTGCGTTGACAGCGAGCTCCCGGAGACAATACGCCAGCCGGTCTTTCAACATATCCTGGTCCATTTCCTTCAAAAACATCCCCAGAACATTTTCCAGGTCCATTTCCGTTTCATGGGGCAACTTGTACGTTGTTATGGCCAATGGGATAGACTGTCTTACAGCTCGAATGATTTTTTCTCTGTCAATATTAAGAGCCACTGATGCACTTCCTTACGGGAAACTGATTTCGGTTATATATAAAATTATATTGGGGGCCTGAGTACTGTCAAGAAAGTTTACCTCTCTTCCCGGCTCAAGCGGCTGAAATCTCTCAGTTTTTTATCGATTATCCCGTTCAGGCTTTGATCTGGATAATGGCCGTTCTCATTCTTTATCCCCGGATCCATTCCCGTCAGAAGAGCCAGTCCGTCATCGACAGTTTTCATGGTGTAGATATGAAAGTTTCCCTCTTTAACCGCATCGAGAATCCTGGCCGGGAGCAGAAGATTGTCGCGGTTGCTGTCGGGAATAATAACCCCCTGTGTCCCCGTCAGCCGGTTTTTGCTGCACACTGTGAAAAACCCCTCTATTTTTTCCGACACCCCGCCTACAGGCTGAATGTATCCGAGCTGGTTGATCGACCCCGTAACGGCCAGATCCTGACGGAGCGGGATCCCGGTAATTTCAGAAATCAGAGAAAACAGCTCCGCCGCGGAAGCCGAGTCCCCGTCGACTCCGGAATAGGACTGCTCCATACAGATGGAGGATGTGAAAGAGAGAGGGTAGTTGTCTCCGAACCTCTTTCGCAGATAACCTTCGAGTATGAATACCCCTTTGTCGTGAATATTTCCCGAAAGGCCTGCTTCCCTTTCAATATTTATGACACCCTCTTTCCCGGGACCGGCGGAGGCGGTTATTCTCACGGGCAGCCCGAAGGAATGATATCCCCTGTCCAGGACGACCAGTCCGTTCACAGCACCCACGGCTGTTCCTTCGCGGTCTATCAGTATGACACCTCGGCCGATCTGATCATCCAGTTTTTCTTCCGGCAGATTCAGAATGTAGTTTTTTTCCCTGATGGCCTGAATAACCGATTCTCTGTCTATTCTTGATTTCCCTTCTCGAGAAGCCCAGTAATCCGATTCCCGGAGAAGGTCGGAGATAAGAGAAAACCTGGTGCTCAGACGGTCCCTCCTCTCGGAAAGTTTGATACCGTACTGGCAGACTTCCAGAATCCCGTCGCTCTCGATCGGTTTCAGTTCTTCCTTGGCTATGAGGTTGTGGATAAAACCGGTATACTCTCCTATCGTTGTTTCGTTCCGCTCCATATCGGAGTCGAATTCGGCACTGATTTTAAAATGTTTGAGAAAGTCGCTGTCCAGCTGGGAAAGTGTGAAATAGAGGTCCGCCGGTCCGATAATGATGACCTTGGTATCAACTTTGACCGGCTCGGGCTTCATATTGGTCATGGGAATTCCCAGAGGGGACTGCTGTCCCCGAACTTCCACCTGCCCGGTCTGGAGAACCCGTTTCAGGCTGTTCCAGAGCTCGTCGTTCTTCAGGATGTCTTCGGCCTGAAGGATGAGGAAGCCTCCCGACGCGGTAATCAGAGAACCGCTGCGGATCATCATAAATGAAGTGCGGCCCTCTCCGCTCAAATCCACTGTCGTTTCTATGGTTCCGAATAGGTTGGCCTCGGTGGGGTGGTTTTCCGTAAGCACCGGCAGCTGATCCTCTTTGCCGTGTTCCACAATGATATTGACATCATAACGTTCCGATAACAGATCGCCCATCTCCTCCTCGGCGTTTTCATCGATGAGGAGGCTGTGAAACTGTATGACATCTTTTTCCATTTCCCTCAGGTATTCCCGGACTTCCGTCGATGCCCATGATTTCCGGATTTTTCTCAGTTCGCCGGCTATGCTTTTTCTGACAGCCTCCTCTGCGGATTTCCTCAGGTCCTTCTCCATCTGGTCCCGCTCTTTTTTGATGGAAGAGAATATGTTCTTCATCTCATCCATAAAGTAATAGTAGCGCTCCCGGTAAGCCTGCCACTGTTCTTCCGTAATGGTCCCCGCCGTTACAAAGGTCTGAAGCTCTTCAAACGTCACAGCTTCGTTATTGTAAAGGGGAACCAGGTCGGT
Organism: Spirochaetales bacterium; assembly: GCA_016936555.1. Classification (GTDB taxonomy): domain Bacteria; phylum Spirochaetota; class Spirochaetia; order DSM-2461; family DSM-2461; genus Spirochaeta_F. Next base: position 10,915 of record JAFGXR010000066.1, on the reverse strand, counting down.
CAGGGCTTCCTCATCCTCTTCATCAGGAACCTGGATCGTGCGGAAACCCGCCTCCACCAGCCTGTCTTCGAAGTCGGAGAGGATTCTGTTCTCCCGGCTTTCAATCCGGGTTATCTGCCTGTCCCTTTCGCTTTTATAGGATTCCTCCGACAGATTTTCCTCAATGATGGATTTCAGCTTTTCCACAAGCTCTTTCATTTTTTTCCTGAACCGGGACGCCGTACCTTCGGGAAAATAGAGCACTTTGGGGTTTTCCGGTTTGTCGAAGTTGTAGACATAGGCTATATCTTTCAGAGGCGACGTTTTCCGGCTGTGCTCTTTGAGAATCTGCATGGTTGCCGTCTTCCGGCCTGTCCCCGGGTCTCCGGAGACGAAAAGATTGTATCCTTTTGCTTTTATTTCAATTCCCATCTTCAGGGCTTTGAGGGCTCTGGGCTGACCGATAATGCCCCAGCTTCCCGTGTCTTCTCCGGTGGAAGAATGATCGGGAATCTCTACCGCCAACTTCAGGTCGTCATAGGAAAGTTCATTTATATTTCTATTCATGACATTAATAATAATTTACAATGGCTCTATGAACGTAGAAGAATTTGATAAATGGATAAGAAAAATTCTCAATATCGATGAAATGGCCGGCCGAGATGCTTCCCTGAACGGCCTTCAGGTGGGCAGGTCTGATAAATCATTGAAGAAAATCGCCTTTGCTGTCGACGCATCGCTGGAAAGTTTTCGCCGCGCCACCGAGGCGGGAGCCGATATGCTCTTTGTTCATCACGGACTGTACTGGGGGCGGGTAATACCTGTAACCGGAGATTTTTACCGGAGAATGGAAATTCTGATAAAAAACGATCTGGCGCTTTACGCCGCTCATCTCCCTCTGGATATGCATGAGGAACTGGGGAATAACGCCGGAATGGCCCGGGCTCTGGGCTTGAAGAATCTGGAACCCTTCGGAGCCTACAAAGGGGTTTATATCGGCTGGAAAGGGGAGTTTGAAAAACCGCTGACCCGCGATGAGATAACGGCCCGCCTTTTCGGAAGCTGGGAGGAAAGCGTCCGCGTTCTGCCCTTCGGCAAGGATGAAATACGGATCGTCGCTCTGATTTCCGGCAGCGCATCCTATGATCTCGAACAGGCCATTGAGGCCGGAGCGGACCTCTATCTGACCGGTGAAGCGGGGCATGTCCTCTATCACGCCGCTCTTGAAGCGGGAATCAATGTGATCTGCGGGGGCCACTATGCAACGGAAGTCTATGGTGTTAAACTACTGGCTGAAAAGATTAAGCGGGAACTGTCCCTCGATACAGTGTTTATCGATATCCCCACGGGACTCTGATTCCTGCCGGAAATATGGAGAAGATTTGTGAATAAAAATATGAAAAGAAGCCTGACCATGGTTCTGTCGGCTTTTCTTATCATCGCCGATCAGATCAGTAAAAAGCTGATTGTCGACAACATAGCCGTGAATTCGATCGGGGCTTCTTTCTGGAGCGATTTTCTATGGATCGTACATGTCAAGAACCTCGGCATCGCCTTCAGTCTTGGGGACTCTGTTCCCAATTTTGTCAGAGTTATTCTCTTTATCATCATTCCCCTGATCGTTATGGGCGGACTTGTCGTCTATATTCTGAGAGCGGAAACCATCTCGGCATTTCAGAGATGGATCATGGCGGGTATCCTCGGCGGGGGATTAGGTAATCTTGTCGACAGGATTTTCCGGCCCGATGGCGTCGTCGATTTCATCAGTGTCAAATTTTACGGGCTTTTCGGAATGGAGCGTTTCCCCGTTTTCAATATCGCCGATTCATCTATTGTCGTATTCGGAATATTGCTGCTTATTACTTTTGCTTTTGAAGGAAGAAAAAAAAATGAACAAGAAGCTTAATACTCTTCTGTTTCTCATAGCGGGGACAATCGTGAATATCGGGATTATGCTTATACTGCTTATCCTCTTTCTGTATCTGATCGGCCATGCCTTTACATCGGAAACAAGCAGCCAGCTGGTATCAGTTCTGACGCTTGGAGCCGTTATGCTCTCCGTCGTGGGCAGTTATCTCATCTATTCCCAGATCATCAAGTTCATCAACAGGAAATGGGACCTGGAAAAGTACATTGCTCCTCTTTTTAAAAGAAAGCATTAATACCCGTCAGACATTTCCCTGTTTTTGTCTTTCTTGAACAATTCATTGTAGACAAATCCCCTTTTCCTGAGCGATTCTCTCAGCGGGAGGGGAAATGGCATGTCTCTCCAGAAAATTCCCCGGACATCTTTATCGAGTTTCTGAACGCCTTCAGATTCTTTTGTCATCCATAGAATGTAGTCCTGAATAAACTTAAGCCTTACATCTCCCCTCAGTTTTTTTGAATCAAACCATTCGTAGTAATGACCGGTCAATCCTTCCTGCATCCAGTAGTGCTGGGCTTTTTCCTTGGCGACCTGCCAACGCAGATCTCCCAGTGCTGTTAAAATGGCGATTCTGAGGTCTTTGGGAAACATGGGTATACCGATTCTGCCCCGGCTCGTCGATTTGTTCGTCTTTTCAAAAGGCTCCCAGCAAAGCCCTCTGTCTCCGAAACAGGGCAGAATAATGATATGGGGAACAATTCGCGTGGTTTTCTGTCTGAAAGTCCTGCAGAAAACCCCCGGATCAATATTTTCGAACTGCCTCAGAAGATCAATGATATTTTCTCTGGTGGCAATGGCTTTTATGTTGGAGAAGAAAAACTGTTTCATAAGCATGGGCATATGATTGCCCTGGCGTCCGACCGACATTTTCGCCATCTGCCTGATGCTGTCGACCTCTCTGGATGCCAGTCTCGGATCCAGGGATGTTCCCAGGCCGGCGCTTTGAGCCTGCTGTTCCAGGTTTTTCAGTTTGTCTCCGTTTCTGCGGAGGGAGTCAAAGCGTTCTTTTATTTCTCTATCCAGATTCTGCAGCTCTTTGATATGAGAGAGAATTTCCCCGAGTGAAGCTCTCTGTGACTGGTTATAAGGATCGCGGACGCCGGGGAAAACCCGGGACCTCTCATGTCTTGAAACGACCTGCGCTTTCATCATCAGAGATTTTTCGACAGACTGCTGACGGATTTCGAGATTTCTGATTGCAGCTATATAGGAATCCTTTTCCCCCCTGACTTTCGTCAGCTGCTGTTTTATCGCCGTTACGTCTTTGCTCTTTTTTCTGTAGGTGAATTCTTCATCGGTTGCAAGGGGGGCTACTTCTCCCCGACCGACATAGAGAAGCCACTCGTCGACATAATGAACCGGTTCTTCCAGTCTGTTTTCAAAAATAATGGAGGATAGCATCTTCCTCTGTTCTGCGGAAATGACATTGGGAAGCAGGGCTCCGTAACGGATCAGCAGGCGCCGGGGCATTTCCGTATCTTCACTGAGCACTTCGACCTGCTTCCGAATCAGTTCCCAGTAAAGGGGAATCAGCCGTTGGCGGTAGACAGTTTTGTCTTTGGGGTCCGTCGCTCTCAGGTAGCTTTGCAGGGTTTTATGGAGCTTGTCCGAGATATCGCCCATGCCGGTGAGAAGAAATTTATAATAATTGGGATTGCTGAAATAGGGTTTGGGTTCGCATTCGAAATCGATGACGGCATGAAATTCTTCACTCGTAATATCTTCAAGCATGGAGACTTCTTCAGAAGCTGCTGATGAAACAGAGTTATCGCTGAATAAATCGTCAAAGGCGGGGCGGTCTTCTGATGCTCCGAAAGGGGCCAGAAGGGATTCCAGTTCGGAATCCAAAGCATTGTTGTCGCTGAAGTCACTCATATATCAATTTTATCCAATTGACGGCAAATTTTCAATAAAAGAAGATGGGAGATCTGTTATCTTTGGTTGACTATATATGAAAAACTATATATAGTCCGGAAATATTAAATAGGAGGATTCATCCCATGTGGAAGATATTGAGATTTCTGAAGGAACACCTGGTTTACACCATTCCTGTATTTATGATTCTCGGTTTTATAACCGGCCTGCTCTTTGATGTCTCTTTTTTAAAAAGCACTATTCTTTTCCTTACATTTCTGATGGTTTACCCTATGATGGTGAATTTGCAGGTTAAAAAGCTTTTTACCAGAAGCGATAATAAACCGGTAGTTGCAGCACAGATTATTAATTTTATATTCATTCCTATGGTGGCCTACAGCCTCGGAAAGCTTTTTTTTGCCGACGAGCCCATGATGATTATGGGTATGCTTCTTATAGGACTGATTCCCACTTCCGGAATGACAACAACCTGGACCGGGTTCGCCAAAGGGAATATCAATGGCGCCATAAAAGTTCAGACCAGCGGATTAATTCTCGGAGCCCTGTTAACCCCTTTATATATCGAATTCCTGCTGGGGGCTAAAATCGAAGTTCCCATGATGTCCCTTTTTATTCAGATTTTCTCCATCGTCATTCTTCCGCTTGTCCTGGGGGTCGTAACGAGATTTTTAATCGTGAGAAATGTGGGAGAAGAGACATATAATAAAAAGATCAAAATGAAGTTCCCTCTCATATCCACTCTGGGACTTTATCTGATGATTTTTGCCGCTATGGCTTTACGGGCCAAAGCCATATACAATAACCCCGGGATTCTTCTTCATGTGATTATTCCCATAGTTCTTTTTTATCTGATAAACTTTCTGTTTTCGATTTTTGTGGGAAAGAGCCTCTTTGATTTCAAAAACCAGAGTCCCGTCATTTTCGGAACAGCCATAAGAAATCTGTCTGTCGCTCTGGCCATTGCCATGAATGTTTTCGGGAAAAACGGATCCGACATGGCCTTGCTTATTTCCGTAGCTTATATTATTCAGGTTGAATTCGCGGCGCTCTATGTTAAAAAAATCGCCGTTCCGGCCGCGGCAAAACTTCAGACCGCCTGAATCAGCGGTATCGTTACAAAAAAAAAGAGCCAATCGAGGCTCTTTTTTTTATCATCATTAACTTACTGTTGAAAAGGACTGGTTCGACACAATCCCCTTGAGTTTTTTTACCCGAATGGTTCATATTGTCTCTATGGCCGGCATCATTCAATCTTTTCCCCCTGTCGCATCTTCTGCATCGAAAGTCCTGATTCTTGGCTCCATGCCCGGTGCGGAATCTCTCAGGCGGCACCAGTATTATGCCCACCCCAGAAATCAATTCTGGAAAATACTCTTTGAACTTTTCGATGTTGATTTAATTCAGGCATACAGCGAACGTGAGGCTTTTCTGCTGAACCGAAAAATGGCTGTCTGGGATGTTTTTAAATATTGCGAACGGGCAGGCAGCCTGGACCAGAATATCCGCAATGAGGTTTACAATGACTTTCCTTCATTCCTGACCGGTTATTCTGAAATAGAAAAAATATTCTGCAACGGGAAAAAATCCTATGACAGCTTTCGCAGGAAGTATCCCCGCCTGGCCGAAAAGTACTCCTGTGAAGCGCTGCCTTCAACCAGTCCGGCCTATGTTCTGAAATACAGCGAAAAGCTTGAAAAATGGGCTTCCGTGACAAGATTTCTCAGTGAAAAAGATAAAAAAAATGAAAATGCAACCAGTGGTTGACACTTTTAAAAGTGTGATTGATAGCTTGCAACTAACAGCTTTGCTATGTTTCAGATAACTTTAAATGTTAGGATGTGAAAATGATATTAGCAGAAAAAATTATCCGCTTAAGAAAAAGGTACGGTTGGTCCCAGGAAGATCTGGCAGAGAAAATCGATGTTTCCAGACAGTCCGTATCTAAATGGGAAAGCGCAGCCAGCATTCCCGATCTGAATAAAATAATCCTGCTGGCAGAATTGTTCGGAGTGACAACAGATTTTCTTGTGAAAGATGAGGTAGTGGAACCGGACTCAATCGGGGAGGATAAAGAACCGGGAGTTTTCAAAGTGACTCTTGAAGACGCCGCCAGATACTCCGAGACTAAAGTCGAGAAGTCCCGCTATATAGCCATAGGTGTACTGATCAGCATATATTCGGTTGTTCCGCTGATTTTTCTTCTGGGTCTAGCGAGTGGAGACGGGGCTGTTCTCGGTTCAGATAAAGCTGTTGCTTTCGGGCTGGTGAGCATCTTTGTCGCCATATCCATTGCCATCAGCTTTTTTCTCAGGAGCAATGGGTTTAACAAAAGCCTCGCCCCTATCGACGGTGGAGATTTTGAGCTGGCATATGGTGTTCGGGGGGTCTTCTCAGAGAAACTCGAGCGATCACAGGGGGCCTATAACATAAGATTATCCATTTATATTTCCATGATTATCGTCAGCGTTGTTCCTCTCGTGCTGGTCAGCATGTTTTCGCAATCTCAGACCATTGTGCTGATGATGCTGGTCTTGCTGCTTGTGATGGTCGGTGCGGCTGTCTATCTTCTGATCCCCTGTGTGACGGAAAACAACGCCTATAACCTGATTCTCGGGGAAGGGGATTTCTCTCCGATAAAACGGGTTGAGACAGGGAGAGCTGAAAAGCTCGGGGCTTTCTACTGGCCGCTGGTGACAGCTATCTATATCGGGTGGAGCCTCTGGACACATGCCTGGGGCATAACCTGGATCGTCTGGCCTGTCGCTGGAATCGCATTTGCCGGTCTGGTGGGACTGATGGGATTATTTCCCCGGGCTCACTAATGACCAGACTCCCTTTATTTATTCTCAGACGGTTCAGTCTTTTCTATCTGCGATATTTTGAAAATGTAACTTTATGGGAAGTCGAAGGATTTGAGAATTTCGCACATTCCCATGATGGGTTTAAAAGAGGAGACCATGGACTGGTCATTCCCTTCAGGCATATCGCAAAAGCCGATGCTCCCTTATATTCCGCGCTGTTCGGGCAGTACTTACCTTCCCGAAACAGGACAGATCGGCTGTATTACTGGGTGCGATTTCTTTTCGGTGATATGGTTCTTGATTGGACCGGTCCGGCGGCGCGATGGATTTTTCCCGGAATCGGAGCCGTTCCGGTCAGCAACCAGAAGATTGTGAGCTCTCAACTGAGAACCATTCGGAATATATTGACAGATCTCGCTTATCCCCTCTGCATGGCGCCCGAGGGGCAGGTCAATTATTACAATGACAAGGCGGGGGATCTGACGGGAGGCTTAACCCATTTCATCAAATGGAGTCTGGAAGCCGGGAGAGATGTTGTTATCCAGCCGGTGCGTATTTTTTACAAATATAATGAGAACATTAATTACAGAAAATTGATCATCGGGGAATTTTACGCTATAGGTCTTGATATCTCAATTCCGGACAAATCTTTCGGAATCTTTCTCGATAAGGCGGTTGAAACACTATTGAATCATCTGTTCTTCTATCTTACAGGATCCCCGTGCGAATCAGGAGATGTTCTTGCCGCCATAATAGAACAGCTGATCGGGCGGTCCCGTGAAAAATATCCTCTGGACAGGCGGAAAAGGCTGATTGATAAAGTGTTTATTTTCCGAAACGGTGTCTTTCAGGATTTGAAGAACGAGAGAATAACCGTACCGGGCATTTCCCGGAAAATTAAAAATCTCTGGAGAAGACCGGAGGATATGAATGAACTCCATCGTTTGTACCAGTATCAGCAGCTGCTTGATGTTCTGGTTAATTTTGATCCGGGATATCACGGTAACGGGAGCAAAAACAGAGAGATCGAACAGACGTTGTATCTTCTCGATATTGTGAACCGTTTGCAGGGAGGAGATATCAACAGCCGTTATTTCCCGAAGAAGACCAGAGCGACAGTTTTATTCGAAACGCCTCTCCGATTTGTACCCGGAGAGAATCCCGATAAATGGAAAGAGCTATTTTTAACCGGGAATTGAAACAGGGCATGAACCCTCTGCTGCAATTTCCCCTTTCAGAACAGCAATGAGGCTATCCGCCGCCAACCTCGTATTTTCATAGCCGAGCAATAGAAAATCCGCTTTATTGAAATGAGCAGCTTCATAGGGGGTCCTCATAACGGCGAAACCGGCAGGGATAGGGTTTTCGATCAGATTTTGTATGAGAGATACCGATTCCGGATAAAATCCTGTATCGCAGGTCATTATCAGAATTTTTTCCATGCCCTTCAGATCCAGAGGTTTTTTTCGTAAATCTTCTTCTGCCCGATCTGAGGGAATCCGTCTGAACCGGCTTTGAGGAAAGGCCTTTTCAACAGCATCGAGCGGGTCTCCCCCGGAAACCGTATTTTCCCCGATAAACTGTTCCGGACGGATAAAATAGAGAATCAGAAGCTTCTGCGTATCAATCAGGCCGGAAGAGGGCAGGAAATTCACATTTTTCAGAAGTGTCATACTTTTACGGCTTATATCCGCCATTATCGGATCAGGTAAAGATCCGGACCAGCCGCTTATCTGTATTCCATTCTCCCATTGTCCGGGAAGGTTTTTCTTCATGGCATTCTGCTGTCTCATCAGGCTTTCATCTATTCTCGATTCGGAAACCTGACCGGATTTCAGGCCGTCATACAAAGCTCTGATACCTTTCTCCTGTTCTTCAAGGGTGTGGGAAATGAAACAGAGGTCTGCACCGGCATCAATCGCTTTCAAAACGGCATCTCCGGTATCATAAAAAAGAGATATACCGTCCATTTCCAGGCAATCGGTCATAACCAGGCCGTCAAACCCCAGTTCATTGCGGAGCAAGCCGTTGATAATATCCCCGTTCAATGATGCGGGAAGTTCCCGGGAGGAAAGCGCGGGGACCAGCAGATGGGCCACCATAATGGCCGGCATGCCGGCGAGGATGGCGTGGTTGAAGGGAATCAACTCTCTTTCTTTCAAAATCTCAGCGGAATGAGGAAGAGCCGGGAGAGATCTATGGGAATCCTCCGATGTGTCTCCATGTCCCGGAAAGTGTTTGACAACAGGAAGGACTCCGCCTCTCAAATAGCCGCGGCAAGAAGAGATAACATGTTCCGAAACTGCTGAAGAATGGTCTCCGAAGCTTCTGGGCCCGACAATCGGGTTCAGAGGATTGCTGTTGATATCGGCAACGGGAGCCAGATTTACGTTGAAGCCGAGAGATTTCAGATGTTCCGCGGAGATGCGGGAGGCTGTTTCACTGAGCTCCGGACCGCCGGCAGCAGCAAGAGTCATAGCTCCCGGATAGGTATTCAGATCCCCGTGGAGCCGGCTCACTATGCCGCCCTCCTGGTCTATCGTAATAAAAGGAGTGCTGCCGTTGTGGCTGCGGGTTTCCCTGTTAAGCCATTTGTTTAATTCTGCAACCTGTTCGTGATTCTTAATATTTCTGGCAAATAGGATCCAGTGACCTATGAGCAGGTCCATGACGGCCGTCCGGGCGTGCTCTCCCGGTTCGAGTCCGTCGAAACCGCAAACCAGCATTCGGCCTGCTTTTTTTAATAGGTCCTTGTCCATATATTCCTCCGAAAGTCACAGATAGAGAGAATATAATCCACTTAGTTGGAAAAAACAACCAAGCTAATACTCAAGTTCATGATATTTAGGAAATAAGCTTGAGCTATGCTATCTGACTTCCGGATGTATCAGACAATGGAGGTTTGATTCTTTGTGAAGGAAGTCCTCCAGTCTAGAAACGCAGTCATGGGCATCTTTGAGCTTTGTCTCCTCGGGGAAATATCCGTGGAAGGAGATCTCCACATGCCTTCCGTACTTGTGGTATTTGAAATTGTGCAGCTCATGGATCTCCGGCGTTATTTTTCTGGCGGTTTGCTCTATTTGCTCTTTCAGCTCATCGGGAATCGTTTCGCCTATTATGCTCTTCGCCGTATCTTTTATGATTTCAAAGGCGGCATAGAGAATCATGAGAGCTACAATGAACCCGAGGATGCTGTCGATCCGGGGAATATACCGGTTCAACCAGATTCCGATGAGTATGACGACCGAGGAGGCGGCGTCACTTCTGTGGTGCCATCCGTCGGCAATCAGCGACCGGGAATCTTCCTTTCTGCCAATGCGGATCGACAGTTGAGCCATGGCTTCCTTGCAGATGATTGTAAGGGTTGTAATTATTACAGAAGATAGGTTGTACCGGGTTACTGACAGCGGAGTGATGAAGCTGAAAAACGCTTCCTTCATAAAACTTAAACCGACGGTCCCCAGCATCAGGGCTACAACTATGCTTGTAATCTCCTCGAACCGACCGAAACCGAAGGGATGTTTCTCGTTCTTGGGTCTTCCGGCAATCCATAGCCCGGCAATAACGATCAGTGAGCTGAAGGAGTCTGAGAGAGTATGCCAGGCATCGGCCTTTATGGCCAGAGACTGGATTTGAACTCCGATGATATATTTAGCGGCGAAAAGAATTAGATTTACGATGATGGAGATCGTAACGACAGATTTGCTTGTAAAAGCGTTTTTTTTCATGTTGGCTCCCTGTTCTGTTGCAGGGATGTTCCAAAGGCAAAAAAAAGCCCGGGGGAACATCTCTTTACAAATGGTCCCACAGGATTTCCTGCTGCATCTATGCCCGGCTGCGTCTTTTATTAGACCGCCTGATCCGATTATTGATTTAATATATTATAAATATACTGCACTTAGGCCGTTTCATCAACTGCGACTCATTCCTGGATTTTTTTTCACAGACTATTTCCGGTCTCCATCTGGGAGAGGCCCGGTGAGGGTTGTGGAAATGGTTTTTTGAAACAGCTTCTACTTTTAGAGGTAATGGGGCTCCCTCTCCGGGGCCACCTTCGTTCGCGGATAGGTCGAACCTTCGGTTCTTTGTTCGATCCTGGCATCGGGATCTCATGGATCGAGCCCTATAAGTTATGAAAAAAATGAAACATTTCAATACAGGTAAGTTTTTTCAAATTCGGGGCTCCCCCTTCGGGGCCACGTCCATTCGCTTGTATCCTCGCCCTTGCTCGGCGCTCATTCCCGATCGAGCCCCATAAGTTTATAAAAAAAAGAAGCACTGCAAATGCAATGCTTCTAGTTTTCTTGGAGGTAATGGGGCTCGAACCCATGAC
>JAFGXR010000065.1 GCA_016936555.1 Spirochaetales bacterium | reverse complement strand
GGAAACAAGGCTTTCGCCGATGCGGTTGAAGCGGAATCGAGAATCACTTTGCACCGCTACCGCAACGGAAGCGATATGATGCCCGGTATGCTGACCGAAGAGATGGGATACTATCACGCCGGACAACCCTACCATATCGGACCGGACCCCGATCCTTTTACTACATCCAGCCTCTTATGGCTGACCTGGCATTTTATCGGGGATTACGCCGATTCGCTCCGGGCAGAATAATGATCTCCTTCTGATAGAGAATGCCCCCGATAATAATTAACAGGCCTGCGATAGTGGTCATGGCGATTTTCTCTTTTAGAACCAGAGCTATGAGAACCAGTGATAGAAGAGGGGACAGATAAGCCAGAGTGCTGACCGATGCTGTCGATTCGGCGGTTTTCAGAGCTTTTGACCAGAGGAAAAATGTGATTCCCATTTCAAAGACACCTACATAGGCGGCGCTGACCAATCCTTTTACCGAAGGGAGGGTTATATCCGAAAAGATCAGTCCGTAGACGACCACATAAATCAGTCCGAAGAGAAAATTCAGAAAGAGTTTCACCGACTCCTCCCGCTTATCTTTCATGTTAATTATCCAGTACGCTCCCCAGACTACGGCGCTTAAGAGGGCCAGGAATACGCCGAAGGAATTAACGGTCTGATCCGGCTCTCCTCCCGATGAGATGAGAATCACGCCGAACAGGCAAATTATTAAGGCAATCAGGCTTTTCCTGTCCGCCTTCTGGCCCAGAAAGGGAACGGATAGAAGAACAAGCATAATGGGCCAGGTGTAATTGAGAGGCTGGGCGATCTGGGCCGGAAGCAGTGAGTAGCTTTTGAAGAGAATCAGATAGTAGGCAAAGGGATTGAAAAGTCCCGCCAGTGCGGAAAAACGCAAATCGAACGAATTGATTTTCAATAGTACGCCGCTTTTTCCCTGAAGGAGGATCATCAGAAAGAGAATGATGACTGAAGAGAGGGTGGAAAAGAGCAGCAGATGGAAGTGGTCCATCTCTCCCAGGGCAATTTTGAAAGCCGAGGCGACAGTCGCCCAGAAGAGGACCGCGGTCAATGCGGTGAGCACCGCTTTTTTCTGATTTTTCAATGTCTGCTCCCGTTGCAATACAATGCCCTGTTGTTTCCCCGGGGCAGGGAAAAACCTTATTCAAAAACCGGCTTCTGCCCCTAGGGCTATCGGCTGACCTTTCAGGCAGGCAGGAGTGCTATTATGGCGATTGCTGTGAAATTATTTTTCTATAGAGATCGAAATGCTTGCCCGCATGGTAACTCGATCGCACCAGAGGTCCCGATTCGCAGAATATAAATCCCTTTTCCAGAGCCCGCTCCCGCAGTTCATCGAACTCTTCGGGAGTCCAGTATTTCCTGACCGGGACATTCTTTCTGGTGGGCTGCAGGTACTGGCCGATATTCAGGATCGATACGCCGGCTTCCAGCAGATCATCCATGGTTTCGAGAATCTCCTCCCGGGTCTCGCCCAGCCCGATCATGATGCTCGATTTGACGACGGCCCCGGGGCTGTTGGCCTTCATCATCTTCAGAACCTGAATGGAGTTTTCGTATGTGGCACCCGAGCAGATATCTTTTTTCAGCCTTCTGACCGTTTCGATATTGTGGCTGACCACTTCCGGTTTCGATTCGCAGAGAATCCGGATATTCTTCTCTTTCCCGCGCAGGTCGGACGAGAGGATTTCGATGGAACACTCCGGATTGAGCCTGCGGATTTCTCTGACCGTTTCCGCCAGAACGGCGGCACCGCCGTCTTCCAGATCATCTCTGGTCACCATGGTGATGACCGCGTGTTTCAGGCCCAGGTTTCTGACCGCTTCGGCCACTTCCAGAGGTTCCGCCTCGTTAACAGGCCCCGGTTTTCCCGTAGTGACGGAGCAGAACCGGCACCCTCTGGTGCAGATCTCGCCCAGAATCATAAAGGTAGCCGTTTTATATTTACCCCAGCATTCGTGCTGGTTGGGACAATTCGCTTCTGTACAGACCGTATTGAGCTTTCCGCCGCCCAGGGCTTTTCTCACATCCTTGTACCGGGTCGTGGTGTTGAGCCGCACGCGGAGCCATTCCGGTTTTCTAAGAGTTTTTTCCATAGCCTTAAGATACATAAAAAAAACACGATACGCCAGTAAAAGGCCGATCTTTCTTTGCATTTGTAACCAAGTCTGACTAGAATTGCTTGTAGATATCCATGGGAGAAAAACATGAGCGCCAAGATAATGTGTGTAGATGACAGCCCAACCATCAGAATGCTGGTAAAACAGAATCTGGGGCCGCAGGGTTTTGAGATCGTAGAGGCTTCTAACGGACAGGAGGGACTGGATAAACTCAGTTCCGATATCAGTCTGTTTCTGGTCGATGTGAATATGCCGGTAATGAACGGCTTTGATTTCGTTAAATCCCTGAAGTCAGACAGCGCCTTCAGTTCCAAGCCGGTTGTGTTTCTCACGACGGAAAGCGGAGTGGATAAAAAGAGTGTCGGTAAAGAACTCGGAGTAAACGGCTGGATCGTCAAACCTTTCGAACCGGAGTCTCTGGTAAAAATCGTCACGATGCTGACCAAATAGATTCAATTCTGTTATGATGGGGATATGACCGACAAACTCTTTTACGATGACCCCTATCTTTTTAATTTCAATGGCACCCTTATCTCCGCAGCCGAGGAAAACGGTTTGTGGAAGCTGGAGCTCGACCGGACGGCTTTTTATCCCGAAGGGGGAGGACAGCCTGCCGATCGCGGTACGCTCGGCGGACAGGATGTTATCGATGTTCAAAAAGCCGATGGCCGGGTCTTTCATTATGTAAAGGAAAAACCGTCCGGTGTTGAGCTTGAGGCTTATGTTGACCGGGAATTCCGAATGGATTACATGCAGCAGCATACGGGCCAGCATATCCTCTCCGCTGTTCTCAAGCGCGTTGCCGGAGCGGCAACCGTCGCCGTCCACCAGGCGGAGGATTACACTTCCATTGAAATCGATCACCGTGAGTTCCCATCGGAAACAATAGAGCTGATCGAAGAGGAAACGAACAGACTCGTCTGCGCCAATCATCCCGTTTACTCCTACCTTAACGGAGATATTCCCATATCCCTTTTCCCTTTGCGGAGGGAAACAAAATACACTGAGGGGGTGAGACTGGTTCAGATCGGCGGCGAATCCCTGGAACACCGGAGTGAAGCGCTAGAGGAAGCCTCGGAAATTCTGGCTGGCGATTTTAAGGCGTTCAGTCCGGGCATTAAGGATCTAGCGGCCTGCGGTGGTGTTCATTTGAGGCGGACCGGCGAAGTCGGGCTCATAAAATTCCGGAAGCAGGAAAAGGTCAGGGGACGGCTCCGTCTGTTCTGGCTTATCGGGAACCGTGCCTACCGCGATTACCGGATAAAATCCCTTCTGACAGATAAAATCGGAGAAGCACTTTCCGTACCTCTGACGAGTCTCGGTATCGAGTTCGATAGGTTATTAAATGCCCTCGGAGATGAGAGAAAGAAAAACAGCGATCTACTCAGGGATATGGCCCTTCTGAAAGCCGGAGAAATCCGAAATGAAAATCATTCGGGTAAGGTTTTTTTTGTTTTAAAGGATTCTGATCCCGGTTTTTTTAAGCAGCTGACCATCGCTCTGAGCTCTTTTGAGAATATTCATCTCTGTCTTATCAACCTGGAGGGAGATTCAGGCCAATGGGCCCTCATCTCTTCAAAGGAAGACCTGGATTTTAATATCTTCAGGAGTAATCTTCTTCCTCTTGTTGATGGAAAGGGTGGCGGCAAAGCCCCTCTCTGGCAGGGGAAGGTAGGGAAAGCCGATAAGATTGATGATTTTGCCGATCAGTTCGAATCGCTTCTCTCTTGACCACCGGTGGCTTTTCATCTAATGTAGGGGGCAACAAACCGGATCAATAGAGGTGCGGCCGATCATCAGTAGGCAGCCGAGGGGATGATGCCCCTGCGAAGCTGTTTGAAAGGGATCGACTGCCGAAGGAAAAAACCGCCATCATGGGTTTTTATCCTGGTCTCTGATGTTAATACGTCAGAGACTGTCACTGCCTGGCAGTGGAGAGCTATTGGTACTTCTCTCATTTTAGCTCCTTTATCCAGGTGTCCGGTTGTTACATAAAGGAGACATATTCCCATGATAGTGCTTAAATTCGGCGGTACCTCGGTTGAAAATGCCGGAAGAATCGACAGAATCCTCGATATCGCGGAAGCTCAGCTCGACCGCGCCCCCGTTCTCGTCTCTTCCGCCATGGGTAAAACCACCAATAAAATAGAACAGATTATAATTCACGCCGTGGAGGGCGACAGCGAAGAAGCCTACCGCCTGACCGGGGAAATCAGCGAGCATCACCTCAATACGGCCCGGGAATTTCTGACAGGGGGCAATCTCGAATCGACCTATGCCTCCATTACGGAGCTTATCTCCCAGTTTTCCTCTCTTGTGAAGGGCTTGTCCCTGCTGCACGAGTGCAGCCCCAGAAGCCGCGATGCCCTTCTCTCCTTCGGAGAACTTCTCTCGACGCGTCTCATCGCTGCCCGCGCCCTTGAAAGGGGAATCCATACGGAACTCCTCGATTCCCGGGATTTCGTCATAACCGACGAAAATTTCAATTCGGCCCGCCCTATAACAGCGCTGACGGAAAGAGCCGTCCAGGATCAAGTGTATCCCGAACCTCTCAAGCTGATCATAACCCAGGGTTTTATCTCCTCTACGGAGAAAGGCGTGACCACCACCCTGGGGCGGGGAGGGAGCGATTACTCGGCCACTATTATAGGATCGGCCCTATCGGCTCAGGAAGTCCAGATCTGGACCGATGTGGACGGAATCATGACGTCGGACCCCCGGTTCGTCAAAGGAGCCAAAACCATTGACAGCATCACCTATTCCGAAGCGGGAGAGCTCGCTTTCTTCGGGGCGAAAGTGGTCCACCCGGCGACCATTCAGCCGGCGGTGAAGCAGCAGATTCCCGTTCTTGTGAAAAACTCCCACAATCCCGGGGCCCGGGGGACGGCGATTCTTCCTTCCGTTAATGATAAGGGCGTCAAAGCCATCACCGGAAAAAAGGATATCACGGTCGTTTCCATCTCCTCATCGAACATGCTCAATGCCTACGGGTTTCTGAAAAATATCTTTACCATATTCGACCGGTACAAAACCCCTGTCGATCTGATTTCCACTTCGGAAGTTTCAGTCTCCATGACAATCGAGAATATCGAAAATGTGGAGGGTATCGTCAAAGAGCTGGAGCAGATGGGAACGGTCACTGTGGAGTCCAATAAATCGATTATCTGCCTGGTCGGGCAGGAGCTCTGGAAGGATTCGGTCTTCGTCTCCCGGGTTTTCGGATCGCTGAACGGAACGCCGATCAGGATGATTTCCCTGGGGGCTTCCGATACGAACCTGTCGATCGTCGTCCCCGAGGACAAGCTGAATGTAACGATCCAGTCGCTTCACGACGAGTTCTTTTCAGGTGTGTAGGAAATAATCGGGAATTTCAGGTTTGTTTTCTGTATGTAGAAAAAGGAGCTGTTGGAAAAGTCCTTCTTCACAGCCCTCACCCCCAGCCCCTCTCCCAAAGTGGAGAGGGGAGTCGTGTCAGGTTAAAATAAAGCCGGAATTTCTACTTCTGAAGTTATATTGTGCAATTTATCGAAGGAATACCACAAAACCAGTTCTTGTATCCCTTGAAGAGACGCTTATGTAACAACCCCGATAAACATTTATGGGAATTCTGTCAGTATGATGTCATAATTTCCCGTTTCCGATTGATCAAAACACTCAACCTTTACGTATAATATCCCATCGTGCGGATTCAGAGGCATAGAGGGGGGACCGACAAGAATCAGGTTAAACTCCTCATCATAGATCGACAACTCAAGGCTGAAAAGTTCTGCGCTTGCGGTTTCCAGGCCGTAGCTTATCTCATTGCTGAGGGTGAAGGAGTAGTAATCTCTGTCTCTGATCCCTCCTATTGCGGAAGAGAAACTCACTCCGCTCTCAAGGGGCTCGGCTTCGGCAAAACTGTCATTTCCGTCTACATACGGCTCTATCTCACTAACCGATAATGAGTAGGGTCCGGTCATAGCAGGATCGCTGCTGTACACAGTTATAAAGTGTTCAGATGTAGAGAGGGCTTCATAAACAAATCCCTGAGTGTAGGAGAGCTGACTATGACTTGAATCGTACAAAGCTATCTGAAGAGTGATACCGAAACCTGTTCCTTCAATCAGATATTGTTTTCCCGCTTCAAAGAGAACGGAAAAGTAGTCTCTATCGCCGAATCCTCCGAGGTCATCATTATTCGCCGATCCATCGGCCGGGATGGAAACCGCTTCGGCAAAGGAATCATTTGCATCGGCATAGAGCGGAACTTCTGATACCGATACTGTATAATCGGCCACGTCTTCCCAAATTTCTGTGTATGTCTTTATGAAATAGGTTTCAGATGTCTGAGCCTGCATTATCCTTTGATTTGTGTCCGTCGCCTGTTCCTCGAAAGAGGAGTTGTAGAGAGCGAACTCCACTGGAAAAGCTGAGAACGGCACATTGAAGGAATAGTATGTTCCGGCAACCAGGTCGACGGAATAGTAGTCTTTGTCTCCCATTCCTCCCAGATCGGCGGATAAAGGTTCTCCATCCAATACGAGTGGTGCCGCCTGGGCAAAAGAATCATTTCCCTCCGTAAAGGCTACTACAACAGTGACACTCAGGTCATATTCAGCTGAAAGAAGACTGTTTATATCGTTTTGAACTTTTATGTAGTAGGTTCCCGTAGCGGGAGCTTCGAAAACGAGAGGATTCAGGAAGACCTGTTGTTGTATAAACGATTCATCGTAGAGAGAAAGGAAAACCGAAGCGGAACAGACAGCCTCAATGGAATACATTTCCCCCTGGGTCAATGTCACCGAAAAATAATCCGCATCTCCCAGAATGCCAATATTGTCCGTAAGGGTTGTTCCGGCTGCATTTATAGTCAGGGCATCGGCAAAATCATCATTCCCGTCGGCAACGGGCAGGTGCTCTGTGACTGTTATGGTGTAATCCCCGTTTTCTGATGGATCCCGGGTGTAAAACATCAGATAGTATGTTGCAGAGCTGTCAGGTGTAATAACGATAGAGCTTCCTCCCTGAATCAGATTCCGGGAGGAATCGTATATTTCTGTTTCCAGAGTCCATAAATCGGTGCTTACTGCGATGGAATAGGTCGTGTCCGCTTCCATGGCTATGGAGAAATAGTCCGTATCGTTAAATCCGCCCAGATCCGCGGTCGTCCCGGATCCGTCAACCGGCAAAGGTACCGCTTCTGAGAAACTGTCATTCCCATCGGTATAGGGAATGATTTCCGTAACCGAAAGTGTGTAGGTTAATAGGTCCTCAAACCCGGGATTGGCCATTTCCAGGATATAAACCCCTGTGCTTTCCGGCTCGAAGTAAAAATCTTCAGGATTCTGATCCGGTAAAATGATATTCAGTGCCGGATCATAGATACAAAGCTCTGCCATAACGGGAAATGATGTTTGTTCAATCTGATAGATCAAACCCGCTTCCAAAGATACCCGGTAATAATCCTTATCGTCAAAACTTCCCAGATCGGAGTTCTCCGGCGTGCCATCGGTTGCCAGTTCTGCCGCTTCGGCTAGAGAGTCATTTCCATCGGTATAGGGTTCAATTTCACTGATGCTGATGCTGTAATTCCCGGTTTCCATGGGGGCACCGCTATAGACCATCAAATAATGGATTCCCGTTGACAGGGCTTCAAATCGCAGCGGATCGAAAGTTGCTATATTCAGAGGAGTCTGCGATGAATCATAGGGATATACTGAAAGAGATGTGAGATCTGTTGTTGTTTCAATGGAGTAGAGTTTCCCCATTTCAAGATCCACTGAGAAATAATCGATGTCCTTATACCCTCCGATATTGTCGGTCAGGATTGATTCTCCAACCGTAGCGGGCTGTACTTCGGCGAAGCTGTCATTCCCATCGGTAAAGGGAATCATTTCCTGAACGGAAATCGTGTAGTTTTCCTGAGTATGCCCATCATAAGAATAAATGATCATGTAGATTGTTTGATTAATGGGAGGGGTATAGATAAAGGATTGCGTCTTTGTCTCTATTAGGCTTACTGGACCTTCGGGATCAACTTCATAGAGATCGATCAGGGCTACTGACTTTTCTTCAGCGATATCAACGTAGTAATCTTTGCCAGCTTCCAGGCTTATTTCGAAGAAGTCATAATCTCTGAATCCTCCAATTTCCGAACTGTATTCGGAACCATCAGTAGTCAGGGACACAGCTTCGGAGATTGTATCGTTCCCGTCGGTATAGGGCGGTTGGCTTTCGCAGATAAACTGAAAACTTCCCGATGGATACTGGAGTTCAGACTGAAAATAGACATTAAAATCGACGACACCTATGTAGTAGGTCTCTCCGGGGACGGTGTCGAGAATCAGGGGATTGGATCCTTTAAAACTGCCTTTCCCTTGATAGGCCCCGGTGCTGTCGTAGACGAAGAATATCTGAGAAATCAGGCTGTTTGCCACGGGAATAACCCTGGAAGCCGTCAATTCTGTCGAAGCTGTTGTTTCAAACCAGATTTCGCTTCCCGTATTTCCATAAGATGTCCACAAGGCATCTGAATTATATTCACCGGGAATCAGAGTGGTTGTGGCAGACGGAATTCCTTCGGTAAGGGGTGCAGGGTTTTCGGGAGTACAGCGAACATGAACGTTGGTCGTCTCCCCTGCGAAAACTTCAAAAGGGTCTGATATCCCTGAAACGACCGGGTTCACCGGATCTGTATCGAGATTGAAGATCCGGACCCGCAAAGTATAGCCGGTCCCCGGATCCGCCGGTATGCCCGCAGTTGTCTGATCTGATCCTATGGTGATCGAATCAATTACCGTATCCGATGAGTTGACCAGGTCTATAATGGTCTGATCGGCGATGATCAGAGCTCTGGACTGAGTTTCCGGAATATCGGTATGCAGTTCATCGTACAGTTGTGACGAAATCCCGGGAATGGAAACTTCTATGGTTCCCTGATTTATTCCGGTGTCCTGGGACTGATTGTCATCAAATGTTTCCGTACCCAGCAGAGCCGCGTCACAGGAATAAAGAAGTATCAGTATGGAAAACAGGAGTGTAGTCAATTTCTTCGGTCTGTTTATATTAGTCGATCGTAACATCTATGCCTCCCTGTCCTTCTCCGACAGCTGTTATATAAATGAATCCTGTTGTACTCAATTCCCCATCGCTGACTGTTACCGAAAGAGTGTATTCTCCTGCCGCATCGGGCGAAAACGCTGTTTGAGGATCTTCAGGAAAATCAATAACAGAAGTGGATCCATCAGGTCTGGAGGTTATTTCCCAGAGAACGGTGCAGTCGTCCATATTTAAATCTTCATAAGATATGTTCAGGAAAACCGGGGTATCAATGGGAATCGTGGACGGTAAAGGGGTCAGGTTTAAATCAAAAAAGGGCGCGACATTTCTGATACTCAATGTCACCGTATCGCTGACTTCGTTAATGCCATCGGAAACGGTTAACCGGAATACATAGTCCCCTACAGGAGCGCAGCTGATGGTTCCATAAGTGATGGCGCTTTCCGGGGTATTCAGAGTATAAGAGAAGCCGTCTACCGATGTAAGGCATTCCCACTCGTAGGTCAGGTCATCGGACTGATCGGAGCTGTTGCTGCCGTTCAGGTAGAACTGTCCGGGGCTGATGGTTCTGTCGATACCGGCATCGGCCGTGGGAGCCCTGTTGGGTGTCACTGTTACGGTGATTGTGACCTGATCCGCCTGATTTTCGGCGGAATCTGACACATTGAGGTACAGTTCGTAGATGCCCGGTGTCGCCGTATCAACTGATCCGGACAGGATGACTTCATCTGTCAGATCTCCATCGATATTATCAGTCGCTGAATAATCGGGGACAGAATAGGGATGACCCGCCTCTACGGAAAGTGATGTGGAGCTGGTCAGACTGATGATCGGCTCTGTCGTATCTCTGACTATGACGGTCCGCAACACTTCTGCGGCTTCATTTCCCGAAGAGTCGGATACATTGTAGGTTATGGTATAAGTGCCCCGGATAAGAGCGTTGACCGTATCTCCGCCAATGGATATTTCCTGTGAAATATCTCCTTCGAAACTGTCCGATGCCATGGCTCCCGGCTCTATATAGGAGGTTCCCTGCTCGATATAGACCGTACTGTTTCCCGAAAGGGACAGGATCGGGGAAATCGTGTCTCTTACGATGACCGTCCTGGTTCCTTCCACCGCAGAGTTTCCGGATTTATCAGTGACATTATAGGTGAGGATATAGGTTCCCAGAGTTGTGATGTCGACAGTATCTCCCCCGATCTCGATGTCCGAAGAAAGATCGCCGTCAATGGCATCGATTGCTGTTGCTCCCGCTTCAATGTAAACATCTCCCGCTTCGACATAAACTGTATTCCCTCCATTCAGGGTGATAACAGGGAGTGAGATGTCGTTGACTATGACTGAACGGGATAACGTAGGTGCCGAATTGCCGGCGGAGTCTGCAATGTCGTATGTTACTGTGTAGGTTCCCGGAGTTCCACTGTCAACGACATCTCCGCCAATTACGACCAGGGAGGAAATATCTCCGTCGATGTTATCCAGAGCTGTCGCTCCCGGTTCCATAAAAGTTTCGCCTGAAGACATGATATAGGGATTATCGCCCAGTAGAGTCAGAACCGGAGATGTCGCATCTCTGTAGATTTCGATTGTCCGTGTGACCGGTATCGCCCAGTTCCCCAGAGCATCGGATACGAAATAGCTCAATGAATAGGTTCCGGGTATAGTGACATTGACTGTCCCGACTATGGTTACGGAAGATGAAATGTCATGGCCCTCTTTATCAACGGCTATATATCCCGGTTCAGTATAGGGGGTCCGTTCCTCCAGGCGGATAACCGGTGCTCCGAGAAGCGTTATTACGGGCAGATCCGGATTAGCCGGTGTGGAAGAACTGTTTCCCGGAGCTATTAATCCGCTTAGACCGGCTGAAAGGTTCCCCTCTTTATCGACTGTCTGCACGAGGAATGTATAAATAATATCGTTTATCAACGGGGTCACAACTGTACCCGCGGGATTGTAGACCCCTGTGAACAGGTTTCCCGCTGTTCCTATCCCGTAGTGGATTTCCACGTGGTCTAAATCGGTATCAGAAGGGTTCGTCCAGGATACAACCACCTGGCCGTTCCCCGGTGTCAATACCAGGTTGGAAACCTCTCCCAATTCGGATCCATCGGGGAGGGTAACAGGATTGGTACAGGATGAAATCAGAAATGAGATAAAAATCCCCATTATTATGGCCATAAGAAATTTATGTCCGTTTTTCATAGAGACTCCTTTTACTTTATTAATTTACTGATAGGATAAATCCTTATAACGATGCTGTCTAGAATTATGGGTATATTGGTTAAAATAAATCATATAGAAATTAATTAAGCATTAAAATGATGTAGTTTAGCATTAAAAAAAGCGCTGTTTCAGAATTCTGGAACAGCACTTTTCGTTAATGAGTTTATATGTTCTTAAAAGTCATCCATCCGGGCAACAAGGTTTATAAAGAAGACCTTTCCACTTCTGTGAGTTATAAGAAGTTTAATGCCGGTCGTATAGGTGTCCGGGACCTCATAGTAGGCAAAGTTGAGGAACCGTCCCTGCCTGACCACGGGAAAACGCGATGAGTAGTTCGGGTCTCCCGCATAAATTCTGCCGTCTTCAGGATCCAGGCCTGTTGTTATCTCTACACCTCGGCGCCCCGTATCGGAAGAGAAGATCGGAACGTTCATAGCACTGGTTCCGTTCGTCAGAAAGTATGTCTCCGCAAGAGGAGTAAACCAGACATCCTCTGCTAAAAGGGGTATTTTGCTATATGGTCTGGATTTGGCTGTTGTAAGGCTTATGAGATTGTAGGAGTCCGAATTGGTAATATTCGCCGGTCTTGTTCCGCTTAAGCCCCATGCTAGAAAATTGCTGTCTATTATATCCATGATATAGCCGGCATAGTATCCCATGGCAATAATGCCATTATAGTTCGAAACAATGTTGCGGACCTGGTTATCTGTCGCATACTGAAAAAGGTCGTAGGAAGCCTGTGGAGTTATAATAATCGGGGTCCCGTCTATTCTGTGCTTTGATCCGTCAATTGTGCTTGAGACCATATTCCAGGGTAGAAGTGTTACCGTATAGTCAGGCATGGAGCCGACGACATAACCACTTCCGATCTGGTTTGCAATTCTGCCATCACTGTCCTCCAGAAGAACCTTCATTTCCTGAGCTCTTGCCGTATCAGTTGGGTTCGTGGCATTGTAAATCACTGTTACATTGGATGAGAAGCCCAGGACCGACGATGAGCTGTAAGGACCGTATCCGCCCGTATCATCGTTTCGCGCTCTTATGAAAAAGTATCTGAGCTCACCTTCTCCAAAATTATATACCCAGTTGTATGAGTACGGTGAAGAATCGAGTTCTGTAACCGGGTCTCCATTATTGGGGTCCGCATTGGGGTCAGCTGTCCAGTAGGTGTAGTAGCTGGTATCAGTTGGTCCGTCGTCTTCTGTAACCGTGCTGTAGTAGACAATCGCTTTTCCGTTCCCGCTGTATACATAAGCTCCTTTGGATGCGTAGGTCGGTTCTGGAATTTGTAATGTTATGGTGTCATAAGCACTGTAGCTCGAAGTGTTTCCTGCCGGATCCTGGAATCTTACATAGATGAGTTTGGATCCTGCGACAGGAGTGAATTCGATATCCTCATTGGTTCCGTTATCAGTGTTTTCGGTTTTAAATGTTGTTCCCAGAGATAGCGGTCTCCATTGGGAATAAATCCACGATGAACCGTTATAGTAAGCATATTGAACTTTCAGTTCATTGCTTGATGCCAGGTTATCACTTGAACTGACAGTCAGATTACAATTCAGGGAAGGTGTATATTCAGCGCTATTATTTATACTGACAGTTCCCACATCCGGTGCGGTCAGGTCCAGGTATATTCTATCGCTAACCAGACCGGAAGAATTACCGAGATAGTCACGTAATTCCACATACAGATATTTAACCCCTTCTCCCGAGGGAACGGTGAACGTTTTGGATGTCTTGTAGCTTTCCCAGGCTGTATAGCCTGAATTGTAAAACCTCATCTCCATAGGTTGTCCGTCTGTCGTTGATGCAGAGATGGAGACCGTTACTGTGGTAGACGTGGTATAGGTATTGCCTTCTCCTGTCGTAGTTCCCGATGTAATGTTGAAAGTATTAATTGTAGGCGGGGTTGTATCGATTATTACCGAATCTGTAGCGGAATAACTCCAGTTGCCTGCAGAGTCCCTTTCCTGGAGCCAGAATGTCGTCGTTCCATTGGGACGTGTAAGAGTCACATTATTATTGTAGGTATAGGACCAGGTATTTCCGCTGTCTACGCTGTATCGGAAATAGCCCATTCCTCCGCCGTTTCCGGACCAGGACCATGAAGGAGTCGTATCAGTTGTGGGGGATGCAGGAACACTGAGCGTCGGAGTGACCGGCCTGGTCATATCGATTCTCACATAGCCCGAGTTTATCAGGTCAACCCATTCCATATTGATAGAATCGTACTCCTCTACATAGAGGTAATGATAGCCGTCATCAGTTCCGTTCGTCGCAAAGGCATGAGTGAAAGAGGTTGTGCTGTCCGTTGTCGTGACAATATCTGAAAGATCTGCATTATCAAGTTTATACCGGTAATGCCCGCCGCCGCTGGACAGACCGGAGCTCCAGGTCCATGTGACTGAGCCGGATTCACCGATTATTCTGATATAATCACCACCGGTTAAGGAAATAGGCGGTGGAACGGCAGTAAAACCCGTATCCGTCCAGATTTTCTTCGATGCCGTTTCAGACCAGTTTCCGGCTCGGTCTGTTTCCTCCACGTAAAGGATAAACCTGTGGTTATCATTCTCGTAATCCACCTCAAGGTCATAATAAGTCAGGTCCGTTTCCGTCCATGGTTTCATTTCAGTATAGTTCGCATCGCTTCCGTCATCCATTTCCAGTCTGTACCGGAACCTCCCATTGCCCTCGCCTCCGCTGGTCCATGTCCATGTCGGCGTCGTGTCGGCTGTATGGCTGATCCCGTTTAAAACGGGGGTTCCCGGGCTGGTAATGTCGTATTCGAAAAACATGGACTCCGTCACCTGGTTGGAGGCATTGTCGGTAACGGTTACCGAAAGCTCATAGAGTCCTTCCGCAGTGGCGCTGAAGAGCGGGTTCCGCGGGTCCGTTTCATTTATGGATACAACACCGATTCCGGACACGACAGCCCAGTCTATTGAGCCGATACCGCTACCGGCGCTGGCATCCGAGGGGTTGAGCTGGTCGTAAATTGTATTCTCATCGGCTGACGGCGGAGTGTTCTGGCTGTAATTCAGGGTCGCCGTTCCGTTTGTACTGACTAGTTGTCCTCCATTGGTTATAACCGGCGGCAATGTGTCAATTCCAAGATCGATATGAATCTCCGACCCGTCATTGGATCGGTTTCCGGCCTTGTCCCAGGCTGTTACATAAAATCTATATGAATTATCTGTCTCTCCGGCAAAAGATGGCTCGGGAGCGGAGATATAAGCTACGTCGGTTTCCAGATAGTTCGGCGGAAAGGTTGTTTGCCAGTCCCAGTCCTCCCATGTCCAGGAAGGAGGATCGTTGTCCGATGGTGATCCGAATATCACCCTGTATAGATCCGCGCCCGGAGAATCTGCCCATTCAATTGTCGGTTCTGCCGAATTGGTATATATTGTGGCACCTGCAGTTGAGGATGTTGAAACTGTGTTGCCTTCAGAATCGAAGGAAGTGATAAGCGCGATATTCTCAGGAGGGGTTTGGTCCCAGATAAAAGGGATGGCAGCAATGATCGAGTTCCCGGCATAATCACTTACTGTCACTTCCAGAGAATAGGTCCCGTCATCGCTGGCGCTTACGGAAGGAGCTATAACCGAAGAATCATCAAAACTTATTGTCCCTTCATTCTGATCTGCCTGTCGCCAGGAGAAAGTCAGATCGGAAGCGGAAACTGTCTCTCCCAGACCGGTGAGATATGTCAGAACATTATCATCGATTGTCGCTGTCTGAATTGTCTCGGTATTGGTTTCATTAAAGTCCCCGACATCAAAAGTTATAGTCGGAGGAGTCTTGTCGAGAATCACTCTTTTATTTTCCGGAGCCGCAAGATTGGTACCCAGAAAGTCCCTGACATCCAAATAGACAGTCTTGACTCCTTCAGTGCTGCTGTCGATAGCCCATTCGGAAATAATAGGTGCCCAGTTCATCCAGTTATCGGGATCATCAGGATCCCAGCCGGCTTCTCCTTCTTCATCGGAATTTATATCGGGGAACACCCCGTCATTGGATAGACGCAGCTGGTACAACCCGCTTCCCTCATATCCCAGTCCTCCCAGATCGTTGGCGCTTATAACAATTTCAACGAGGCCATCGGCATTATTAGTATGCAGATAACCGAAAGGGCCTGTCAAAGCAGATGAAATGTCGATATCAGAAATGGTCGGAGCAGTGGAATCAAATATGACTTTTAGTTGAGATGGTTTTTCCGAAATATTTCCGGCGGAATCCTGTAGGCGATAGAGGAGAAAGTGGGTCCTGTCCGTACCATCCAGAGTCCAGATCTTTGAGTTGGTGTATAATTCCCAGGACGCGTCATCTTCAAAATCCGGAAGATCTCCCTCTCCCCAGAACTTCATGGCGTAAACAGAATTGTAATCGTCATCGGCAACGACCAGAAGATCGAGGTCTGCTCTGTTTGTCGCCCAGTCTCCATTGGGCAGTTCAAAAAAATTATCTAAGCCGGCGGGGTCAGTTTGAAAACTCTTTATGGACAGGCTCCCTTCTGGAGCTGTCGTGTCCACGGCTGTGCCGGTCCTGAAATACCAGGTCTTGGTTTTCCCGAATTCATTGCCAGCCGTATCTTTTATCGTATCCTTGATATAGACGAGATAGTCAGAATTGGGACCGATGTTCAGTCCCGTCAGTTCTACTCTTCCAAAGGGAATCTCGCCATTGTCAAAAAACTTGAAAACACCGGCTAGAGTGCTGCCTTCGCTTTCAACATAAAAATTTTCGGTAGAAAAACTCGATGGATCCATCTCCTCGTTAAAGAGGATTTCAACAACGCTTGTGTTATAAGGAACATTCGTCTGATTTTCGTAAGGAGATACAGAATCCACCTCCGGCGGAGTCTGTTCGAACAGAATGGAAGAAAGTGCGACAGAGGAAATGTTACCCGCCACATCCCTGACTCTGGCTTCAAGAATCTGGCTTTCTCCAATGGAAATATTCAGATCAAAAGAATCTATAAAGGCAACACCATCCACAAGAGGACTCCAGTCGGCAGGCCACTCCTCTCCGGCTATCCTGATCTGGTATTCTATAACGCCGCTTGAATCAACCAGATCTTCTCCGTTCACAGCTACTGATACAGTTGATTCTTTCGTCGTGCTCTTTCCGCTATTGAGAAGAAGACCCGCGACTAATGGTAGAGAAGTATCCATATTTATCGAATCGGACAATGAAGATGCCGAAACATTGCCCGAGCCGTCTTTAACTTTTATATAGACGCTTTTTAATCCATCACCGGAAGTAAGATCCAGGGAAAATGAGTCTGAAAATACAGTCCATCCCGAATCGGAGAATGTATTGTTAAAAGAGACGATCATTTGTGCTATCCCGAAATTGTCGGTTGCATCAATTTCTACGGTAACTGTTGCCGAGGTCGTCCAGTCATCTCCATTATTGATTGTAACTGAATTGATAACAGGTATGACTGTGTCCCCGTCGATGCCGGTTGTAAAGCTCCAGGAATAGTCCTCGGCAATCATATTGCCGTCCAGGTCTTTAATCCCGGTTATATGGACTGTGTAAACAGACCCGACAAGAAGATTGGTTGATGGTGTAAAAGTCAGGGTGTCATTATCTACCGCATTAATGCCACTTACCTTTGCGGCTGAAGCATCGGTCAAATAAAAAGTACTATTGGTTACTGATGAATCTTCAATGGCTTTTGTAAATGTGGCGGTAACAGAACTGAGGGTAATCGGAATATTCTCCGCTCCGCCCGCTGGATAGTGACTACTGACCTCCGGAGGCGCGGTTACAATCTCCACCTCCTCCTCAATCGCATCAAGCAATGGACTGGAGCAACCGAAAAGGATAATCAGAAGCGCCAGCACCGGTAATTTCATTCTGTTCAAAAAACTTCTTCTGCTCATCCTCTGTCTCCTCTATTCTTCGTCTTCCTCAACTTCCCAGTCGGTGATGACGTTGGCCCTGGCGGCGGAAGCTCTGCCGATAACGGATATTTCGTTGTTCAGATAGGCGTACTGGGCTGCCAGTTCGGGCGCCTTGTTCTCCAGATCCTGATAGAGATTCTTGACTGCGTCGTACTGTTCCATTTCATATCGGGTCTTGGCTATGGCTGCTATGATGGTAGGGGTCTCTGGTTTCAGGGCGTCGGCTCTGTTGTACATACTCAGGGCTGCGTCCATCTCTTTCTGCAGAAAGAGAATGTTTCCCATGTTGATCATGGCCGGCGCGAAATCCGGTTCCATGCGTAGAGCCCGGTTGAACTGCTCTTCCGCTTTGTCGTACTTACCGTATTTGGCGTAAACAACGCCGAAGCTGTTCCGCAGTCTCGCCGAATCGCGGCGCTGAAGTTTATCGGTAAACTCCGCAACATGGGGTTCCAGTTCCCTTTCGATGAAAATATCCAGGCATTCGTTATAATTGCTGATCATGTTTTCCTGAGAGGGAAACAGCAGCGGCAGGGCTCCTCCGGGCACCGTGGCTGCTTTGTACTGGTTCCAGGCGTCGTGGACCGGATAGAACTGGGCCCGTCCGAGGCCGTCGTATTCCCGCCACTCCCTGGCACCGTAGCGCCAGGCCTCCAGAAATCCTTCGGAGAGAAGGGTTATTTCCACGGGGATCCAGGTCGTGTCGTTCTGGAAGATGAACTCATCGAGATTGGTAAAGGTCCGTCTCGCTTCCTCTTTTGTAATTCCCAGGGAGAAGGCCATATAAATATGCCCCGGCACGGTGACGAAGGCTGTTTCAATACCGACAGACTCAAGGAGCGATGTCGCCAGAACGGACAGGTCATCGCAGTCTCCCGCGCGGAAGGTCAAGGTCTGGGAGGGAAACTGTATAAAGTCCACGGAGTCGGCATTTTCCGACATCTCGATATAGGAAGAGGCCGGATCGATAACGTAATTTATGCCGTAGAGCTCCAGGGTTTCGAAAATCCCGAGGGCGATTCTCAGATTCAGATTGATGGCGCTCTGGTCCAGCTCCCTGATAACTCCCGCGGTATTTCGGGCGAAGAGCTGCACGGTCGGATCTTTGGCCGAAACGAAGGACGCCGCTTTGCGGTCATCGTCCCAGGTCAGGGAATTCCGCCCCAGAACGCGTATGGTCTGCGGGGTGGAATATGAAATTCTGCGGCCCAGCAGATTGTAGCTCACCTGAATTTCCGTGGACACTTTGGAGGTGTCTGTCAGATTGAGAAGCCCCGTCGTGAAGATGGCCTTCAGGTCGATCTCCGTAGAATCCCCCCGTTTGAGAACCGGTACGGTCGCACAGACTTCCGGCTGTTCCATGTATTGTTCCACATAGAAGGACACTTTGAGGTTTTCGATTGTGTTCCGCTCTGTATTTTTAATGATGAGTTTTCCGAAGGGATTGTCGCTGTAGTACTCATAGAGGATGGGGAAAAGGGGATCGATCTCAACGGATTCGATTTCGAGTTCCGTACGGTTGTCTTTTGAACCGAGGCGGAAAACCGTTCCGATCTGGAAGCTCAGACCGTGATGCAGCATCTGGTCGGGATAGACGAAGTACTTGTATCCCGCACCGGCCGTCAGCGTGACATTGGGGGTTATGTCGAAGAGCGCGTTGAGATTCCCGCCGAACCAGGGGTTGGAAAAGACATCGCTCTCTCCCGAAACGAGACCGATGTACCAGCCGCCCTGAGCTCCGATATCGACGCTCATGCGGTTGAACAGCTTCAGATTGACGCCGAGACCCAAACCTCCCGTCAGCAGAATGAGGTTGTTCCCGGGGTAGGGGAGGATTCCCGCCGTAATATCTCCCTCCATATAGAGGAAGGGCAGGGAGCCGAAAAGATGCTGGACCTTAAGATCGGCACCTCCTCCGATCGAAGCGCCCAGATCGGCCATGATTCCACCCGGCAATCCGAGATTGAACTGGGGGAAAATCTGTATGCTCGTATTTTCATTGACCTGTGCGAAAGCTGTCGAAGTGAGGAAAAAAAAGAATAGCGCAAGGGCTATTCCGGCGGTTTTATTTTTCATTTGAATACCCTTAAAAATAAAGTGATATTATGCTGAAAAATATTGTGTATCTTATTTCAAGTATAACCCGGGAAGCGCAACAATACATAATAAACGGGGAAAAATAGTGAAAAAAAAATGAGAAATCCCGTTCTGCAGATATCCTTTTATGTCGTTTCAGGCCTTATGATTGTCAAGCAGGAATGTGAACTTCGGCTATATATAAATATATACCTGACGGCTCTTTCAATCCATGAATTATTTTACAAAACCTAAAAAAGTTGCAATTTAACCGGCATTAAGTCATATTCATCTCATGCAAATAATATTAGGGCAGGTTTTCGCCTTGCTGACAGCCCTCTGCTGGGCTCAGAATTCGCTTATTTACTCTTCACTGGGCAGGAAAACAGGCTCCGACGCGGTTACCCATATCCGGCTCTGGCTGGCGGTTCCCGTCATGCTCGTCGTCAATTATCTTTTTACGGGGCAACTCTCTCCTTTTCATCTGCCACTCCAACCCCTGATACTCATTCTTCTCTCGGGATTTTTCGGTTTTTTTGTGGCTGATCTGTTTCTTTTCCGGGCATTTGTAGAGATCGGACCCAGAGAAGCCCTGGTCGTTATGACCATCAGTCCCGTTTTCGGTCTGATCTTTTCCCGGATTTTTCTCGATGAGACCTTATCTCTACTGAAGATAGGCGGCATTCTCATTATCCTCACCGGTGTCATCTGGGTTATTCTCGTGGAAAAGGAGGGTGGAAATCAGGGGCGCGGCCATGGACTGAGGGGATTTTTTTATGCTCTGCTGGGAGCTCTGACCCAGGCTATAGGATTGATCTTTGCCAAGATGGGAATGATGGAGGGCGTTCATCCCGTCTCGACCAATTTCATTCGTATTACAGCCGGGCTGGCCGGTCTTTTCGTTTATTCCCTGATCAGGAAAAAAGTAAAAAGTGATTTCGCTGCATTCGGGAACCTCCGGAATTTTTCCCTTCTGCTTTTTGCCGTCATAGTCGGTCCTGTCCTGGGGATTATTCTCAGCCTGTACGCGCTGAACTGGGCGCCGGTGGGAATTATAACGACTCTCATGCAGGTCAGTCCTGTGCTGCTCCTCCCCGTGGATATCTTTATATTCCGGAAAAAGGTCTCTGCCGGCGCCATTGCCGGTACGGTTCTGGCTGTAGGGGGGACGACGCTTCTCTTCCTTTTTTAATCTGTCTTCTCAGCAGCCGAGAATTCCGGCTACCTTTTCAGAAAGCTCGATAAAATCGAAGGGTTTCTGGATGAAATCCTCCAGTCCGAGGTTCATCAGGTCCTGAATTCTGTCATCCTTTATAAACCCAGAGGCCAGGAGGATCTTTACTTCGGGGTTGATCTGCTTCAGTTCGATAAATGTTTCCTTGCCCGAAATTCCGGGCATCGACATATCGAGTATGACCAGATCGAAAGCACCGCCGTTTTTTCTGTAGGTGTCCACCCCTTTGAATCCGTCCTCGGCGACTGAAACCTTATAGCCGCACTCTTTCAGTATCGACTCGGTCAATACTCTCAGAACCTCTTCATCATCTATAACCAGAACGGAGCCTTCTCCTCTGACAAGCGCCCTCTCCTTTGCCTCTACTTTTTCACTTTCTATAAGCGCCGGCGCCAGGGGCAGGTATACGGTTATGACCGTGCCTCTGCCCGGTTCGGAATAGAGCTCCAGAAAACCTTTGTGCTGGTTTACGATATGCTGGACCATGGTCAGCCCCAGTCCCGTTCCCTTGCTCTTGTCTTTCGTCGTAAAAAAGGGATCGAATATCTTCTTCTGTTTATCCGCCGGGATTCCGACGCCGCTATCGCTTATGGACACGGCGGCATAGAGGCCCGGTTCGAATCCCTTGTCTTCGACCCCGGAGAAGCGGTCTATCGTTTTCGTTTTCAGAGATATTTTGAGTTCTCCGCCCACTGTTTCCTTCTTGTCGCGCATTTCCGTCATGGCGTGGTAGGCATTTATGCTCAGGTTCAGAAATATCTGTTCCAGCTGGGCGTTATCAGCGCGGACGCGGATGGCCTCTTCCGGCAGTTCCAGAACAAATCTCACTGATTTATCGAAAGAGTTGCTGCAAATGGCTTTGACATCCTCCAGCGAGTTGCGGAGGTCCAGGGATGTAAAATTGAGCTCATTCGTTCTGGACAGGCTCAGGAGCTGCTGCACCATGGCGGCCGCCCTGTTGCCGGACCGGTCGATTATACTCAGGCAGTCGACGAAAGTTTTATCCAGCTCCGGGTAGTCGCGCTGTGCCATATGTATGAGGATTGATGAGGAGGTCACGATCCCGGTCAGCACATTGTTGAAGTCGTGGGCGAATCCGCTTGTCAGGACGCCCAGAGTTTCCCATTTCTGCGTTTCCAGGAGCTGATTCTCAATATTTCTGATCTGGGTAATATCGTCGAGGCGTATGACCACTCCCGATTTTTTCCCTTCGAGCGGCGTCAGGTGAATATTGAAATAACGGTCTTGCAGCATATCTATTTCCACGGCATTGTCCGTCCATGTTCCGGCTGCTTCCATTACCCCGGCGATCTCGTCTCTGAAAGAGAGGAGAAAGGGGAACCGTATGAACAGCTTCATGCTCTCCTCCGCTGAAAGATCGTCAGCCAGTTTATTCCAGTGAATGAGTTTATACCCCGAATCGGCTGTGATGATCAGGCTGTTAAGCGACTGAATGATATTATTCAGATAACTTTCCGTCTGTTTCAGTTTGCGTTCCGTTTTTTTCCGTTCTTTCAGTTCCCGCGACAGCGAATCGCTTCTCTCTTCCAGTTCCGTCATTTTATCAAAGAGAGCCCGTTCCAGTTCGGAATAGGATTCGGCAAGCTGGGTGATTTCAAGATTGTTGCGGGTATCGATGCTGTCCAGCTTTTTTCTGTCGGGATCGAGTCTGATATCTGAAAGGTCGATAGAGTGGACATAGGACCGCAGTTCTTCGATAGGCCTGGTGATCGAGCGCCCCAGAAAAGCAGTTGCCCAGATGGAGATGAGCATGATAATGAGAATCCCGCTGAGGATCGTGTACTGTTCCAGGTCCTCCCGGACGGCTATCTTGTTATGTAGTTCGCTTATGATGTTGTCTATGAGAAGAAGGAGAGCGTCATCGGCTTCGTAGAGCTCGACTGTCAGGGCCGGTTCCTTTTCCCTGTGCATATTATGATAATCGAGGACCTGTTCCGTCAATTCCTCTCTGCGGTTCCAGAGGCTGTCAAATCTTTTATAGAGAGTACCGTTCCGGTCGATCAATGTCCTATCTATTTGCGAAGAGAGCCTTTGGAGCATATAATCGAGTCTTTCCCGGCTTCCGAAAATGGGGTTGTTGCTGAGGATCATTTTTTCCATATACTGCTTTTCAATGAAAAGGCTTTTCATGGAAATGAGAATATTGGCCTGTTCGAAATATTCCTGCTGATTTTCCCCCAGATGGTAGATGCTGCCGGCCATACCGAGAAGAGTGATTATATTCAGCAGGATAAGGATCAGTATCCTCTGGGATATTTTCATTATAAACTTATTATAGAGGGTCTTCTGGCACTTTTTGGAGAAAAACTGTATATTTGAAACGTTTTTGAAAGGAATTTACTGTGAAAATTACATATAAAGGGGATTATTCCCTGAAAGTTGTCCTGGAACTGGCCTGCCATTACCCCGAAAACCTCGTTCATATCGAGGAGATTGCCAACAGGCAGGATATTCCCCGGAAGTTCCTGGAGCAGATTCTCCTGAATCTGAAAAGAGGCGGATTTCTCGTGAGCCGCAAAGGGGCCAGGGGAGGCTATGCCCTGGCGCGGCCTCCCCGGGATATAACCCTCGGTGAGGTGGTCCGTTATATCGAAGGCTCGGTCTATCCCATCTCCTGCATCGATTGTGAAGCTCCCTCTCCCTGCAACGAGCTGGCCGCCTGTGTTTTCGCACCAGTCTGGCAGAGTGTCGGCGATGCCATATCGGACATAATCGACAATGTGAATTTCGAGAAACTGAAAGACGATTACCTCCTGAAAAAGAACGGATATATCGCCGATTTTCAGATTTGAATAAAATTCACTAAAATTGTTGACAATTAGCATTAATGTGGATATATTAATCTTGTTAGATAGTCCTAATTTACATTGCATGAAACCATAATTTTCCCGTAAAGAGCGGTCTGTGAAGTTTTCACGGCCGCTCTTTTTTTTTGGCACCGCCTCGGCTATACTTTCCCCGGAGGCTTTGTGCGGAATGAACTGGTTCGGGAAAAAAGAGGAGCCCTGGTGTCTCGTGCTCAGCGGCGGAGGCGCCAAAGGAATATATCATATCGGCGCATGGAAAGCTTTGCGCGAACTGGGAATAGAAGTCAATGCATTTATCGGAAACTCCATCGGGGCCATAATTGCCGGATTTCTCGCTCAGGGCAATGAAGAGGACCTCTATTTCATCGGCGACAATATCACTGTCGATTATCTTATTAAAATCCCCGAGGAACTGACGGAAAACGGCGGGCTCAAGATGAGTCTTCAGAATATGTCTTCCCTCCGGGAGTTTTACCGGCAGGCCGTTCACGGAGGCGGACTCGATACCACACCCCTGAGGAAGCTTCTCGATGATTCGATCGATGAGAAGAAGATCCGGACCGGAGGCAACGACCTGGGCGTCGTCACATTCAATATTTCCGATATGAAAGCCAAAGAGATCTTTGTCGAGGAGATGAAGCCTGGCACGCTGATAGATTATCTGATGGCCAGTTCGGCTTTTCCCGGTTTCCACAATCCCGTTATCAAGGGCAAGAAATACATCGACGGCGGTGTTTACGACAATATTCCCTACAGGCTCGCCCGGGCGAGGGGATATAGAAAAATCATAACGATCGATATCTCGGGAATGGGTGTCAATAAAAGGCCCAATATCGAGGGGAGCGATACGGTTTATATCAAGAACTCCATCAATATGGGAGGCGTTCTGGATTTCAACAGGGAATTCCTCGATTCATTCCGGGAACTCGGTTATCTCGATACTCTGAAGACCTTCGGAGTTCTCAAAGGGGTCATATATTTTATAACACCTGACAAAAAAGCTGAAAAGCGTTTTGCCGAACTTCTCGCCGATCCGCTTCTCCTGGCCCTTCTCACGCCGTACCTCCATGAATCGGATGATGAGAATCATCCCGTCGAGATGAGGATCCGCTCGCTTCTCCCCCATTCCATGCGCCATAATAAGGAAGATCTGCTCTACAGTCTGCTCGAGTGCTGCGCCGTCATATTCCGTCTGGAGAAAATCCACCAGTATCCGGTCGGTGAAATGATCGGGAAAATAAAGGACAAGCAGAAAGAGGAGGATAGAAAACTGGGTTTTCTCGACTCCCTTAAAAGCCGGAGCGAAAGCCGCCAGCTTCTGAAGAGGATCAATATGGTGCTCAAAGAAACGAAAGTGCGCGAAAACCTTAATGAGTGCCCTTATTACAACCTCCGCCTTGCAGAAAAGGTTCTGGGAGGTCCGAGAGGGACAAGGGGAACTTTAATAATCAAAAGCCTTCACTCTATCTATCCAGAGCTGGAAGGAGCTCTGTTCTTTCTGGAAATTATTAATAAAATGTTAATTATTAAAATATAAAAATCTATTGATTCGATCCGCTTTTATAGTACTATTAGTTTAATGGTTTTATAAAAGGAGTTTTTTTATGAAAAACACTTTCATTCTCTGGAAGGAAATTATCGCCAATCCCTTTGAAGGATATAAAAAACTGGGAGACGACACGAAGCTCTTTCTTCCCTTTCTTGTCATTATCCTTCTGTTTCTCCTCTATCTCACCATGATGATTCCCCTCCAGACCAGCGAGGCTTACGGAAATGCCGTAGCCCGTATTCAAATGGCAGCCATTGCCGAGAGAACGGCTGAACCGAGCGATGCGCAGAAGGAAGCCATACTGGAGCAGATGAACTCGCCCATGATGCGCAACATCACCATCGCCTCAAGCCTGGGCGGGGGGCTGATCAGCTATATCGTCATCACTCTGGTGACGGCGCTCCTTCTCAAACTGATTGCCGGCGGTTTCAAGAGAGAATCGGTCAGGTATTCCCTGGTTCTGAAAGTCATTCTCTTCGCTTCCATCGTCAGCGTGGCGCAGGCCATCGTCAAAATGGGAATTACGGTGAGCGGCGACTGGCAGAGAGCTCTGGCCCGGGTAAACACAGCCGCTGATCTTCAGACGGCACTTCAATCGCCGGTCAGCCTGGCTGCTTTTTTTGATGCCTCAACGATGAACAGGCAGATTTTCACTCTTGTCGATTTCCTGACAGACATTTTCAACTGGGTCTATTTTCTATTCATCTACGCCGGGATCCGGAGCGCTATGGTTCTGGAAAAGAAAAAAGCACTTGCCGCCACGATTATACTGGCGCTTATTTCAATCGTCATGGCTCTCGCCTTTACTCTGATCGGTTGATTGAAAACTGAACGGACATGAAATGAAAAAGAAAATAGTCTATATCGTCATAATCGCCGTTATCATTCTCTCCGTTATCGCCGGCGTTGCAGGCCGGAACCGGACCAGATTGAAGAAAGTGGATGTTTATTCCGTGGGTCTTGAGGATTTCCGCAGAGAAGTATCTTCAAACGGTGAAATCCGTTCCCGCGACAGCAATCGCATGATCTGCACGGTTACCGGAAAAATCAGAACCATCCATCATGAAGAGGGTGAGTTTGTTCTGGCCGGTGATCTTATTGTCAGTCTCGACACGTCGGATATGGAGTTGAGACGGGAAAATCTGATTTCAACACTCGAGTCTACCAGAATCATGGTTCGCAAAGAACTTCTTGCGAGGAGGTCCGCCTATATGCAGGCTTCAACAGCCTATGAGCAGGCTGAAAGAGATTACCTCCGCTCGGAAGATCTCAGGAAGAAAGAGTTCGCCAGCGAGGTGGAGTTACAGGCTAAACGGGACGCTTTTCACATCGCTTACGATAATCTCACATCGGCGATGCAGCAGCTCCGCTTCCGGGAAGGAAGGGATCCCGAAGAGGGAACCCCCGATCCCAGGACCGATGATCAGATTGTAGAAGAATCTACCGAAGTGAAGCAGGCTCTGCTCAATCTGAAATCCCACGAAGCGGATATGGAGGATTATCTTTTCCGCACATCGATCGATGGAATTGTAACGTCTCTTCCCGTGAAGGAAGGGGATGCCGTATCTCCCGGCACACTGATCGCCGCGGTTCACAATTCCGGATCGCTGAAAGTGGCCGCCAACATCGACGAAGTGGATCTCTCTTACCTTTCGGTCGGCCAGGACGTAAAAATCGAATCGGATTCCTTTATCGGAACGGAGTTGAAGGGGACCGTCTCCTATATCGCGCCGGTTATACAGCATGTGGGGGATTCCCGGGTTTGTTTCATCGAGGTGGATATTCCGGAGAATCCCGATAATGTCGCCAGAATCGGCGCCAGCTGTTCCATATTCATAACCGTGGAAAACAGAGCCGGCCGGCCCGCCATACCGGTCGAATCCTATTTTATTGAAGATGATGGTAAATATGTCTATCTGCTTGATCAGGATCAGTATGATGATGACCGCTTTCTTGTCAAGAAACAGGAAATTGAAACGGGAATACTGGGAATTGAGACGGTTGAAGTGACAAGCGGTCTCTCCGAAGGCGATTTTATTGTCAATTCCGATAGAACGGGTATTGTCGAAGGCGACGAAGTGGAAAGGTCCGGGGATAATGATCAGTCTTAAGGGTATCCGCAAAATCTACCAGATGGGAGAAATCGAGGTGAAAGCCCTCGACGGAGTCGATCTGGAAATCGAAGAGCACGAGTTTGTCTGTATCATGGGCGCCAGCGGGTCTGGAAAATCGACTCTGATGAATATCATAGGCTGTCTGGACCGGCCCAGTGAGGGGTCCTATACCCTGGATGGAAGCGATGTCTCCTCGCTGACGAGCCGGGAACTGGCGGACATCCGGAACAGGAAGGTCGGTTTCGTCTTTCAGACTTTCAACCTGCTTCCGCGAATGACCGCCCACCGCAATGTGGAACTGCCGCTTATCTACGCGGGGAACAATGATAAGGAACGCAAGAAAAAGACCGCTCTGGCACTTGAAAAAGTGGAACTGTCCGACAGGGCGAAGCACAAACCCAACGAAATGTCGGGGGGCCAGAGGCAGAGGGTCGCCATAGCCCGGGCTCTGGTTAATGATCCCAGCATCATTTTCGCCGATGAGCCGACAGGAAATCTCGATTCGCGGACAGGGCTCGCCATTATGGCCCTTTTCCAGAAGCTGCACCGCGAGGGGGCGACTATTGTCATGGTGACCCATGAGATGGATATCGCCCTTCATGCCCAGCGGATCATCCATCTGAAAGACGGAAAGATCATCGGCGATGAAAGGGTGAAGAAATCCCGCGATGCCGAGGCGGAATTTCTCGCCGTGGCGGACCTGGACCACGACAATCTTTCCGATGCCATTTCCAAGCACGAGTAGGGCGGCAATGTGAATATTACAGAAGGCCTTCGCCAGTCCCTCGATGTCATCAGGGGCAATAAAGTCAGAAGTTTTCTCACTATGCTCGGCATCAATTTCGGTGTGGGC
Source organism: Spirochaetales bacterium (assembly GCA_016936555.1). Classification (GTDB taxonomy): domain Bacteria; phylum Spirochaetota; class Spirochaetia; order DSM-2461; family DSM-2461; genus Spirochaeta_F. The sequence goes on along the minus strand of JAFGXR010000065.1, from coordinate 5,583 downwards.
TGTCTCATTGCCATCTCCGTGGTCGGTCTGGCCTTCCGCGATTCGGTGAACTCGGAAATGGGACGCTACGGTTCAACGCTCCTCTGGGTACAGACCAACTGGCGCGCCTATGCGTCCAATGAATCGCGGATTTATATGTCCGGGAGGGATAAAAAGTATTTTGAATCAGCTCTACCGGGAATGATCAGCATAGAGTCTATTTTCGACGCGAATTACACGGTTTCCTATCAGGGAAACACGACAAAGACCACTGTCATGGGGGTCGAGCCGGCCCATTTCGATATGTTTTCCGTACATATGGAACAGGGACGGCTTTTTATGGATGACGATCTGATTAACAAGCGGGCCGTCTGCATTCTCAGGCCCGACATCGCCGCCACGCTTTTCGAGGATGAAGATCCTCTGGGGAAAATGATTACAATCAATGACCGGAACTTCAAGGTAATCGGCATTACCGAGCGGATGGGCCAGGGCTTTATCAGCGACGGTTCGGACAACAACACTATCTTCGTCTCCCAGGACTATGTCGCAACAAGAATCTGGGGAGGCCGTGATATCAGATACTGGTTTCTGATTATGAAGTTCGATATTCTGGAAAACGTCGACCTGGCGCAGGAGAGAATTACCCATTACCTGAACAGCAAATACGGAAAGCTCCGCGGAGAAGAGCGATTTCAGATAGAGCGGCTCGATACCTATGTGGGAATGGTGGATAAAATCCTCAATATTATAACCGTTCTGGTTCTGGTCATCGCCATTATTTCCATTGTGGTCGGAGGTCTGGGCATTATGAACATAATGCTGGTCGCCGTTACGGAAAGGACCCGGGAAATCGGTATCCGCATGGCCATCGGGGCGACATCGCGGGACATCCTGGTTCAGTTCGTCATCGAATCGATCTCTCTCTGTCTTCTGGGCGGCGGAACGGGAATTATTTTCGGTGCGTCCCTGGCGGCTATTGCCTGCGCCATTCTGAAATGGAAATTCATGATCAGCCTGTCCATCGTTCTGGGCGCCCTCTTCATCTCCACTTCGATCGGATTGATTTTCGGTATATACCCCTCCTATAAAGCTTCAAAGCTCATGCCCATTGAGGCTCTCAGGTCGGAGGTTTGAAGGATTCACCATGTTCAAGACCCTTTTCGCCGAGGCAATTTTCGCCATAACCGCCAATAAATCACGGACTCTCCTCACTCTGCTGGGTATCGTTATCGGCATCGCTTCGGTCATTACCGTACTGGCGGCGGGAGAGGGTGGAAAATCCATAATATTGAAAGAATTCGAGGGCTTGTCGCCGACTACGCTTCAGGTTATGCCGAACTGGCAGGAATGGAGCTATAACCGTGCCTTTGAAATCGAAGGTATGACAAACCGCGACTTAAAGGATCTTGAGGCGCTGGGAAAACACATCCGAAGCATTGCTCCCATTACCAATATGAGTTCCATTATCAAAGTCGGTGAAGTTGAGAAGCGGCTCTCTGTAACAGGAACTAACAGCAATTATATCGATTTTGTGGAGTTCGAACTGGAGTCGGGCCGGATCATAATGGATGAAGAGGTGACAGGTCAGAGCAAGGTCGCCATAATCGGACAAATCATTAAGGAAGAGTTCTTCCCGGACAGCGACCCTGTCGGCGAATATATGTCTATATTCGGTACACCTGTAAAAATAATCGGTGTGCTCAAAAAAAAGGAAAAAGCCGACACCATTTCCATTTCCAACCCCGATGACGGTTTTAATAACGCCATTGTCGTACCGATTTCCCTTTTCGACAGGCTTTTCGCCCAAGAGGGAGATTTCTATACGGTTCTCTGCCGCGCCAATTCCATTGAAGAAATTCCCCGGGCTAAAAAAGAAATCCTGAGCATTCTGGCCAGGAACCACGGAAAGTGGGATGACAGTATAAATAAATTCATGATTTTCGGAATGAAAGAACAGCTCGATATGATTAATACGGTTGTGGGGACCGTAACCATCGGCGTTGCCGTTCTGGCGGGGATTGCCCTGCTCGTAGCGGCTATCGGGATTATGAATATCATGCTCGTTTCGGTTAAGGAGAGAACGAAGGAGATCGGTCTGCGCAAGGCGATCGGGGCCAAGGAGTGGCATATCCGCTCCCAGTTTCTCATCGAGACGCTGATTCTCTGCGGAGGAGGGGGGCTTCTGGGGCTCGGGCTGTCTTTCGCCGCTTCGTACCTGATTGGTTATTTTGCCAAATGGCCGGTTATCATCAATCCCGCTACGGCGACCTTCTCCGTTCTCCTCTCCCTGCTGACCGGTCTGTTGTCGGGCTTTTATCCGGCGGCCCGGGCGGCGGCGCTGATTCCCCATGAAGCCCTGCGGTACGAATAGATTTCTTTTTTTTCAGAGTAGCAAGAGATTCTTATTACTGTGTATAATCATTGACATTATATTGCTGGTCGCAGACCGCATCTGCTGCTCGTCAACGAGTCGTACCGGAGCCTGACAGGGTGAATAGGGGTGCCTTTTCTGCCCTTCGCCGGTACAGCCGGGAACGCGGGCTCAAATGCAACCCCTGGAGAATCTTATGCGCAGAACAATTTCCGGTAGCTTCCTGTTTATAGTCTTTTTTCTCATTGTCCATTCACCTTTGACAGCTCAGTTCGGCGGCCAGGGGCGGAACAATTCCAACGGCATCATCGCGACTGCCGGTGCCGCCGGAGCGGACCGGTTTATAACCGTGGGCGGCCGGTTGACGCCGTACAGGAAAATCACTCACAGCATTAATGTAGAGGGTTCTGTCGACGCGCTTCTGGTCAGACAGGGGGACAGGGTTTCGGTAGGATCACCGCTGCTCCGGATCAGCCGCGATGTGGTCGGCGAAACATACCGTCCTGTTATCCTGGAATCGAGGATCTCCGGCATTGTTTCCGGTATACAGGTCTATGAGAATCAGTCTGTGAAATCGGGAACCGAGGCCGTTACGGTTCTCGATGACCGCAATTACCTCCTGAACGTAAGCCTGAGCGATCGCGATGCCCCGGCGGTCCGGAAACTGGGGTCCCTGGCGGTCCGGGGAAAAACTCCTGAGGGACTTGTTTTTCCGGGAACCATCCAGTCCCTCTCCACGGAACCGGACTACAATACGGGGCTCTTTACTCTGACAATCACCTTCCCCCGAAACCGCGATCTCTATCTCGGGACGGTGCTTTTCGTCGATCTGCCCGTAGAACAGGCTTCGGGGATTACCGTCGAGGAAATGGCTGTCCAGCAGGAAGATGGCTCTACTTTTCTCTGGGTTATAGATGACGAGGGGCTTGTCCGGAAGCAGACCGTAAAAGCCGGCGGGAGCTCTGAAGGGAAAACCGAAATCCTCGAGGGAATGGCCGAAGGAGACCGTTACGTCCGGACGCCTTCAGGGAAGGAAAAACCGGGAATGTCCATCCGTGAACTGATTCAGGCCACTATGGCGGGGAATGCGGCTCAGGGGGGCAATTGATGCTTGAATTCCTCTTTCACAAATCAACGGGATTTTTTCTGCTTGTTCTTCTGCTGATCGGAGCCGGTGTATTCGTTCTTTTCCGCCTTCCGGTTATGATGTATCCCCAGACCCGGCGTCCCCAGGTTTCGGTGAATATCAGCCATCCCGGGATTTCTGCCGTCGATTTTCAGGAGCAGTATGCCGAGCGGATAGAGAGCAGTCTCATGTCTCTGGCCGATCTGGATCTGATGGAATCGACCTATTCAACAGATTCGAGCCGCTTCAATCTCACATTCAACTGGGACATAGAAAGCGAAGTCGCCCATCAGGCTGTCGAAAGCCAGATGGTGACGATCAACGCGACTCTGCCCGATGTAATCCGCGATTCCTATTCCGTCCGGTTCTTCGAAGGGGAGAATGCCGGATACCTGGTCATGGGGCTTACCTCCGCTTCAACGCCGTCGGACGAACTCTACAATATTCTGAAGAACAATATCGAGCCCCGTCTTCTCAAACTGGGAGATCTTGAGGAAATCGGTTTTTACAATACGAAACGCCTTGTCGTTGAAATGACTCTCCAGCAGGAGAAGATGCTTTCCTACGGCCTTACCATAACCGATGTGAACGCGGCACTTCAGACCGGCTTTCTTCCCCAGCCTCTCGGCTCGCTCCGGACACCGGAGGGCCGCTACAGTCTCCGGCTGGAGAGAACGGAAAGGAGCCTTGAAAACCTCGCCAGACTGGAGATCAAAGAGGTCGGCGATTCGATTATCAGTCTCGATGATATTGCCGAGCTGGATATCCGCTACACCCTTCCCTCCCGGGTCTTTATCGTCAAGGGCGTTCCCGCCGTTCAGCTTACGGCCACTCCCGTAGAGGGAGGAAATGTCAACGCTCTTACCAGTGATATCGAAGAGATCATTGAAGAGGGCCGGCTCGAGGGGCTGATTCCCTCTGATACGGAAACAGCCCTCTATCTCGATCCGGCAAAATACATCCGCAAATCCATCGAAAATGTCATTCAGGCGGCTATTATCGGAGGATTACTTGCTGTCCTCGTCGTTTTTCTGGTGCTGGGGGAATGGAAGAACACAGTTCTCATCGCCACATCCCTCCCTGTGACCATCATTTTCAGTTTCCTTTTCATGTGGGCTTTCGGAGGCACGATCAACCTGATTTCTCTGGGCGGACTCGCTCTGGCCGTGGGGATGATCGTCGACTCCACCATTGTCGTTATGGAGAACATACACAGACACCGTCTTGAAGCAGGGGAGGGGGAAGGAAGAATACTCCAGTGGAAAAAGATCGTTCTCGGTGCGGTCGCCCAGGTCCGTTCGCCGGTTATCGCTTCGACCCTGACATCGGTCCTGGTTTTTCTCCCCATCTCTTTTACCGCTCCGCTGACCAATGCCATTCTGGGGGATCAGGCGCGGTCCGTTGTATTCGCGCTTCTCGGTTCACTTCTGGTCTCTCTGACGGTCGTTCCGGTCATGGCTTTCTATGTCTTTATGGGCCATCAGAAACAGCCCCGTATCCTCGCCCCGCTTCAGAAGGGGGATAAAAAGTTTTTCCAGGGGCTCATATCCCTTTACGGGAGGAGCCTCGACTGGCTTCTCGCCCGGAAAATCCGGGCCGCTGCATTTCTTCTGGCCGCATTCGGAATTCTTGTTACCGCCGTGCTGACGGTTTTTCCCCTCATTCCCAAAGAGATTATTTCCACTCCCACATCGGACCGGGTCGTCCTGTTCTTCCGCAATTCCCAGATCTCCGATCCAGAGGTCTATATGGAGGAAATTCTCCCGGAGATGAATGAGAAGATCGATGAGGTCCTGGGAGACAGGCTCCTGGAGCGCTTTACAAACCTATCGGGCCGCTTCAATCAGACCTTTCTCGACCTGCGCAGTTCCGATGACACAGAAGAGGCCATGGTGCTGCTTCAAAAAGCCTTTGTTTCCGAAGGGGACTGGTATTACAGCGTGATGCCCTGGGATCCCGCGGCTCTGCCGCTGCCCAGAAGCTTCGACTTCCAGCTCAGTCTCTACGGTCCCGACGCGGCGGTCAAAGTCGACCTTCTCTCATCGATTCAGACTCTACTCAACGAGGAGCAGATATTCCAGAGAACTTTCTCGGAGCCCTCTTC
>JAFGXR010000064.1 GCA_016936555.1 Spirochaetales bacterium | reverse complement strand
CAGAAGGAACAGGAGCGGAGCGATAATCAGCACCTTTCTCAAAACTTAATCCCTGGCCATAGTCAGACCGTTCTGCACGGCGAAAATGGCAATCTGCGTTCTGTCTCTCAGGTCCAGTTTCTGAAGGATGCTGCTGATGTAATTCCGCACCGTTCCCTCACTGAAGTTGAGTTCGTAATTAATCTCTTTATTGGAGTACCCCATCCCCACGAGCCGGATGATCTTCATCTCGTTTTTCGTCACCGTTTCGGGGACGGCGTCGCGGTTGATTTTCCCGAAGCTGGAACGGGCCATATCGGAAAAGAGGTCGAATACCTTTCTTGTTATATCGGGGTTGATAAGAGCCGCTCCCCGATGGACTTCCCGGATGGCATGCATCAGTTCCTCGGTGGAACAGCTTTTCAGCAGATAGCCCGAAGCGCCGAGCTTGATCGACTCGTAAATGTATTCATCTTCATCGAATGTGGTGAGGACGATAATCTTGACCGCCTTATCTCTTTCCGCAATGATTTCAATGGCCTGGAGGCCCGTCATAACGGGCATCCTCACGTCCATGAGAATGACATCGGGTTTCTGCTTCGCCGCCATTTCCACGGCTTCGCGGCCATCGGCCGCCGTCCCCGTAACTTCAAAGTCTCCGTTGGACCCCAGCATCAGCGACAGACTGTCTCTGATCAGTTCCTGGTCGTCAGCTATCAGCACTTTGATCAAAGTGTTCCCTCCTGCTCTGCGGTATGGTTATATGTAGGAAGAATCCGCCTTCCTCTCTCTTTCCGTATTCCATAAGCCCCGACAATTCACCGGTTTTCTGCTCCAGGTGGCTCAGGCCGAATCCCCTGACCGGTTCTCCGCCCTTCCTGCCGTTGTCCTCGACCGAGACCGCAACGGCGTCAGAGGAAAATCCAAGAGAACAGCGGATCCGGGAGGCCGCGCCGTGGCGCACCGAGTTGCTGATCCCCTCCTGGACGGCGCGGTAGAAAAATTCCTCCAGCTGGCTGCTCAAGCGAAAGGGCTCGCCTTTCACTTCGAAGGAGACTTTTGTCCGGGAGACGCTGGAGATCTCCGCCGCCAGCTCCTCGAGCGCCGGAATCAGGGAGTACCGGCTCAGCGCATCGGGCTGCAGCTCCTTAATGGATCTTCTGACATCGGAGAGGCTCCGCTTCGTAAGCGAGTTGACTTTCTCCAGATGGCCTTTCACCAGATCGGGACTCTTTTCTATCAGATGGAGACAGGTTTTCACACCCATATCCATGGCCGTCAGGTAATGACCTATCGTATCGTGGATTTCCCGGGCCAGCCGGTTGCGCTCCTTCAGTCGCGCCATATCCTCATTGCGCAGAGCGTATTCCCTGAGCTGGGTGTTGGAAATTCTCAGCTGCTCCGAAGATTCGTAAAGAGCGGCGTTCAGTTCCTTTACCCGTTTCGTCTCCTCAAGGTAAGTCTGAATCTCCAGAATCATAAAAATGATAAAGAGCACTTCGTTGGCGGAAAAAAGAAGATTCCTGAGAGCCAGCAGGAGAAATCGGGCGTTGGCGTCGTAAAAATCGAGATATCCGTCGAGGCTGTAAAGGCTTATGCGGGAGGAGATCAGATCGGAATCGAGAATCATATAGAGCAGGATCGGAAGTCCCAGAAGTATGTACTTTCTCTTCCTGCCCCGGGTAAAGACGACCGTATTGGTAATAACGAGAAAAAGGATTCCCTTGTGGCTGAGACTGATGAAATAGAGGATGACCAGAGCCAGAAGCAGATCGGTTATGGAGAAGAAGAGGTTCAAGCCCGCCCTGGCCCCCTCCCCCCCTTTTCTGCTGCGGAGCCAGATCGTAAAGATGATGAGAAAAAAAGCTATCTGCGTGACAGAGAGGAGAAGCCGGGGCTGGACAGGAATATGGTTGATAGAGCTAATGAGCTCATAGGCTTTATAGCGTTCGCAAACCAGGTTTGTCGTTTTGCATATGACCAGAGAGACAAAGAGAAGCGTTGAGTAATTGACAATAATAAAAGCCGACCGGATCAGGCCAACCGGTTTCCCTTCCGAAAGCATCGGAGAAATGATACTATCCTTTCGTCACGTTCACAACATGACATTTGTCACCACTTTATTCCTCCAGATACATCATAAATCCCTGAAGTTCCAGAGGAACAACCTTGTTCTTCTTCTCGTATTTGATAAACCGTGTCTTCAGTTTGAGAATATCGTCTTTCCTCCTTTTGTTGAAGCGGTTGTCCAGCGTCGTATAAAGAGGTTTGGAAGCGAACTGTTCCCGGACCGCCGCCGGAAAGGGGCAGAAGCGGTAGAAGATCTCCCGCGCCGCGCCGTTGAGCCGGACTTTCCCCTCGAACTCATAATCGATCCAGGTCATATAATCCCTGGCAAAGCGGTCTTTGTCGGAACGGGTCTTTTTAATGAACTCCTCGAGGCGCTTTTTCGCTTCCGGTGTCATGGCGGTATTTTTCCTGTAAAACTGGATATAGTCGTAATAGGCTCCGACCATCCCCCCCTCCACGGGATCGGTCCAGTTATGTCCGGCAATGGTTTTCTGGATTTCCCAGCGAAAGGAAGCCAGCTGGTATATAAGCGTGTCGTACAGTTTTTCCCCGAAGGAGAGCGGGAAGAAAAAGCGGCCCGGGGTATCTTTTCTCGACCCGTCCAGTTCCTGCCAGACAAGTCCCCGCGTTCCGGCGAGAGGGTACAGCACGAAAAGAGGGGGAACTTCCTGCTCGATGAAGTCGGCGCCCAGTTCGTGTTTGAACATCACTTCCCGGAAGAAGAGAGAAAAATCGCGCTCCCGTATTTTATCCACCAGAGAAACAAGTTTTTCCGGTTCGATCAAGGTCCGTTTCAGGTCCCCGGCAATGGTTTCCGTACAGAGAAAAGGGACGGCCTTGCTCTTGTTGCCGAAGAGGATGCCCCCCATCTCCCGGGCGATTTTGCGTATTTCAAAGCGGACTCGGTCTTCAGCCGTGTTTTCATAAATATGGATTTTCTCTTTCTGCCCCTCGGTCATCTTCTCCTGCTTTTTTAGCTGGGTCCGGAAGCTGTCGCCCATATCGGTCAGGGAAGGCTCCCTCTCGGAGCGGTATATCTTTTCCAGAAAATAGGGCAGAGTCATAACGGGGACCGAATCGTCCACATAGAGATTCCCCGAATAGAAGACATCGATCACAGCCAGATCCCGCTGAGAGAGGAGGCGCTCATCGATTACGCCGAAATGCAGCATGATACCGGGGATAAATCCCTTCAGATCGGAATCGATGATTTTGAGGAAACAGGTCTCGTAAATTCTCCAGTAACGGTCGGAGATCTTTTTCCGCAATTCCGCCATCTCCTTGTCACCGGAAAGACGGTCTTTGCTGTTGCGGAATTTCTCCATCAATGCCAGGAATTCTTCTCTTTCCCCCTGAGGGAGTTCGGCGAAATCGAGAATCCGGGGCAGAAGGCCTTTGTACTTGTCCAGCCGGTTGCCCCTGTCCATTTTCATTTCCGGTTGTTTCTGTTCCGCATCTTCCAGCGAGAGATCCAGATCGTGAAAGGGCTTGAGATGGCGGAAAACGTCGTATTCCTTGAAGAGATTCTTTCCCAGCAGGCTTTCCGTATCTTTGCGGCAGCGCCAGGTGAATTTGGCCAGATAATGGAGAAAAGAGCGTATTTTCGGATCGTCGCGGTTCTGTTCCTTCAGAAGCTTCATGACCCAGCCCTCTTCGCTGAAAAGGATATTGATGAGATTGTCGATTATCGATGCCAGGCCCATGTTGGTTTTCATCATGGTTTCCAGGACTTTCCCCAGAAACTCGAATATATACTGGTTCGACGGTTCGTCTTTCTGGAAGAGGGCTTTCAGGACCGCGTCGCTTTTCCTGAGAATCCGTTTGACAAAGAGAAACTGCTGATAATCGATCAGATCCTCCAGTCTGATTTTATCCTGATCCCCGTAGAGCCCCAGCTGATCCTGCATTTTTCCCAGAAAGAGATTGTAACTCCAGGCTTCGGGATGGGGGAATTCCGCTTCGGTAACCAGACGCTTCACATATCCCGCATACTCTTCAAGAGTCGAATCGTGGCGTATAACCACATTGTAGCCGCTGATTTCGGGATATTCGCAGCCCAGGGCAAGGGAATCGGCGATGGATGCGTATTTGTGCCATAGATAGCGGTAGTTATTGAAGAGATAGATAGTCGACTCGATGCGGGAGACAAGGGTCCGCAGGACTTTGAAATTGAACGAAAAATCCGATTGGATTTTGGAAATAAGTTCCTCTTCCCTCATGGGCCGGGAGCTGACGATGCATTCCGTGACAGTTCGTATGGTTATCCGCGATGTCTCGTTGCGGTTCATAACGCCGATGATGCCGAAGGGTGATTCACCTTTGATAAGTCCGACCCGCAGGTCGGGGCTGCCCGCTTCCCCCCGATAGAGGATTTCAGCCAGTCCCGAATGGAGAATGCAGACGGCCTGATTGTCCGATCCCTGCATGAGGAGAATGGCTCCCGGAGCCATGACGGTCTTTTTATGTTCCTGAGATAAATCGAGTACTTCCATAATACAAGATTAGTATCTAAATGGGGCTGGATCAAATAATTTGCCATTCCTGTGCAATGATTATATTCTGAGAAGCGGGAGACAATTATGAAACATCCTATTCGGCACCTATTTCTCATATCATTTCTCTCTATCGTCCTGATCGGGTTTCCCTCGTGCCGCACCAGGGGATTCCAGAATGAAAGAATACTCACCGTCGGCCGTGAAAATTGCGACTATCTGTCTCTCAAAGAGGCTGTCGCCGCCTTTTCCGGTGAATGGGACAGAATTGTCCTTATGGATGATCTCACCGTGGAGTCCGGCATCATCATTGACAAAGCCGTAACGATCAGCGGCCGGGGAATGAAAAAAACAGTCCTGGCGGGAGGAAAGACGGCGGAAGAGGCTGCGGATCGTGTTTTTCAGGTTGAACCGGAAGGCCGGCTTGTTCTGGAAAATCTCTCTGTTACCAGGGGCCGCCCTTTCGGCCTTTTCAGACGGGGCGGCGCCATTGCCAGCCAGGGATACGCGAGGCTTGAAAATGTCAGGATCGCCGGCAATCAGGCGGTGTACGGTGCCGGAATCTGGAACGAAGGAGAGATGGAGATCGTCGACTGCCTGATTGAGGACAACGTAGGACTGCGGCTGACCACGGCCGAAGTTCTCGACGCCACGGACTGCACGGGAAGCGGCGGCGGCATAAAGAACGAGCCGGGCGGCGTTCTGACCGTAAAGAATACGACCATCAGGGGAAACAGTGCCATGAGGCAGGGCGGCGGCGTATTCGTCTCCTGTGAATCGCAGACGATTATCGATAATTGCCTGATCAAAGAGAATTATTCCTCCTACAAGGGAGGGGGCATTCATGTCCGGGGCGATCTTATCCTCAGGAACTCCCGGATCGTCAACAACGATTCACGCAGGGGATACGGAGGAATTCTCAACAAGGGAAAGCTTGATTTCGAAAACAATATCATAAAAAATAACGGAAAAATCGATTTTGCCATGGGCGACGATGAGGCGGGCATTTACGGCCGGGGCCTGGTCGTCCGCGATGAGAACAACAGAATAGAAATTGACAACAGGAGATAAGGCGTGTGGACAAGCTGAATAATGCAACGATCGGTACTCTGGAAGAGTTGATGGATAAGGGGGAGCTGACGGCGGAAGAACTGGTCGGGTATTACCTGGACCGGATTGAACGGTACGACAGGAGGGGCCCCCGGCTCAATTCCGTTCTGGAAATCAATCCCGAAGCCCTTGAGTCGGCCCGCAGTCTAGACAGGGAGAGACAAGAGAAGGGGAAGCGCTCCCCTCTCCACGGGATTCCCCTCATGGTCAAAGGCAATATCGATACGGGCGATGCCATGGAAACAACAGCGGGCTCGCTGGCTCTGGCGGGACACAGAGCGCCTGAAGACGCCTTTCTGGTCTCGCAGCTCCGCAAAGCCGGAGCGATCATACTAGGCAAGACGAACCTGAGCGAATGGGCCAATTTCCGGTCCTCCCGATCCTCGAGCGGATGGAGCAGCCGCGGCGGCCAGACCCGCAATCCCTATGACGCCGAACGGAGCCCCTGCGGCTCCAGTTCCGGTTCGGGAGTCGCGGTGGCCGCCGACCTGGCCACGGTGGCGGTCGGTACGGAGACCGACGGTTCTATCGTCTGTCCCGCCCAGAAAAACGGGATCGTGGGCTTGAAGCCCACAATCGGACTTGTCAGCCGGAGCGGGATCATCCCCATAGCCCACAGCCAGGATACGGCCGGTCCCATGGCCAGAACCGTCAGCGATGCGGTCCTCCTGCTCGATGCCATGAAAGGGATCGATGGCCGCGATGAGGCAACTGCGCCTTCGGGAGAAAAGGGAGAGAAGAGCTACGCCTCTTTCCTGAAGTCCGGCGCATTAAAGGGAGCACGGATCGGGGTCGTTAAAAGCTTCTGCGGATTCCGGAGCGACATTGACGAAATGGTCGCGGAAGCGGCGGAGCAGATGCGCCAGGCCGGTGCGGAGATTGTCGAAGACCTCGAACTCCCCCATATAAGAGAGTACGACGATGAGGAGATGGAAGTTCTCCTTTATGAATTCAAAGCCGACCTCAATGCCTATCTATCCGGTTCGGGAGCTCCGGTGAAAAACCTCGGAGAGCTGATTGAATTCAATATGAAACACAGCGGAGAAACCATGCCCTGGTTCGGGCAGGATCTGCTGGTAAAAGCACAGGAGAAAGGCGACCTGACAGAAGAAGCATACGTCAAGGCAAGGGAAAAATCCCTCCGCCTGGCCGGAAAAGAGGGAATAGACAGCCTTCTGAAGGAGCACAGACTTCAGGTGCTGATCGGTCCCACCGGTGGCCCCGCCTGGAAAATCGATCTGATAAACGGCGACCACTATACGGGAGGCGGCGCATCGCAGGCTGCCGCCGTCGCCGGATACCCCCACATAACCGTGCCCATGGGGTTTATTCAGGGATTGCCCGTGGGGCTTTCCTTTATCGGCACGGCCTGGAGCGAACCTGTTCTGATCGGACTGGCTTACAGCTGGGAGCAGATCAGCCGGGCGAGCCGGCCTCCGGAAATGTGAGGGTAAAAACCGGCCCCTCTTCGCCGTTCGCCGCTTTTACAGAACCGCCGTAGTTTTCTGCAATGGCCCGGACGATGGAGAGGCCCAGACCGTGGTGCTTTTCTTTCCCTTCATCGCGGGACGTGAAGAAGCGGTCGAAAATTCTCTCCAGGTCTTCTTCGGGGATGACAGGTCCCCTGTTGGCAATCTCAATTCTGATTTCATCCCGATCGGAGAAAAGCGATGTCTCCACCTCTGAGTTTTTATCGCAGAAAGTGGCGGCATTTTCATAGAGATTGACGAATATCTGGCTCAGCCTTTCGGGAGCAGCCAGTACGGAAGCTTTATCCGTCGAAAGGCGGAACCTCCATTCCAGAGAAGGATAGCGCAAACGGAATCCCTCCAGCAGTTCTCCGATCAGCATTTCCATATCAACAGTTTTTCTTTCCTCCTGTTCCAGACGGGAATCGAGGCGGGAAATCTCCTCGACACCGTTCAGGAGCGATTCCATTCTCTTCGTATTATCCTCGATCATTTTGAGAAACCGCTCTTTGTCTCCGCCCTCCGCCGATCCGGCCATCTGGGCTGCCGAGCGGATGACCGCCAGGGGATTTTTGAACTCATGACTCATATCGCGGGAGAGGGAATCGATAAAGCGGATGTGTCTGTCGAGCCGTCCTGTCAGATCGACGAGGGAACGGGAGAGCAGGCCTATCTCATCGCCGAGCTTCATGGTCGTAAAGGAGCCGCTGATCCTCCCCTTCCCCGTGCTGATGGAACGGGCTTCCCGCCCGAGCTTTTTGATACGCGACGAAATGGTCGCCGACAGAATCAGGCTTATAATGACGGCAGCGGACAGCGATGCGAGAAATATCTTCAGAATGACCAGTCGGATGTCGTAAAGATCCTTCAGGATCCGGTAGGTGGACTGGCTGCTGAGAACCGCTCCGATGACCTCTTTGCCATTGTAGACGGGGATAGCCGTATAGAGAGTCACCGATCGCTGGCCCCCTGATGAAAGCCTGGTCGTTGCGCCGTAGCGCCCTTCGAGAGCCGCCCGGACCTCGGCGCCCTGAAAGGGAAAGCGGGCATCGTAATCATCGGGTTCCCCGACAGGCACCGGCGGATCGAACAGCTTGCGGTAAACCCGGATCGGATAGGTCGCCATCCGGTATAAAAAAGTGTTTTCACCCAGAACATCCTGGGCGGCATGATCGAGAGATTCATAGGACCGGGCGGAAATTTTGGTCATATCTGCCTTAACTTCGGCGTCTTCCGCCGGATCGCCTTCCAGAGGAGAACTGGTATCGCCGATGAGCCGCCCCTTTTCATCGAGGACCCGGAGCCTCGTTTCGGTGCGCCCCGCCAGATTGGAGAGAAAACTCCCGACCTTCTCCGTGCTTATGGAAACATCTCCGCCCAGGGCCGCCGAGAGAATACGGCCCTGCTGGACCATGGTCTTCTCCTGGGAGACGAGAAGCTGCTCTTCATAGACATCGAGATAGAGAACCGCCGCCACGGGAAGAAAGACGAGGAGCACATTAAAGAGAAGCAGACGGAAGGAAATGCTAAGCGCCGACCTGCTTATACCTGTAGCCCAGGCCGTAAACCGTTTCGATTTCATCAAAGTCCTCATCCTTCATCTGAATTTTCCGGCGCAGCCGTTTGATATGGGTGTCAATGGTGCGGCTCGAAACGTAGGTTCCTGCGGGATAGACCATATCCATCAGGGCTTCCCTGGTTCTCACGAACCCCGGGGACCCGGCCAGGGTCGTAAGCAGGAGAAATTCCGTCACCGTCAAATCGAGAAGGCTCTGCTTCCAGGTCGCCCTGTACTTTTCGCTGTCGAGCTGGAGATGGCCGATGACAAAAGGGGCTTTTGAACTCTCTTTCTGCCGGGCTTTCTGCCTCCGGAAAAGCACCTTGATCCTCACCGTCAGCTCTCGCACCGAAAAAGGCTTGCACATATAATCGTCGCCGCCGATTTCCAGTCCCAGAATCCGGTCGATCTCCTCATCCTTCGATGAGAGAAACAGAATGGGAATGCTTTCGGAGAGCGTTCTGATTCTCCGGCACAGCTCCAGCCCGTCCATCCGGGGCATGGAAACATCGAGAACGACCAGATCGGGCAGCCTGCGGGAGAAATCCTCCCAGGCCTGCTCGCCGTCCCTGTAGGTATCGCAGGAGTAGCCCTCTTTCTCCAGAGCGAAACGGAGTGTCTCCCTCAGATCGGCCTCATCGTCAACTACGGCAATTTTCATATTTTCAATGTATCACGGCCGCAAATGAAACTCCAAGTCCGGAAAATGCAATGTCACAGGATTGCCACATTTGCGCCTCCGCCCCGCCATGGAAAGAAGGCACACTATCTCCATCAAACAAATAGTGAGGACAATGAAATGAATGAAAACAGAATGATCAGCCGCATGAAGGAATGGGGAGGATCGCCCATGGCGAAACTTCTCGTTACAATTTTAATCGCTTTATTGCTTCTGATTCCCGTAGCGGCCATCAAGGACCTGATGTGGGAACGGGAAAGCCGCCGCGACGAAGCGGTGAATCAGGTGATTGACCAGTGGGGCGGCTGGCAGTACCTGACCGGGCCCGTGCTGGCTGTTCCGGTCCGGGAGGAATACGAACAGCATTTCAACGACCGCGTGGAAAAAGGGATTAAACAGCACTATCTCTACATCCTGCCCGATTCTCTGAAGATGGACGCCTCCATGGACTCTCAGGTCCGGGAAAAAGGGATCTTCAAAATCGAACTCTACAGCGGAGATTTTACTCTGACCGGAAGCTTTACCAGACCCCGGAACCCCCTATGGGACATGAGCAGAAGTCAAGTCATCTGGGAGGATGCGAGACTGATTCTGGGAATGGGGGATGTCAAAGGGCTGAGCCGCGATGTCAAACTGGACTGGAACGGCGATTCCCCGGTCTTTCAGGGAGGCACATCCGGAACATCACTTCTGCCCGAAGGGATCTGGGCTCCTGTTGAAATCAAATCCGGCGGAAGCACAGAATTCACCATGAAGGTATCTCTCAGGGGGGGCGGCTCCATCCGGTTCTTCCCCATGGGAGGCGAGACGGAAATTTCCGTGAAATCCGACTGGATCAGCCCCGGATTCACAGGAGCTTTTATCCCCACGGAAAGAGAACTGACCGATAATGGCTTCTCCGCCGGCTGGAAAATCCAGGCCCTTGCCCGGAACTACCCCCAATTCTGGATCGACGATAATGTCACCTGGCAGGATATCGACGGAAGCGGATTCGGCGTGAATTTCGTCTCTCCCGTCGACAGTTACTTCAAGAGCCACAGAGCCGTCAAATACAGCCTGCTCTTTATCTTCCTCCCCTTTGTAACGCTGTTTCTCTTCGAAATATTCGCTGCGGGGAAACTGCACCCTCTGCAGTACATCATGATCGGGCTGGCCGTGGTCATTTTCTTCCTGCTTCTGCTCACCTTTTCCGAGCAGATGACTTTTATCGCAGCCTATCTGATAGCGGCGGCAGGATCGGCCTTTCTCATCTCCTTTTATACGGGTGCCGTTCTGAAAAGTCCCGTAAAGGGAAGCATCATGGCCGGACTGATGGGGCTTCTCTACCTCTATCTGTATATGGCTCTGGCGTCGGAGGATTACGCCCTGCTGATAGGGTCCCTGGGACTGTTCGCCATGCTGGCGGGGGTCATGATCTTTACGAGGAAGATCAACTGGTATGAATTAGGAGGGAAATGAAAGATGACATTCTCTGTGACGAATGCAAAAACAACCTGATTGAAGCCTACTCGAGAATGTGACAAATATCATCTTGATATGAGGGGGAACTCATTTATACTTATCTGAAAGATTGAGGAGTGTAAAATGAGTTCCCGCATCAACATCTATAAAAATATCAATGAACTGTCTGATAAAATCGATAGGATAAAAAGCCGATTAACTGCGCCCCATAAGAAGTTTTCGGGGATCTGCGGATTCGACGGATTTATCGACACCTTCGTCCGCATGGAGGATCCGTCGTCCATGGCGGATTTCGGTCCCAGAGTTTCTGCTGCAGCGGGTATCGCCGCGTCCTACAGAGTGAAGCATAAAGGAGATAAATTCGGAGGCAACGGACCGCTCTTTGCCGGAGCGCTGAGCGATATTTTCCGTAGAGATATCGACCTTTCCTACATCGGAGGCATCGGAAAAGAGGACGTGTCTCCCCTCTTCCGGAAAGCCCTGGAAAGCAAGGTGGACAATCTCTACACGCTGGCCGATCCGGCACACAGCGACTGCCTGGAATTTACCGACGGAAAAGTCATGCTCAACGATCTGAGCAGCTGCGCCGAAATAACCTGGGACCGACTTCTGGAAGTCATGGGCCGGGAAAAACTCGATGAGCATCTTAAAAAGGCCGATTACATCGGGGCTGTCAACTGGGGAAAACTGGTCAATGTCGGCGAGATCTGGAAAAATATCTCCCTCAGGCTGACAGAGCTGAAGGTACCGGCGAAAAAAGTCCGCTTCTTTATGGACCTGGCGGAGTTCGAACAGAGACCGGAAGAAGATATCAGAGATTTGCTCGATATCCTGGTTCAGATTACAGAGCAGTCCACTTCCATTCTGAGCTTCAACCTGAAAGAAGCCTGGGAAATGGGCGACTTCCTCGGCAGAGACTTCCGGGGAAAAAAAGATCCCGAAAGCGCAGCGGAGCTGGCCGCTTATATAAAGGAAAACGTTTCTGCAGATAAAATAGTGATCCACCCCAATGACGGAGCGGTCTGCTCCGGGGCGGAAGGAACCGTCTATGTTCCCGGTCCCTACTGCCGGGAGCCCCTGATCTCGACGGGAGCCGGTGATAATTTCGGAGCCGGCTGTCTTTCAGCTTCATTGAAGGGACTGGATGATACGGGCATGATCCTCACAGGGGTCTGCGCGTCGGGACACTTTGTCCGGTCGGGAGAATCCCCATCCTTTGAACAGATGGCCGAGCTGATCGGCTACTGGCAGAGCGGAGAGATTCCCGAAAGGCTGTAGAGATCTAGGATCTTGCCTGCGGTTTTGAATTTCTGTTATTCCGGCCGCTCTGGCTTCTCCGGTTTCCCGAACCTGTCTGATTCGGCTTTCTGTTATTCTTCAGATAAGGTTTTCTATCCGGTTTTACCCGGACGGGGGTTCCTGTCTTAGCCGCCTCGGAACGGGGCGATTCAGGCCTTGCCGGCTTGGAAGATTGAGCCTGGTCTTTCGGCGCGGTCTCATCCTGAAACCGGGGAATCACTGTTACCGGGATCTCCTGTTTCAATATCTTTTCGATCCGCTCGAGCTGCCTGGCCGATTCGCGATGAACGAAGGTGATGGCCGTGCCGGATTTTCCCGCGCGGCCCGTCCGCCCGATCCTGTGGACATAGTCCTCGGGGACCTGGGGGAGATCGAAATTGACCACATAGTCGAGATTATCGATCTGCAGTCCCCGGGCTGCGATATCCGTCGCGACGAGGACCTGAATATCGCCCTTCTTGAAGTC
Source organism: Spirochaetales bacterium (assembly GCA_016936555.1). Taxonomy (GTDB): domain Bacteria; phylum Spirochaetota; class Spirochaetia; order DSM-2461; family DSM-2461; genus Spirochaeta_F. The sequence goes on along the minus strand of JAFGXR010000064.1, from coordinate 11,150 downwards.
ATCCAGGGCTTTGGTTCGGGCTCCCTGGCTCTTATCGCCGTGAATGGCCGCCGAGGGGACACCGCTTTTTTCGAGGAATTTCGCCAGCCGCGAAGCGTTGTGCTTCATAGAGACGAATACGAGTGCCTGGTACCATGAACCTTCTTTGATCAGATGGAGGAGAAGCTCTTTTCTCCGGCTCGCCCCGACGGGATAGACAATCTGCTCGACCTTTTCAGCCGCTGTATTGCGCGGCGTCACTTCGACGCTGATCGGATTGTTGAGAACCGTTTCGGCGAGACTCCGGATATCCTTGCTGTAGGTTGCCGAGAACAGGAGATTCTGTCTGCTTTCCGGCAGTTTCTTCAGGATTTTTTTTATATCGTTGATAAATCCCATATCGAGCATGCGGTCCGCTTCATCGAGGATCAGAACTTCAATGTTGTTGAGATTGATTGTTTTCTGATTAATGTGATCGAGAAGCCGCCCCGGCGTCGCCACGACGATATCCGCCCCGTTTTTCAGAGTACTGATCTGGGGATTGATTTTAACCCCGCCGAATATCTTCACCGTATTGAGTTTGAGGTTCCCGCCGTAGGTGCGGAAACTTGTGCAGACCTGATCGGCCAGCTCTCTGGTGGGAGTGATAACCAGGCTCCGGGGATGACGGGCTCTTTTTTCCGATTCGCTCAGCCTGTGAAGCACGGGGAGAGCGAAAGCCGCGGTTTTGCCCGTTCCTGTCTGGGCTCCGCCCAGGACATCTCTCCCTTTGAGGACAGCGGGTATAGCCTGAGCCTGAATGGGCGTGGGTTTCTTGTAGCCTTTCCTTTCCAGAACGGAAAGGATTTCGGGCTTGAGCCCGAGAGTATTGAAAGTCATTGACATATCTCCTGTATTTTTCGGTGACCCCCGGTTTTAAAGCCGCACCAGTCCGGGACACCGTTTATATAAAAGGTATGCGTAATGACCGGTAATTATTCTTCGCGAGGAGCAAACATAACAGTTGTATAAAGAAATGTATAGCCGTCAGCAATGAAATATTGAATTATTCACACAATTCGAACAGCGACTCTAATTTGTAAAAAAGCGTTTTCGCACGATCTGGACCGCAATGGCGCAGCCGGCCAGAATCAAAGTCGAAACCGGCGCGAAGGAGCTGAGAGCCCTGTAGCCCAGAAGGTTGACTTGTTCCGCCTCCTCAAAGGGTATCAATGTGGCATAAGCGGCAAAAAATAATACGAGGGAAAGAACAAGCATCGGCATAAATCCTTTTTTTCTGATCATGGCGGGAACCTCCTCTATTAATTATAGAGGAGGACCCGCCTGAATGAAACCTGAATTATCCGATTGCTTCCTTCCCTTTCTCTCCGGTCCGGATCCGGATGCACTCTTTCAATTCGGTAACGAAAATCTTGCCGTCGCCGATATTTCCGCTCCGGGCCCCTTTGATGATGGCATCGATAGTCGCTTCTACAAAATCATCATTGACCGCGATATCGAGGCGGATTTTATTGATCAGATTCACTTCCGAAACAACTCCCCGGAATGATTCCTCGTATCCTTTCTGCTGACCGCACCCCTTTACGGAAGTTACCGTCATCTTATGAACATTGGCCTCGAAAAGGGCTTTTTTTACCGCTTCAAATTTTTGAGGCTGAATCATGGCTGTTACTAACTGCATACTAACCCTCCTACTCTATGATCTGGAAGCCCGCATAGGATTCCAGTCCGTGTTCGCCGATATCCAGTCCCAGATACTCCTCTTCTACAGAGGCTCTGAGTCCGATAGTCTTGTCAATAATGATAAATATGGTACCCATGGCGGCCAGCACGAAAGCGGCGATGGAGAAGACACCGAGGCTCTGAACGCCCAGAACCTTGAAACCGCCCCCGAAAAAGAGGCCGTCCGCCGAAAGTCCGAGAGCTTCGCGGCCGAAGAGACCTACCGCGAGAGTCCCCCAGATACCGTTGACGCCGTGGACCGGAAAGGCACCGACGGGATCATCGATTTTCAGTTTATCGAGAAGAAGGGACGCCAGAACGACCAGAACTCCGCCCACGGCGCCGATCAGAATGGACGACCAGGGACTGACAAAGGCACAGGGAGCTGTTATGGCGACCAGACCGGCCAATGCCCCGTTGAGAGCCATGGAGAGATCGGGTTTGCCTGTTATGCTCCAGACCATGATCATAGCCAGGATCCCCCCCGCGGCCGCGGCCAGATTTGTATTAATGGCGACAAGAGAGATAAGAGTTCCGTCACCGACGCTGAGTGTTGATCCGGGATTGAAACCGAACCAGCCGAACCACAGGATGAATACCCCCAGCGAGGCCAGAGGAATGTTATGGCCGGAAATCATTTTGATCGTTCCGTCGGGGCGGTATTTACCGGTTCTCGGTTTGAGGATGATGGTTCCGATCAGAGCCGCCACTCCGCCTGTCGTGTGGACCACGGCCGAGCCGGCGAAATCGGCGAAATTCAGAGATGAAAGCCAACCGCCTCCCCAGACCCAGTGCCCGACTATCGGATAGATAAAGGCGGAAATGAGAAAGGAGTAAACCAGATAGGCTTTAAACTTCATCCGCTCGGCCATTCCTCCCGCAACGATGGTGGCGGCAGCCCCGCAGAAGGCAGCCTGAAAGAGCCAGAAAGCCCAGAGAGGTACATCGGCTCCGCTTTTCGCATCGATCATGAAAAATCCGCTGAATCCCGCGAAAGCGGAACCGGTTCCGAACATGAGAGCGTAACCGAAAACGAAAAAACCGATGGAAGCCATACAGAAATCGAGGAAGTTCGTGGTCAGGATATTCGTCGCGTTCTTGGAACGGATAAAACCCGCTTCGACCATACCGAATCCCGCCTGCATGAAAAACACCATAAAGGCGGCCAGGAGGACCCAAACCGTATCGAGACCGGTTTGCAATTGAGACAGAGATAACCCCTCCGCGCTGAGGGGTCCGATGAGAATAACTGACAGAGCAGCCGACAGGAGAACCTTCCTGTCTGTGAGATAATCCATAATTTTCACTCCATTCACTTGTTGATGAATAGTTAAGCAATGAATATGCCATTTGAGTCAGCTCTCTTCATACGAAACTCGTATTTCGGAACAAAAAGGAAGCTAATCGCTTCTCATACAAGCATTTAAAGATTTTTAGATTTTTTTACGCTCTTTTTCATAGCAAAATTAGAATAGAGAAGTACGAAAAAATCATATAACATTAATGTAACTTTCCAGTATTATTCCTACATTCCTGTATGCTTGAGGCAAATGCTTCTGATCAGGGCAGGCGCGCATTTATTCTGCCCACGGCATAAGTGATCCACAGAGAGGGATCTCTTTTCTGGCCCGCATCGATCCCCTTCCAGGCTGTCCAGACCGAGCCGGCTTTGAAAAGCCCCTCTTCATCGGCCCTTGAATTCATTTCATCGACCAGGGCTAGAAAGCGACTGTCCCTTCTGGCTGATTCGAATCGGGACAGAACCTCCAGAACGTGAAGAATGTCGAACCAGATAAAGGGATATTTGAGTTTTCTGAAATTCTTTCCGGATCCGAAAAGATAGGCTTTTTCCCGGGACTGGATTCCCCCGATAAGAGCTTCAATTGAGTCGAGACACCATATATCCTTATGTTTCCCGGGAAAGAGACTGTACAGCCTGAGCATCAGGAGAGTGGCATAGGGACAGATCGTCCCTCTTCTTCCCGGACCGTTGAAACGGCCGAGATCCGGCGAAGAGGCGCAGGGATATCCGTAAGACTGCCCCTGGGCGAACAAATATTCTGTTCCTTTTATCAGCTCATGGTCTTCGACGCCCAGTTTGTGAAGGCTGTAGTGAAGAAGCGGAGCATCGCAAAGCATCCAGCTGAAGGAATCCTCGCCGCTGCCGCCGAAGTTTTTCGGAATATTAACAAGGACCTGAACAACTCCTTCGGCGGATCGGTGGGAGAGTATGCTTCGGCAGATATCGCCGAGCTTCCCGTCATCAACAGTAAATCCCAGCTCCGCCAGAAAAGCGAGCTTGTGCAGCAGCAGCTTGGCATCATTATGCCTTTTGAGAACGGGACCGGGCCACAGGGACAGTTCCTCCATCAGAGAAGCGACAAACGGATCGCCCAGTGCCGCCGCCCGAAGCCCATCCTTTTCCTCTCCGGCGAAGGCATATTTCAGAATCGGGGACTCGCTTTCCATCAATCGGTAACCCATCAATCTCCTCCACAATCAACTTTATGGTCAGAAGTGGAAGAGTTCCACTGTTTTTTATACTTAGTAGCCGCCTGATATGTGGAATATTGATTTATTGAGCCGACAGGTCCATAATTCCCCTATGACCCGAAGCACCCTCTACCTTCCCGATTTTCTGGTAATAGGCTCCTCTTCACGGAATGCCGGCAAGACATCCTTTTCACGGAATTTGATTGAAACTTTCCCCGGAACACTTCAAGCCGTAAAGATAACCGTGATATCGAAGGAACACCGATGTCCTCACGGAGACGGCGGATGCGGAGTCTGTTCATCACTCCATGCCTCCTACGAAATTACCGAAGAAACCGTCCGGGAGGGGCATAAGGATACATCGAAGCTTCTGAAAGCCGGCGCTTCAAGAGTTTACTGGCTGAGGGTCAGCCGGGAAGCCGTACCGGAGGGGTTGGAGGCCTTGCTGTCAATTCTCGATCCGAAGCTTCCTGTGCTATGCGAATCAAACAGCATTGTCCGCACAGTCAAGCCGGGTCTGTACATTCAGCTCCGGCCCCGGGGAAGGAAAGGAATGAAGCAATCAGCAGCCGATCTGTCTGAAAAAGCGGATATCATTATCGAAACGACTCCCGAGGGAGCGGATTTCGATTTTTCGAGACTGTGCCATACCCCAGAGGGATGGTCGATTAAAAAAACTTGACTTTTCTTCTTTTGTCCGATATGTTAGTAACTACTTACTTACATAATCTATAGAGGTGTATTATGTCGGCTAAAGAAAAACTGCTTTATGCGGCATCGCGGCTTTTTGAAGAAAAGGGCTATTCGGGTACGACAACAGCCGCTGTTGCCGCAATGGCCGGAGTTGCGGAAGTTACACTGTTCCGTCATTTCAAAAACAAGGAAACTCTCTTCAGGGAGACGGTAAAACAGATCCAGGGCTCCGTAATTCTGGAAATCTCCGATAGAGAAGGCGACCCGGACTTGCGCGATGGTCTCTGTCATTTCGCAAAAACTCTCTGCCGTTACTTTATGGAGCAGAACCGGACGATCCGCATGATGCTCTTCGAATCAATCAGAAATCCTGAACTGAAGGATCTGCTCAAAGAAGGACCGATGCGCAGCGTGACCCGGCTGGAATTTTTTTTCTCCTATCATATTTCACAGGGGAGATTACCATCGGTAGATCCCCGTATCTATGCCGATTCTCTGATCAGTCTTGTTTTCGGCTACACAATCGGCCTGGTCTCCCTGAAAGAAAAACAGGATATCAACTCTGAACTCGAATATCTGGAAGATATTATCACCACAGCCTTTCTTCCCGAGTTAAAACATTAAATATGGAGTCTTTACAATGAAATTAAAGGAATACTACAACTGGCTTAAGGAAAACTGGGCCAACACAGGTATGGTGCTGGCATTTTACCTGACGATCTTTCTTATCATCTTTGTCAGAAAATCCAACTTCGCCGTATTTCTCATACTGCTTCAGACACCACTCTACATGCTTCACCAGGCGGAGGAGTATATCTTCCCCGGCGGTTTCGGTCCTTTTTTCAACAGGGATATTTTCGGAGTGGAGCAGGATAACGAACCGATAGGCCCCGGTTTCATCTTTGCCATCAACATGTCCTATATCTGGATCCTGCTGCCCTTATTCGGTTTTTTGTCAGTACTCAATCCGGAACTGGGATTATGGATTCCCTATTTCACCATCTTCGCCGGCGTTTCCCATATCGCCCTGGCGATTAAGGCACGAAAGCTCTACACCCCCGGCCTTATCGTCAGTCTGCTTCTGAATATACCGGTGGGAACAGCCGTTGTCCTTTACTTCATGAGGGCCGGATACATCGACAGCTTCTTTATCAACATTCATTTCCCCATTGGACTTGGGCTAAATCTGCTTCTTCCTGTAATAGGCTCGATTCTCTTCAAAAACTATAAAAAGAAGGAACAATTAACAGCCTCGTCATAATAACAGAAACATTACACGGAAATCTTCCCCTCGCCCCATTCCCTCTTCAGAAAAACAAAGCTGTTTAAACTTGATAATGTCAGAAATGAGAATAGGAAAAATCTTTCTAATCAAAAATGTGTACAGGAGTTTAACTTTATCGAGCAGAGCTTTGGATTTTTTTTATAGCTCTTTGACAATTTCTTCGCTGAGACCTGTAACTTTACAGATGATATCAGTTTCAATTCCATATTCTTTCATATTACGGGCGTCAGAGAGCGCCTTTTTATGTTCTCCCCGTTCTATGCCTTGCTCTATGCCTTGCTCAAGGAATTTTCGTCCGTATTTTTGAACTGTTGTTGTAAACATCTCTTTTTCCTCCTGCAAAGTTGACATCCGGTTTCTAATAACAATATGGTCCATATCGGTTCTGTTTTCCAGAATAGAGGTGAACCAGATATCAAAAATCCTTTTCAATTCCGGAACTTCATCGTGAATGATGGAGATGAAAAAATCGATCCGGGTTTCCAGTTCATTATAGCCGGTATTTTCTGTTAAAAAAATAGCTGATACGGCGTTATGAATCTTTAACAGGGTGTTTTCCGGAATTAGGTTGATAATGATAGGACTGTATTCAAAATGGGGGATGTATTGTTTGCTTATTGATGGTTCAATCAGCTCCTGGATAGATGACGGAACATCCCAGATTTCTTCACCATTGTAAAGGAGAAGCGGAAATACAGCTGGATACTTATCGTTTTTGGGGTTGAGCTGCAGAGCCTGGTAAAATTCGGCTATATAGCGGAAAAAACGGAGCGGCATGGAGTAGTCTACAGTTGATTGGAATTCGATGAGCAGAAAAATGTAGAAAGGTTTATTTTTATACCTGAGTTTCCATATTATATCCGATTCCTTTTCTTTGAACTCTTCGGTGACAAAGGATTTATCGAGCCTTTCCATAGTCGAAAAGTCGAGGTGTCTGACGAATTTTTCATGAACAAAGGATTTCATAAGCCTTTCGACCATGAGTTTATGCTTAAAAAGGTATTTGTATCGACTGTCGTGGAATCCTGCCATAAAGAGTCATACGGGGAAATTATTGTTGTCACTTCAATCTTCGAAAATTTAACAACTAGTCTCTGATTTTTTTTCACCATTTACACTTAGGCGGATTAAGAAGGACTTCCCGATTGTCTATGAGAGCAGAGGAGAAGGAGAAAGGACGGCTGGAAACTGAGATCGATGTTTCCAAGCCCTCCTCTCCTGCTCAATCAGTACTTTTCAACTTTCACCGCGCAGGCTTTGAACTCGGGGATCTTGGCGATCGGGTCCAGAGCGGCGATGGTCAGGGCATTGGCCGGGCTTTCCTTGAAGTGGAAAGTGAGGAAAACGACTCCCTCTTTCATCCGGTCCGTCACATCGGCGGCGATCCGGATCTCCCCTCTTCTGGTGCTCACTTTAACCATATCCTCAGAGACAATACCGAGCCGGCCGGCATCGGCGGGACTGATCTGAATATGACCTTCCGGAACAATACCGTGAAGCACCTCGCTCTTTCTGGTCATGGTTCCCGTATGCCAGTGCTGGAGCATCCTTCCCGTCGTGAGAATCAGCGGATAATCCTCATCGGGAAGTTCCTGCTGGGGCAGATAATCGACGGGGTGGAATTTCCCCAGCCCCCGGGAGAATTTTCCCTGGTGAAGAACAGCCGTTCCCTTGTGTTCCTTATCGGGACAGGGCCACTGAAGTCCCACATCGGTAATCCGCTCATAACTGATCCCGCCGTAGATCGGAGTCACCGCAGCGATCTCATCCATAATCTCCGAGGCAGAATTGTAATTCCAGTCCGCGCCCATCCTGTTGGCCACTCCGGTGATGATCTCCCAGTCGGGTTTCGATTCACCGGGAGCCGCAACCGCTTCACGGTACATCTGGACCCGGCGCTCCGTATTTGTAAAAGTACCGTCGCGCTCTGCAAAGGACCGGGCGGGAAGGACCACATCAGCCAGTTCCGCCGTCTCGGTCAGAAAGATATCCTGAACAACGAGAAAATCGGCCTTTTTCAGCGATTTGACGACTTCATTCGTATCGGGATCGCTCAGAACGGGGTTTTCTCCGAAAACATAGAGCCCTTTAATCTTCCCGGAACCCACACCATGCATAATCTCGTTGACTGTCAGACCGGGCTTGTCCGAAAGAGGGACGCCCCAGGCTTTTTCGAACTTCGCTTTCGCTTCGGGCAGATGCACTTTCTGGTATCCCGGATAAACATCGGGCAGTCCGCCCATATCGCAGGCGCCCTGAACGTTATTCTGCCCCCTCAGCGGATTGACTCCGGCAAAGGGTTTCCCCACATTTCCCGTCAGCATGGCCATATTGGCCAGAGACAGCACGTTGTCTGTTCCGGTGGTGTGCTGGGTGATTCCCATGGAGTAGACGATTGACGCGCTTTCAGCCGCCGCATAGAGACGGGCCGCCGCGCGGATATCTTCCGCCGGCACGCCGCTCACCTTTTCGGCGAACTCGGGAGGACATTTCATGACCGCCGCTTCCATCCGCTCATAATCCTCGGTCCGCGATTTTATGAAATCCCTATCGTGGAGTTTTTCATCGATGATGGTGTACATCATGGCGTTGATCAGAGCCACATCGGAGCCCGGTTTCTGCTGCAGATGCATATGGGCAATATCGGTCAGGGAAATCTTCCGCGGATCGGCGACGAGCAGTTTCGTTTTCCCCTCTGCTACGGCCTTGCGGATCTTGATCCCCATAACGGGATGGTTTTCCGTCGTATTGGAACCGATCACGAAAATAAGCGGCGTGTCGGAAAACTCATCGATGCTGTTGGTCATGGCCCCGCTGCCGAAGGCACGGGCCAGCCCCGCGACTGTAGACGCGTGGCACAGGCGGGCGCAGTGGTCTATGTTGTTATTTCCGAACTGCGTCCGGACAAACTTCTGCATAATATAATTATCTTCGTTACCCGATTTGGCCGATGTCAGACCGGCCAGAGCTTCGCTTCCGTTCTTTTCTTTTATCCCGGAAAACCGCGTTGCCACCAGATCGAGAGCTTCGTCCCAGGAGGCTTCCCGGAAGGCGTCTCCCTCACGGATCAGAGGCATGGTGAGCCGTTCATCCCTGTGGATGAAATCGAAGCCGAAGCGCCCTTTGACGCAGGTATTTCCGTCATTGGGAATAACTCCCGGCTCGCTGGTCACCTTGACCAGTTTCCCGTCGGCTCCGATATTCAGATCGAGCTGACAGCCGACACCGCAGTAAAGACAGGTGGTCCGGACTTTCTTCATGGTTCTCACCCGTCCTTTGCCCTTGGCCGCTTTGGCATAGAGGGCGCCTGTCGGACAGGTATCGACGCACTGGCCGCACATCTCGCAGCTCGAATCGGTCAGAAGCATACTGAAAGGTGTATTGACGACCACATTCCCGGAACGCCCGTCCAGGGTGATGGCTTCGGCGCCCTGAACCTCTTCACAGATTTTCACGCAGCGCATACAGCGGATACATTTTTCCACATCGTAACCGATGGCGATTCCGCCTTCGGTGTAGTTATCCGAATGCCCCCCCTTAACGATGGATGGATAACGGTCTTCCGCCGCCCCGTAGCGGTAGGCGTAATCCTGAAGAGAACAGGCTCCCTCCCGGTCGCAGGATGTACAGGTCGCCTTGTGCTCGCTGAAGATCAGTTCCAGCGTCGACTTTCTCAAGGCGCTGAGTTTATCCGATTCTGTGACAATAGAAAGTCCTTCGCCGGCTTTCATAGTACATGAGGTGTGAACGCCGGGGCGCCCTTCCATCTCGACGATGCAGAGCCGGCAGGCTCCCGTGGGACTCAGTCGCTGATCGTAGCAGAGATTGGGAATATCGAAGCCATTTTCGATGGCGACATGCATAACATTGGCGCCTTCCGGGCATATTATATCTTTTCCGTTTATTCTGATATTTACACTATTCACAAACCCCTCCCTCAGCACATCGCCGCCGCATCGAACTTGCAGACATTGACGCACATGCCGCAGCTGATACAGATCGCATGGTTGATGATATGAGCCTTTTTCTTCTCACCTGATATAGCGTCGACAGGGCAGTTTTTGACACAGACGCCGCATCCCACACATTTGTCCTCATCGATACAGTAGGACACCAGATCGGTACAGACTCCGGCACGGCATTTCTTTTCATGGATATGTTCTTCATACTCATGCCTGAAATAGCGAAGCGTGGTCAGCACGGGATTGGGTGCTGTCTGTCCCAGGGCGCAGAGCGAAGAGGTCTTAACCGTTTCGGCCAGCTCCTCGAGCTTTTCGATATCGCCCTCCTCCCCTTTTCCGTGACAGATCCTCTCGAGAATATCCAGCATATGGCGGGATCCCACGCGGCAGGGCACGCACTTCCCGCAGGACTCCTTCTGTATAAATTCAAGGAAGTACCGCGCCATATCGACCATGCAGCTCTTATCATCCATAACGATAAGGCCGCCCGATCCCATAATGGCGCCCACCTGTTTGAGCGATTCATAATCAATGGGCAGATCGAGAAACTCTCCGGGGACACATCCTCCCGAAGGACCACCCAGCTGAGCCGCCTTGAACTGACGCCCCTTGGGTATTCCCTCCCCTATATCGAAAATAATCTCTCTCAGGGATATGCCCATGGGAACTTCCACAAGACCCGTATTGTTCACATCGCCGGCCAGCGCGAATATCTTCGTTCCCTTGCTGTTTTCCGTGCCCGTGGCACTGTATCCCCGGCCTGTTTTTTCCAGAATCAGAGGAATGTTGGCCAGGGTTTCCACATTGTTGATATTGGTGGGTTTGCCCATATAGCCGCTGACTGCCGGGAAAGGCGGCCTGGGACGGGGCATACCTCTCTTTCCTTCCAGCGAAGCGATAAGAGCTGTCTCTTCTCCGCAGACAAAGGCTCCGGCCCCTTTCCGGATAATCATCCTGAAATCGAAATCGGAACCGAAGATTTTTTCACCGAGAAATCCCTTCTCTTCGGCCTGTTT
>JAFGXR010000063.1 GCA_016936555.1 Spirochaetales bacterium | reverse complement strand
GGCATTTTCGCCACAAAATATTACTTCGAAAGAAGGGATGAGCAGATGCTTCAGGCCTCAGCGGAACAGCAGTCGGCGGAAGGTAACCTCATAAAGGAAATAAAAAAGGAAACGGAACAGCGTCTGGCGGAAAAAGAAAGCGAGATCCGCAGCATTCAGGAAAATATGAAGCAGATAGAGTCGGAACGCCTCTCTCTTGAAGCGAATATGAACAGCAAGATCAGTGAACGGGAAGCCCAGCTTCAGGCTGAGATGGAAGCTGTTCTGGCGGCAGAGCGGGAAAAGCTCCAGTCCCGTGGAATGTCGGTCCAGCAGATAGATGAGCAGATTGAAAAGCTCAAAATGGAGCAGAACAATATCTTCGATCAGGAGCTGGCGAAATACAGAGAAGAAGCCCAGCTGGAAAAAATCGAATTGGAAGAGAGTCTCGATCAACTCCAGAACGAGTACAACAGCAAGCTCTCTTCCATTAATGAAGAGCGGACGCGTATAGAGGCCGAAGCTAAATCCCGGGAAGAGGAACTCACTGCCCGCATGGAAGCCAGAACCCGTGAGCTGGAAACGGAAAGGACTGAAGCCCAGCAGGAACTTCAGGCTCTTACGGAAATGAAGGAACAGGAAACTCTCGTCGAGAACCAGATTATCGGCTTCTATAAAAACATCGAAAACCTGATGAAGGTCGGCAAGATGGATCTGGCGTCGGTTGAACTCAGAAATCTCCAGAATTATTTATATGATGACTCGGTCATAGGGCTCGACGGCATAAAAAAGAGAAGAGAGATTGATATTTTTGTTATCGATTCCCTTTCGAAACTGATTGAAGCCACAAAGACGAATCCTCAGGAGGAACTGGATACTATGTCGCTGATCGACGCGGCAGACCGATTGAAGGAAATCCGCCAGACTGTTGGAAATGCCGACCAGCAGATGGCTGTCGGCAACCGTGAGATGGCGGAACTTATGTACCGCAATGCACTGGAAAAAATCCCAGAAATAAACAGAAGCCACAGGTTTTTTCTCGATGCCATGGAGGAGGAACTGGAGTCCGGCTATGCGCAGCTCGATGAAATACAGACCCGTTTCGATCGTCTCCAGGAGGAGAAAGCGGCACGGGAGAAAGAGGTCGTGGATCTACTGGCCCGGGCCGACGGTGTGTATAAAGCGGGTAATTACTCTCAGGCTCTTGAAACCTATAAAAATGCGATTGAAGCGACAGGCTTCGATAATATGAATGTCGCAGCCGAAAGGCTTGTCTCTTCCGGTTCTGCTTTATCTGTCGCTCCATTCAAGGAAAAGGTGGCCGCTCTGACTTCACAGGTCGAGAATCTCAATCAGGAGAAAGCCGGTCTCCAGGACAAGCTGGCGGGAAGTGATGAGAAAATCAGCCGCCTCAATTCAGCCATAACCCTTAAAGATACCGAGATTTCGGGCCTGAACGATCAGCTCCTGACTCTCAATGAGGATCTGGAGTCGAAAGATGCACAGCTGTCACAGTTTAACCGGCAACTCGAGGGGCGGTCCGGCGATCTGGCCACTCTCAATGAAGAACTGGATACATCGTTATCAGAAATTACATCATTAACCGGAGAACTTGATTCATCGAAAAGTGAAATAACCTCTTTGAGCGGGGAACTGGAAACCAGCCTGACCGAGATAAGTTCACTTAACGACAAACTTGCCGCTGAACAGACTCAGGTTCTTACACTCAAAGAAAAAATTACGACCTATGAAGAGCGTATTGAGGATATGAGGCGTCAGCTGGAAGAGGAGAAATCAAGGGTTACGACAAACCAGGAGGACAGCAGGCTTATCGATAAGGAAATGGCGGAATTAACGACTCTGAAAACCCAGCTGAACAGATTGAACAGGAGTTATACTGATTTCGAACTCATAGCAGGGAATCTCGAAAGAAATCTGCAGGGAGACGCGTCCACAATCGAAGCTCTCTATGATTTCTTTGATGAAGATGCCGTAGAAGATGTCATGCCCGGTATCGGGGAATATCTTCGCTCCTTCAGCTCCGTCTATATTAATGCCGGTCAGGAAATCGGATTATATGAAGCGGTTTCGCTTCTCTATGATTTAAACGGAATCAGCAGCATCAGCGGCCGGATCCGGTTCCTTAATGACAAGAAATCGGAGTACAGCGGAAACGAGGCGATGATTGAGATCATCACACAGCTGCAGCAGTCTCTGGAGGGAAGCTGATTATGTTTAAAATACTTAAATCCCTGTTGTTCTATCTTCTCTTTTTCATCGCTTTGACTGTTCCGGCGCTTCCTCAGGATGCTGTTTCGGAAGTTCCCCCGGTTACGGACGAACAGGTGGATGTAAATGAAAAAAGCGTCGGAAAGGGACAGATGACTTTTTTTCTCGATAAACGACTCGTTTTCGCTCTATCGGTTACAGACGGGGGATTCGGATTTGGCGGAACGGTTAATGTACAATATATATTCCCCTTTCATCTGGGACTTGGTCTGGAAGCCGGGTATTACGGTTTCAGATCGGAAATATATCAGGATCAGGTTGAGGCCGTCGGCGGATTTTCCCTTATCCCCATATACGCGGCGGTCTCGTTCAATATTCCCGTCATCGAAAATTTCTATATCACTCCGGTCATTAAAGGCGGGGGCGCCTATGCCCGGGCCAGAATTAATGGATGGCAGGGAGGAGATTCCTTTGCGCCGGTCTTCGAAGGGGGCATCAGGCTGAAGGGCTATATCAGAGGGGGGCTTCTTTTGCAGGGGGGCATATTCTATACGGGGCTGATCGAGGCATCCGGATTGTTCAGCATTCTCAGTGTCGGGATGGGATTCGGATTGTAATTGAGGTATAATAAAAATATGAAGCGACTGATTTATAAAATCATTCCTCTGCTTCTTGCTCCTTTGCTTTTTTCATCATGTGAGGATATTTTTCACGACGCCAATACTCTTCTCGATGAGATCAGGGAAGGCGCGTCCGGCGGCGGTCCCGATCCGAGGAGAATCTATCTGGGCGGGGATTTTACATACAACTGGAACGGTTCTGAGCATCAGGGTGTTGCGGCCATGAACGGCAACGGCGATTTCGAGCCATTTTTCAATGATGGTAAATACGGTTTGATTATTGGTTACCCCTCCGGTACCTATCGGGGAGTCCAGGATATTGAGTTAACTGATCAGTACATATATGTGGCCGGTAATTTTGCCGGTTACGATACTGACGGTACTTATTTTGATAATTTCAATTACACCTACAATTTATCCCCGGTTCATCAGGAATATCAATATCTTCAGAGATACGGGTATAACGGGTTATTTGATGACAGTTTCAAGCCTTTCGCTTCCGTTGCAGGCTCTTCCGTCGAAGTCAACGGCGTAGAAATTCTCTCGGACGGCTCAATCGTCGCCGCCGGGGATTTTGACGATCTGTACGGTCGAAGCGATATTGTAAGACTTGGCCCTGATCCTGATATTTCGAACCCAACTGGATGGAACGCAATACCCTCATTTCCTGCCGTGGAAAATTCATCCCCCTCTTTTTATGCCCTCGAAACTTTTTTTGATAAGAAACAGCTCCTTGCCGGTGGCTACATGCAGACACTGTTCGGTTCGGTCTCAACGTCAGGGCTGGCCGCTGTCGATATCTCGAATCTGGGAAATGAACCTGTTTCCGCCTTTACCTCTGCCAAAGTAGATCTTTCGACTGCGGAAATTCATGATTTCGCTTCAACAGAAGATGCTCTGTACATTGCCGGAAGCGAACCCTATATCGATATGTATAACTATTCGACGGAAAGGGGTTTTGTTCTGAAGTATAATTATGCCAATGGGGCTTTCACAGAAGATCAGTCTTTTGCAAATAATTTTCAGAATGTAATTAACGATCATTATTATGAATACAATGCTGATAATAATTACGAAAACACCTATTTTTATGACGTATACACCATCGAGACAGATGATAAAGGACGCCTCTATATAGGTGGTAACTTTTACGAAAACAAAGCTGACAGCTTCCAGTATAATAATTTCATACGCCTGACTCCCGAAGGGTATCTGGACAGTTCTTTCCGGTGCAGCCCTTCAGGAATGATTAATGATATTGCCGTTCAGAAAAACGGTAAGATTCTTATCTGCGGCAGCTTTTACGATATCAATACAATGACCGGTATGAGAAATTATCCCGGATTCGTCCGGATTTCAGAATATGGTTATATCGATGAAGAATTTAATTATGACTTTTTCTATCAGAACAGTACATCCGCTATGACGAAAACATTCTACACTATAGCCATTGAAGAGGAACCGGAGGAAGAAAAGTAACTATCCCCTGAAGGCTCTGACTTTTTCCGCCCATTGTTTCAGCAGGCGGCCGAATTCCTCTTCCCGTTCGATCTGCAGATTATGACCCGCTCCGTTCAGGACCGAGAGTTCTCCTTTCGGATAGTCGTTGAAGATGGAATAGATGTCTTCGTATCCTACGATGGAGTCCTGGCGGCCCGCCAGAAAATGAACAGGACCTTCGAAATTCAGGTTCAGATTATCGACAGGCTCTTCGAAAGCATAGGCCTGGCGCTGGAGATTTTTCAACATGGTTCTGTCAGCCAGCAGAAAAGGTTCGGCAATTTCTTTTTTGAATTTCCTGAAGACCTCTTCATTCTGTATGACACAGGACTCTCCGAAAATTTCCCTGTCCTCCAGAGCCAGAGACTCGAGGAAATCAAAATCCTTTTCCAGAACATGAAAATCCGGCAGAATGCGGCTTCTTCTGTCGGGAACGATCACCGGACAGAGAAGAAACATCCCCCGGATTTTTCTATACCGCGCTCTGAGGACGCCTCTAGCCACGTAGCCGCCATAAGAGTAGCCCGCCAGGGCGAAGGGTTTTCCCTCGGTGATGCGATCTATAAAAGCCATCAGCAGCGAAAAAAGCTCTTCCGTTGAATCGACGGGCCTTTTCAGTTCTGTCAGACCCATTCCGGGCAGATCGGGATAGATCCGCCTGAAACCATCAAGACCTCCCATACGCTCTTCCACGGGGCAGGAGAAGCATTTATGGTCAATATGATAGCCGTGAAGAAACAGCAGGGGGATGCCTTCGCCGAACTCTTCATAATAGATGTCCGCGCCGTCAAGTTCCATTCTCATAGGATCGTAAAACCTCCTTCAGCCGGGGTAAAAAGGGATATTTTTTCAAGTAGTCTTCTATCGCTTTTCCCGTCGAAATCAGAAAATTCTGTGCTTCCTCAGTTTCTTTGTGAAGAATCCGGTGGGTCAGACGCCTTTTCAGATTATTCATGTCCTTCAGAAGCTCCCGGGTTTCCGCAGTGGCCGAAGCTTCGAAAAAACGTTCCATAATATAATCCGAAGCCTGCGGAGAGGGGTGGGTCATATCGGCGGCGAACCATCGGTAATCTCTCAATTGGTCGAGTATAATTTCATAGGAGGGGAAGTACCAGAAATCAAACTTTTCCTGTAATTCATCGATGAGACAGCGGAGTCTGGCTTTGCTCAAACTGTTTTCAACGGGATTGTCCCGCAGATGGCGCACGGGGCTGAGAGTTATGATTATTTTCAGATCGGGATTGATTTTCAAAATTCCGGCCAAAGCCGATGAAAGCGATTTTACCATCTCCGGGATGGATGCGCAGTCTCTGGTGAACTCTGAGGACGGCAGCTTATGGCAGTTATTGACGACATCACCACTGTTTTTGCACCGGAATACATAAGCTGTTCCCAGAGTGAGGTAGAGACGTGTACAGGACCGGATCTGTCTCCGCCCTTCTTCCAGAGAATCGCTAATGGCGGAGAGGTACGCTTTTCTGTCTGAACGGCTCAGAGATGTATCGAAGGAATAGTGGCTCCATAATCCCCGGTTTTCAAATATTTCATCTTCCGGAATCGGCTTTCCGGATATAAGCATCTCTATCGATGCCGCCAGAGAAAGGGGGTTGTAAATATTGCCGAAAGGACTGGAAGAACAGTTCAGAAATCTGTCATTCATATAATTGAAAAGATTTTCCGCAAAGCAGGAGCCTAAGAAAAAATGACTGTCCTCCGGACCCGTGGGAAAAGGAGATTTTCCCGTATCGACATAAGTTACCGAGCGGGCGGTAAAGCTGTCCATCCTCTCATCCTATTCCCAGAATAAACATGGCCACCTTGAAGTATATCGTCAGTCCGATCACGTCGATTAAAGTGGACATGAGCGGGCCGGCCGCCACCGTTGGGTCAAAGCCCAGCCTGTGTATGATCATCGGGACAAGGGCACCCAGGACGGTAGCGAAAATAACCACGGCGCTTAGAGATATCCCGACTGTTATTCCCTGTATCAGCTCGATGCCCGGAGGGAGAAACAACCCTCTCAGGAATATTATGATTCCCGTGGAAAGCCCTATTATCAGTCCGACGAGAATTTCCTTTGTGATGACCTTCCAGATATCGCGGAAGTGGAGCTCATCTGTTGCCAGACCGCGGATCATAAGTGTCGACGACTGGGTCCCGCAGTTCCCCCCCGTCTGGGTGATAACCGGAATAAAAAGGGTCAGAAAGCTGGCTGTCAGAATCAGTTCGTTGAAGGAAGAGAGAACATTGGTCGTAATGGTTCCGGCGAGAAGCAGTATCACAAGCCAGGGCAGCCTTTTCAAGACCAGCGCCGGTACTGAGGATTCGAGGTAGCTGTCGGTGTTTCCACCCATGGCCCCCATCTTGTAGATGTCCTCTGTCTGTTCTTCGCGGATAACGTCTATGACGTCGTCGAATGTAATGATTCCCAGAAGCCTGTTGAATTTATCCACAACGGGAAGAGCCAGCAGGTCGTGGTCTTCCAGCACTTTCGCTGTCTCCTCCTGGTCCGTATCATCGCGGACGTAAATGACGTGGTCTTCCATGATATCGTAAATCAGCGCCTTATCATCGGCGGCAAGGATCTGCTTCAGCGAAACGACTCCCGTAAGGCGCTTCAGCTTATCGAGTACATAAATGTAATAAATTGTTTCGAGTTTATCGAGTGTCCTGCGGATGAACTTCAGGGCCTGGTCAACCGTAATATCGCCCTGGATCGCGGCATAGCGCGGAGTCATCAGCCCCGCGGCGTCATCCTCATCAAAGCGGAGGAGGAATTCCGTTTCCTTCTTCGACTCCTCGCTCATATTCTGCCAGAGCGATTCCCTGTTTTCCGGGCTTATGGCCTGGATAAGGTCTACCAGGTCGTCAGGTCTCATCTCCTCGAGCATGTTTTTAGTCGCCTGCTCCGAAAGCTCGACGATGAGGAACTCCTGGTCCGCTGTGGAAAGTTCGGTAATGAACTCACTTTTCACATCGTGATCGAAAAGAAGGAAGAGTCTCAGTTTCTCTTTTTCTGTGAGAAAATCCCAGACTTCGATCAGCTCGGCGACTGTCAGCTCGCTTACGGTCGTCCTGAGCTGTCTATCATCCAGCAAGTCCATATACTCTTTAATATTTTCCAGAAGATGCTGCATGATTCTACCTCCAGTCTCCGACGGGAATGACTTCCGGTTCCAGGTCGAAGCCGGAAGATTCTTTCACTTTTGCCCTGACCGTATTGATCAGTTCCAGGATATCCGTAGCGCTTGCTCCGCCTTCATTTACAATTATATTCGCATGGAAGTCCGAAACAACAGCGGAACCGATTCTCAGCCCCCGCAAGCCCGCTTCGTCGATGATCTGCCCCGAGGGCTTTCCGAAATCGCGGTTGTTTTTAAAGACAGAACCGGCACAGGGGGCTTTGAAATGTCCTTTTTGCTCTCTGTCTCTGTAATTTTTGTCCATTTCTCTTCGGATTTCATCCTTATGGCCCGGTTTTAAAGTAAAACAGGCTTTGAGGATAAGAATTTTCCTTTTCTGGAAGGGGGATATCTTGTAGTTCCAATCAGCCGGGGAAAATCCGATCCGCTCCATCTCGTTGTTTTCGTTCAGAACATCGGCCCATTTGAAAATCCGGGAAATCTCCCCGCCGTAGCAACGGGCATTCATCCAGAGAGCCCCTCCGGCTGTACCGGGCATCCCGTAAATAAACTCCAGACCGGAAAGGCTGCGGGATAAAGCGCTTTCGCAGAGGGCGCTGACTTCAATTCCCGACTCGCATATGAGGTCGGTTCCATCGCCATGGACCATATTCAGATCCCCGGTATAGAGGGTAATCCCCCGGATTCCCTTATCGGACACGAGAATGTTGGCACCGCCGCCCAGAATGAAAACAGGCAGGTCGTTTTCAAAAGCGAACTGCTTTATTTTTATAACATCTTCAACACTTGCGGCACTGATGAAAATATCAGCGGGACCGCCGGTTTTGAAGGTTGTGAAACTTTTCATTTCCCTGTTGAAGGCGATTGTCCCGTCTATGTTGATTTTTTTAATTTTTTCACTTAACTTAATCACATGCCTATCATAAGCGATGTCCGCACAGGTAGTAAAGCGGAGCTTGTGAAACAATTCTAAAGGAGCGGATATGACTGTAAATCTGTACAATACCGACGGCCGCAGAATCGAGCCGTTCATACCCATACGCGAAGGGAATGTCGGGCTTTACTGCTGTGGTCCTACAGTCTATAACTACGCTCATATCGGTAATCTCAGGGCTTTCATGTTCGAGGACATCCTGAGAAGGACGCTCGAATATGCCGGATATGAAGTAAAGCATATCATGAATATCACAGATGTCGGTCATCTTACCGACGACGGCGATGACGGTGAAGACAAAATGATCAAGGCCGCCCGTGAGAAAGGAATGTCCGTCTGGGATATCGCCGCTTTTTTTACCGAATCTTTTTACAGTGATGTTGAGAAGCTCAACATTAAAAAACCCGATCTTTACAGCAAAGCGACTGAACATATTGATGATATGATCAGGATGATAAAAACACTCGAGGAAAAGGGATTCACCTATCTTGCCGGCGGAAATGTCTACTTCGATTCCTCAAAATTTCCGGAGTACGGGAAAATGGCCCTTCTGGACAAACAGGATCTTCAGCACGGGGCCCGTGTCATCGTTGATGAAAACAAGAAAAATCCCCAGGATTTCGTGTTGTGGTTTACCGAAAGCAAATTTGAAAAACAGGCCATGACCTGGGATTCCCCCTGGGGCGTCGGTTATCCGGGCTGGCATATCGAGTGCTCGGCCATGAGCTGCAAATATCTGGGTAACCACTTCGATATTCACTGCGGAGGGATCGACCACATTCCCGTTCACCACACAAATGAAATCGCCCAGTCCGAAGCGGCGAACGGAGAAAAATGGGTCAACTACTGGCTGCACAACGAGTTTCTCCTCATGAAGTCGGGAAAGATGTCCAAGAGCAAAGGCGGATTCCTCACTTTGCAGTCTCTAATCGACGAAGGATATGATCCTCTCGATTACCGGTATTTTCTACTGGGAGGGCATTACAGATCGCAGCTGGTGTTTTCCTGGGAATCTCTTGAGGCTTCGGCTTCGGCGCGGAAAAATCTCATTCAGAAAATCGGTTCGCTTAAAAAGAGCAGCAGTCCTGTAAAATCGAATGCTCTCGGAGAAGAAGCGAGGAAAAAGCTGGATGATTTCGGTGAGCATATCACTTCCGATCTAATGACGCCCCGCTGTCTCGCCGATCTCTGGGGCCTTCTGAAAGATACCGCTATTCCCGATGGAGAAAAGCTGGCAGCCGCCTATGAAATGGACCGCGTTCTCGGCCTGAAAATGGAAACTTATGAAATCGCCGAAGAAAGTGTTGAAATATTTCCGGAGTACAGAGCTCTCATCGATGAGAGGGCTGATGCGAAGAAAGCGAAAAATTTCGCGAGAGCTGATGAAATCCGAGATATCATCGGCGATCGGGGATATACTCTTGTCGATACCCCCGAAGGAACAATTTTAAAGAAAAAGTGAAAAAACTGTAACGCAGTCCGAAGGTAGTTGTTAAATATATGAGTATCGAATTGGATGCGGAGGAAGATTTTGATGATATTTATCACCAGTTCTTTCCCGTGTTGGTCAAAATAGTATACAGAATTACCGGCAGTATCTCCGTAAGCGAAGATCTCTGTCAGGAAGCCTTTATCCGCTATTACGAAAGGCGGGATAAACTCCCGGGCGGAGACCAGGCGAAATTCTGGTTGATAAGGGTTGTGAAAAACCTGGCCTATAATCATGAGAAGAGGAAAGGCCGGGAGCGGTTGGCTTATGATAAGTTCTACCACGAACCCAGAAAGGATCTGACCAACGAAGGCGAAAAAGCGATTCTTGAAGAGGAGTCAAAAAAAGCTGTTCAGGAAGCGCTGATGAAGATACCATATAAATTGCGTATGGTTCTTATCTTAAAAGAGTACGGTGAAATGGACTATAAAGATATAGCTGCATCATTGAAGATTTCGGAGGGAAATGTCAAAGTGCGTGTTTTCCGAGCTAGAAAACTACTGAGTGAATATCTGGAGAAGGGGGATGTTTATGTGCCCTGATAAAAGTATCCTCTCCGCCTGGTTTGACGGCGAAGTCGACGGACTCTGGGGAGACAGAATTTCAGAACATTTGAAGAGCTGTCACAGCTGTTCCGCTTTTGTTCATCAAATGCAAGATCAGCAGAATCTTCTCCACTCGCTGCCGGAACCCGATTTTACTGATTCTCTCGACCGCGTCAAGTTCATGATCCGGGAGAAAAGGACTGTTTCCCGGACAACACGATTCTGGGAACGACGTATTCCCGTTCCTGTCGCAGCTGCCGCTGCAATTGTTGCCGCTACCTTTTCTCTGAGTATCAACGTGCTGGCGGGAAACAGAAATGACGGTCTTAATGCCGGACTCGCCTCAGCCGGCGGAAATTATGCCTCTGTAATTAATTTACCCGGAGATAAAGTTGACGAGTTTTTCAGGATGATGGAAGTCTCCATGAGCGATGAGTTTTCATCCAATTCCATAATGGAGCTCCCTTCAGATGTCAGTCTCTCTTTTAACGGAGATTCTCAACTTGTCAAATCCGTCGGGTATAAGGGGAGCGCTTCGCCCTGATGCGTAAAGTCATATTCATCTCCTGCCTCATCTTCCTTTCAGTCCCGATTCTTTTTGCCGATGAGACAAAAGAAGAGACTTTATCGAGGATTTTAAAAGAGGCTGTTTCCATTACTGTTCATTCCCGGATCGTTCTTCAGGACAATGAGAATTACTGGGAGTCGGACATCACGAAAGTTACGATCCCCGGAAGGGCAGTTACGCTTCTCTTTGAAACCGAATCGGAAAAGCTCTCCATAGAGCTCACCCCTTTTAAATCGGACTCCGGAGAGGGTTTTGTCTATACTCTGACGGCCGTAAGCCAGTTCTGGCATGAAGATGAGGAAGGCGCCCAGTTCAGGAGTTCCTTCAAGAGCATATCCATGGTGCCCGGCGAACTCATTCTGTTTTACCCTCTGGGGCTGAAGACCCAGGAAGCCATCACAGGAGGCCAGCTTCATATGGAGATGGGAATCCGTATCGTACCCTATCAAAGTGATAAAGAAGATCCAGATAACTGATAATGAATAGAAAAGTTACACTGCTCGCCATTGGAATTCCAGCGACAATGCTGATAATTTCGTTAATTGCATTTATTATTAATACAAGAATTGCCGAAGGAAAACCTCGGATAACAGGCATGAATCCCCCTATCGTTGCAAGAGGGGAGAATCTTGTTATTACCGGAAAGAATTTCGGTAAAACGAAGGACAGCTCCAGAATATTCCTTTCTTCTCTCGATCTTTTATCGCGATACATTGTTTCATGGAGCGACAGGGAGATCGTTATAACGATTCCGGAAAAGGCAAACTCCGGTCTTCTGACAATCAGAACCGAGACCGGATCAAGTAAGCCGGCGGTCATTGTTCTGGAGGAAAATGTTCCGGCAATCGGTGCCGGTTCCTATATTCCGGGCCATCCTTTCATTGAATCTATGGACCCTTCCGCCGGTGCTTCCGGAGATATCGTCACCATAACTGGAGAGAATTTCGGAGACAGAAAATATAACGGATCCGTTTTGTTTTCATCGGGATTTTCCCGCACTGCCGATAGGCTTGACGGTGAAACGGAATATCTCGATTTTATTCCCGTCGATGATTCCCGTATCCTGAGCTGGGAGGACAAAGCTATCCGGCTCTATCTGCCCGACTACGTCTTGACCGGCGATGTCTATGTCAAAACCGAGCGGGGATACAGTAATGCAGCCTATTTTGAGCAGGAGCTGCAGAACAGCACCGTAACCCTGAAAGATAAAAAAACATATATGTTAAAACAGTCTCTCTCTGTCGAGGCGGATTACGGCAGTGAAACAGGAAGAATCAATTACTGGATGATATCTCCCCGCGAGACATTATTTCAATGGAATATCATAAATCTCCCCGATCGTTATTTTCAACATCACTACAGCTGTAGCGGATTGACCCTTTATTTTCTCGAAAATACAGGTTCTCCCGGCGAAGTAAATCTGATTCACAATTCAATTGTAGAAGTCTATTCTTCCGCCTATAATGTGGACCCTTCCGAATTGAACCGACCCTACGATGCCAAATCTCCGATTTTTCTCGAATATACAGGTTCATCTGATCAAATTCCCTCTTCTTCTCCCCGGGTCAGCACCGTTGCCCGATCGTTAACCCGGCGGCTGAACGGAGGCTATGATAAGGCCCGTGCGGTTTATGACTATGTCATTGCCAGACTTGCCTACGATGCCTCCGCCCAATTGTGGGAGCCCGATGCGGTTATTGATGAGATGAAAGGGGACAGTAAGTCCTATTCTCTCCTCTTTACCGCGCTTTGCAGAAATGCCGGAGTCCCGGCCAGGCCCGTTACGGGTCTTCTCGTTGATGAACAGGGAAAGCCTTCGGTCCACTGGTGGGCCGAGTTTTATCTGCAGGGATTCGGCTGGTTTCCCGTCGATCCGGCTTTGGCGGACGATGGTGAAAACCCGATTGAAAATTACTGGGGAAAGATCGATAATCAACATATAGTATTCAGTCGCGGGGAAATCGTTCTTCCTCAGCTGTTTCCAGATGGGAAAACCGGAATTGATACCGATCACGCCTATGTTTCACATAACTATGAAGTGAGCAGTGCAATTAACAATTTGCACATGAACCGGTCTGATGTTAAAATTACGGCGATCTATTAATCTATTTATAAAGTCAGGAGTGTAGTTTATGTCAATTTTAGAATCCAGAGACCGGGAACTGTTCGAAGCCGTCCAAAAGGAGCTGGGCCGTCAGAAGAGGAATCTTGAGCTGATCGCTTCTGAGAATATTGTTTCTCAGACCGTACTGGAAGCTGTCGGAACTGTTCTGACAAACAAATACGCTGAAGGGTATTCGGGAAAGCGCTATTACGGCGGCTGTGAATATGTCGACATCGCCGAAGATCTGGCTATTGAGAGAGCGAAAAAGCTCTTCAACTGCGAATACGCCAATGTACAGCCCCATTCGGGCAGTCAGGCCAATATGGGCGTTTACTTCACGGTCTGTAATCCCGGAGATACGGTTCTTGGTATGAACCTCTCCCATGGTGGACATCTGACACACGGATCTCCTGTCAACTTCTCCGGAAAACTGTACAACATCGTCAGCTATGGCGTCGATAAAGAGACAGAGAGAATCGATTACGATGAACTGATGAAAATAGCCAAAGAGTGCAAACCCAAAATGATCGTGGCCGGAGCTTCGGCCTATCCCAGAACTCTGGAGTTCGATAAATTCCGCGCCATAGCCGATGAAGTCGGCGCCTATCTGATGACCGACATGGCACACATTGCCGGTCTGGTTGCCGCGGGAGTCCATCCTTCTCCTCTGGAAGCTTCCGACTTTACGACGACGACAACCCATAAAACACTCCGGGGTCCCAGAGGGGGAATGATCCTCATGGGCAAGGACAGGGATAATGATATGGGGATTGTCGTCCCCAAAACAGGTCGCGTGAAAAAATTCTCCGAATTGGTTAACGGATCCATTTTCCCGGGATCCCAGGGCGGACCGCTTATGCATGTCATCGCCGGAAAAGCCGCGGCTTTTCTGGAAGCCCTTCAGCCCGAGTTTAAAGAGTACCAGGCTCAGGTTGTCAAAAACGCCGCGGTTCTGGCTGAGACTCTCCATGAAGGCGGTGTCAGAATCGTTTCCGGCGGAACCGATAACCATCTTATGCTCGCGGATCTGACGGGACTTGATGTTACGGGAAAAGATGCCGAAGCCTGGCTCGACAAGGCGGGAATCACTGTGAATAAAAACGGTATCCCCTTTGATACAAAGAGCCCTTTTATCACGTCGGGAGTCCGAATCGGTACACCTGCCGTGACCACACGGGGCATGAAGGAAGTGCAGATGAAAGAGATCGGTTCTTTCCTGATCGATGTTCTCAAAAGCGGTGGCGATGAAGCTAAGCTCAAGGCAATAGGTGAGAAAACCGCCGCATTGTGTTCTCAGTTTCCCATCTACGAGCATCTTTAAGTTGCAATATTGAGGCCGCGTTGCATTTTTCCGATGCGGCCTTATCTTTTTTTTTGTTAAATTGACAAAAAATATTCAGGAAATCTATACTATATATAGATGATTACATTGGAGCGCAGATGGCTAATCCACTTCAACTTGGACTCGTAAATTACACAAAAGGCGCCTTTATCACTGTCGAAGGCAAAGCTGCCGACCGGTTTTTTATTATCCGGACCGGAAAGGTAATGCTCTCCAAGGAATTTGAAATTGAAGAGGAAGCCGGCGGATTGACCTTAAATCCCGGTGATTTCTTCGGCGTTGTTTCGACCATGTCTTCTCATAACCATATCGATAATGCCCGCGCGCTCACCGATGTCACACTTATTTCCGTCCGGAAAGATCAGTATAGTATGCTCATTGAAAGGAACACTCCCGTGGCCATGAAAATCATAAATGTTTTCTCCACAAGAGTTCGGGCTCTCGATCAGGCTCTTACCAGGTTGACCTTTAAAGCCGCTGCGGAAATTGAGGCGCCCCATCTTTTCAAAGTCGCGGAGTATTATGCAAGACAGAACCAGTTCAATCAGGCTTATTTCGCTTATTACAAGTATGTGAAACATTGTCCAACCGGTAAGAATGTTCCCCTGGCAACGGAGAGGATGAACAAAATAAAGCCCTATGCGAACGTAGCTCATCTCGATGTGGAAAACTCAACGGAATTCGTACGTCAGTATCCCAAGGATACGATGATTTTCAGCGAAGGGGAATCCGGTCCCGAGCTTTATATCATCCAGAAAGGGAGTGTTCGAATAACGAAGATCGTTGATGATGATGAAGTCATGCTCGCCATCCTGAAACCGGGCGATATTTTCGGAGAGATGGCTCTGCTGGAGGACAAACCGAGAAGCGCCTCCGCGATAGCTCATGAAGATACTATCCTCCTCGCCGTAAACCGGGGGAACTTCAAGGCTATGGTTGTCGATCAGCCCAAAATCATCTCCCGTCTGACTGTTCTTCTCGCCGAGAGGATCTGGTCTTTGTACAAGCAGTTGGCAAATGCTATGCTCGGCGATCCTGTCGGCAGGCTTTACGATGCTCTGAAAATTGAACTGGAGAAAGTCAGAATTGATTTGAGTGAGAATATTTCTCATACATTCGATTTCGGACCGAAGGAACTGCTTACCATGGTCGGCTTGTCATCGGATGAAGGGAATCAGGCCATTCAGTCCATTTTCAGCAATTCAAAAATTAAAATTGTAAATAACCGTATTCACGTCACCGATATCAGGGAGCTTGAGAAGCAGTCGGAATACTTTATAAAAATGGCCAAGCTTCAGAAGTCCAGAGAAGCCGGCTCCATTAAACATCGCTGAAATCATCACTGTAATTGATGTATATAACTCGAACAAATACTTTTCAGGGTAAAGCTGTCATTGTATTTAATGGCGGATATGAGAATCTGGTTGCCCGTATTTGATTCCAGGGGAGCTATGATTCTGCCGTTTATGGACAGCTGGGTGATCAGGCTCTGGGGAATTTCATTCAAAGCTCCGAAAAGAATTATCAGATCAAAAGGCGAGTCTTCAATCCAGCCGTAATAACTCAGGTCCTTTTTCCACTGGTAGGAACTGTCTCCCGGATCAGCAGAAGGATCGGGATCGGAGACAAAGAGATTATCGGTCAGTCTGGATATGATCCTGCTTATATAGGCCGTATTTCTCCCGATGATGCAGACTCTTGTATAGGGGGAGATCGAGGCTTCGTTCAATATGGCGGCAATAAGCGAGGGGGCAGGATGAATAAGCCCCCCTCCTGCGGGAAGGGGGGCATCGCGATAGGCGAGATTTTTATAGGTCCCGTCGAGGAATTTTTCTCTGGGAACAGCCTGGAAGGCTTCTCGCAGTGCCGCAGCTTCTTCTCCCGAACCGGGGAAAAGTTTTTCCGATAACTCTTTCAGAGCTGAATCATTCGATGCGCTCTGGGAAAAGAGAGGAAGGAAAAACAAAGACAAAAATAACAGCAAAGGTAAAAGCCTGAAGTTCATGCAATCTAATCTCTGGTCAGCGATCTGTATTTGATTCTGTGCGGTGTTTCCGCATCGATTCCCAGTCTCTGTTTCCGGTTTTCTTCGTATTCCGAATAATTCCCTTCAAACCAGTAGGCCTGGCTGTCGCCTTCGAAGGCGAGGATGTGCGTCGCAATCCTGTCAAGAAACCAGCGGTCATGGCTGATGACGACCACGCACCCTGCAAAGTTGAGAATGGCATCTTCCAGAGCTCTGATCGTGTTGACGTCCAGGTCGTTGGTCGGCTCATCGAGAAGGAGGACATTGGCTTCCTCTTTCAGCATCATGGCCAGGTTGATCCGGTTTCTCTCACCACCGGATAAGACCCCGACTTTTTTCTGCTGGTCTCCACCCTGAAAATTGAAGCGGGCGCAATAGGCTCTGGAGTTGATCAGTTTCTTGCCCAGCTGGATCTGTTCCTGCCCGTCCGATAGGCTTTCCCAGACGCTCTTTTCCGGATCGAGTTTATCTCTCATCTGATCTACATAGGAGAGAACCACCGTATCTCCCGTTTTGAATGTTCCTTCATCGGGAGTCTCCTGTCCGGTTATCATTTTGAAAAGGGTCGTTTTACCGGCTCCGTTCGGGCCGATTATGCCGACAATTCCGCCGGGAGGCAGATTAAAGGTGAGGTTTTCATAGAGCAGTTTGTCGTCGAACCCCTTTTTGATATTCTCCGCTTCGACAACAACGTTACCCAGTCTCGGTCCCGGCGGGATATAGATCTGAAGATCTTTCTGGCGCTCATCGGCATCCTGATTGAGAAGGGACTCATAGGAATTAATACGGGCTTTGGATTTGGCATGGCGCCCTTTGGGACTCATATTAATCCATTCCAGTTCTCTTTTCAGAGTTTTCTGGCGGTCCGATTCCTGTTTTTCCTCCTTGGCCAGCCGTTTCTGCTTCTGATCGAGCCAGGAAGAGTAGTTTCCTTTCCAGGGGATTCCCTCGCCTTTATCAAGCTCCAGAATCCATCCTGCCACGTTATCGAGGAAGTACCGGTCATGGGTTACGGCGATAATGGTCCCCTCGTATCTCTGCAGATGGTGCTCAAGCCAGGCAACCGACTCGGCATCGAGGTGGTTCGTCGGTTCGTCGAGGAGGAGGATATCCGGTTTTTTCAGGAGCAGACGGCAGAGGGCGACCCGCCTTTTCTCTCCGCCGGAGAGAACGTCTATCTTCGTCTCGGCAGGGGGACAGCGAAGGGCATCCATGGCCAGATCGAGACGGGAATCGAGTTCCCATCCGTCGAGGGCTTCCAGGCGGTCCTGAACCTTGCCCTGTTTGTTCAGCAGGGCGTCCATTTCGTCATCAGTCATCTCTTCGCCGAATTTAGCGTTGATGTCATCGTACTCTTTAAGCAGGTCGACCACTTCCTGAACGCCTTCTTCCACGACTTCGCGGACTGTCTTTTCCGGGTCAAGTGCCGGTTCCTGTTCCAGGTATCCGATTGTGTATCCGTCGGAGAGGACGGTTTCCCCGATAAAGTCCCGATCGACGCCGGCCAGTATTTTCAGCAGTGTCGATTTACCGGATCCGTTGAGACCGAGAACGCCGATTTTGGCTCCGTAGAAGTAGGAGAGGTAAATATCTTTCAACACGGTTTTCTGCCCGTGCTTCTTGCTGACTCCCACCATGGAGTAGATTACTTTTTTATCATCAGCCATAGTTGTTTCTATCCTTAATTCGATTCTAATTAAAAAGGACTCTGTTAGAGCCTCCGCTATGCAGTATATTATAAATCAGTAAGAATATGAACAGACAACTTGAACAAGCTATCGGAGAATGGCTTAGAGAAAATATGGATCTCTCATTTTCCCGCTCCGGCGGTCCCGGCGGACAGAATGTCAACAAGGTCAACACCAAAGTGACGGCCCGGGCCGATATCGGAGCCATGGAATTTCTCGATGAAAGGCAGAAAGAGCTGATTCTTCTGAAACTGGCCAACCGCATCATCGAGGATACGGTCCTTCAGATCCAGGTCTCCGATACGAGAAGCCAGATGAAAAACAGGGAAATCGCCCTGGTCCGATTGACCGCATTAATAGAAGGATCTCTTTATATTCCTAAAAAGCGGAAAAAAACCCGTCCCTCCCGGGCCGCCCGGGAAAAAAGGCTCGATAGCAAACGGAAAGTCTCTGAGAAAAAGAGCATACGGCGTTCTATTGATTATTGAAGTTGGGTTAGGTCCTATTGTTTACTTAGGAGACCGTTGTAACGTCTCTTGTTTAATCTATCGTACTCAAGTCGCTGACGGAAACGTCGATTCTGTACACTATCCGTCGATAGAGGAGTGATTTGTTCCTGTTTTTTTTATATTATTAATTACTATTTTTTTATACGATAGAAAATGATATTGAGAGAAAATAACAAATTGATTGATTCTGCAGACACTTTCTCATTGTATTTCTACCTCACAGACCATCCCCGGTTGCATGGCCGAGCAGGAAGCTTGCTTCCGACCAGGCTCGGTTCCACGGTTCTAATGACCGATGTCGAGGGTAACATCCTCTGGCAGAATGATTTCA
The DNA here is from genome assembly GCA_016936555.1 of Spirochaetales bacterium. Classification (GTDB taxonomy): domain Bacteria; phylum Spirochaetota; class Spirochaetia; order DSM-2461; family DSM-2461; genus Spirochaeta_F. Next base: position 30,737 of record JAFGXR010000063.1, on the reverse strand, counting down.
CGCCGTTTGGGGAAGAGACCGGGGCTTCGGGATTCGTCGAGCGTGACGGGTTCTACACGGGCAAGAAGATTGATTCTCATACAGGGCTGTATTACTTCAATGCCAGATGGTATGATCCCCAGCTTGGTAGATTTATCACAGAAGATCCTGTAAAAGACGGCCTAAACTGGTTTAGTTATGTGGCGAATAATCCGTTGCGGTACACTGACCCGACGGGGCTTATGGCTATCAGAAGCTATCAGGATTATCAATATGTCATGCAAGGGTGGGGTAACGAAGTAACTTTTGGAGCTTCAGGTTTACTCCATAAAGAAGGATGCTTTTCATCTCAGAAAGACCTTTCTGTTTCAAGTGTGTTATGTCCGTACTGTGTTGCGATTTATGAATTAGAAAATACGGAGCCGTTGATGAATCCTTCCCTTTAGCCAAACAGTCAGCTCAACAGGATCATTACTTTCTTGAGTAGTTATGTAATTGCAAAAATGTAGTTACAATAGTATAATTATATTATGACCTTTGAATGGGATGAAGAAAAGGACAGAATCAACCAGAAGAAGCACGGATTGTCATTCAAAGACGCCAAATATGTGTTTGCTGACCCGTTTGCCCTGATTCGTGACGATTACACGGATTCAGAGCTCCGGCATCAGATCATGGGACATATTGGCGGTATCCTGCTGGTGCTTGTGGTCTACACCATGAGGGATCAGCAGGATGAAGAAGTTTTCAGAATAATATCTGCCCGAAAAGCGACAACGGCAGAGAGGAGGAAGTATGAAGCGGGAAAATGGTTTTAGCCCAATGGATGAAGAAACAAAGGCAAGACTTGCGAAACTTGCCGACCTCCCGGACTCCGAAATAGATACCTCGGATATTAAGGAATGGTCTGATGAGGACTTTTCCCGAGCAGTTCCTTTCCACAAGGTTTTCAAGCCCAGGAAAGAGCAGATCACAACCCGGATCGACGCGGATGTTCTACTCTGGCTCAAGAGCCACGGGAAGGGGTATCAGACATTCTTGAACGATCTGTTGAGAAAAGAGATGATCGAGGAAAGTAAACAGCTGGCTTGATTTTGGGGAAATGGATTTGAAAATAATATGGCGTTGAACCTGACACCGGCTTCTCCGGTGCAAGTTAACTCGTCATTACTTTTTTATTGACAACAATGCCTAACGTGAATATATTTATAATAAATATGTTAGGCAAGAAAATTAAACTAAATTGTTTTGGGGTATGATATGAGCGTCATTCACGACGTGATAAAAGAGGAATACAACCGACTGAACTCTCTTCTTGATATGTACGACCGGAAAATCTCCGAGTGCGCCAGAGGTTCCCTGTCGGTGAAGAAGCGCGGCGGGCACTCCTATTACTACCTTGCTTACAGAGAGAACCAAAAGGTGAAATTCGTCTATGTTGGCAAAGAGGGTTCCCCCTCTGTCAAGGACGTGTCTGAACAGCTTGAAAAGCGCCACCGCTATGAGAAGATGCGGAAGAAATCGAAGGAAAACCTTGAGGAAGTGAGGAAACTACTGCATGTCGCCAACAGATAATATGATCTATTTGAATCCATCTTGAAGGATTTTGACGATAACGGAATCCTGCAGGACTTCATCCTGATTGGCAGCTGGGTTTTGCGGGTTTATGCAGAACATTTCGCTGATCCTCAGATTCCCATCTTGGCAACCCAGGATCTGGAGTTCTTCCTGTTGGATCAGGGTAAGAAGGAAGATTTCATCTTTTATTTTCATGATATGCCAGGGGGCTGGCGGAAGGATTTACTGCCGATTCTGAAAGCTAATGATTCGGAGTTGTTCGATATTCTGAAGGATGTCAGCTGATTTAGTCTTTCGTGTCGATTTCCCGTTTCAAGCGGAAGTTTTCTAAAACTGTATTGATATTCCGGACGATCTTTTTCTGCTTTGATTCCGGAAGTGTTTTTATTTCAAAGAGCTTTTTAAGCCATCTCACATCATGGTCACAATACGACTCTCAAACGTGTCTACAGGCTCTCTAGAGAGATGGGCATCAGAGCGATCGTTCCGAAACGCTGTCTTTCGTAACCCGGGAAAAAGCATAAGAAATATCCCTATCTACTTCGAAATCTGGATATAACCCTTTCTAATCAGGTTTGGGCTTCTGACATCACTTATGTTGGTCTTCCCGGAATCTAACTTAAAAGTGGCATAAGGCTGTATTGACTTAAGGGAGCACTATAATCTTGATTTTCGTCGATTTAATGTTGGTATTAGAATTGTCCGGAATAGTTAATAAAGTCATGCAGGCCGGTCCTTCGGCATCGTGCCTACGGCCCTGATCTGAATAGCCGTTATCATCAGCAGACGTTCTTGACGGCGGTTCGTTCGCAGACGCTCACCTGATAACGGAGACTCTGATTCACCTGCGCGTGGTTATAATGCGGTTAGGTATCAACAGGAAATGAATTTCCCTATTCTAAATCCACTTGCAGAATATCACTTATTGAAGATCGTTTTCTAATCTGCTAATATCTATTTCTTATAGAACTACTTAAGGCTGGTCGGAAGCGGGCTTCCTGCCCGCCTTTGCGTCCAAAGGAATATTTTAATGAAAGCAGTTGAACTCGATAAAACCTACAATCCGAAAGATTTTGAAGACAGATTATATAAATTCTGGGAGGAAAAGGGATATTTCAAACCGGCGGGTGATAAGGAAAAAGAACCTTTCACCATCGTCATTCCCCCTCCCAACGTCACCGGAGTCCTTCATATGGGACACGGATTGAACAACAGCCTTCAGGATATTCTCATCCGCTACAACAGGATGCAGGGCCGTCCGACCCTCTGGGTTCCCGGTACGGACCACGCGGGAATCGCCACGCAGAATGTCGTTGAGAGAAAGCTCAAGGAAAAGGGGCTTGGCCGCCACGATCTGGGCCGCGAGAAGTTCATCGAGGAGACATGGAAGGTCAAAGAGAACCACCACGCCATCATCACCGATCAGCTGAAGAAAATCGGAGCATCCTGCGACTGGTCCCGCGAGCGGTTCACCCTCGATGACGGACTCTCCAACGCCGTAAAGAAAGTATTCGTCGATCTCTATAAAAAAGATTTGATTTACAAAGGGGAATACCTGGTCAACTGGTGTCCCTCCTGCGGAACGGCTCTGGCCGACGACGAAGTGGACCACGAAGAGAAAGCCGGAAAGCTCTATCACTACAGATATCCCCTGACCGACGGAAGCGGATCGATCGAAATCGCCACGACCAGACCGGAAACCATGTTCGGAGATACGGCGGTCGCCGTCCACCCCGAAGATGAGAGATACCGGCACCTGATCGGTAAGACTGTCGACCTGCCGCTGACTGACAGAAAGATCCCCATCATCGCCGACTCCTACTGTAAAATGGAATTCGGTACCGGCGCCGTGAAAATCACTCCCGCTCACGACCCCAACGACTGGGATATCGGAAACAGGCACGACCTTGAGAGAATCAATATCCTCAACCCCGATGCGACGCTCAACGAAAACGTTCCGGAAAAGTTCCGCGGAATGGATGTGAAAACAGCCCGCAAAGCGACCATCGAAGCTCTGAAGGAAGCGGGAGTCTACAAGGATGATGAAGAGCAGCCCCACCAGGTGGGACACTGCTACAGGTGTAAAACAGTCGTTGAACCCTATATGTCGGAGCAGTGGTTCGTCCGCATGGCCCCTCTGGCCGAAAAGGCCCTGAAAGCCTGGGAAGACGGGGAGATCCGCTTCTATCCCCAGAAATGGGAAAACACATACAAGCACTGGCTGACGGGAATCCGCGACTGGTGTATCTCCCGGCAGCTCTGGTGGGGCCACAGAATTCCCGTCTGGTACTGTCAGGACTGCGGTGAGATGATCGTTTCCGAAGATGAGGTAACCGGTTGTCCCAAGTGCAGCTCATCCAGCCTGAAGCAGGACAACGATGTTCTGGATACGTGGTTCAGTTCCTGGCTCTGGCCGTTTTCCACTCTGGGCTGGCCGGAGAAAACACCCGATCTGGAGCAGTTTTATCCCACCACGTCTCTGGTAACGGCATACGATATTATTTTCTTCTGGGTCGCCAGAATGATCATGGCCGGGCTCGAGTTCACGGGACAGGTTCCCTTCCGGGATATCTACATCCACCAGCTGATCCGGGACAAACAGGGGCGGAAAATGTCCAAATCCCTGGGCAACGGTATCGACCCCCTCGATGTGGTCGATCAGTACGGTTCCGACGCCATGAAGTTCACGCTGGCCTATCTCTCGGCCCAGGGACAGGATATCCTGATGGATATGGAGACGGTGAAAATCGGTTCCAAATTCTGCAACAAGGTGTGGAACGCCTCGCGTTACATCCTTATGAACCTCGAAGGGAGGACCATGCTCGATAAAAATGCCATCGAGAAAAAGGCCATCGATCAGTGGATCTTCCACAGGATAAACGAAACGACCAGAACGATCGGCGCCGCCATGGAAGCCTACCGCTTCGATGATATGGGCCATGCTGTCTACGAGTATTTCTGGAATGATTTCTGCGACTGGTACGTGGAAGCCTCCAAGCTCTATCTCTATGACGATGACGATGCTGAAAAAGACAGAGCGGCCACCATGCTGATCGCCGTGCTGGAAGAGTCTCTTAAGCTTCTCCATCCCTTCATTCCCTTCGTGACCGAGGAGATCTATCAGAAGCTACCCGGCGCCGGCGAAGCCATAATCGTGGAGAGATATCCCGAATACAGCGAAGATAAGGTCAATGGTGAAGCAGAGGCTTCCTTCAATATTCTCAAGGATATCGTACAGGCTGTCAGAACGGTCCGTTCCGAGTTCACCATTCCACCGGCGAAGAAAATCCGGGTCAGGATCAAGGTCGATGCCGATCAGAGAGCCTTTATGGAAAGCCAGAGCGACGTTATCGCCATGCTGGTCAAGTCAGACGACTTCGAGATCCTCGACGGTTCCGCTACACCCGAAGGGGCCGTGGCAACCGTCGGAAAGGGCTTCGAGGCTTTTGTATTTATCCGCGACGCCATCGATGTGGAGAAGGAAATCGACAAGCTGAAGAAGAATATCGTAAAAGCCGAACAGAACAGAATCGCCACGGAGAAGAAACTTTCAAACGAGAGCTTCGTGTCCCGGGCGCCCGAAGAGGTTATCGCCAAGGAGAAGGAAAAGCTCGCCGAGTTTTCCGACGCCATAGAGAAGATGAAAAAGCATCTGGCTGACCTGGAAGGGTAGGATTTATCCGAATAAGCAACCGGCTTTATTTTCATAATCTAGCCGGTTGTATTGCAGGGTAGATTCTATTTCTTTTTTTATATATAGTTGCAAAAACAACTAAAAGTGGATGTATGAAAAAGAATATTATCGAAATCGGAAAGAAATTTTCACAGATAGACAGACATTTTAAACTTTTTTTAAAAACAGGTCTGAAGAGTGAAGGACTGGGAAGTTCAGAAGGATTGGCTCTTCTTGTTCTGAGTACAAGTGAAGCTGTCTCACAAGATTCACTTGTCCGGGAACTGGCACTTGATAAAAGTGTCATAGCCAGAACCGTGGCTTCACTGGAAGAAAAAGGACTGGTTTTCCGGAATAAGAGTCAGGAGGATTCCCGGACTAAGCTTGTCTCAATCAGTGCAGAGGGATCGATCAAATGTGAAAAGGTTATATACGTCCTGAATCAATGGTCATTGCAGATCTTTAATGGCTTTACAGATGAGGTTCTGGAATCAATGAACCGCCGACTCGATGAAATCATCAGAAATACCGGAGTTTAGAATGAAAGAAAAACTTAAGAAAAAAATGATCTATCTTGTCTATTTGTTCATGGGAGTCGGCCTTGTCGTGGGTACACTCAATAATCTCTACAAGACTGAACTGATCCATAGAGTTTACGTCCTTTATGAAAATGTATTCCGTACGGTTATTGCCATTACGGCATCGTCTATTTCTCTGAAACTGATCAGACGAAAACCCAGCCGACCGAACATGCGGACAAACTCCTTATTGATTTTACCTACTTCGATGATTTTATTTCTTGTGATATTACCTGCTTTAACAGGGATTCCCGAATTGTATATTGCTTTTATGCCCTTTCCCTGGACAACGATGCCGCTTCAGCTTCTTAAAGACGGATATTTTTTCTCCACGGCTATGGAGCCTTATTTAATTAATGGGCTTATCGCGGCGTATGTAATATATCAGGCGGTAATTTTACTATCTACGGTTCTTTACGGAAGAAGAGTTCAGTGTTCCATGCTCTGTATATTCTCCGGAGCTCATGCCGAAACATTTTCTGAAGTGCTGCCTTTGGTTAAGTCTCATAAAAGAAGGAATAGAAAAGTTGTATCCCCTATTTTCTGGAAAGCTTTTATTTTTTACTGGCATTGTCTTTAATGGCATTAATGGCCGCGGATCTCTGGTTAAATGTTGAAATTCTTTCCTTCAGTTTTCTCCGCAATCTCGAATTGGTTAAATATATGATTCTGGAGATCTTTTTCCTTCAGCTTTTTTATTTCACACGTAATGGGAGAGGATATTGTGCTTACTGTCCCGCCGGTACCATGCTTGGAATAGTATCAAAATATGCCGGGCAGCAGATACGCACAGATTTGAGCAGCTGCATCAGCTGTGGTCTTTGTGAGAATGCATGTGAGATGGGTCTTCCTATAAGAAATTTCTCGGAAAAAGCGATTCCGTTTCAATCGATTGATTGCCTCGGTTGCGGCCACTGTGTTGATGTCTGTCCTACAGGAACTCTCTTATACGAAACGAACTTTACCAGATTGACGGGAGTGAAGCCTGTTTCGATAATCCCTGTAAATCCCTGACAATTAGCCAGTGTATAAAAAACCGTTTGCTTTTAATAGAGCAAGCGTTTTTTTTACTCTTGACAAAGGTATTACAGGGGAATATAAAGGAATATAGAGGAAATAAGGAGTTTTTAAGGTATGAAACTCGAAGACTGGATAAAAAAAGACCAATGCATGCTGCTCAAGAGCAGCACAAAAACCGAAGCCATTCTGGAAATGCTTGACATAGTAGCCGCCACAGGCAGTATCAGCGATATGGAAAACCTGAAAAAGGAAATCTTCTACAGGGAGCAGATTATGAGTACGGGACTCGGCCAGGGCCTGGCCGTGCCTCATGTCCGCTTTGAAGGTACAGCGGAACCGATCGTTCTGATCGGTACGAGAAAAGAGTCCATAACGGATTATGAATCCCTCGACGATGCTCCCGTCATGATCGTCGTTATGATCATAGTCGGCCCGGAACAGCACCGGGAGTACCTGAGAATCCTGTCTCTCGTCGCCCATAAACTGAAGAACAAGGCTTTTCAGGAAGAGCTTTTGAATTGTGAAACCGGAGAGCAGATCGCTCGGCTTATGGCAGGGGAATGACCATGGAAATTAATATTCACTCGATCAATATCATTCTTCTTCTGGGCGTTGTCCTTTTCGGCGGTACCCTGACGGGCCGGCTTTTTCAGAAATGGAAAATCCCCCAGGTCGTCGGCTATATCGGCCTGGGAGTCATACTCGGCCAGACCGGACTGAACATCATCAACAGCGAAATCATCGGAAACCTGCGCCCTTTCAGCACATTCGCCCTGGGGCTTATCGGTTTTATGATAGGCGGCGAATTGAAGATTCAGACAATCAGAAAATTCGGTAAACAGTTCATTTCCATTTTGCTCTTCGAATCTCTCAGCGCCTTCTTCGTCGTTTTTATACTGATTACGGCGACTGCTTATTTTTTCTTTAAAGATATGCGGATCGCCATTTCCCTGGGACTTTTAATGGGCGCCATTTCATCGGCGACGGCTCCGGCTGCCACCACCGACGTACTCTGGGAAAATAAGACCCGCGGTCCCCTTACGACCATGATTCTCGGAATCGTGGCAATGGATGATGCGGTATCTCTTCTCCTTTTCGCCGTGGCGACCAGCGTCGCCGGAATTCTCAGCGGTCAGGACGGCGGAAGCCTTCTCGCCAGTCTGGGCGGACTGGCCTGGGAAATAGGTCTTTCCGTTGCATTGGGTGTCGGACTCGGATTTCTGCTCTACATCATCATCCGCGGTTTTGTCGATGAAGATAAAATTCTCGCCTTTTCCATTGGAGCCATTCTGCTGCTCATCGGGCTGGCACAGTCTCTCGCTGTAGATGTCATTCTGGCGACAATGGCCATGGGGTTTTTTATCTCCAACTTCGCGCCCCGCAGAAGCAAGGAAACATTCCATCTGGTGGAGAAATTCACCCCTCCCGTGTACGTTCTCTTTTTCGTTATGGTCGGCGCCACATTGAATGTGAAGGGGCTCACCGTCGTCACTGTCACTATGGCCGGTATCTATCTGGTCGGCAGGATGGGCGGGAAGACCGTCGGAAGCATCCTCGGTTCCCTTATGTCAAAAGCTCCGAAAACAGTAAGAAAATATCTGCCCCTCTGCCTCTTCAGCCAGGCCGGCGTGGCCATCGGTCTTTCCATTGTGGCCGGCCAGACTTTTCCCGGTGTCATAGGCGACACGATCGTTCTGGTTGTCACGGCGACAACATTCGTTGTCCAGATCATCGGTCCGGCATCGGTGAAATTCGCCGTCTCGAAAGCCGGAGAAGTCGGCCTGAATATCACGGAACAGGACCTTATCCGGCAGAGCAAAGGATCAGACCTTGCAGACCGCGACATCCCCGTCATACGCGAGGGGGACAATCTCCGCTCCATCCTGAATATATTCGCCCAGCGCGATAACCTCTATTATCCCGTAGCCGATAAAGAGAACCGCCTTATGGGCATCCTCTCCATAGAAAAACTGAAAGATACATTTATCGCTTCGGATCTTTCGGACTATCTTCTCGCCCATGATATAATGGATAAAGTGACCTATACTTCACATATGGACACTGAAGCTGCCGATATATACTCCATTTTCCAGAAAAGCCATGTGGCTTCCATTCCCGTTGTGGATAAGGGCGGAAAAGTGGAGGGGATGATTGAATACAGAAGAATGCAGCAGCATCTTTCCAGGCGCCTTTCCGAACTGAAAGAGAAAGCCAGAAGGATGGAGGAGGAGTAGCACTTATGAAACTGGGATCTTTCATTGATAAACGGGCCATACTTGTCGGGGATCATTTTGAAAATTATTACGATGCCGTAGACGCGCTGGTCGATATTTTCGGAAAGCTGGATATGCTTCCGCTTTCCACCTCCGAAGTAAAGGACAAAATCCGTGAGAGAGAATCCCAGGGCAGTACAGTCCTTCCTACAGGCGTAGCGATTCCCCATGCCAGAATCGAAGGATTTCAGGATCTTCTCATAGGCGTATGGGTCCCCGAAGAGCCGTTGAAAACCAAAGATGGTGAAATAGCTATTCTCTTCTTCTTTCTGACATCCCAGGTGGGATCCCTTAACTACCTGCCCATTCTTTCCTCTATCGCCAAAAGCTGCAGCCACGATAATTTCCCCTACAATCTGAAAGGAATGAACGTCCACCAGATACAGGATTATTTCAACAGCATGGTCTTCCGGAAAGAACTGACCGTCGAGGATATCATGACACCCGATCCTGTGACCTGCGGCAAGGAGACGACGCTCGAAGAGCTTCTGGATCTCTTTTACGATAAGGGACTCAGCTACATTCCGGTCGTCGACGACAAACATCATCAGATTGGGGAAGTCACGATCAAAGACGTCCTCTCGGAAGGCGTTCCCGACTATATCAAGCGGCTCGGGAATGTCCGGTTCCTCAAGACCCTGGAACCTTTCGAAGCGCTTCTGAGGAATGAAAAAAACATTCTGGTCAAGGAAATCATGCGCCCCTGCAACCGCGGGCTTCCCAAAGAGGCATCGATTATAGAAGCGGTTTCGACCATCAGCTCCAAAGGCTACAGGCACCTGCCCATTTTCAACGGGAAGGAACTGGTCGGTCTTGTCAGCGAAACCGATATTCTGCAGAAAGTATTAAGAGGTTAGTTCCGGTATGTTTCATCTCGTAACAGGCGTCGTTTTTTTTGTATTGTTATTTATACTCATATCTCTGGAGGTTGTAAACAAGACGATTCTGGCTCTTCTCGGCGCCGTTCTGTTTATTGCGACCGGGATAATTAACGAGCATGCCGCCTACGCGGAAATAGACTGGAACGTGATATTCCTGCTTATCGGAATGATGGTCATTGTCGGGATCACCAAAAAATCGGGACTCTTTCAGTATATCGCCATTAAATCGGCGAAAATGGTCAATGGCGATCCCGTTCAGATCCTCATCCTCTTTTCCCTTATTACGGCGGTTCTTTCCGCGCTTCTCGACAATGTAACGACAGTTCTGATTCTCACACCCGTCATCATACTGATCTCCGTGGAGTTGGGGCTGAGTCCGGTTCCCTATATTATCAGCTCCACCCTGGCTTCCAATATCGGAGGTATGGCTACATTAATCGGGGATCCGCCCAATATTATGATAGGGAGTGCCGCCGGACTGGGATTCCATGATTTTCTGGTCAATCTGGGGCCTCTCGTTCTGATATTGATGGTTCTTCATAGTCTTACGGTTTTCCTGCTCTTCAGGAAAGACCTCAGCGTCAGCATGGAGAGACGAGCCAGGATTATGGAATTCGATGAAAATGCTTCGATAAGCGATAAAAGTCTGCTCATAAAAAGTCTCATTGTTCTGGCGCTGGTACTCCTTATGTTTCTTCTTCACGGTGTAACAGGTCTGGAACCATCGACAGTGGCATTGGGCGGTGCGGCGCTGCTCATGCTTCTGGTCGGGGGTGAAGAAGTCGAAGAGTTTTTCCATGAAGTGGAATGGTCTACCATTTTCTTCTTTATCGGTCTCTTTATCATGGTGGGCGGTCTGGTCGAACTGGGGGTTATTAATTTTCTCGCCGTGAAATACCTGCAGCTGACCGGCGGTAACGTGCTGGTAACGGCGGAATCAATAATCTGGGTCAGCGGATTTCTTTCGGCTTTTCTCGATAACATTCCCTATGTGGCCACTATGATTCCGCTCGTGGAAAGGCTTGGTGAGCATATAGGGCAGGTCGCCGTTCAGCCCGTCTGGTGGGCTCTGGCCATAGGAGCCTGTCTGGGGGGGAACGGTACTTTGATCGGGGCATCGGCCAACGTGGTCAGCGCCGGTATATCGGGACGGAGCGGTTACAGAATCAGTTTTCTGGAATTTACCCGTTACGGGATGATATCGATGATCAGCACGCTTCTCGTTTCTTCTCTCTATGTATATTTGCGATACCTGATCTGATATTTGACCTTTAAAACAATATAAACGAAAATTGGGGTGTATGGGTGATGACATTAGCCTTTTTAATTCGTATAAGGATCTCTTTAAAGCTCATCAGGAAAAGAGTTTTTCCGATGCAGCTCCGATAATATTTAACACCTGTAAAGACGTTATTGGAGCCGACTCCGGACATATCGCTCTTTTCAATCATGAAAAATCGGAAAACACTATCGTATACCTCGATAGCGGGAACAGAGACTGCTTCACAGATCCTGCTCTACCCATGTCTTTGCGTGGTTTGCGGAAAAAGTGTACGGATATGAAAATGCCCGTATATGAAAACAACTTTTCCAAAAGCGAAAATCAGAAAAATATTCCAGCCTCTCACGTGATTCCCGATAATGCGCTTTTTGCACCAATCATTCTCCAGGGGCATGTAGAGGGACTGCTGGGGCTCGGGAATAAACCAGGAGGGTTTACCGAAGAGGATTGTCTGAAAGCTTCTTATTTTGCCGATAATACAGCCGTTATTCTACAGAACTCCCGGAATCTGGAAAGACTTGAAAATGCCTATTCGGATATCAACAATAAAAATATCTGGATGGAGCGTCTGAACACTTTCCTGCTCAGAGCCATTGAAATCAGGGATAAAGAATCTCTCGGGAATCTTCTGATCGATACAATTTACGATTCATTTGACTGCACTCTTGCCGGTATGGGACAGGTCGGTGAAAATGCGCGATCGTGGAACTTATCTGTCAACAGCAATAGTGGTAGGATTGAAAAAAAAATCGGTCTTGAAAAAAATGATCTGCTTTTTCTCGGCAAATCCCTCCACGAAATTATCATATCAGGAAAAAACGATTATCTTTTCAAGGATAATAGAGGATCCCTCTTCCGCTTTATGAAGAATCAGATCCGCAACAGGGAAGATTTTTTTATCGTTCTTCCCTTCGGGTCCAGAGAAAAACCCGAGGGAATTCTGTTTTTTGAACTGAATCAGCAACAATTTAATGAAAATAAAATTTTCAGCCTGAAAAATATGGCCGAATACACCGCTCTGCTGCTCCAGAAAATAACGCTTTACGAGGATTTGAAGAAATCGATTGATATTCTGATGAAAACTCAGGAAAAGCTTAAAAGACAGGAACGGATTAAGGCTATGGGCGTCCTGGCAAGCGGAATCACTCATGATATCAATAATACTCTCGCACCGATTGCGCTCTATACGGAAGCTTTGCTGTCGAATAAGGAAGAGCTGACCGAAAAGTCCAGAAAATACCTGAAAATCATAAATGGAGCGGTTTCGGATATTGAGAACATTACCAGCCGATTGATGGCTTTTTACAAAAATGATGATCAGACAATCGAATATAAAATTATTGCGGTTGAAGCTTTATTCGAAAATGTCATCGATCTTACCCGGCCCAAGTGGGAAAGCATTCCGAATAAAAACGGTATAGTCATTTCTATCAGGACAGATATAGAAGATGATCCTTCACTGTGGGGGAATGAAAGCGATATCAGAGAATCCCTGATCAACTGCATCTTTAATTCAGTCGATGCCATGCCTCATGGCGGTGAGATCACACTTTCAGCCAGTCTGTTCGGTGACAGTTCTCTTATATCGATTAAAGATACCGGCAAAGGTATGAAGAAAGAGCAGCTTGATCATTGTTTTGAGCCCTTCTTCTCGACAAAAGGTAAGGGCGGAACCGGACTGGGGCTTACAGAAGTTTTCGGAATGGTGCAGAGGCATAAAGGTGATATTTCCATTGACTCAGAACCGGGACTGGGCACAACCATATCAATATTTTTTCCACTGAATAAAACGGAAGATCCTTTAGATGAATCTGAGCAGGAAAATGAAATAGAGGACCGAGGAGACAAACCGCTGTTTCATATACTCTGCGTCGATGATGATCTGAGAATTCTCGATGGTTTGGAGGAAATGCTTTCTCTTGAAGGTCATTCTGTGACAATTGCCGATAGCGGAGCTGATGCTCTGGAGCAGCTGGAGGATTTGCTGACAAAAAATGAAATGCCCGATCTGGTGATAACCGATCTGGGGATGCCTGAAATGGATGGTTTTGAACTGGCAAGAAACATCGCACATTTTTCCCGGGATCTGCCTGTTGTTCTCCTGTCCGCCTGGGGACACGAAGTCTCAGAAAAAGAAGCTTCGGATAATAATATCAGAAAAATTCTGCTGAAGCCTCCCCGAATCAAGAAAATCAGGGAGGTTATTGGAGAACTTTTTCAATAGAAAAAAAGATGTCCGGAAAAACAGTTTATAAGGCGAGATTTTTAATTCTTCTCTTTGGCTTTATTCCTCCCGTAGCGCTTTTCATTTTTTCGGATATGGAGAAATATCTGGGCACGGCTTCCTCTCTGTTTCTGCTGCCTCTTATTTTTTCCGCCTATATCTGGGGAGTGCGTGGAAGTGTCATCACAGCTGTTGTTTCGGATTTATTGATTTTGTCTTTTTACTTTTTAGAGAGAGAAGATTCCGGCTTTTCGGTAATCTTATTTCCCAATGTACTCTTTGTGCTTCTAGGGGCTTTTCTGGGGTATTTTTTCGATTTGAAAAAAGAACAGGAAATGAAAGAAAAGCGATGGAATGCTCTGTTCGAGGCGGACCCCGTCGGTCTGGTCATAATTGATTCAGAAAAACGGCAGATTATGGATATCAATAAAGCCGGACTGGACCTTATCGGCGAAAAAAAAGAGGACTTGATCGGCAAGAGTTGCAAAAACGGATTCTGCCCGGCCGAAGGTGATTTCTGTCCGGCAGGACAAATCTTAAATGAGATAAATAGTCGGGAAGCCTTTGTCCGTGACCATAGAGGAAATAAAATTCCCGTCCTGCAAAACATAAGAAAAACATCACTCAACGGCAGAGATGTATTAATAGAAACCCTTAGCGATCTCCGGGAGAGTCGACGGGATAAAGAACAATTAGCAGAGTTGAAAGGGTCTTATTCTGCTCTTTTCGATGAAATTAACATTCCCCTCTTCAGAATTGGAACCGATGGTAACATTCTCCTCGTTAATAAAGCCTTCCGGCAAACCCTGGGGATGGAGGCTGGTGAGAAGCAAATCAATCTTATGGAGTTTATTGAAGGCAGAATAGAAAGAGAATATCTTTTGAGTCTGATAAATGTTGAGAAAGCAGCTGATAATATCGAGCTCAAGATCCTCAACCGCCAAGGTGAGGCTATGAACGTACTTTTTACGGCACATGTAAAAAATATGGAAGGCAGCGAGATTGTTGAAGGATCCATGATCAACATAACTGCAGTCAGGCAGCTGGAAGAGGAACAGAGAAAAATTCAGGATTTAAAAATAAGGGGCCGTCATTTAAGTTCCGTAACCAGCCTGGCAGCGGGAATCGCCCATGATATAAACAATATTCTGGCAGGCATATCAGGACACGCCCAGATCCTGGAGTATAAAATTGATGATCCGGTACTTCGGAAATCCATTAATCGTATTAATAGCGGTGTAGAAAAGGCGGATGAAATTCTAAAAGGTCTCCTGACATCTATCGGTTCATTTGATATTCATATGGAAAACCTCGATCTTCTCTCTTTTATCCGGACACTGAAGGAGGAACTTCAGAAACAATTTCCCGACAATCCTTTGCGAATAATTGAAATGATTAAATCAGCACCTGTTCAGATTGACAAATCAATATTCCAGAATCTTCTTCAGGAAATAGTGGAAAATGCCGTGAAAGCATCGAAATCGGGAGATGAAATACTTTTAACCCTTTCCGGAGAAAAACCTACGAGAATACATTACAACTTTCTTGAAGAGCCGGAGAAAACTTGCATATCTCTTGGAATCTTCGATTCGGGAACGGGAATACCCGAAGATCAAATCGACAGGATTTTTGATCCCTACTACACATCGGAACAGTTCGGGAACGGGGCGGGGCTCGGTTTATCAAAAGCTTACGGCATAATACAGAAACTCAAAGGAGCCATCGGCCTGGAAACGGCAGTAGGGGAGGGAACGTACTTTTATATATATCTTCCTTTTAATTCTGAATTATAAAACATATAATTAAATGGAAAGATTCTGATTTTCTATATTGGTGATTGATATGAAAAAAATTCTAATTATTGATGACGAGGTTCCTATCCTTGAAGCGGTCAGTACTATTCTTGAGGATATGGGTTTTGAGGTCAGCACGTTTTCGAATTCTCTCGAAGGGGAGGAAGCCGCTCTAAAATCGGATTTTGATCTTATCCTTGTCGATATGAGAATGCCGCAGAAAAACGGTGCTCTGATCACGAAAACAATTCTGGAACATAAGAAAAATGCCAATATTATGATAATTACGGCATTCCCCGGTGATCAGATCGTGAGGGAAGCCCTTGATTATGGAGCAAAAGGAGTTGTGAAGAAACCCTTTGAAATAGCAAAGATTCTTCAATTCCTATCAAATAACTGATATGAAGGATAGTGATGACTTTGCAGTTGATGATTTGATCTCTCAATCGGAAAAGCTTATGGAGGATCTGGATTTTCCGGAAAATGAATCCAGCGGCAATAAACCGGATATGGATAAACAGGCGCTTGAAAAAGCTCAAGCCGACTTTTTTCTCAATGAGATTGAAGGCAATTCATTCCGGTCAGACGGTTTTGTCAAAATACGGATCAGCGAAGACAAGATGACTGCCTATGCCGATTTTTATCCGCCCACGGAAGGTATGTCGCCTATTTCCTACAATCAGGTTATGGGAATCCTCCAGGAGAAAAAAATAGTTTTCGGTATCAATAACGACAATATTCAGAAATGCTGTATCGATTGCATGTCGGATATGAGTATTATAAATGATATTGTTGTCGCCGAGGGAGAGGATCCGTCGGTTCACATTCCGCAATATTATTCGATCGATCGGAAGCTTCTGAAACAAAAAAAGAATCCTGAAAAAACCAAAGGCAGAATCGATTACAAAAAAGTTACTCCTTTCATTCTTGTTCAGAAGGGGAAGAGAATTGCTGAACTGGTCCGGGAAACACCGGGAAAGCCTGGACACAATGTTCTTGGTGATGAGATCCCGTCCCCCCAGAGAATAGAGAATAAACTGGAACCTGGACAGAATACATTTATTGCCGATGACATTGTCTATGCCGCATGTGACGGTTTATTTGATCAGGATGAAAAATCTTTCTACATCAATGAAGTTCTGCAGATTGAATCGGGTGTCGATTATTCAACGGGTAATATCGATTTTCCCGGAGATGTGCTGATCAACGGAGAAACAAAAGACGGATTTCAGGTAAAGTCCGGTGGCCGGATCTTTTACACAGGTACTTTTGATGCATCCATTGTCGAGTGCGACGATAACCTTGTTGTGACTCTGGGAATCATCGGCCGAAAAAAGGGTAGGATCAAAGCCGGAGGATCCATTGAAGCCAAGTTTATAGAGAATTGTTTCGTCGAGTCCATAAAGAACATCTCTCTTGTTTCAGGCGTTATGAATTCTGAAATTTATACTAATGGCAAGCTCATAGCAGGAGAAAAAGGTCTGGTAGTCGGAGGTATCGTCTACGCTCAGGATGGTATTGAAGCCAATCAGATCGGCACTTCCATGGGACCCCGTACAGAATTGTACTGCGGTACGGACTATCTGGTTCAGAGTAAAATGAGATGGGCAAGAGACCACTCGATGGAAGTGGCAATGGAGCTGAATAAAGTCAACAATCAGATAGCCCGGAGCGGCAATCCCGATTCCCGGCTCCTGGAAGTTCAGACTAAACTGAAAGTGGCTTTGAAAAAGCTGAACGAGCTCTCCAACGAACTTATATTTGAACTTCATAAAAACGAAGATGCCTTGGTTGAGGTGTATTCAGCAATCTACCCCGGTGTGTATATTGAAATCTGTCACTTCTCCTATGTGGTGGAGAGGGTCATGGGACCGTCGAAATTCTATCTCAATAAACAGAAAGGGATTATAGTTGCCGAAGATCTGAAATAACCTTATTTCTTAATTTTCCTGTTGCTCCGCCCGGTCAGCTTCTGTATGGTCCTGTAATGGGCATCCTCCGAAGTCCCCCAGGGCTTGTCGAAATTCTGTGAATCAAATTTCTGTGTGAACCAGAGAATCTCTTTTTCCAGCCTTTCGTTGCCGCTCTCGATCAGCGCGGTCACATCCTCTATAAATTCCCCCAGTTTGCCCGGAGAGAGAACCTCTTCGGCCATGGCGATGAGACCGGGGAGATGGTGATAACAGAACCCTCTCGAGTTCCGGAAGAACTCCCGGAATTCACCTTCTGTCTTCCACAAGTGAACGATCGTGAAGGTGTAACGCTTTAATGTGTATTCGATTCTATCGCAGATCATACATGATTCTTCCAGGCCGCTCAGGTGCTTTTCCAGTTCCGAAATGGCGGCGCTGAGTTTTCTGGGCTTTATCAGGGCGCCTTTCCCGGCAACTCTCGATGCTTCGGTCCTGAGATTTTTCAGAAAAGGGGAGAGGAGCTCCATCCTCTTTTCCAGATGCGTATGGGTCATCAGCCCCAGACCGTGATTGCTTCTCATGGAAAGCAGGCCGGAAAAATGGTCGGGACAGAACCCCCTCTGATTAACCTGAACCCGTGTTTCGGGATTCATAACGGAGCTGCCCAGATAGAAATTCAGGTAGCGTTCCTCGGCTTTTTCCTCGAGATAGCAAATCGGGCATTCCGTGTCTTCCTTGAAGGCATCCCAGACGGGTATGGTTTCGAGCTTATACTTCATGGATTTCAGTATATTCTTTTTAGGCAATGAAAAAAAGTGAAAAAAATTTGATATTTATTAACAGAACGATCATTCTATATACTATATTTAATAAGAAGGAGGTGAATGTTAAATGACGAAAGAAGTGCATATACGCTCTCTCCTGATTAAAAACTTTATTTAGATGTTTTGAGTTTTATAATGAGAGAGTGTTTATATATTCGGGGTTCCGTTTCTCCGCGGAACCCCTCTGTTTTTTATAATGACTCTTTTGAGAACTTCCTCTCACAGGCTTTGATCAACCGGAACACTTCTTCCGTATTTTTTTCCACAAATGTTTTCGCGCGGGCCAGCTCCATTGCGTCATTGAGTGAAACCGGATAGTTCATAATGGAAAAAAGTGCGTTTATGCCATGTTCGTGAACAACCCCCGCGTCATCGGCAACGGCGCCGGCCAGGGCGATAACGGGAATATTTTTTTTTGCAGCCATTCTGGAGACACCGGTCGGGGTTTTGCCCATAACCGACTGGAAATCTATTCTCCCTTCTCCGGTTATGACAAAATCGGCTCCTTCCATTTTGGAGGCCAGATCGGTCATCTCCAGTACAATCTCTATGCCCGGTTCCAGTTTACCTCCCAGAAAAGCGGCGAAGCCTCCGCCGAGCCCCCCAGCCGCTCCGGCTCCGGAAAGAGCATTCATATCGAACCCGTACTTGCTCTTCACTATATTGTTGAAGTGTTTCAGCCCTTCATCCAGTTCGAGAACCATCTGATCATCAGCCCCTTTCTGTCTGCCGTAGACGTGGGCCGCGCCGTTGGTTCCGTAAAGGGGATTGTCCACATCGCAGGCGATAAGAAAGTCGGCTTCCTTCAGCTCGGGCATCAGGCCGGTGTCATCGATCGATGCCGTCCGTATGAGGTTTTCACCGCAGCCCCGGAGTTCATTTCCCGAAGCATCTCGGAATTTCATTCCCAGGGCTTCCATCATTCCCATGGCGCAGTCGTTTGTCGCGCTACCCCCGATTCCGATCAGGAATTTCCGGCACCCTTTGACAAGCGCATCTCTTATCAGCTCACCCGTGCCGTATGTGCCTGTTTTCATGGGATTGCGCTCCTGGTCCGGGACGAGGGGAAGCCCCGAAGCGGAGGCCATTTCGATGACGGCTGTCATGCCGTCTCCGGTAATGCCGTATAGGGCCGTCACGTCTTTTCCCAGGGGGTCTTTGACCCTGACCGTTCTGTACAATCCGCCGGTTCCGTCAACAAGGGCCTGTACGGTTCCCTCGCCGCCGTCGGCAACGGGCACCTTGACCACGTCGCACTCCGGGTATATTCTGCGGACGCCTGATTCAACAGCTTCTGCCAGTTCCGCCGATGTGAGACTGCCTTTGAAGGAGTCAGCCGCTACTACGATTTTCATGAATGCACCTCGTCTTTTTTTGAACAGATATGTCCTTGAACTCTTTTTCAGCTGGAATTATTATACAGAACTATGATTATGAAAAAAATAGCTGTCCTGCTCGTATTGGTTCTTTTTACCCCTTTTTTGTATACAAAATCTGTGAAAGTCGCTGCCGTTCAACTCGAAGTGTCTGTGGGTACCTATCTGTCCGATGAAATTTTTATCGCTGAAATGGAAGAACGGGTGGCCCGGGCCGTTCGGGAATTTGCCCCCGATCTTATTGTTTTTCCCGAATATACATCGGTATTCCCCGCAGTCACCCCATACCTTTCCTATACGGAAGGCCGGAATTCGGTTGAAGATATTTTCATGGCGATCCGGGAGGACCACAGTGATATCGGGTCTATCCGGGATCTCTTTGTCGGGCAGTCCGAAAGAATGGAATCTCTGATGGCTCGCTGGGGAACACTGGCCCGGAAATACAATGTCATGATCCTGGGAGGCACGTACTTCGCCTATGAAGAGGGAAAGCTGACCAACAGACTCTTTGTTTACGGTCCCGGGGGGGATAGGAACTACAGCCAGGACAAGTTTTTTCTCACCGATTTTGAAACCGATGTGGTGGGACTCTCATCGGGTTCTCCGGAAAAGCCCGGGGGGCTGTATGTCATTGATAAACACATTGTCTTCACCATTTGCCGGGATACCTTTCTGGAGAGATGGGAAAAGCTCTATGACGGGGCGGATTTATGGATCGATATCAAAGCCAACGGGGAAACTTATGGTGAAGAACAGGTCTCTCTCTTTTCCAGAGCTCTTCCGGCGAGGCTCTCCGATGCCGATGTGGACTACGGCTTAACCCTCTGTCTCAACGGGCGGTTTCTGGAACTTTTCTGGGAAGGGGAGTCTTCATTTATGGGAAAAACGGAAGAGAGCGTACACACTTTTTTGAGAACCTCCAGTCCACGGAAAGAGGACATCCTCTATTTCGTATTAGATTAAATGAGAAGAAAATTGCTGTTTTCTCTTTTATTATGTATTTTCTAATTGTTTGATATTCGTCAAAATATGCATATACACATTCAAAGAGAAATCAAATCATAGGAGATATATATGGCTAATAAAGAAGATGTGCTGAAAGCTCTGAGTCAGATTGAAGACCCGGACCTTCATAAAGATATTGTCAGCCTCGGATTCATTAAAGAACTGGTAATCGACGGGGGGAAGGTCAGCTTCTCCATCGAGCTGACCACACCGGGCTGCCCCCTGAAAAATATGTTTAAAACAGAGGCTGAAAGACTTGTCGGTGAACTGGAGGGGGTTGAAAATGTCCATGTCGTTATGACGGCGCGGCAGAACCGCAACTCCAACAGCAGCGACAGCCTCAAGAATGTAAAACACGTCATTGCCGTAGCATCGGCCAAAGGGGGAGTCGGGAAATCGACAGTTTCAGCCACGCTCGCCAGCGAGTTCGCGTCACGGGGCTTCAAAGTCGGACTTCTCGACACGGACCTCTTCGGACCGTCTCTACCTACGCTTTTCAATATACATGAATCGCAGATCATGCAGAGAAACAAGATGCTGATACCCATGGATTATAAAGGAATGAAATTCATGTCCTTCGGTTTTCTCCTCGGCGATTCTCCCGCCATTATGAGAGGACCCATGGTTTCCGGGTATATTCAGCAGCTGCTCACAACCGTGGAGTGGGGTGAACTGGATTACCTGTTCATCGATATGCCTCCGGGAACCGGCGATATCCAGCTGACGATTTCCCAGACCATTAAACTGGACGGAGCTGTTATGGTCACGACCCGTTCCTCCCTGTCGCTGGTCGATGTGGCCAGAGGGATTCTCATGTTCGAAAAAGTACAGATTCCCATACTGGGAGTCGTTGAAAACATGGCTTACTTCGTCTGTGACAACTGCGAAAAGGAACACTACATTTTCGGGGAGAAGAGAAGCGATCTCTCGGACCGCTTCGGCGTCGAAACCATAGCCCATATCCCCATAGATTCGAACCGGGCCAGACCCTTTGATAATTACGAGACCAATGATGTCAACAAAGGCCTGGCCGATTCTCTGATCCGCCAGGTTGGGAAAATGTCATCAGCTGTTGAGAAAGCACCGGAGATCCAGCTCTTCCCCGACAGAGTTTCCCTGACCTGGGAAGGAGAAGGCCCCATCGAAATCAGCAATCATCTCCTGCGAGACAGCTGCCAGTGCGCCCTTTGCGTCGATGAGTACTCAGGCGAAAAAACACTGAAGACCGAAGATATCCCCGAGGATATCCACGCCCTCGAATCGGTTCCCCTGGGGAACTACGCTGTTTCCATTCAGTGGAGCGACGGCCATACATCGAGTATCTATCCCTACAAAGTCCTCAAATCGCTCAAGCGGCTGAAGGGCTGACATAAAAAGTTCATAATAGAGTCATATCGCCTTCATCCCCTGGCCCCTGAAATAACCTTGCTCCCTCTCCTTACGGGAGAGGGCCGGGGTTGGGGTTTGAAAATAATCTTTCCCCACTTTTTATACCGGATGTCGCAGAAAGAATGAGGATGCATTATGCATAAAACAGTATTACTACGACAGTGGTGAAAAAAATAACACAAATCAAGAAACAGCGGTTAAAATGGAATCAAGTTAAAAAATGGAGCTGTTTCATGATTTTAGAAAGACTGATAGATGAACTGATTGCGAACCATCCCAAAGTGCAGAACAATTTATCGAGAGAACTTCTTATTCACAATGCCGTGGAGTACGGAAAAGCCCTGGTTACCAGCTGCGGCGCCCTGGCGACATGGACTCCGGCACAGTCCACCGGAAGAAGTCCCAAAGACACGCTGATTGTCAAACGCCCGGAAACGCGGGACACGATTGACTGGACTTCGGACTACAACAATTCCGTCGAACCGGAAACATTCGACATGATAGTGGAAGACGCCATCGCTATTCTCAAAGGTAAAAGATCCCTCTATATCACCGACAGAGTGATCGGGGCTGATACCTCCTGCGCCCTTCCGGTGAGAACCCTGACCAATAAAGCACTGACCGCTGTTTTCTGCGATAATATGTTCCGCCCCGTGCCCGAAGATCTGGACAGGAGCATTTTTTCCGATAAACCGTTCACTCTGATCGTGGTGCCCTATGATTTTCTCGACTCCGAAAAATACAACGGCAGGCTCCGGAGGCTACCCAGCGGGAAGACCTCCGATATGGTCATCGCCACGGATTTCGACCGGAGAATCGGCGTGGTCGTCGGTTCCGCCTATATGGGAAGCGTTAAGAAACTCATGTTCACAGCCATGAATTACTACCTCCCCGCAGAGGGGATTCTGCCCATTCACAGCAGCGCCAATGAGGACGGCGAAGGCAACAGCGCGCTGATCCTCGGATTGTCGGGAACCGGCAAAACCACCCTGTCCTCCGATCCCGCCCGGGCTCTCATAGGAGATGACGAACACGGCTGGAGCGAAAGAGGTATAGCCAACTTTGAATACGGATGTTACGCCAAGCTGAACAATCTGAAAGAGGAAAAGGAACCGGAGATCTATCATGCTATATTCCATGAAGAGGATTATATGGAGCATGGAGCCATAATAGAGAATGCCATGATGTATCCCGACGGTGTCATCGATCTGACCGACGAGAGACTGACGCCCAACTCGAGAGCCTCCTATCCCCAGCGCTATCTCAGCAATGTGAAAATGTCAGGGCTATCGGAAGGACATCCCGGTACCATTCTCTTTCTGGTCGCCGATGCCAACGGCGTTATTCCACCGGTTGCCAAACTCAATATAGAACAGGCCAAGCTCTGGTTTCTTATGGGCTATACGAGCAAACTGGCGGGGACCGAAACAGGAATCGTCAAACCGGTCACGACTTTCAGCCGGTTCTTCGGAGAGCCCTTTATGCCCCGGATGCCCATGATGTACAGCAATCTCCTCGGGGAAAAAATAGAAAAACATAAAACAAATGTCTACCTCATCAACACCGGCTGGTGCGGAGGTCCCTACGGGATAGGGAAACGGATTGATATCTCTATTACCAGAAGAATCGTATATGCGGCTATCAGCGGCGAGCTCGAAGATGTCGGGTATGAGTATGATGAACTGTTTCATGTCAATATTCCGAAAGAATGTCCCGGAGTCGATCCCATTATACTGAAGCCCTTCAATGCCTGGATAGACAAGACTGAATTTAATTACAGGGCGGAAAACCTCGCGGAAGAATTTTCAGATCATTTCAACAAAGCCTACGGGCATATGTCCATCGATACGGGCATAAAAGCCATGTGCCCCGGAAAATATATGGATCCCGAAACGGGAACATTTATGAACTATCGGAGGAAGTAATTTTTTATTTGTTTCCCTCCCTTGCCTCATGGATTAAAATTAAAAACAGGGGAGGGAATTATGTGTTTCAATGCCTCGCTGGTCCAGACAGCTGAAATTATGGCTGTCGAGTTCAATGCCTATATCGATGATACAATGATCGAGCCGGTTTATTTCGCTTCGGCTTTTTCTCTGCCCCTATGGCCTGTTCTGAAAGATGAAGCGAGCGACCGCTTCACGCCTCTGACCTGGGGACTGATACCGTCGTGGGTTAAAAATCAGGAAGCCGCTACGGATATCCGCTTCAAAACCCTCAACGCCAGATTGGAGACGCTCCATCAGAAGGCCAGCTTCCGCCATGCCTCCGACACAAGCCGCTGCGCCGTTCCCATCGACGGATGGTTCGAGTGGAAGGAAGTCCGGGGGAAAAAATATCCCTATTTTATTCATCGGGACGATGGAAAACCCTTTCTTCTGGCGGGGTTATGGGACCGATGGGATAAGGGGGAGACGGGCGGGCCCCTTGAAACCTTCACGGTTGTCACCACTGAGGCCCTGGGAATCTGTGCACAAGTCCACAACACCAAAGAGAGAATGCCCTTTATCCTGTCAAAAGAGCAAAAGGACATATGGCTTGACAGAAACCGCACATTTTCCGATCTTAAAAAAAATATCATACCCCAGTGGAAAGAGCTGACAGCTTACCCCGTATCCCACAGAGTTTCGTCCTCCAAAGAGGACAGAAATGTGCCGGATATCCGGGACAGGGTTGAAGGTCCCGCTGAACAGATGGAGTTCTTTTGAAATACACAACGCTTCTGATCGATGCCGACGATACTTTATTTGATTTTGACAAAGCCGAAGAAACCTCTCTTGAACGGTTTTACAGGAGAATGGAACTTCAATGTTCTTATGATGATTTCAGAAATGTGTACAATCGTGAAAACAGGCATTTGTGGAAAGCTTTTGAACAAAGAGCGGTTACGGCTGAGGATGTAAAAGTAAACCGCTTTATCAATACAATGGAATCTCTCGGAATATACGAAGGCAACGGTGTCGAATTGAGCCGGGTCTATATGGAAGAACTCTCGCGCTGCCGCTTTCTTCTGCCCGGAGCAGAAGAAATATGTAAAAAGCTTTCTTCTTCATACGGCCTCTACATCATAACAAACGGTCTCTGGGATGTTCAGCGGTACAGAGTCGGGGAATCGGATATTTACAGAAACTATTTCAAAGGTCTGGTCGTTTCGGAAAAAATAGGTTCGGCTAAACCGGACAGGGGGATTTTTGACGAATCGAGACGTCTGGCCGGCCATCCGCCTCTGGATCAAATGCTCATTATAGGAGACAGCCTCACATCGGATATCAGAGGAGGCGATCTCTATGGTATTGATACATGCTGGTTCAACCGGACCGGTGAGGAACTGACCGGCCCGACAAAACCGACTTATGAAGTCCGCAGCTTCGACGAACTGGCGGAACTCCTACTTTAAATTTTCAAAGAAGGTTCTGTGAATGACCCTTACGGCTTCTTCTCTGTCATTTCTGTCGACAACGCAATAGGCTGCCGAATCGGAGGCTCCGATAGAGACGATCTTCAGATCGATTCCCTGTTCCGCCACGGCACCTATCATCCTGTAGGCCAGTCCCTGAGAGTGGATCAGTCCGTCTCCCACGAGGGCGATAATGGACAGATTGTCATAAGGCACCACGGCTGTAATGGTATGGACCCTGTTTTCTTTCAGAATAGCTGCGGCACGGTTCAGATCCGGTGATTCCAGATAGATATTGATCGCTGTCTGGGATGTCACGACGCTTTTGATGTTGATGAGGTTTCTGTCGAAAAGAGTCGTCACTTTCGCCAGAATACCCTCTTTGATCCCGACGCCGGCCCCTTCCAGTCTGAGGACTGCGAAAGCGTCGCTGTAGGTGACGCTTTTGAGGGTCGATCCTTCAGCCTGATCGGGACCGATCACAGAGAGGGGGTCGATCAGGCCCGCTCTGTTTATATTGAAAACCCGGACAGGGATTCCCTGGTCCAGAAGCGGTTCCACAGTGCGGGGATGAAGGATTTTGGCGCCGAAATAGGAGAGCTCCGCCGCTTCGTTATAGGAGAGGCTATCAACAGGCACCGCATTGGGAATAAGACCGGGGTCGGCGGACATGTAACCGTTCACATCTTTCCATACGTCCAGGGATTCCGCATCGATGCAGCTGGCTATGGCCGCGGCGGAATAATCGCTTCCGCCTCTTCCCAGAAGAGTCACCTTGCCGTCTGTAGAAACACCGTAAAAACCGGGCACGATATAAACAGTATCTTCCTTCAGGGCTTCTTTGACAGGATTCCGGGACTGTTCAAAGTCAACCGATGCATTTCTGAAAGCCCCGTCGGTCACCAGGCCGATTTCCTCGGGCTGGGTTTCCACCGCATCGATGCCGTGGCTCTTCAGGATAAGGGAGAGGAGCAGGGAGCTCAGCTTTTCTCCATAGCTGAGAACGCGGTCTTCCACGAAGTCGGGAATCTCTCCGATATAATGAATTCCGAGCAGGTATTTCTCCAGCTCCTCCAGCCGTCCCTTTACAAGATTGTAGGCCTGATCCAGCAGAAGGGGATCGGAAATGTTTTCCTCCAGAGTTTCCTTTTTCAGCTTTTTGAGGAAGCGGATCATCTCTCCCACATGGCTCTCTTCTCTTCTGGCTGTTTCAAGACCCTCGGTCAGATAGTTCGTAATACCGTAAAAAGCGGATACGACTATGACCAGAGGTCTGTCATAAGCCCGTATCGTTTTAATGATTTTGGCGATATCCTCCTTGCTCCTGAGGTTTGAACCGCCGAATTTCACTACGATCTTCTTCATTCTTCTCTCCTGAAGTGAAATGCAAATTGCGAAGAATAATGGCAAAATAAAACGAAAATCATAAAATATTTCACACCGATTACCTTTTGCGTTAATTGTTTTGGTAATAAATATGAAAAAGACTACGAAAAAGCTTGCCAATCACACAAAGTACGTTATCATAAGTTAATAGAAATTGTAACGGTTTCGGGAGAGTTAAAAAAAGATTGAAAAAAGTGAAAGCTTTCAGCGTCTGGACAGTTGTCCTGCTGCTGTTTATTATCGGAACAGTTGTCCTCTACGGCAACATAATGGGGCTGGCCAATTTCTTTTCAACCATAATGGCTACAGCCCATGATCTTTTGATCAATACGGTACTGTTTATCCTGGCCATTACAGTTCTGGCCGGTGCCCTCGGCAGCTTTATGGCTGAATTCGGCATTCTGGCTCTTTTGAACAGAATCCTGGCCCCGGGAGTCAAGTTGTTATGGCGCCTGCCCGGTTGTTCCGCCCTGGGAGCCATAAGTACTTATGTATCTGATAATCCGGCGATTATTGCCTTATCGAAGGATAAGAGCTTTATCGATTATTTCGAGGATTATCAGAAACCCGCCCTGGCGAATTTCGGTACGTCCTTCGGGATGGGACTGGTTGTCACGGCCTTTATGATGTCGCTCGGTTTTTTCAAAGAAGCGATGATCGGTAACCTCGGCGCCGTTTTCGGCTCCATCGTTTCCACCAGAATCATGCTCCGGTTCACGAGAAAGGAGTTCGGTGTGGAAAAGGGCAGAACTTCGCTGGTCGAGGATCCCGAGTCATACCGGTACAGAACGATCCGCGACGGAAACCTCTTTCAGAGAGTTCTCGATTCGCTTCTGGAGGGCGGAAAAGGCGGACTTGAGATCGGAGCGCAGATCGTTCCGGGCGTCCTCATTATCTGTACGATGGTATTGATGATGACCTTCGGCGGCGGAGCCGCCGGTTACGATGGAAGCGCCTATCAGGGCATTCCCATTCTGCCGAAGGTCGGCGAGTTTCTCGCCTGGCCTCTGAGAGTGCTGTTCGGATTTACTTCGCCCAATGCGATTGCCTTTCCCATAACGGCTCTCGGAGCGGTTGGAGCGGCTCTGGCGCTGGTTCCGAACTTTATCAGCGAAGGGATGATTACCGGTAATGATATCGCGGTGTTCACGGCTATCGGCATGACATGGTCCGGCTATCTGTCGACCCACATTGCCATGATGGATTCCCTCGGCTTCAGGAATCTGACGACGAAAGCGATTCTCTCCCATACGATCGGGGGAATTGCGGCGGGCGTTTTCGCCCATTATGCCTATATGATATTTCTCGGATAATTTCATCCGTAAAATATATTCTCTTCATTAAATAGGGCGCATCTCTGGGTGCGCCCTTGCTTTTTGAATAGTTATAAGCAATATAAAACACATAGCAACACGTCGTGACACATGGAAACTGATCACGCAACAGGTCAAGCATATTGGAAATTTTCCTATAGTTGAAATACACACGATGTGATTATTATAAGAATGTGCAGGTGGAGGCGTCCAGAACGGGCGGAAGGCGGTAAACACCATGTCTGACAAAAATTCCAGCACGACGGATCAGGAACTGAAAGTCGCCATTGCAGGGCTTTCCCTGCCATAACTAAACTTCTGGATCTCAAGCGGTCCAGGTAATCAGCTAGGCCAGCAGATCGGCTTTTTAAATTGGTAAAAAATAGGGAATTTCCCTATATATAAGCGCAATTTGATAGGTTATTCTTAAGCTGAAAGGAGCTTATATGAAAAGAATCATCAACACGTTGATACTATTGCTAATCCTCTCCGGATGTGACCAAAGTATGTTTTCACCAATCACAACAACACCGACGGCACCAACAATATCATATATGCTGTATGTAGACGGTGGTGACCATACCGTTACTGACCATATATACTATCTCGGGGAATCCGCACGAGTGTATTTTACAATGAGCGATCCGGATCTGGATATAAATAAAATAATTTTCATTACTACTGATCCGGTCGGGAATACTCAAGAGCAACAGTTTTATGTTACCCAGTATTACGAATCCATGCAGATGTATATAGATGTTGATGTAGCAGGCTATACGGGAACATGGAGTGCAACTATCGAAATAGAAGACGGTGAGGGGTATACGGACTCCATTACTGATAGTTTCATTGTAAGGGATTTTCTTAATTATGCGACTGTTACCGGGGGAGGCAAATCGTACGCAAGCTCGTCATACTGCTATGTTTACTACGATATAAATAGTCTTGCATCAAGAGAGGTCGACTATATATATTTTGATATTTATGCTCGATGTTCAGATGGATCTATCTATAAAGATCAGGAAATAGTGTCCGATGTTTCGCCAGGATATACAACTTCTGGGTATGGTATGATTTCAGTTCCACCAGATAAAATAATAACCGAATACGGCATTGTTGCCGGATCGGCGGAGATACATATTTATTCATTCTAAAACGCAGAATAGCCAGCTCATACAGGGCTGGTTTTGTTTTTTATAAATGGTCTAGTTAATTCATCTATCTCTTCAGTCCTTCTCCAATCTTTTCCAGAACTTCAAAAAGCTCTTCAACGGCAATCAACACCTCGTCAGAAATGGCGTCGATCCAGCCATCATGCACGACACAGGGGCGCAAAGCGAGATCCTCACTGATCCTCATTCCGGTAACAGCGGATAGGTAGTTTGCCACAAATGCAACATCAGAGCGCCACAGATCGTGCACAAACAATCTTTTATATTCATCGAGGAAAAGTTCCCTTTTCCTTTGAGGTCTTTTCTACGCTCCTGACGCGGGTCATGGGGTTCTCTTTCAGCAGTCCCCAGTTGAACGCCTCTTTTAGCATGGCAGATAAAACTCGGGTCCAGATAAGAATCGAGTTCGCGGCGTAGTTATCGAGGGATTGTATCTGACTTTCTTCGATCATTACCAGGGAAATCTACGACAGCTTTACCTGGCCGAATTTCGGGAGGATATTTTTTTCGAGGACAGCGAGGTTTTGCTCTCTGATACTTTCGGACCCGCTATTCCTGGAGGTGGATTTCTTGCGCTTGTTTTCGGAGTAAACACAATCCTTTGTCCACCAATGATATTTCTCCGCGAACCGGGAAAATGTCAGCTCCGACTGAGACGGGACTAGCTCCCCTTTGTCGTATAAATCCATGTAGTATTTTTTTGATGCGCCCTTTGATGTTTTTCCTGTACTTTTAGCAGAAGTCCGTTTAATATAGTGGTCGTAGGTACGATAATAGTAAACAGACTTACCGGATTTTGTTTTTCTCGGAAAAAATAGTAAAAGGCTCTCTGTATCTCATAATGACCCCTTTTTATAGTTTGAAAAGAGCCGAAAGCCAACAAGCCGTTGGTTACGTACTGGACACATTCGCTATTTTCAGTTTTGTAAATCGTTATGTTATATAGATTTACACTCCTGATTATATATTCTCTTCATTTATTACAATTTTACACTGTTGGTCACCCCTCTGACGTTGTCGGGGGGTGATTCTTTTCTTTTTTTTCACAGAATAAGTTCCGGGTCCTGAAGCTTCGCTTCCTGGGATGCATGGGCGAGCAGCAGATCTCTCTGCGACCAGCCCCCCGTAATTATCTTTTTTATCAGAATAAGTTCCGGGTCCTGAAGCTTCGCTTCCCCCGTAATTATCTTTTGGATTTTTTTGGGTTTTCAGTTTAGATTATAAACATGAAAAAGATCCTCAGACGTTTGCTGTTCCTCATACTTACCATAATCAGTATCACCGTGATTTACACATACGGCTACAGGGCTGTCTTTGTGTTTCTATCCAGCCGGTCTGTAAAGCTCGAAAGATCGATCGATTTCTCCGGAACGGGACAGGGCATAACCTGGATGCAGGAAGGGGCCGCAAAAACCCTCTTTTTCATACCATCATCGGAAGAATCAGCTGTTGAAGATCTCTACGGATCATGGCTCCGGGAGCTCTATACTGCTCAGGGGGTTAATATTATAGTGCCTCCTTTCGACGGGCTTTTGAACCGCCCTGATTTGAGGGGAGATTCATACGATCCCCGATCCCGTGACAGGGACGTTCTTTTCCTCTTCAATCTGTATAGCGCTATGGTCGGAAAAAAACATGAAATCACTGTCATGTCGACAGGCGACGGTTCCCTGCAGGCTCT
>JAFGXR010000062.1 GCA_016936555.1 Spirochaetales bacterium | reverse complement strand
TTTATCATGAAAAAAGGACATGGTCACAATTTCTTGTTTCCATGTCCTTTAGAACTCCTACTTTAGGGAGACTTTTTCAGTGGCCTCACGATAAAGCGGGGTTTATATACTTTCCAGAGCAATAACTTAACTTCGGGATTGTAACCGCTCGAGAACCATGTTAGTGATATCGACCTCTTCGCTATGCCAGTACAAACCGGGAGTTGATATATCAATAACGATAGAACAACCCTGACTCAATGCTACAAATTCGATCTGCTCGAGCAGTTCCTGAGCGAATTCCCGATCCTGATAGAGGTTTTTCTGTCTTTCCGCCAGCTGATTATTTTTTGTTCTGTAATAATCCTGCATATACTGTTTCTTATCGAAAATAATATTATCAAGCCTCAGTGCTTCCGATTCATCGCCTTTGTTTTCTGCAGCCAGCTTCCGCTCTTCATACATCTTTATTTCATCATTCAAACGAACCAGCTCCTGCTGAATCTGCTCTTTCATGGTCTCAAGTTCACGAACGCCTTTTGATTCTGCATAAAAAGTCTGCAGAATTCTCGTCCGGTCTATTACGCCTACTTTTGTTATCTGGGACGCAATGAGATTCCCTCCGAAAACAAGAATCAGAAAAATTGAAATCAGCAATGCCTTTTTATTGTTCATATTTTCTCCTGTAGAACCGAACCCGACATATCATTAAGGTCGGGTATGATTTTTTTTACTGGTAAATATCAATACCGAATGAGATGACCAGGTCGAGACCCGAATCACCGAATGTATCTAAACTGGCTTCCGGTTTCCAATCAATTCCTCCGGTGGATTCGTCATACTTGAATTTCTTAACGAGATAAAGCGAGAAGGGGAACTGTGGATTGGCGAGCCGTAGTCCCGCTCCGAGTGAGAATTTTATATCTCCCCAATTTCCCTGCTGGAAAAAGTCGCCAAACTCATCCTGTGTTCCCCACAACCCCACAGCATCAAGAAAAACATCAAAAGATAGTATGCTTTTTACAATAGGGAAACGCAGTTCTATATTACTGTCCCAGAGGACCTGCCCGCCTGATACAGGAGACCAGCCTCTCGCGAGGAACATACCGTCGGCATAAAATCCGTCTTCCTGAATATTAAGAGCAGAACCGCCTGGACGTTGCCCCAGATAAGAGAGAGCCGTATGGAATTTCAAAACGCTTTTAAAATTAAATGTTTCTGATACCGGTAGATCAAATAATGTAAAATACGCATCAAAACGAGTTACAGATTTGTAATATTCTGAAGCCGCCGTCGGAAGAGTTCCCGCCAGCGTAAATGTTTCGCTGAGAATGAATCCTTTAGAGGGGTCGTAAATAATATCCCTCATATCCCAGGCCGCCTTGGACCACCACCGATCTGTTGGCAACCAGGTTCCGTAGTTATTTCTGACAAGTTCATCGTAAGGGCGGTAGACATCAGCATCATATTTAATCAATTTTAAACCGGCTTGAATTCCGGTACTGAGATTAAAGCGTCCGACCGGAGTAACCCAGGTATAACCCGTGCTGACACCGGCCGATATATTATGAGACTGATAGGACATGAGATAATCTTCATGAATGGAGTCACCGGCATCTGTTCCCGGAGCATTATCGGCAATACCGTCACCGTCATTATCCATTTTTATTTTATCTTCGGAGATGTGACTGTATGTCAGGTTGACACCGCCTGACCAGCGGAGGCCGAATAATCGGGGCTCTGTAAATTTGAGAGAAACATCCTGACTATCAGGCGAGAATTTTGTCTCTACGCCGAGAGTCTGACCGTATCCGAGGAAGTTTCTGTCCGACCAGCTGACCTGACCGGAGATGGGAAATCCGTCTCCACCGGAAATGGCGATACCGAAGATGATATCAGACGTTTTCCCTTCCTCGACATTGATAACAAGATCCATAAGCCCCTGAGCGCTTCCCTCAAAGGTCTGAGGCTCAACAACAGAGAAGTATTGGGTGTTATAAAGGTTATTTAGAGCCTGCATGATTTTGGTTTTGTTAAAAACATCTCCGACTTCGAGTGGTATTTCACGATAAATTACATGATCTTTGGTCTTCTCATTTCCCTGAATAATAATATTCTCGATATGGGCTCTGTCCCGCTCGACAATCGTCACAACATGAGAAATGGATCTGTTCTGCTCATCGCGTTTTTCCTCGCGGGTGATACTGTTGAAAATGTATCCGTTTTCATAGTAGAGATCGGAAATTCTCTGAAAATCGGCAAGAAACTTTGATTCGTTGTAAACCTTACCCTCCTGCTGGAGAACCTGGTCCATTAATTCTTCATTGGTATAAATCTTATTTCCATCGAACTCCATACCGCCGTAGGTAAATTGCTCGCCCTCTTTGATATAAAGTGTAATTTTAAGGAAATTTATATTTTTTTCTTCATCGGTGATAATGCTTTTCTCTACATTGTAGACTTCCGCATCAATATAACCCCGGTCATGATAATATTGCTCTATAGCTCTTTTGTCTTCCTCAAGTTTATTCTCCTGAAATACACCTTTATTAAATATTGACTGCGGCTTGGTCGTCATCTGCCCTTTAAGTGTATTATCGGAAACGTATTTATCATTACCGACGAAGACAATCTCATTAATTTTAGTCTGGGTCCCCTCTTCAATAGAAAAAACCAGGGTGGATGTGTTGCTTTCCGGATCTTTTATATCTTCCCCTTTTACAACGGCATCGAGAAAACCTTTCTCCAGATAGAGGTCGAGAACAGCGGATTCATCGAGTTTGATACTGGTCTGATTCACCATATCACCTTTTTTCAGGAGGATTGTATCGAGAAGCTCTCCTCTTCTGATCCTGTCATTGCCGACAAACTCGATCTCACTGATGACAGGACGCTCCTTGACATCAAACTCGAGAATGACAGTATTACCGGCATCATCTCCCTTATTTGCAGAAGGAATTATCAGTTCGAAATAATCAAGTGCATAAAGCTTGCTTTGAATTTCATAAAAGAGAGAATCAGTGAAGTCCATGGAGATATATTCCCGGACAAGACCGCTCAGTTCCGTAGAGGATACGGTCTCAAGACCTGTAAAGCGGATATCGATTATTGGTTTACCGAGATACCACTCCTCATCGCTCTGCTGGGCATGGATAAAAACGGGAAAAACCGCCAGTAGAATGAAAATATATAATACGTTAATAGTGCGTTTGAGCATCAAAACTCCTTTTATGATCTACCTTAATTTTCAGTTATATCAATATGAATACTGCCACGTAAACGAAATTGTATTCTGGGGGAGAAAATAATCCGAATCGGGATTATTATTCGGATCATAAGTCCAGTCAATCAGTACGAATGGCGTAATAAACTGTATATTCAAATTTACATTTAATTCCAGGCCCCCGAAAGTGGATGATACACTACGGGAGTCATCATAATCTACAACAAGAGATCCCTCAAGAAATAAAAATTCTCCGATATACTCACCGATAAAGAGTGATGTATCTTCGAGATATCTCGCAAAATTTACCTGCCGGGCTCCATTGTCATAGAGGCTCTGATCCTGAAATCTGTCTAATATGGCGTTTTCAATCAGGTTCGTATTAAAAGATACGAAATCCAGATTCAAAGAGTTTTTTATCGCCTCTTCAAAGGGCTGCATGATCGTATTTTTACCGATCATACCGCCTGTAGCGACGAGAACCGATGCCACACTGACCTGTTCTGGATCATTAGATGGTATAAAAGATTGTCCGAGAAGAGCAAGTATCTCGTTTTCAGTTTTTCTCGGAAATGAGAGAAATTCAGGATTAAACTCATTGAGAAGGTAATCATCAAAAAGAAGTGAAATCGTCACGTCTTCTCCCAACTCATCCCTTGTTATGACATCCGCCCGGACATTAAGTTTCGGGTTGAACTTTACCTGGCTTTCGTTGAATTCAATATACCCCTCCTGAAGATAGAAAGTCTTGTTGAAATAATTTATTTCTCCGGTCCTGACATCCACTCTGCCCACAAGAGCCAGTTCATCAGACCGGGAATCATAGGAAATATTGATATCATCACCTTTCTCCGCGGTTGCCTGGATTATGGGGACCTGGCGGTTCGGGAAATAGAAATTGACATCACGACCAGTCTGTACCGTAAGATCCACAGTAAAACCATTGACACTCGGATTTTTTACAATTGCCGGTCTGGGGCTGGAGACAGCATCGCTCTTCATGGACGATTCGAGATTATTACAAGTTAAAACACCTTTGAGAAAACCTCCGCTTCGGCTTCCTTCAATATGAACCGGTCCGGAAAAATGCCCGTCCCAGGAGAACCCCGGAATTGCATAAGCAACTCTTGCGCCTTCACTTCCACGAATCTCTACATCAAGATTGTAAATAGTGGGCAAACCCGCATCAAATTCAAATGAGGAATCAACGAAAATTTCCCCTTTGTTCAGATTAATTGAAAAGGGATTTATTCTCAGAGAATGCCCTTCGAGGAAAACAACTGTCGAGACAGGTTCCGGTATTTCCGCAAGAAACGGTGATTCGGGAACCAGTTCATTAATCATGAGCCGGCCATCGTAGTCCGGATCGGTCAATGGCCCGTGTATCCTGAAATCTCCCGTTACATCGCCGGAAGTAAATATGACACTCCGCTTATTTCTGAAGGGATCTACGGGCATAAAATAATTGAGAAAAGAAGGATCAAATTCAAGATGACTGACCTGCACATCTACATCCGCGCTTTTGATTATTCCTTCTACAGACATGCGGAATGGAAAAAGATCATTAATGTTCAGTGAGATATTGCCGCTTTTCAGATCATATACAGCTGATAGGATATCTCCATTATCAATGGAACCGGATAAAAGCTGTCCGCTCTTTTCCAGATCTATTACTAAGCGGGGAAAGGTATTAAGCCCGTCCCAATTGACCGGAGAAGTGGTCACAGCGCCGGTCATATTGATTTCAGCCAGCCGCGAAAGAGAAAATATATCCAGGGACTGATTCGTATTTACGTAAGCAGAAATGGAAATGGAGGCCTTTGAACGGTTGATAATCTGATTAATCGCACCTGTAGCAATGAGCTTGCCTTCATTCAGATTCAGCATGACAAGGCCGCGGTTAAACATTATTCCATTGTACTCAAGTTCCAGATCAGAGATCCGGACCTGATCCCGGTCTCCTCTGACAAAAGTTGATATCACGACCGGTATTCCGTCAAGATTCATTCTTTCCGTATTGATAACAGCCTGATATTCAGGATTATCCAGGGTACCGTTGAATCCGAAATCGAATGAAACAGTTCCCCTCAATCCCGTTTCACGAAATCTTTCAAGTGGCGAAGAGATCACCGATATCCGGGAATCAATATCCCCGGATTCCGAAGAGAAATAAATATCATACTGTTCACCGGTCCTGCCTGTCTCATCAATCAAAGAAAACCAGGAGGTCTGCTCCCCCGATATATAGGTAACACGGCCAAGACCTTTCAACGATGATATGCTGTCTTTGTACAATACTTCAAATATATCAGCGCCCCGGTTGTCGAGCCTGGCTGTGATTTCAAACTCAGGTTTACTCAGAGAGAATAGGCGGTCTGTAGAAATACCCGTCTTTTCCAGATAGATATTCCAGTCTCCGTTTACATATGTTCCGGTAGCGGAAATATCGGCTAGAAAAAACTGGTTGTTATAGGGAACCGGCAGAGCTTTACTGTTCAGCTTCACTTTGTAATCACGGTCACCTGATTTCTGCACTAAAGCGAAAAGACCATAATCCCCTTCCAGGAGAAACTGACCAGGTGAATAATGGGCATCGATCCGGTAGGGTTTATTCTCAAGATCGAAATGTGTTGAAACGAGAAAATCATCACCGTCTCTATTGGAATTGATGTATCCGTTCAGATCATATTCGTACCAGTTGAAATAAAGATCATTGATTTTAAATCCACTCTTGTTGTATGAGGCTGTAAAAGACAATTGATTTTCAATATTTTTGTTGGATTGAACAATAAAATCACTCACAAGGAGAGAGATGTCATCAAAACCAGCCTGAACAATAAATTCCGAGGAAACTGAAGTATCGGTAAAATCGTCCGGCAGAGACGGAATGCCGCTATTTATGGGGAAAAGATTCAGGAGCCGTTCGGTGGGCAGATTTTTAAGAGAAACAAAAGAATTTACAAAGGTTTTACTGTCAAGATCAATAAGAGAATCGATTTTAATTTTCCCATTGATATCTTCTATTCCCGGCAGAACGGCTTCCAGTGAAGCTGTGACACTCTTTTCCTCGGGGAAAACCACAAGATTCACGCTTTTTATATCTTCACGTCCCGTATCAATCCTATCAGTGAAAAATGTGAGAAACCCTTCATTGTGCGATACGGAAATACGGGTGTTGATTAAAAAACCCAAAGGCGTCTCTACATTGACAAAGGTAATGATCCCCGTAGGGAAAAAACTCTCCGTACTGATATTACCATTAAACAGAGCTCGGCCTTCTGTTGTACTGATATCGAGATTCCTTACATTTACCTGATTCAGATCGCCGGTTATATCCGTATTTATGGCAACCGGACGGTTGAATACCTGTTTATTCACAACGATACGGGAATCAAGAGCATATACGGCATTATTTTTTTCCGTGTTAAATAGAATTGAACCATTACCGGATATCCGGGAAGAGCTGTAATGGCTATATGGAGATAATTTGCCTTTAAGAGTTATCAGACTGTCCGGGCGGAACTCTTCGGATTTAAAAGAGAAAAACCAGTCATTTGTTGCTCTATTATGCCTCAGAACCAGATCTATAGGTCTGTTATCCTGAACTTTTCTCAACTCAAACTGTCCGGTATT
Organism: Spirochaetales bacterium; assembly: GCA_016936555.1. Lineage (GTDB taxonomy): Bacteria > Spirochaetota > Spirochaetia > DSM-2461 > DSM-2461 > Spirochaeta_F. Next base: position 11,727 of record JAFGXR010000062.1, on the reverse strand, counting down.
AAATATGAACTGAAAAGTCTGATCGGTCAGATCGGCTATATCGGATTGAAAATGATCAGTCGCCACTGTGAAATTCAACGAGTCAAAAAACTCATTTACTGAGCCGTTCGCTTTGATCGAGGCTTCCGCTTCCTTGATAAAAGAATTCCCGTTCAGTATTTTCGCATTGACATCTCCGTTCAATTTTATTCTGTATGTCCCTCTATCAGGGGTCATTGAAAAGAACAGCTTTTTCCCCTCGAATAAAACACCCGGCGTTGAAAAAAGGAACTCGACACTCCGTCCGGCAATCCTTGTCGTCAAGGGAAGCATCTTAAGCTTTCCGCTTCCCTTTTCGGATAGTCTGGATATAATACCCCCGTCCCTTTCTGAATCAATATGAAAGCGGGCTTTCGTCACCGTAAAGCTTTTTACAGCCTGCAGGGGGGTCTGTCTGCTGTTGCGTTTGAAAAAATAAAAAGGTGAGTAAAAAGCCTTTAAAGAGCCGATTTCAGCCAAGATATCGTCGTTGCCATTATTACCGTATATAACCAGATCATTAATATTTATATAACTGAAAATAGAAGGAGAAATAGAACTGTATGTCAGATTATAGCCGATAAGGTCTTCCAGAGATCCGATCAGCTCCTCTCGGACCAGATCCAATTCCCTCCGGGTATATTCGGTGAAAGGAACAACAGTAATTGCCGCGAATAAAATAATTCCTGACAAGAAGAGAAATTGTATAAGATGTAATTTCCTGTCGACCGAAAAGGGCAAAAAAACCTCTCTGTTTTAAATATACTACGGTTAGTGTTATTATCGTTACGGCAGCGTATAATTTTTATAATATAAGAGCCATCGGAAACCTATTAGTTACAAAAATAATGATTATCCTGTATTATCCTGCTCATGAAACAGGAAATACTCAAAGGATTTATCGTCATAGAGGGACTGGACGGTTCCGGAACAACAACTCAGCTCGATAATATAACATCTTTCCTCAGGAATAGAAACATCAGCCATATCAGAACATTCGAACCGACCGACAGGGAAACCGGGCTTCTGATACGAAAAGTCCTTGCCGGACAGATTCCTTTAAAACAGGAAACTATCGCCTATCTATTCGCCGCGGACAGAAACGAACATATTTTCGGCGAAAAGAACGGAATCATCGAACTTCTCAAAACGAACCGATATGTAATTTCGGACCGGTATCACTTCAGTTCCATTGCATACCAGTCGATTAATTCGGACCCCCTGCTGGTTGAGGAATTAAACAGCCGTTTTCCCCTGCCGGAATTTCTTATTTTCGTCGATGTACCTGTGGAGGAATGTCAGAGGAGAATCAACATGAGGAACGGCGCAGTGGAAATTTATGATAATATAGATTATCAGCGCATCGTTCTGGAGAACTACAATAAAGCTATCGGACTCTTTGCGGAATCACAGATGAAAGTCATAAGGGTGAACGGAACGAAAAGCGCAGAAGAGGTGACGGGAGAGATAATCAGTGCTGTCTTTTCCGATTAATTTATTTCCTTTTTTTACGATAATATAAATGTGAAAAAGATATTTCTGATCTTCCTGGCGGGACTGATTCTGACAAGCCCCCTCTCTGCTTATAAGATTCTCTATGCAGAACAATTCTATGAATTGTATCACAACCATCTCTATCAGTATCCCGATGACAGTGCCGAAAACATATACTATCTCGGAATGGCCCTGCGATCCGATTTCGCCAATCCTCTGAATGCACTGGCAAAAATTGAAAATGAGAAAGAATGGGAAAAATACCGCTATCTCTTTTATATGCACGTGAATTTGAAAATCATTGATTCCTACATTAAAATGGCTACAAAATTCGACAGGCAGAAGGCTTATTTTTACAATGCTCCCTGGCAGCAGGCGAATATTGACAGCCTGAACAAAGCCAGAGAATGTTATGTGTACGCATTGAATTTCTGGAACGATGCTCAGGACTGGTCTGACAAAGCCTCTTCTCCCCGGTTTTCCTGGATGTTTCTTGAAGAAATACAGTACTGGGAAGATGAAAACTACCGGATACAGCAGGGAGAATTGGATTATAATGCGATCCTTACCAGGCAGATAGAAAGAGTCGATGCTCTTATTGCCGAATTTGAAGCAATGGACGAAAATACTTATTAGATGAAAAAACATAAAACTCTCCTGGTCTCCTGCTTTATTGAAGATTCACCACAGGCAATGCCGCTGGCGACGTCTCTATTGAAAAGTTTTGTCCTTCCAACCGATGGACTTGTTGTTGAAATCCTGAACTTCACTATAGATTCAGACCCTCTTGAAACAGCCGGAATTCTTCTCGGAGAAAACCCGGACAGCATCGGTTTCTCCATATATTTGTGGAACAGCTCTTTTTTTGAAACACTGGCCGGAATAATAAGAGAAAAAGCACCGGCCATATCGCTCTATGCCGGAGGTGCGGAAGTCACAGCATCCTGTGAACGGTTAAAAGAAACGGGGCGTTTCGATTATCTGCTGCCCGGTGAGGGAGAGTATCCCTTCCGTACTCTCATGTCCCTTTTTGTTGCCGGAGAAAAACCGGAAAATACTATCCTCGAAAAAAAACATGTACCGGACCTGGAATTGATACCATCACCTTATCTGAACGGCCTTATCGATCCCGCCCATTTTGACGGGTTGTTATGGGAGCTGTCGAGAGGATGCCCCTACAATTGCTCATTCTGCTGCGAATCCCGGGGTATCGGAGGAGTCCGCTACTATCAAAAAAACAGAATCATAAAGGAGCTCCGGTTATTTGAGAAAAGAGGTGTGGAGCAGATCTGGGTTCTCGATCCCACTTTTAATATCAGAAAAGAGAGAGCTCTTGAGATTCTGCATATAATTGAGCAAAGCGCCCCCCTGATCCATTTCACCTTCGAGGTTCGAGCAGAATTGCTCGATGAGGAACAGGCTGAAGCCTTTTCCCGGATCCACGGCTCGCTGCAGATTGGCCTGCAAAGCTGTCACGATCCGGTTCTCAACTTGCTGAACAGATCTATAGATGCCAAAGATTTTTCAGATAAAACAGACCTGTTGAATAAATACGAAGTGGTCTTCGGTCTCGATCTGATATACGGGCTTCCCGGTGATTCACTCGATGGATTTATGGAGAGCATGGATTTTGCAGTGAACCGGATACCCAACCACCTCGATATTTTCAGGCTTTCCGTATTCCCGGGAACGGAGCTATATGATCGGGCCGATTCTCTCGGTTTGTTTTTCAGCCAGGAACCTCCCTATGAAGTGTTGGGAAATGATCAATTTACCGACGACGATCTGGCCAAAGCTGAAGAAATAACAAGGGGAGCCGATCTGTTCTACAACAAAGGGAAATCGGCACCCTGGCTTCTGCCGCTTCTGGATGTTCTGGAAATGAAAGCAGGCCATTTTTTTCAGCTCTTTTCCGATTTCATAGACGGTAATGAGATTGATGAAACCAATATCATCTCATATCAAAGTGACTTTCTTATACAAATTCTATCAAATGATTTTGATGATGATCTACTGTCTGTTTCAATGGACCTTCTTTTATTTCATCACCTTTACAATAATTCACTTTATGGTGAGATCAGGGACGGCAGTTATGACTTCAGTCAGGATATGGCGGGATCTCTGAAATTCTCAAGAAACACGACTTTGCAAAGCGGCGTTTTTTCTTTTGACGTAACCCTGTACTACGAACTGGGCATGTTTGATTTCAACTGGTTTGTAAATGAGTTTGACAGAGAGGTTTCATATGGTCTTCTCTTCAATTCCAATGGAGAAATTCAGGTAATGTCTGTCGATAAAGTGTATTTTCAGTTCCTTCAGGTTCTCGATGGAGAGAAAACTGTTGATGAAGTTCTGCGGATTATAAATGCGGAAGCTGATGAAATGCAGGATTTCATCAGCTTCCTGGTGGAAAACAAGCTTATACGCGCTCTTTAATAAACATGGCGTCACCGTATGAGAAAAAACGATAACGTTTTTCAACGGCTTCACTGTAAGCTTTTTCAATGAATTCTTTACCGGCGAAAGCGGAAACCAGAACGAGCAGAGTCGATTCCGGTGTATGAAAATTCGTAAAGATCTGATTTACAATCTTGAACCGGTAACCGGGATAGATAAATAGATCCGTATACTGGGTTCCCCTCTTCAGATTTCCATCGATCCATGCTGATTCAAGAGTCCTGATTGAAGTCGTTCCAACGGCGAGTATTTTTTTTCCCGATCTGACAGCTTCTTCCACTTTATCCGCTGTTTCATCGGAAACATAAAACTCTTCTTTGTGCATTTCATGATCGAGAAGATTTTCTGTTCGAACAGGCGCGAAGGTCCCCAGACCGACGTGAAGAGTGACATAGGCGATATCCGCTCCCTTAGCCTTAATGCGATCCAGAAGCTTTTCCGTAAAATGAAGACTGGCAGTAGGTGCGGCGACGGATCCGGTGATTTCAGAAAACACAGACTGATACCGCGATGAATCCATCAGCTCATCTTCTCTTTTTATATAAGGCGGAAGGGGAATATGGGCATATTCGTCCAGATAGTCGTCATCGATATCACGATCGAACCGGACAGTTCTGATATTTGTTCCGCCTTCTTCCAGAATCTCCCCGGTCAATTCCCCCGGGAAATTGAATTTCTTACCGGCTTTCTGCCTTTTTGCTTTTGATACCATAGCTTTCCAGGTCTGTCCGGCCATCTTCTCAAGGAGAAAGAATTCCACTTTCCCGCCCGTTTCTTCGGAGTTTCCGAAAAGACGGGCTTTTCTCACTTTGGAATTGTTGAATACAACTAAAGTGTTTTCATCGATGAGTTCGGGAAAATCCTGCATATTTTTATGGGAAATAGAACCGGTTGATGGTTCCAGTATCATCAGATTCGAAGTCCCCCGCACTTCCGGCGGGTATTGCGCAATCAGCTCATCGGGCAGATCAAAAGAGAAGTCCCTGATTTTCATTTTCACTCCTGTCCAATCCGAGGTGGGAATAGGCCCGCGCCGTTGCCATTCTCCCCCGGTTGGTTCTTTTTATAAAACCCTGTTGAATGAGATAGGGCTCGTAGAAATCCTCAAGGGAATCGATGCCTTCACCGACAGATATAGCCAGTGTTTCCGCTCCCACAGGACCTCCTGAATACTTGGAAATTATCGTCCGCAGGATTTCGCGGTCAAGCTTTTCAAGACCGAATTTATCAATTTCAAGCCGCTCCAGGCTGCTTTCCACAATTGAAGAAGTCACTGTCCCGTCTCCCTGAACCTGGGCGAAATCGCGCATTCTCCGAAGGATTCTGTTAGCTACCCTCGGTGTACCGCGGCTGCATCGGGCTAATTTTGCCGACGCTTCCTTTTTGATGCGGATTTCCATGAGATCGGCGCTCCGCTCAATAATGCTCTGCAGTTCCTCCGGAGTATAGAACTCGAGTCTGACCGTTATACCGAAACGGGTATAAAGTGGACTGGAGACCCTTCCGGGCTTTGTTGTGGCACCTACGAGGGTAAAAGGGGGAACGGGTATGCGGATCGTTCTGGCCGAAGGTCCCTGGCCGATAATCCAGTCGAGCTCATAATCCTCCATCGCGATATAAAGCATTTCCTCGATTGCCGGCTTCAGCCTGTGTATTTCATCGATAAAAAAGACGGTCCTGGGACTGATCGTCGTGAGCAGGCCTGCCAGATCTTTGGGCTTATCGAGAGCGGGCGCCGAAGTCACGCGGGTTTCGACACCGAGCTCATTGGCCATGATTCCGGCCAGAGTCGTTTTTCCCAGTCCGGGAGGGCCGCTTAAAAAGACATGATCGAGGGGCTCGCCTCTTTCCCGGGCAGCCTGTATATAAATAGAGAGATTTTCCTTCAGCTTCTCCTGTCCCTGAAAATCCTGCAGAAGCCTCGGTCTTATAATATTCTCTTTTTTTTCTTCATCTCCGATGAGTTCACCGGACAGCAGACTGGACCCGTCCATTTAATCCTCTTTTCAGATCAGGTGCTGAGTAAAATTATCGCCTGGCGGATAATTTCCTGATCCTGTTTTTCTCCGTTCAGCAGGCTGACATGATCATCTTTCAGAATTTCGGCAACAGCATTTTTAACATGTTTCTTTTCGAAACCCATGGATACGAGAGATTCTATAATTTCTTTGTGCGATTGTTCTTCCGCAGATTCTCCATCGGTTTCCAGCTTCAGTTTTCCCTTCAGCTGAAGAATGATCTTCTGAGCTGTTTTCATACCCAGTCCGGGAAGAGAGCTGAGAGATTTCACATCTTCCGTTTCCAGAAATTCAATAAAGCGGCTGACCGTCACACCGGAAAGGATTTTCAAGGCACCTTTCGGACCGACTCCACTTACGCTGATAAGATCGAGAAAAAGAGTCCGTTCATCTTCAGTTGCGAAACCGAAAAGAAGCATCTGATCCTCTTTATGATGCAGATACACAAAGGCTTTGGCTTCCTGGTTTTTACCGGGGAATGATGAGAGCGAAACCGTCGTGGTTTTGATCTCCCATTCGATTCCGTGGTTGTCCAGATGTATATAGTCTAAACCTTTGGCTGTAACGATTCCCTTGATACTGTTATACATGCAATACCCTCATATGAACATGGCAGATGGCGGCTGCCAGAGCATCGGCGGCATGATCGGGTTTTGGAATCTTATCCAGTCCCAATATCAGCTTAACCATTTGCTGCACCTGATTCTTATCAGCGTGCCCGTTTCCGACAACAGCCTGCTTTATCTGAAGCGGAGTGTATTCCGACAGGATAAGCCCACTCTGCACAAGACACAACGATAATACACCCCGTGCTTCGGCAACAGGAAGTGCCGTTTTGACATTTTTTGCAAAATAGAGGGTTTCCATACCGGCTTCTGCGGGCGAGTACTTTTCAATGACAACCGACAGCTTGTCATATATTTCCTTAAGACGGAGCGGAGCGGGGATTTTAGAATCCGTAGAGATGGAACCGTATGCGACAAAAGTCAAACGGTTCCCCTCCACATCGATAATACCCCAACCGGCATTAGCCAGACCGGGGTCGATTCCGAGTACTCTGGACATTACTCCATATCGAAATCATCGGGAATACTGAGGTTCGAAGCGACAGACTGCACATCGTCGTCATCTTCAATTCTCTCAATAAGCGCGAGGACTTTAGCAGTTTTGTCGTTGTCCAATTCAACTGTAGTATCGGGAACCATGGAAAGTTCAGCTTCCAGCTGATTAAAACCGCCTTCCTGAAGAGCTTCCAGAACTGTCTCAAAATCGGAAGGCTCTGTCTTTACTTCGATAATTCCGCTATCTTCGGCGACATCTTCGGCACCGGCTTCAAGAGCCGCTTCGAAAAGAGCTTCGAAATCGACATCTTCGGAACTGTAAGTAATCAGTCCTTTTCTGTTGAACTGGTACGAAACCGCACCCTGCGCAGCGAGCTGGCCGCCGCCCTTGGTCAGGATGCTTTTGACATTTGCAGCAGTTCTGTTTTTATTATCTGTCAGAGCATCGATGATAAGACCGACACCGCCTGGAGCATAGGCTTCATACTGGAGTTCGACATAATCGACACCGTCGAGTTCTCCCGTTCCTTTTTTAATGGCCTTTTCCATATTGTCTTTAGGCATGTTGGCTGCTTTCGCTTTCAGAATAACCGTTCTGAGTCTGGGATTCATGTCGGGATCTCCGCCCCCCATTCTCGCAGCAACAGTCAGCTCTTTAACGATCTTTGTAAACATTTTCCCTCTTTTCGCATCGAGGGCACCTTTCTTGTGTTTAATAGTATGCCACTTGCTATGGCCGGACATATATGCTCCTTTTTTGATACTTCCCTCAAAAAGGTATCGGTTACCTGAGGGAACAATACAAATTTTTTAATCTTTAAATAGTTCCCCTAAACCTACCATATCAAAAATTGCACTGTCAATATGAACCGGTTTGAAGGAGACACTACGCTGTGGAACTATAGAATATATACTAAGGCCAATGAACTTTAAAATCAAAATCAGATTCTTCTATTTCATCTCTGATTTTCAGCAGAAGGGGATTCATGAACAGTCTGGCTTTGGAATTGAGAGATAAAGCCTTCTCATCAATCTGAAAGTATTCAGAAGAAGAGGATTCAATTGTCCGCCTGATAAGATATTCCGGATAATAGGAGAATCTTCTATGAAACTCTTTTCTATCGATGCCTTCTGATGTTCTCAATCCCATCATAAAATTTTCAAAGAGAAATTCTGCGGGAGAAATTTCTTCAAGAGTTTCGTTCCAAAGTTCCCGTTCCCCTTTTAACCATAATGTCAGATCAGAGGGATTGCTGATCCTCCCGATGGAATGATCTTTGAACATGGCAACGGCTCCGGGACCGCAACCAAGATATTCGTTCATTCTCCAGTACTGAAGATTATGACGGCTTTCGAAACCGGGTCTGGCAAAATTTGAAACTTCATAGTTTTCAAATCCCTGCTCCAGTAGAAATCCCCGGCTCAGATTCCACTGGATATCTTCCTCTTCCCCGTCGGGGAGCAATGGATGACCGGCAATAGCAGAGTCTTCATCCACTATAAGAGAATAACAGGAAATATGATCAGCTCCCGTCCCCACAGCTTTTTCCATATCGTGAAGTTGTCCCTGAGAAGTCTGCCCCGGTAATCCGGTAATGATATCAATATTCAATCGCCCTTTCCAATGATTTCCAATTATCTCGAGAGCTTTTTCAGTCTGCTCCCCCGTTGTTCGTCTACCCGACTCACGGAGTACATTGCTATTGAAACTCTGAACGCCGAGACTGATTCTATTAACCGGACTATCATTAAACAAACCGATTAATTCTTCAGAAATATCTTCGGGATTGCATTCTACCGAGAATTCTTCCGTTTCTTCAGTGCATTTGGTGTTCAGAAAAGATAAGAGGCGATCCATTCCCTTTCCCGATAAACCCGATGGCGTTCCCCCTCCGATATATACTGTTTTAAGAGACCCCGATCCGGTCAGATTCATCTGGAAATCAATTTGCCGGATCAATTCCTCGATAAAGATCTTTTCAGTCCGTTCATCTTTCAGGGGAAGGGAGTAAAAATTACAATAGCTGCATTTGCTGCGGCAGAAAGGAATATGCAGATACAGGGGTATGGCTTTCATCTGTATAATGCGAATTGGCTGAAAGGCCAGTATTTCAACAGGATCATGCCGTCGAGCCTTTCACGGGAAAGCATTCCCCAGCCGGTTGAATCGCTTGACATCATCCTGTTATCACCGAGAACAAAAAAGTCATCATCGCCCAGAGTCACAGCATCCATGTTACCGGAAAAAGGCATATCTGCGTTCCACTGCTCAGGCAAATTGTTAATTTGAATATCATAATCTTTATTAATGACTTCAAACTCACTGAGGAAATAAACTGAACCCTGCGGTTTTATAGATACTTTAAAATTATCCATCCTGATAGTATCTCCGGGAACGGCAACAACTCTTTTAATAAGATGACTCTGATCCCAATTTTCCGAGGTAATCCTGTTCAGATTTATTTTTCCCAGTGTCAGGAACTTGACGACCCCGTTCAATAGGGCGAAAGCTCCTGTTTTTTTCTCCACATAAGGAGGCGTAAAAACAACAAGATCTCCTCTTTGAGGGGATCTGATTTCAGGCAGCTGAATTCCAAGGGCATTTATTTTAAATCCGTAAACAAGTGGAGAATAAACCATAGCACTGCCCTTTTTCATACCCGGTTCCATTGAGACAGATTCAATCCGGACAGTTCCAGCGAAAAGAGAGAAAAATATCTGGAAAAACAGGAGAATAATTAATACTTTAATGATTGTCTTGCGGCGCCGGGCAACAGCTTCTTTCCTGTCGTGATAGGAACGCTTAAATCTCACTGCCATTATTATTTTGCTCCTGTAGTATGAGATGCCCCGTTCATGAGAGAATATCATAGTCTCCTTTGCGTTGACAAGAGGTTTTTCTCTCCCTATAATCGTCTGGAAGTCTGCGGTCAGCAGACTTTTATTTGAGGTCAGCAAATGGGACAGAAAAAAAAGAAAACCCCATCCGATGTGTTGGGAACCAATAGAAAGGCAAGATTTAATTATTTTGTAGATGATACTCTCGAGTGCGGTATCGTACTTCAGGGAACGGAAGTCAAATCCCTAAAAGAGGCCAAATTTTCTTTTACAGATAGTTTTGTAGAGATTATCCGTGGAGAAATGTTTCTCAATAATCTTCATATTACTCCTTACAACTTCGGGAATATACACAATCACACTCCCGACAGATCGAGAAAGCTCCTGGCTCACAGGAAAGAGATAGAGAAACTGGAAAAAAAGGTAAAAGAAAAAGGATTTACCCTGATTCCTTTGAAATTCTACCTTAAAAACGGCCGGGTGAAAGTGGAAGTCGGCTTGTGCCGGGGTAAAAAGTTATATGATAAAAGAGAAACTATTAAAACAAAAGATCAGAACCGCGATGCTGAAAGGAATTTCCGAAGTGACTATTGACTTCGGACCTGTTTGGATATAATTTATATTTGCACTGCAGGGGGTGCCCCGGTTTCGACTGAAGGATTGTCGGGGGGTAGGCTGCAAGTAGAGCGTTAACTCTTAAAACTGGCAAAAACAATAAATGCTGAAGATTCAAACGAAACTTACGCAATGGCTGCTTAGTTAGCCGACGGATCCGGAACCTGCTGTTCCTAAGGAACTGGAATCCGACACCAACAGGAACTTACTGCCGCTATAGTCCGGGATAGCTGCAGGACAATTTTCCGGTCTTTAGGATAATGAGGTCTGTGGCTTCACCTAACATTGTCCGAAATTGTATGAAGCGACTAAACTTGTAGAGGTTTATTTCACGCCCTTTAGGACGCGGGTTCGATTCCCGCCACCTCCAACAAAAGGACATTGCAGTTTGCTGTGATGTCCTTTTTTTAATTTGACGCGGGAATCGACCGGTCGTGAGCGCCGAGCAAGGGCGAGGATTAAAGCGAAGGGACGCGGCCTGGAGGGAGCCTGCCAAGGTATTGACCTATCATTCAAACCGCAACATAATTATAGCATAATAATGCTATATTGGAGGCTTATATGCCACAGATAATACCTATTAAAGATTTGCGAAATACTAATGAAATCTCCCGTATCTGCCATGAGAAAGACGAACCGGTATTTGTTACGAAGAATGGATACGGTGACATGGTTCTTATGAGCATGGAAACCTATGAAAAAAGCATGGCCAGAGCCGATCTCTTGAACAAGATTGCCGAAGGCGAAGAAGATATCAGGAAAGGTAATTTGCTGGAAGCTGGTTCCGCATTGAAAAGTTTAAGGGAAGAATTTTTTGAAGCATAAGTACAAAGCTCTTCTTACCGGAAAGGCATATGATGACCTTCGTGATATATACCGATATATTAAGGAAGTGCTTCATAATACGAGTTCTGCCCTGGCGATAATTGATGAGATTGAGCAAAGAATCATGCTTCTTGAGGAGTACCCTTTTACCGGTAACAATGCTCAGGAACATGAACTTCAGACTCGAGGATACAGAAAGCTTATCATCAATAACTACATTGCATTATACACTGTTAATGATAAGAGAAAGGAAGTTCATATTGTACGGGTATTCTATGGAAAGCGTGATTATCAAGCTTTAATCTAAGCTGATTCGTAAGCGCCTATTTCAGCACATCTTGATTCTGTTCAGCAATCAGTTTGATTTTGAGAAATATTCCACGGCAGAAGCCGTTCGAGCC
>JAFGXR010000061.1 GCA_016936555.1 Spirochaetales bacterium | reverse complement strand
GGACTCGCAATACGCCCGTCTGTGCCGTGAGGTTATGGATTTTTATGACAATGACCGGGAAAAAAACTGGCGGAGCTGCATGCAGTTTCTTATCGAAAATTACGGTTACGATAAATATCCCGGCAACTGCCATATCATTCCCAATGCCGGTGTTGTATTCCTCTCTCTTCTATACGGAGAGGGAGATTTTTCCCGCACTCAGCTTATCTGCAATATGTGCGGCTGGGATACGGACTGCAATGCCGGGAATGTCGGTGCCATAGTCGGTGTACTGGTCGGAATGGACGGCATTGAAGACAAATGGATCCGGCCGATCAATGACCTTCTCATCAGCTCCAGTGTTGTGGGTGGGCTGAATATTGATACGGTCTCGGCGACAGCGCTGATGTTCTGCAAAATAGGATACAGGTTGAGGGGAGAAGATCTTCCCGCCATGTGGAAGCCCAGGGTGGACACAAAAGACAGAATCATTCATTTTGATCTTGAGAAATCAACCGGATCGGTCCGGACCCTGTGCTCTGACGGGAAAAGTGTCTGCAAGGTGGAAAACAGCCTCGACCGATCATGGGAAGGACATAGAAGTCTTCATATATATTCTGAAAGACCGATGGAGAGCGATTCTGTTTTCGCTTATGTAAAAACCTATTACAAACCGGAGGATCTCCATGATTCGCGGTACGATCCGGCTTTTACGCCCAACGTTTTTCCCGGACAGACCATGATCTGCCGTCTGTGCAATAACGGAGCCGATCCAATTGAAGCTTCGATCCGGGTTAAAGATTTCAACGGAAAGCGGGACTATATCTCCGAACCGGTCACTCTCGGCGATGAATGGACAGTCCTGGAATACCGAATCCCGGCTCTGAAAGGGGCTCTGATTAAAGAAGCCGGAATACTTTTGAAAACCCTCAACAAAGATTCTAATAGGAGCAATCTTCATGTTCATATAGATGAGATCCGCTGGACAGGATCGCCTGACTATACAGTCGATTTTTCCAGGGAGTGTCTTGAGTTTTATGGCTACGGGGGAGGCACTTTGCACCGGGAGATCAGTCAGATGACTTATCTGAACGGCCTGTGGGAACTGGACGGCTCCTGGTTGAGCGGAAGCTGTCACAAGGAAGGGGAATCCTATACCGGGCTCTTCACGGCAGAAAATTATGAAGTCTCCTCAGTTCTTATGCCGGTTTCAGGTTTTTGCCATTTGATGAACTTCCGGGTTCAGGGCGGGGCCCGCAGTTATGCTTTCGGATTTTACGGTGAAGGTAAAGTCGCGCTGCTGAAAAAGGATATAAGTTACTCCATCCTCGAATCCGGAGATTATTCTTTTGAAGCGGGAAAGAAATACCCTGTCAAAATCATCGCTGACAGGGAGCGCTTCCGGCTTTATCTCGATGATATTATGATTTTTGATTATAAAGACAGATCTCCAACTCCATATCTGTACGGCCAGGTCGGGTTTACTGTCCTTGAGCGAAGTCATTGCCACTACAAAGACCTGCGGTTCAAGGGAATTGATTCATAGAAAAAGACCGATGCTCATGTTAAAATTGAAATTCAGAATCAGGACGCAAGGAGCTCTGCCGTGAAAATTCTCAATTTCGGTTCCCTCAATATCGATCTGGTCTTCAGGGTCGATCACATCATTCTTCCCGGAGAGACTCTTTCCGGGGGAGATGTGGAATATTTCGCCGGCGGAAAAGGCGCCAATCAGTCCGTCGCCCTGTCCAAAGCCGGGGCGGAAGTTTACCACGGAGGGAAAATCGGCGAGGACGGGCGGTGGCTTCTCGAAAAGCTGAACGCCAGCGGCGTCAATACGGACTTTGTCAAAGTCTATGACGGACCTTCCGGGCAGGCTATCATCCAGTTGACGCCTCAAGGGGAAAACTCCATCATCCTGTCGGCAGGAGGAAACCGGAAAATCGAAGAGAGCGATATTGATGATACGCTATCCTTCTTCGGTCAGGGAGACTATCTGGTCCTGCAGAATGAGATAAACGGAACGGAAAGCATTATCCGGAAAGCCTCTGACAAGGGAATGAAAATCTGTATCAATCCGGCGCCTTTTGATACCTCCATCCTTTCCTGGCCGCTTGATCTGGTCGATATTCTCATCGTCAATGAACATGAAGGGGCGGGGATGGCCGGGAGCAGCGGGTCATATGATGAGATTCTGAACCGGCTGTCGGTGTCTTATCCCGGTGTTGAAATTCTTATGACTGCAGGGACAGATGGCGCTTATTACGGATATGATTCCCGGAGAATTCACGTACCCGCTACTAAAGTGACTGCTGTCGATACAACAGCGGCCGGGGATACTTTCCTGGGATATTATCTGGCCTCCCGCCTTGCCGGAGACGGTGTCAGGGAGTCTATGGCAAGGGCGTCTAAAGCTGCATCCATAACGGTAACCAGGCCGGGAGCCATGGACTCCATCCCTTTCAGAAAAGAAATCTTTTAAATAAACGGGATCGTATTTGCTAAGCATAACTTAACGTCCTAAGATTGTTATGTGAGAATTAATAAAAAGGACATCCTGCTTCTCCTCTCATTCTTCATGCTGGCTGCCGGTAACGGGATAATCTTTTTGCTGATCCTGCCTATAGCCCCCCGGTTGAATCTTCTCATAGTACTGCTTCTCAGTCCCCTTTTTTCTCTTTCCATTCTACTCATCAATATCCGGGTTTACAGAAAAGAGAGCCGGGAGACCGTCCGTTATCTCGGTGATGTCAATAAAGCCGACAGCATCGACCTCGAAAAAAACATCGGGGGATCAGAAGGGGGAGAGGTCAATGAAGCCGGCAGAAAGCTCAATGAGTTCACCGCCCATCTCAATGCGGTATTTCTCGATATTTCCCGGTCGACTAAAAAATTCAACCTCTTCGCCTCCGATATATTCTTCTCGGCCCGCCATATGTCGGCGCAGTCCATTGATCAATCGGAGGGCATGGAAAGGATATACGGACAGGTTCAGAGCTTTCAGGAGGCTTTGAACCGTCTTGACAGAGATATTTCCGAAATCCTGGAACAGCTGAGCCAGACCTCTCATGTCTACAAAGGGCTGGCGGACCGGTCCTCTGCGGCAGCCGGAAATCTGCTCAGTCTTTCCCGGGATACGAGATCCGCCACTGAATCCGCGGACAGCGGGCTTCTCAGCATCGGACAATCCGCCGATGTGGTAGCCGATCTCACCGATTCCATGAAAAATCTCGAGAAAAGCATGGAGCATATGAGCGATCAGACCTCCCGGGTCGGCCATGTTATCGACAACCTGGAGGACATTGCCGAAAGGACCCATATACTGGCTACCAATGCGTCCATAGAAGCGGCCAGGGCGGGTAAATACG
This sequence comes from Spirochaetales bacterium, assembly GCA_016936555.1. Classification (GTDB taxonomy): domain Bacteria; phylum Spirochaetota; class Spirochaetia; order DSM-2461; family DSM-2461; genus Spirochaeta_F. The sequence goes on along the minus strand of JAFGXR010000061.1, from coordinate 72,695 downwards.
GTGAAGGTTTTGCCGTCATCGCAGCGGAAGTGCGCAAGCTTTCGGAGTATTCACGGGATTCCATTCAGGAAGTGGGCCTGTATCTGAAGGAAACGAGCCGGAGCATCAACGAAAATAACCGTTACTGGAAAGACGGAGTCGAGAGAATTCACATAGTGAGAAATTTCGGAAATGAAGCCAGAGACATACTGGGAGAGATCAGCGGAAAAACCCGGAAACTCAGCGATGCCATGGATGATTTTCAGAATCAGTTTGAAGAGCAGGGACGGATTATTAAAGAAAACCTCGTCATTGCCGGTCGGACTCAGGACCGGATTAACGGATTCGCCGCATCGCTCAAAGAGCAGTCAACCGGATACGAAGGAATACTCCGGGAGGTCAGTCAGGCATCGAAGGGTGCGGACGAGACTTCGCGTACCGCCAGGATCCTTTCCCAGCTGGCCACCTATCTCAAAGTGGGGGGGAAGGAACTGCTCTACGCGGTCAAGCATGTGCGGTTCAGTAAGAAAAGACATCTCGATCAGCTGGAACGGAAAGAGGAACGGCGCGGGCTGCTCTACAATCTGGAAGTATTTCAGGGAGAGAAATTCATCGGACACCTCGGGGATCTGTCGCTTTCGGGACTCCTGCTCTACAGCGATTATAATTATGAATTGAACCGTGAGGTTCATGCTCAGGTCGTCCTTCCCCTGGGTTTTGCCGAAAAGAGCGGTATTGCCATCATTTTTACCCCCAGGCGGCTGGAAATGGACGGCAGCACTTATCGGCTCGGCTGTACCATGAGACTGGAAAGAGAAGAACAGCTGAGAGAGTTCTCGGATATACTCGAAAGGCTGACTGTGGGGGATTCAAGTGAACTGCCCGGATCCGAAGAGATTTTTGAGGCAGGTGCCCCGGAGGAGCTTGAAGATTTTGATGATCCCGATGATCTGGAAGTGCTTGAAGAACCGGACTGAGAAAATTCCTGCAGGCAATTCAGGAATTGCCGGTAATCTGCCTGTATTCATTCCTGTACTGGCGCGGTGAAACACCGGTGTGCTGCTTGAAAACGCGGCTGAAATGAAATTCCGAATAAAAATTGAGACGGTCCGCAATTTCATAGACTTTCAGAGAGCTGGATATCAGCATGGAGGCGCCCGCTTCCACTTTCAGTTTCGTATAGTATTTCATGGGCGTCGTCTTCATCTTTTTCTTGAAGAGACGGATAAAATAGGCATCGGTTATTTTCAGTTTCTCCGTAATGTCCGTCAGTGTCACTTCGGAAAAAATGTTGTTCTGCATCATCATCAGAGCTTTTTCTATGTGGATATTCTCCCGATCGCCGCTTCCCGTCATCAACTGCTCTTCCGAAAGCTGATAGAGAAAGGACAGGAGCTGGTGGAAGGCGGATTTTCTCAGGTTGCCGTTCTCCGAAAGCCCTTTCTCCCTCACTTCCTCGAAGAAAAAGCGGTAATTGGTTCCTATATTGTAATAATGGCTGTTCTGCAGCTCTTTCTGCAGGAGATCCTCGATCTCGAAATCACGCGGCTCAGTTTTGATCAGAACGGCGTAGTAGGTAAGGGGCCGTGTCAGATTCGTGCTGGTTATGCTGTGCTCTTCGAAGGGAGCCGTCAGAAAAAGCGATCCTTTGGAGATATTGTATCTGGTCGATCCGGTCCTGAACGTCCCTTCGCCCTGAAGAAAGTAGTGAATTTCATACTCTCTCTGGTCGTGATTATGGATCCGGCTGTGCCATTCCACCTCTTTCTCCTCGATCATCTGATAGACGAATACAGCATCTTTTATTTCCATAATGTCAATAATATGTATGTTTTGTCATTTCTGTCCATTCTTTAACGGGAAATTCCGGTTGATACTGGGATCATCAAAGCAAAGAGGATGGCAATGTGAAAACCATAGTGGGAATCGACCTGGGAACCCAGAGTACGAAAGTTCTCTTCTACGATTTTGAAAACAAAAAGATCATCGCTGCCGCATCGGCGCCTCATGACATGATCAGCGGCGAGGACGGGACGAGAGAACAGGAAGCGCAGTGGTGGATAGATGCCGCCGTGAAAGCTTTTCATCAGATAGACAGAAATATCAGGGATACGGCTATCGCCGTCGGCGTTTCGGGACAGCAGCACGGATTTGTTGCGATCGATAAAAACGGAGATGTCCTGAGGCCGGTGAAGCTCTGGTGCGATACGGCGACACAGTCTCAGTGCGACAAAATAAACAGCAACGCCGGAGGAATTGATTCCATTATCGAAAAGGCGGGAAATCCCGTTCTGGCCGGATATACGGCATCGAAGATTCTCTGGCTTAAAGAGAACCATAAAAACCTGTACGACATGATGGAGACGATTCTCCTGCCCCATGACTATTTGAATTACCGGCTGACCGGTGAGAAAGTGATGGAGTACGGAGACGCTTCGGGGACAGCTCTTCTCGATGTGAGAAAGAGAGTCTGGAGCGAAGATGCCCTGAGTGCCCTCGATCCGGTTAGGGATCTCTCGGAAGCTCTGCCCCGTCTGATAGAAGCGCACGAGCCGGCAGGATATGTCACGAAAGAGGCTTCTGAACTTTTCGGGTTGCCCGAGGGAATTCTGGTTTCCTCCGGAGGCGGTGACAATATGATTGCGGCCATCGGCACGGGAGCCGTGGCCGACGGCGTTATGACCATGAGCCTCGGGACATCGGGTACCATGTTCGGCTACTCGGACAAGCCGATTATCGACCCCGACGGAAATATCGCGGCTTTTTGCTCATCTACCGGCGGATGGCTGCCGCTGCTCTGCACCATGAACTGCACAGTCGCCACCGAAGTGATGCGCAAGCTTCTGAAAATTGGTGTGGATAAAATTGACAGGCTGGCCGGGGAGGCCGGAGCGGGGAGCGGCGGATTGATTATGCTTCCCTATTTCAACGGCGAGAGAACGCCGAACTTTCCCAACGGGGAAGGGTCTTTAATCGGCATGAACATGACCAATGTCACCGATGCCAACATCATCCGGGCCTCTATGGAAGCGGCCATTTTCGGCATGAAAGTGGGGCTCGACAGCTTTGTCAGACTGGGCTTCAAGCCGGCGGAAATCATTCTGACAGGAGGCGGATCGAAAAGCCTCAGATGGCGGCAGATAGCCGCCGACATCCTGCGGACTCCCATTATCGTGACCGATAACGCTGAAGCGGCGGCCATGGGGGGAGCGGTTCAGGCTCTCTGGGCTTACAATCACATCCACGGGGGGGAAAAAGAGATCAGGAAACTGACTGATGCACACTGCAGCGGAACAGAAGTCTTCCGTTATGAACCGGGGCCCGATGCGGACAAGTACGATATCGTGTATGAAAAATACACTAAATATATGAACACATTAAGTGTTGTATTCAAGTAAATCATAAACAAGGAGATATAGAAATATGTCAGACATTTACAAAGGAAGCAGAGAATACTTTCCGGGAATCGGAAAAATCAAGTTCGAAGGGAAAGGGTCGGACAACCCTCTGGCCTTCAAATTCTACGATGAGAACAAAGTCATCGCCGGAAAGACCATGAAAGAGCATCTCCGCTTCGCCGTAGCCTACTGGCACACTTTCTGCGCCGACGGAAGCGATCCCTTCGGTAACGGAACCATTGTCCATCCCTGGAAAAACGCCGAAGAAAAAGCCGACGCCGCTTTCGAGTTCATTACAAAAGTGGGAGCGCCCTATTACTGTTTCCACGATATCGACGCCTCTCCCGATGCAGATTCGGTGACCGAATATGAGGCCAACTACAAAAAGACGACAGAACTCCTTCTGGAGAGACAGAAAGCGACCGGAGTAAAACTTCTGTGGAACACGGCCAACGCTTTCTCCCATCCCCGGTATATGAACGGGGCCTCAACCAATCCCGATTTCAGAATCCTCGCCAGAGCGGCAGCCCAGGTCAAGGCTTCTCTCGACGCGAACGTGATCCTCGGCGGTGAGAACTACGTCTTCTGGGGCGGACGGGAAGGCTACACGAGCCTGCTCAACACCAATATGAAAAAAGAGCTGGAGCATATGGCCCAGTTCCTTACGCTGGCCAGAGATTACGGAAGAAAGATCGGATTCAAGGGAACGTTCCTTATCGAGCCCAAACCCATGGAGCCGTCCAAGCACCAGTACGACGTTGATTCCGCCACAGTTATCGGATTCCTGAAAGAGCACGGTCTGGAAAAGGACTTCAAACTCAATATCGAAGCCAATCACGCCACTCTGGCGGGTCATTCCTTCGACCATGAACTGAGAGTGGCCGCAGACGCGGGACTTCTCGGTTCCGTAGACGCCAATATCGGCGATCCTCAGAACGGATGGGACACCGACCAGTTTCCGACCAATGTCTACGACGCCCTGAAGGCCATGATGGTTATTATGGACAACGGCGGTCTCGGATCGGGCGGTCTTAACTTCGACGCGAAAGTGAGAAGAAACTCCACCGATCTGGAAGATCTGTTCCACGCTCATATCGGCGGTATGGACACATTCGCACTGGCTCTTGAAGTAACCGATAAAATCAATAAGGACGGCAAGCTGGCCGCAATGCTCGACAAGAGATACGAATCCTTCAAATCGGGAAAAGGTCTCGAGTTCGAGCAGGGGAAAATGACTCTTGAAGACCTGCGCGATTTTGCCGCAGACGACGGTCCCGTTCCCCAGATCAGCGGCAAGCAGGAGCTGATTGAGAACCTGCTCAACCGCTATATGTTCGGATAAAATCTTACGGAGCCGGTCTTTCCATCACTTCCGGCGTTGCCGGACCGCGGTGCGAATCACAGGCTCCGAAGCTTTTAGATAGTCTCCTTTTCGTTTTTTTCCGGGACTGCTTCGTATCTGTGTTGAAGATAACGGAGCAGCCCCTCTTTTTTTTATTGAAAAAGGTCGGCTCAGAGGGTAGAATTTACAGTGGAAGTCCCGTTTGAGACGGGATCCTCCGTGATTGGAGGTTGTCATGATAAAGAGTACTGCCGCGCAGAGCATTCTCAGAGCCGCTCACAATTACCTGAAAAAAATCGACTGGGTTATGGAACACAATCCCGAGGATATCGGTGAACTCGCCTGCCTTTACGCCGGCATAAGCGGGATTAATGAGTGCATTAAAGCTCTCAGAGAAGACGGCCTTATCACCGAAAGGGAAGAAGAGCTTCTCGGTGTCGAAATGGAAAAGCTCTATACCCATTGCCAGATTAAATAGATAAAATAATATCAAATTAGTCATTGTCAGACTTGACTGAGTTTACTCTCCTGGTGAAGAATGATTTCACCAGAGGAGGAGTGAATATTGTCCGGTCTGAACGATCTTCTATATAAAGAGACCTACGGCGAAAGGGATATTGAAACCCTTCTGTCCCTGCGGACACCCGAAGATGTGGAGAAACTGCGGGCCAGAGCCAACGAAGTGCTCGGAGAGTACGTCGGCGATTCAGTCTATTACAGGGGCATCGTCGAATTTTCCAATATCTGCGCTCTCGACTGCCATTACTGCGGTATCAGAAAGAGCAATAAGCAGGTGGAACGTTACAGCCTCGACAGGGATACGGTTGTCTCCTCGGCGCTCTGGTGTGCCGGGCAGGGATACGGCTCAGTTGTTCTTCAGTCGGGAGAAAGGCGCGATCCGGCTTTTATAGATTATGTGGAAGATCTCATCTGCGAAATCAAGAGAATCACCGTTTCCGATAAACTGCCCGAAGGGGTGGGCATCACCCTCAGCGTCGGCGAGCAGAGTCTCGAAACCTACAGGCGTTTTTTCGCAGCCGGCGCTCATCGCTATCTCCTCCGCATAGAAACGACCGACGAAGCGTTATATCAGTCTCTTCATCCCGCATCACAGAAGCTGGAAGAGCGCAAGCTCTGTCTCGGCTTTCTGAAGGAAGCGGGATTTCAGGTGGGATCCGGCGTTATGATAGGCTCTCCGGGACAGACAACCGCCATGCTCGCCCGGGATATTCTCTTTTTTAAAGAGCAGGATATCGATATGATCGGTATGGGGCCCTACCTGGTTCACAATCAGTCGCCCATGGCTTCGAAAGGACAGATGGAAAAAAGCGAACTCCTTCAGCTTTCGCTCAACATGATCGCGGTCTGCCGGATCGTTCTCAAAGATGTGAATATCGCCGCCACGACGGCACTCCAGGCTGTTGTTTCAGATGGCCGCGAGAGAGGCCTTTCCTACGGGGCCAATGTGACCATGCCCAATATCACGCCGACGGAAGTCCGTTCCAGCTATAAACTCTACGAGGGGAAACCCTGCATGGATGAGGGACGCCAGGAGTGCAGGAGCTGTCTCCTCGGCCGTGTCCGGTCCATCGGCAGAGATGTGGCTTTCGATCAGTGGGGCGATTCGAAACATTTTGCGGCGAGAAAAACCGGAACAGCCCGAACTGTCTAGAAGAGGGAACTTCGGATTTTCCGGATCTTCGATATTTTGCTGACTCTCAGAGTTATCGTCTCTTCATCGGGGAGTATCCTTCCCTCGAGGATTTTATCATTTTCCTCTTTTTTAAGCTCCAGCGGTTGTACGAGAATGGTACGGGAATCACCGCCTGAAAAGTACGTGAGTTCCAGCCTGTCGGAACTGTTCTGCAAGGCCGACTCCACAAGGCGCACCTTGCCCTGGTAATTCATACCCCGCGCTTCGGTAATCTCCGGCCGGACGATCCCTTTATTTATCTGGGAGGGATGGAAAATCAGCTTGCGCCGTATTCTGGCATCCAGTTCCTTTTTTTCATCACCTTTGATTCCGCTTCTGTCGAGAATTTTCAGCAATTCACCGGTCCGGTCCTCCTCTTTACAGGCTGTCCTTTCATCTTCACGTTTCCACAGGTTCCGGGAGGATGACTTCCAGTTGAGATGTTTTACCGGAATCTGTGATCCATTCTCCTCCTTTTTCACATGGGTGCTGTCTATGACTCTCGGAGTTATGGAGAGATTTTCCAAAGCGTCCATCCACTGCCTTTCGAAACCGTTTTTCATCAGATAGACGCCGTCGGCCAGAACCTCCTGTATGAAGGGTGTGAGTACGTCTGTTTTTTCTATGAAAATCCTTTTATCCTCCGCCACTTTCATGACCGTACCCTTGTAGAGTACGACCTTTTCGTGTTCCCTGGCCCAGTCATCAAGGGATATGGAAATATTCTGAGGGATTTCTTTTCCGCTGAGTTTTTCCAGATCATCTATCAACTGAACCGGAGTCAATCCGCAGCTGAATGCCCTGAGAAAACTTTTTCTGCTCAGACTGAATCGCGAATACAGGTCGTATTGCGTCAGATCAAGAGCGCCGGCTGTCTCGAGAAGTTCTTTCAGGGACGCTGTTTGTTTCACCGTAATCTCAAAATTCGGCTGGACAATGAGGGGGTGGTCGTTGTGCCGGGGAACTCCCTTTTCGCCTAAACGAAGGACGCCGTTCAATTTAAGTCCCTCTCCCGAAGAAACCAGTATATTGAGATCGCAGAGAAGTTTCTTCACTCTTTCGGGATGAAAGGCCGGTCCGATAGAACAGAAAATGAGGAAAAAAGGGGCCAGCGAATCGTTCAGAATAACCCTTCCCGGGGGGAAGTTTTTATAGAAGCGTATGAAAAAATCGGTCATGGAACCGGAGCTTGCGGGGCTGTCCGCCAGAGCGGCACCGTAATAGAGGCTGTAGCGGTCTCTTTCGGTACGCTCGGACAGTCGTTTCCATTCGAAGTGATTCAGGGATATTTCACCTTCTGTAATGTTCAGAAGGTTAAGATTCTTCAATATTTTAAGAGTCAGAATAAAGCGTTCCCGACCTTCCTCGCCCCCGAAAACATGGGGGAATAACTGCTCAAGTTTATCGGCCCCTCTCTTTTTCACCGTGCCGTCAATTTTTATCAGGTTGCTGTCGCTGCAGAAGAAGGAGTACAGAGCGATCATCAGCGGATCGCTGAACCATAAGGGCGGATCGAATCCGGGTAGGGCATCCCCGGTTTCGATGAGAAGAGAAGGGGATATGTAATCCCTTTTCAGCTCCTCTTCGAAAAGGGGGGTCAGGTTGTAGATCCCCTTTCTGCGGTAGATGAGAAAGCGCTCCTCCAGATTTCCGATGCGCGTCAGAAGTTCCAGATAGGTCCACCCCGGAAAGCCCGATCGCAGCTGCGACTCCGTCGCGCCGCCGGTCAGTCCTACGGCGGAAAGGAGCCTGGCCTCTTCATCGTCGATAAGCGCGAGGAGTGTTTCGCGAATATCCGCCCTGGAGAGGAAATTGACGAGGCGGTTCATCAGGTCCTGTTTGTTGAAGGGCGTTTCAATCTTACCCAGGTAGTTGCGCATGAGATCGAAGAACGTGTTGTCATTGATGGACAGAATAATTTTCCGCCATTCCTCATCTCTGGTCATTGATAAACTCGTCGTGTCCCCACATTTCTATATGATATTTGTAACCCTGTTCGGTCAGGAATTGCTGCCGGTTCGCGGCGTACTCCTCCTCGACCGTATAGCGGGAGACTACGGAATAAAAGAAGGAGTTCTTCTCCTTGGGGCGGAGAATCCTTCCCAGTCTCTGGGCTTCCTCCTGTCTGGAACCGAAGGTTCCCGAGATCTGTATGGCCACCGAGGCATCGGGAAGGTTTATGGCGAAATTGGCCACTTTCGAGACAACCAGCACATGAATTTTTTTCTGCCGGAAATCCTCGAAAATCCTCTCCCGTTCCTGATTCGGCGTCTTCCCCGTAATGATGGGCGCATTCAGGGCTTTTGATATCTTCTGCAGCTGGTCGATATACTGTCCGATAACCAGAATGGAATCCTCCCGGTGGTTGGCAATCAGTTCCGATGTGATTTCCATTTTGATGGGGTTTTCCGATGCTATGCGGAATTTCCGTCTCTGATCGGCTATAGCGTAATCGATTTTTTCATCTTCCGGAAGATCAATCCGTATTTCGTGGCAGATTGCCTCGGCTATCCATCCCTGGGCTTCGAGCTGTTTCCAGGGGATTTCGAACCGTTTGGGACCGACAAGGGAAAATACGTTCTCTTCGGCGCCGTCCTCCCTCACCAGAGTGGCCGTCAGGCCGACGCGTCTGACCGTCTGCAGTTCGGCCGTAACCCGGAAAACCGGTGCGGGAAGCAGATGGACTTCATCGTAGATGATCAGTCCCCAGTTTCTCTCGCGGAAGAGCTGGAAGTGTTTGTACTCGCTTTCCTTGTCCTTTCTCCAGACCAGGATCTGGTAGGTTCCGATGGTGACTCCTTTTATTTCTTTCCTGTCGCCGGTATACTCTCCTATTTCATCGCGGGAGAGGGTACTTTTGTCGGTCAGTTCATCAATCCACTGATGGACCGCCGCCACATTGGTCGTCAGGATCAGGGTGTTTGTTTTCAGCAGATCCATGACGGTCATTCCGACGATGGTTTTTCCCGAGCCGCAGGGCAGAACGATAGTTCCGAAACCCGTGCCGGGACGGTTGTTGCCGACAAAGGCTTCCGCCGCATCTCTCTGATAGTCTCTGATCCGGAAATCGCTGCCGTCCAGTCTTTTTTCTCTCAGGCTGAAATCGAGGGGATCCCCTTCCTTGAGAGACGCCAGATCCTCCACGGGGTAGCCCAGTTTTATCAGCTCAAGCTTGATGGTTCCGCGATCGTAGAGCTGCAGGAGAAAGGAGTCTCCATGTCTACTCAGGTATTTCGCCAGCTTTCTGCTGGCGGCTATTTCCGCATCGATGAGCCTGTCGGAGATATGGAGCTGCAGAATGGCGGGATCCTCGGTCTCAGTCAGTTTCAGTTTTCCGAAACGGGAAATCAGATCCCTGATGCGAAAGCTCACATTGTCAGGGATGGGGTAGCGGGAATGTCTTTCCAGTATTCCCAGAACTTCGTCCGCCGTGATACCCGCCGAGGCGCCGTTCCAGAGGGAAAGAGGGGATATTCTGTAGGTGTGAATGTGCTCGGGGGATTTTTCCAATTCACAGAATGGGCTGATGTCGGCCCTGGCCTCTTCAAAACTTCCGTTGTGTACTTCAAGCAGTATAGAACTGTCTCCCTGAACGATCAGGGGCTTCGCGCTGTTTCCAACCATAAGATTTCATTTTAAACTACGGGCTGTGAATTTTCAATAGAAGAGGATCGGCCCGGTCAGTGGAGTTTGAGTGTCGAGCAGTTCCGGCCCGACTCTTTGGAGAGGTAGAGCGCCACGTCGGACCGTTCGTAGAGGCTGCTGTAGGTATCGCCTTTTACGAAAGTAGTCACTCCCAGGCTGATGGTGAAGGTAAATGATCCGTAGCCCGTGTCGACGCAAATTTCCGATACAGCTTTCCGCAACCGCTCCGACGCCTTCATGGCGCTGCTCTCATCGGTGAGAGGTGCTATGACGACGAATTCTTCGCCTCCTGTCCTGAAAGCCGAGTCGGTATTGCGGATTTTTCCCTTGATTGTCCTGGCCAGCTCCTTCAGAGCCGTATCACCGGCGCTGTGTCCGTATGTGTCATTGATCTGTTTGAAGAGATCTATGTCGATCATAATTATGGATAATCTGGAGCCGTATCTTTCGGCCCGGAGGATTTCATCGCGTATCTGGGTGTCGAAGTGCCTCCGGTTGTACAATCCGGTCATCTCATCGGTGATAATCATCTTTTCGAGATTTTCCCGCACTGTTTTTTCATTTGTAATATCACGATGAGAACCGATCATTCTCTTGACTGCTCCGTGGTTGTCCAGCTGACTTTTCCCTCTGTCTCTTATCCATATCCAGGATCCGTCTTTCCGCTTCATCCGGTAAATCGCTTCATAAATGTCTTTTTTGCCACTTATATGATCTTCTAGAGCCTCCAGTGCACTTTCCAGATCATCGGGATGAACAAGACTTTTCCAGAAATCGAAAGTCCCCCCGGACTCTTCTCCGGTCAGCCCCAGCATTTCAAACCACCGGTCGGAATAGAATACCGTATCATCGGTAAGATTCCAGTCCCAGACAGCTTCCTTGAGAGTCAGCAGAAGCTGTTCATAGCGGTTAATCAGATTACTGCTGTCGCGGAACTTTTCGTAGTATTCGGAGACATCGGTAAAAAACAGCGACGCATAGCCCTCATTGAGGACGCCTCTTATTCTGACGTGTTTCGTGTTGCCCCTTTTATCTCTGAGGCGGCAATCCGACATCTGGAACAGCGGCTCGGCTCTGTCGAGACTGTCATTGAATTCCCTTTCGAAGTCTTTAAGGTCATCGGGATGGAAGTAGGACGTCAGCTCGTCTCTGTTTTCCGGTTCAAATAAGCAGGACTCATTGAGAGATATAACAGTTTTTCTGTCGTGAAGAGAGATTTTTACAGATATGTCCGAGAATATTGAATCCCTGTCAATCATTATTTTTCTGTTTATAATATCTTCTTCCTATTCGGTTCTGTTGTCAATTGTTTTAAGGAACAGGTCCTCAAGGTTCAGTCTGGGACGCTCATCGGGCGCAACCAGTCTTTCCAGCTCCCCCGCCAGTTCTTTCATCTCTTCAGGAGCGGCCATGCAGTGGTCGTAAACCAGAAGTTTTCCCATGGGCGATGCCAGCAGCTTTTTCACCTTATTTCTGATAAGGGGACAGGGAAGCCACAAGGAAAATCGCAGTTTCCAGGGCCGCAGGGGGTGTCCGAGGCGGCTCAGGGCGGCGGATCCCTCTTTTGCAGCTTTTATGCTCTGCCTGATCAGATCGCTGTTATTCGAGAGAGATACATTGTCTCCTCCATCGCTGTAGAGCGCCAGAGACAGGGGAATGATAAGAGCCAGATGGTGTTTCAGCCAGGAGTCCATGGCGCCGGTTGTTTTCAGGGAAATGCCCGATAGACGGAATACTTTTTTCAGGTTTCTGATTCTTTTAGCCGTATTCTTGTTTCTGCCCAATATGAGCGAGGGCTTGTTACCGTGTACCGAGAAAACAGTACCTTCCTCTCTCCGTCCACCCGCTGCGGGGAAAGCCAGGCTGATTTTCTGCTGTTTCAGAGGAGGGGACAATCCTTCCAGGCCGGTTCCGTTATTGCCGGCGAAAACAAAGAGACCGGACCGGTTCGATTTCAGTTCCTCCATAATCGCGGCAACCTGGGTTTTCCGCAGGAATACAAATACAAAATCATATACGTCGCCGCTTTCCAGAGTTTTTATGACAGGTATGCTGTCTATGGTCGTTATGTTCTGAACAACATGATGAATTTTCAGGCCGTTTTCATTCAGTCTCCTGAAGGTTTCCCCCCGGGCCAGTATCTTCAGTTCGAATTTTTCCCGGAGCTTTTTTTCAAGCTTTTCCCGGCTGCCGGCTAAATAGGAGGCAAAAAGGCTGCCGGTTACGCCGGCTCCGATAATCAGTATCCTCATTCTTCTATCATAAGAGACTGCATGGAATTCCGCCTTATTCTTTTAAAGAATTTCCGACCTGATCTTCATCGAGGAAACCCAGATAGACGGCGATATCACCGAATTTCATGTCTCCGTGTTCTTTCTGGTACTCCAGAATCAGTTCGGCCTGTTCAAAGGATAAAAGGTCGAGACGAATATATTGTTCTCCGATTTTTTCTTTCATATCCAGCTTATCTTAGCTCTCTTCCAGTTCGATTTCAAATGTTTTTCCGCCGAAATCCATCCGCAGTTCTTTTCTGATCGAGGGAATTCTGTCTTCGCTGTGGTGGGTAACGTAAAGCAGTGTCGTTTCGCCTTTCTGCCCCAGAATATCTATCAGCTTGAGTATCATAAGCCTGTTCACTTCATCCAGTCCCTGACAGGGTTCATCGAGAATAAGCAGGGGAGGGTGTTTCACCATGGCTCTGGCTATGAGAACCAGTCTCTGTTCTCCGAAGGAGAGACTCTGAAAGGGCTTATCGGCTTTGTGCTCCATTTTTATGAGCTTCAGCCACTCTTCCGCCAGCCGGGCTTCATTTTCGCTGTAGTGGCTGTAGACACCGATGGAATCGTAAAATCCGGAGATGACGACGAGTTTGACGGAAACCCGGACCCGGTAGTCGCGCTGCAGCGCCGAAGAGAGGTACCCAATGTGCTTTTTTATATCCCAGACCGTTTCTCCGCTCCCTTTTTTCATTCCGAAGAGAGTTATGTCATTGGCATAGGCCTGGGAATTGTCTCCGCTAATAAGGCTCAGAAGGGTGCTTTTCCCCACACCGTTGGGGCCGACAATTTTCCAGTGAAACCCTCTTAAAACGTCCCAGTTGAGATTTTTGAGGATTTCCTTCCCCTCATAGGCAACGTGTATATCTTTCATTGAAACAAGAACCGGTCCGCCATATAAATCCTCACCCTCCGATGGGGGGGGCGGCAGAGGTGGGAGGCTTTCCCCGTGGAAGTGATGGAGCCGTCTCAGCTCTTCGGAACGGAGAATCGCTTCCCTGTTCCCCTGCAGGACCAGAGAGCGGTCCTGGAGATAACCGAGGGAATCGATGCCTTCGGGTATTTCGCTGAATCGGTTGAGCATCAGTATGAGCTGAATCCCCTGTTCCATCAGATCCCCGATCAGCTTTTCCAGATCGGAGCGGGAGGAGACATCGAGGCCTTCATATGGTTCATCGAGTATGAGCATTTCGGGACGGCTCATCAGTTCTTCGGCTATGAGCACTTTTCTCAGCTCTCCTGTGGACAGGTATTTCAGTCCTCTGTCCAGCAGTTCGGTAAATCGGAACTTTCCGGCGAGAACTGTCATTTCCTCTTCCGTTCCGTTCCGTTCGAGAATAAAATCCGAAGCGGATCGGCCCGGATCGGGGCGGTCGAGGATATCGCTTTCATCGTCCCGCCTTTCCCGGTCTATAATCTCTTTCTCTTTTTCAAAGGAGACATAGCCGCATTTCCCGGGCCATTCACGGCCGATCAGCTCGGCCAACCGGCTTTTCCCCGAGCCATTGGCTCCCAGAAAGACCCAATGGACACCTTCTTCGATCGTCAGTGTAATATCCTTCAGAAATACGGCCCCCCGGATTTCTTCAGTGCGTTTTTCAAATATTAGTGTTTTCACATCTTCATTTTCCGGGATTCTTCTTTTTTTCTCAAATCCTTTTTTTTTCCGCCGAAAATAGGGAGAGATGAAGGTCTCTTATAAATTTCTATTGTCCAATGCCGCACTTCTCATAATTTTCACAGGGACAGGTCTGTGTTTTTTCCCCGCGATTCCTGTTTCCTCTTATGCTTTTTTAGCCCTGCTTCTTTTTCTCGGGGGATTTGTCAGCAGCAGACTGACGGGAACCGCTGAAGCAATCGTGAAAAGCGAAGGAATAGAAGATTCTTTATTGCGTCATTCCCCCCAGGGGATTTTCATAATCAATTCCGAAGGGATTATTCTCGATTTGAATCTGAAAGGCGAGTCCTGGTTTTACGGGGCACGGGAAGATATCTGCGGCAAATCCCTCTTCCGTAATATCGACTGCTCCCTCTCGGCGAACCGCCGTTTCAAAACCATTTTTTTCAATGATATGGGTACGCATTTTCCGGCAGAGGTGCATGTTAAAAGACTTGACCGGGAATATAAAGATTCCTATGCCGTTTTTATCGAAGATCTGACAGAGATTGTTCAGGAACAGGACAGGCTGCTCAGAATGGCCAATGAAGATGCTCTCACGGGACTGCTGAACCGGAGAAGCTTTCTTCTGGAGCTGAAAAAAGAGATAGACCGATCCAGCCGGACAGGGCTTGACTGCACGCTGGCTATGATTGATCTGGACCATTTTAAAAAAATCAATGACACCTACGGCCATGATTTCGGCGATGAAGTGCTGCGCGTTTTCTCAGCGGTTCTCCGCAAGGACTGCCGGAGCCTCGATATCATCTGCCGTTACGGAGGAGAGGAATTCGTCGTTCTCCTCCCCCATACCAGACCGGACAACGCTCTGAATTATCTGGAAAGAGTCCGGACCGACTTCGCTTCCTACCCCTACAGTCGCAATATCCGCCCCACTTTCAGCTGCGGCGTCACCGGCGGTAAACTGAACGGAGCCGAGGGAGAAGTCGAGCGCCTTCTCAAGGAAGCCGACACACTTCTCTACAGAGCCAAGGATTCAGGGCGGGACCGCATAGAAATCGGAGCAGATTTTACAGTCAAACTGGTCCGGGTTGTCTCATAATCCGTATTTTTCCGCTTCCGTAATGATCATCGGTGATTCTTTCAGCAGCGATGTCAGAAAGACGGCTGCCGCCGCCAGCGCAACGAAAATAACCATCCAGAGTTTTATTCCCTGCTCCGTGCCCATCCTGGCGACAAAAATCAGGCCGGAAATCTGTCCCGAAAGAAGAATGACTCCCTGCGACGTCGATTCCGGAGCGGGGGAACTGACTTCGGCCGCGTACTGAAAACCCAGCGGTCCGGCGCTCATGACGAAAAAACCGAGAAAAAAAGAACTGGCCATCAGCGGGGCGAATGATGTGAAATAGGCCAGACCCGCAACGGAGGGCAGCATCCCGATCATGCAAATCTGCAGGAAAATTTTCCTTTTCCGCAATTTATCGGAGAGGACCGGAATGATAAGAGCTCCGATAATGCCTCCCAGAAGCATAATCCCTCCGGTCAGTCCGCTCTGCTCCATGGATAATCCCTTTGTAGCGCAGATAGAGTCGATGACAGTCGATACGGCATTGAACAATCCCAGACCGATAAAGAAGAGAACGAGCAGAAGCTGCATATCCCTCAATCCCAAAATTCTCTTTATGCCCTGTATGAAATCCTGTCTCTCCATGTTTTCTCCCGAAGGGGCTGTCGGAGGTTTTTCCTTAATGAGAAAAGCCGCGGTAAGACCGGCCGAAAGGGTGAAGAATCCGTAGATCAGAAGCATGGAGCGGATTCCCTCGACCGAGACGATCTCTCCCTTTTCCCCGTATCCCACAGTGATGAGAAAGGGAGTGGCGATCATAACGACAATGATTCCCAGGTACTGGGCCAATGCCGCCAGACCGGCGGCAGTGCCCCTTTCTCGCAGGGGGAACCACCGGACTGTCAGAGCGGTAACAGCATTGAGGATAAAGGGCTGGGCGATGGCGAGTCCCGTCTGGAAGAGCAGAACAGCTTTATAATTATCTGCGAAGATTCCCTTTCCCAGAGCGCTGAATCCCGCTATGAGGGCGCCCAGGGCGATTCCCTTTTTAATACCGAATGTATCGATAACATAGGAAGCGGGAATGCAGAGGATAAGAAACACGAACATATAGATCATGGACAGAAAATCGATATTGAAGAGAGAGCCCGGCGTGAGCTGTGAGCCGTAGTGGAACTGGGCCGCTCTCGCAATGGGCGCGAAAGTGAGCCATTGTATTTCCACGGCCATGGTTATAAGAAAAAAGGCCGCCAGAACGATCCATCGGTATCTGTAGACTTTGATGTTTCCCATAAGGTCCTCCGGGTTGTCATTGTAAACCCGGAAGTAGTGAGCGGCAACTCATTTCTTTGCAGAGTAACTGATATCCCATGTTCGATAGATCGGAATATCGACCAGATGTATATTTCTGAGGAAAATAGGCAATATTTCTATATGTGTAAGAATTAATTACGTGTTATATTTTTTATTCTAAGTCCAATTACTTTAAAAATAAAATTATTTTTTTCTAAAGAATAAATAAGGAGAAAAAATTGAAAAAAAACAAATTTGAACTGATAGGTCTTATGGCTCTGGCATTCATGCTGTTTATAACAGCCTGCTCCAATCCATTGGTTGAAGATCTGCCCAAGGATGAAGATCCTCAGGAAACAACAGAAACAGATGTCGATACCTCCTATGTCGATGGAGTGCTGAGCTCCCTGAAAGCTGATCTGATCGCTTCCTCATCGGCCCGGGTTGCCTCATCATGGGATAACAACCTCACTATAGCTGAGATCGATGCGATAATCGCCGCAGCCAGAGCAAAGGTCCAGGATCAGGATCTTCTCGAATCAACGAATCTGGCGGCCTTTCTCCCCCTCGTTCTCGAGGGTGCCCAGTCTCAGCTGAGCGCAACGCCAAGTGCATCAACAACGGCTGTAAAAATGAATATCATCGGTAAAATGGTATCAAGCACCATCGATGTTATTGCTGAGGAAATCGGATCGGAAGCCGGGAAAACCAGTCTTATGATAACGGTCACAGAAACCGTGATTAAAAATATACCCGGTGCCGGAGTCGGCGCCGATGAAATAGGCGATGTCGCCGGAGGCGCCATCTCCATCGTCACATCGACAACGGAAAGTCTGTTTACAATCGATTCTATCAGCAATGTCGTTTCGAGCATTGCCTCATCTTCCATTCAGGCTCTGTCCGTAGCATACAACAATGCCAGCGGCGCAACAGCCGATGATGTTAAGACAGGGGTGTCGGTCGTGACAGGTTCCATTCTCAGCGAAGTTCAGACATTCGCTTCCCTCGAAGGCAATGCTCTGGGCGAGACAATGGTCGATGTAACGGGCAGTGTTAACTCCTCCATCGGCATACTGGCGGGAAATCTCGGCTCCGGTGTCCTCGGAGCGGACGTGACAACGGCAAGCATGGTGACCGGTCTGGCCGGTACGGTTATTTCCACGGTTACGGATAAAATTCTGGAAATCGGAACGGATAACGACGGGGATTTTCTGAAAGAGGTCATCTCCGGCACTATTTCAGCACTGGCCGCCGATTCCGGTGATATAAGTACCCTTGCTAAAGAGGTCACGTCGATTGCAGTCCAATCGGCCGCTGCTGCCAACACCGCAGACTTAACGGGCGTCATTACGGATATCGTCGAGTCTGTGGCCGAAGCGGTTACAACGGCGGATAGCACAGCTGTTGTCGCTACAATTATTGCGGAGGGTTTGTCGGATTCCGGAGAAGACACTTCCGGTGTAAATGTAGATCAGGCCGTTTCTGACGGACAGACCGCTGCTGCGAATGCAGCCCCAGTCATAACCTCTTTGACCCTGAGCCAGAGTTCTGTAACAGTGAATCCCGGTTCAGGCCAGACAGTAACAGTTACTGTCGCGGCAACTGATAGTAATGGTGATACACTCACTTATAATTGGGATCTCTCCTCCGCACTTTCTATCATCAGCGGAGACGGCACGGCTGTGATCACAGTATCCGTTCCGGATTTCACCGGGGATTTTACCATAACAGCCATTGTCAGCGACGGCTATAAATCTGTCAGGGACACGGCTTTTCTCACCGTTCTCGCCGATACGAGCGAAACAGACGAAGAAGCTGCGGCGCGACTGGTCCTTGAAGCCAGGAACGCTTTAAACCTCGAAAACTTTACCGAAGCCCTGAATCTCTTTGAAGAAGCGAAGACCGCTGATCCCGCCAATACTGAGGCTGCCCTGTTCTGGGCCATTCTTAATATCGGTTCGACACTGGTAGACCCAAAAGTCCAGGAAGTCATAGCCGCTGCGGGAATTCTCGGATATCCCGAAACTATGGAAGAGTTTATTACCAGTGACTGGACAAAGGCCATGCCTGTTATGGACGGCATCTGGAAAAGCTATTCCGGAGATATTCAGGTTGTCATGGGGGTCTATACCAATCTCTATCCCGAAATTAATATACCCGAGGGTTTTGATTCTCTTCCGTTCTACGGTTTAGATCTGGAGGATGCTCCGGAACTGAGTCTCGGCGAGTATATGAATATCATCGCCTATAATTTCCAGAACAGCTATCCCGACGGCTTTAACACTCCCGTAACCAATGTCGTCAACCTTGTCAAAGAGAAACTGGACGGAACGATCTCCGCACTCGAGGGCATTGCATCAAATGATTCCATTTCTCTGGAAGCGGATATGTTTATGACAGAGCAATATGATCCCTTTACGAGTCTCTGGCCCACAGACGGGAATGATGAGCCCATGGCTATTGTTATCGGGGAAGCGGAAGTTCTTCTGAGCGTAGCATCTCTTCAGATTGTCAATTCTCTGCTCAATTCCGTTCTGGCCGTCGATCTTTCAGTCGATCTCGCCGCATTCTACTCCGCATTCAATATGAAGGACGGTTTATTCTGGGATGCCACTTATCTGGCGGACCAGAGAGAGTATGACTGGAACGAAGAGCTTGAGTCGGCCTACCACTGGTCTTCTCTGCCTCAGAAGCCCTTTGCTTCGGGATTCCTTCAGACCTCTGCCGATTCCGATACCGTTATGGCCGCTTCGAAGCAGTACATGAGCGATGCTCTTGCAAATCTCGCCGCAGCGGCGGATGATCTTCAGGCTAGAACCGGAACGGAAAGTTCTTTCACCTTTTCAGAAGCAAAAATGGATAGCTGGGCAACTGTTAAGGAAGTGGTCGATGTTGCCGCAATTCTGGTCGACAAACTCAATGACTCTCTGACAAACAACAAATCCGTTGTTATCCCCGGTGAAATCCTTATGGGAAGCTTTACCGGTTACGATGTAGAGACCAACTGGCCTGCGACGGCTGACTGGTCCGGCGTCGCCGTGATAGATGATATTTTCAGTGCCGATATGGCAATCAATATGTCTAAACTTTTCGAAAAACCGATCTTTGCTCTGGATAATCTGATCGAACTGGACAGCTTCGGCGAACCGGTCCTCTACAGTGAGAATTCCGGCAGCTACAGTGCAGTTACGTCTTACACAGGTGTGCAGGCTATTGCCGATATGGGAACAGACAAGAAGTTTGCTGTCAAAGTCAAAGATATCACCTTCGGAGGTCTCGTAGATATTCCCGGTTCTGTCATAGAGAGCATTCTGGCCGATCTGGATCTTCCCTCTTATATCGCCGATGCCCTGGATCAGAAGGTTGACGCAACCACGGGAGCTATCTCCTACTATTACAACATCATCGAACCTTCCGCGGTTTTCAGCGCCCTCAATACGGTCGGATCGAAAACGACGGAAGATACAACTCTGGATTATTACGTGGAAGCGACCGGATCCTTCTGGTATGCCCTGGTTCCCATGATCGAAGGGCTGACGGAAAGAGTTCTCGACGGCAACGACACTGTAGATGAAGCGATCGCAGTTCTTACCGACGGTACAGTTTATGACAGAACGCTGACATATAATGATAACGATTACTTTTCATTTTCTGTCACCGATGGAACGTATTACAAGGTCTCCCTTGCTGTCAGTGATTCTTTCGATACCAGCATGACGGTAGAGGATCTGTCTGATAATTTCCATGCGAGGAATGCGTCATATTATGATAATGAGCAATACAACTATGATCTTGTTTTTCTGGCCGGAGAAACAGGTACATACATCCTGACTATCGATGATAGCAGTAATCTCTATGAAAGAGACTATTCCTTCTCTATTTCCGAGGCGTCGCCCTATATCGACGGCAATGACGATATATCGGAAGCGGTCGCTTTAACGATAGATGGTGCCATGGTCAGCAGCGACCTGAACAGTATCGATAGTGATTTTTACGAGGTATCTTTGACCGCCGGAGAGGCTTATAGATTTGATGTCTCGAATATCGATACGGATAATTATAGTTTTGCTCTCCTGACTGATAGCGAGTATCCTTTAGCCTATGGCTCATCTTATAACACTTCAGACTATAGCAAATTCATGTATTACCAATGCGATACAACCGGTACATATTATCTGAAGGTCAATGATGACTACGTGTCATCCGCGGTTCCCTACGATATCTCCGCTTCGACAGTATTCCTTAATGATGATGGAAATGGCGATTTCAGCACAGCACAGGTCCTTGTTTCAAATGGCGATAGTATCAGTGCTGGTTTGACGATTTTCGATGAGGATTTCTATAGTTTAGAGGCACTGGCAAACACGACATATACCATCCAGGTAAACGGCAACCCAGAGGACTGGCTCTGGACCTATGTCTATATTTACGGTAGCGACGGATCATATGTCTCCAGCGAATGGGGTGATCTGGATTCCGGAATTACTCATTCCTTCGCGGTAACAGAAGCCGGAACATATTACATTAATGTTTTCAGTTCTGATAATTACTGGGAATACTATTCCGACTATACAATCAACCTGACAAATTTCTAATTTTCCGGGGTTGTTATAAAAGTCTATAACAACCCCTCTCTGTCCCTCCCTTGGCTGCGTCGGCGGGCAGGAATCCTGCTTCCGACCAGCCCAGTGGGAGAAGGGGGTAATCGCTCACTTTAGACACCTCTCCCTCTGGGAGAGGCCGGGTGAGGGTTTAGAAAACGGACTTTTGCGACAGCCTCCCCCGGGAGATGAGGGCAATCAGAAGCTGAAGCTCAACAGCAGGGAAGCCCGGAAACCTCCGGTTGTTGAAAATAGTTCTGAATCTCCGGAACTCCCCGGTTCTCCGGATATATTCCCTTCATCATTCAGTTCAACTGGAAATATCTGACTCATTGTGGTGTGGAGAGTGAGCTTTCCGAGAGAGACATTAAAAGCAATTTCCGGTTCGATAAGAAGATATTCAATCTGATCAGTCATATCCTGTTCATCATGAATGACGACATTGGTTAAATGAGGCAACGGGATCGGGTTTAATAATCCGTCTTTGTAATAGTATGTGCCCGTTGTATTAATGGACATATAGGAAAGGTTTACATTCGCACTGATCCCGTATCTCCCCCAATCCCAGGTCGTTCCTAATGCTCCGCCGGCCTGCTGGAAAAACAATCCGAAGTCTTCAACTATATCCTTCCGCCGGTAAAGTACTCCGACCGGAGAAAGGGGATCCATGTCGACATATCCTCTGTTCAGGTTTTCATTGGGTATATGGATCGACTGGAAAAAACCGCCGATCTGCAATTTCCCGTCGAGTAATTCGAATCGGGAATTGATCTCTCTGAATATGAGGTTTATCAATCCATCGGGATCATTTTGGCTCTCAACAGATAGTATCCCGGTCGATTCTGTGCGTCCTGACAGGGATATTTCATATCGTGATTGCCGGAATGTCCCTTCGAAATCTATAACCGGTGTATCAATCAGGAGGGAAGCGGCGAATCCGTATAAACTTTCGCAGCCGAGATCGATAGACAGCGGCTTTTCTTCTACCGGTCCCGGGTCAAAATGGTATTTACTGGAGACGTAGGCAATATCCGCATGAATAAAATCATTTCTCCATCCGAACCGGGGACTGTAGCCTTCTCCCATCAGAAATCCGTTGAACGAATAGTTTTTGACCAGATCGGCATGAAAAAAGGTCGCCGGTCTCCGTTCCGCATTCAGGGCCAGATAAAAGCCGTACAATTCGGGAGTCTGTATCGATACGTCGTAAAATGCCTGTTCTCCCAAACTGTGTACGGAGAGATCTAAGTATTTCATGGTCATATCAAACTGGAAGCCATTGTAAAAACGGTCGGAACTGATATCCCGTTCCCCTTCATCAATAACCTGATCCAGGCCCTGAACTGTCAACAGGCCATCCAGAAAGGAGCCTTTCCACAATGCATTGATTGATAGTAATTCGTTTTGATAGAGAATCCCCGTATTTATCTGATAATCGTTAAACTTCCCATTCTCGTTTTCATAAAAGTGGGTGTAATTGATCCCGCTGTAGATCTGCCATCCCGGATCTTCAGTTTCAAGTCGTGAAAAATCAAAACGGTAATCGGGCAGCAGGTCCGTCAGGAAGGGGGAGGCGTATAGCGGTATCAACAGGGATATGAACAGGATCCTGAGCTGAATACTTCTCATTAGGCAGGAAATGTCCTTCGTCGATAAATTGATTCATAGATAATACTTGTATTTGGCTTTTAAAGTCAAACAGCCGGACCGACGCGAAAAGGAGAGCGGCAATTCTTTTTTATCTTCAAAATATCGTATGAAATCGGAATTTGAGTGTTTTTTCCCAAGGGCACCTTATAATTAAAACTATAAGGGGATGTTTTATGTCAGATAGCGAAAACAACATCAGTAACAGCAGTAATAAAAAGATTTTTGTTCTCGATACCAATGTTCTTATTCACAAGCCCGACGCGGTACTCTCTTTTAAGGAAAGTCATGTCGTTATACCCTTATGGGTGCTGGAAGAGCTCGACCATCTGAAAACAGAACATTCCGACAGGGGGCGGAGCGCCCGCCATGCCATCCGTTTTCTCAACGACTCCAATAAAAACTGCAGCGGCAACCTGCGGGACGGATTGAAATTGTCCGATAACATAACTTTGCAGGTCATGCTGACCCATCACGATTTCAAAGATCTCGATCTCTCGCTCACCAAGGCGGATAATAAAATCATACTTTGCGCCTATGATCTCCAGCAGGAGGGGAATAAGGTCTTTTTTGTCTCCAAAGATATAAACGCGAGGATCAAAGCTCTGTCGCTGGGCGTCCATGCTGTCGATTACGAGAAGCATAAAGTCAGTATCCAGACTCTCTATGCGGGATACCGGCAGGATAAAGTCAAAGAGGATTTTGTGAAAGAGCTTATTGAGAAAGGGCAGGCTGAATGTCTGAGCAATGATGTCATAGCCAATCAGTTTACGGAGTTTTCCACGGAGGAATCGGGCAAAACCGTATACCTGAGCCGATATGATAAAAAAGAGAACAAATATATCCACATTCCGTCGACAATAGAACCGGTTCTCGGAGTCTCTCCGCTCAATGTCAAACAGAGAATGGCTTTCGAGCTCCTTCTCAATCCCGCCATCCAGTGCGTCACCCTGGTCGGCAAGGCGGGAACCGGCAAGACCCTGCTGGCGCTGGCATCGGGTCTCAAGCTGGTTCTCGACGACAAGGAGTACACCAGGGTTCTTGTAAGCCGGCCCATTATTCCCATGGGTAAGGATCTGGGATATCTGCCCGGGGCCAAAAAGGACAAGATGTCTCACTGGATGCAGCCCCTCTACGACAACCTCGAATACATCATCGGGTCATCAAAATCCCAGAATCTGAAAAGCATCGACCACCTTCTCAATAACAAACTGATTGAAGTGGAGGCTCTGACATACATCAGAGGGCGGACTCTCCCCAAACAGTTTATCATTATTGATGAGGCCCAGAATCTGTCGCCCCACGAAGTGAAGACCATCGTCAGCCGGGCGGGCAGCGATACCAAGGTCGTTCTGACCGGGGATCCCTATCAGATTGACAACCCCTATCTCGATGAGGAATCGAACGGTCTCACCTATCTTGTCGAGGCGTTTAAAGGGCAGGAACTGGCCGGCCATATAACCCTTGGAAAATCGGAGAGAAGCATGCTTGCAGAACTGGCTACGGAACTTTTATAGTGGGGTCATGGAAAAATACAGTGAAGAACTGCTTGCAGAGATAGAAGCTCTAAAGGAAAGAGCCGATGAGAACCGGCTTCAGAAAAGCCTCGGGAATCTTTCCAGGCAGTTCAACGCATGGAAAAAAAAGACCCTCGATTCCCGGACGCTGGCGTCTCATATAAAGGAATGGTATTTTATCAGTCTGGAAGGCGGCAAATACACCTCCGGTTCCGATCCGGGGATGCCGATCGCCAAAGCGCTGACCGACGGATATCTGAAAGAGAGCGATATTTCGCCCGAACTTCTGTCCCGTCTCGAGTTACTGATAGAAATCCTGAAAGTATAAAGAAAAAAAATTATGTTTCTTGAATTAGATCTTTCATAGGATTATAATAAAGGTATGGAAGAGGAGAAGTTCTGCAAACATTGTCAAAAACCTCTTAAAGCCGAATACCAGTTCTGCCCTTATTGCGGAGCCCTGAATCTGGATGACCGGCAGTTCAGGCTGCCAATGGAACCGGAGATCGTGGAAGAGCATGAGAACCTGGACAAACTGGATCTGCTTGAGGCTTGTCTGGATATCCTCGATTCCGAAATTTCCCGGTTCCTGGCTACCAAGTAATTTCTTTTTTCATATTTTCAAAACTACGGATCTCATCAGCGGATTATTCCCCCGTTGAAACAGGTTGCTGTGACAAAAATAATGGTGCATACTGATTTTCAATCATGGAAAGTTTTTACTCATACAGCAATTTTCTGCGAATACTCGTCGCACTGGGAGCTCTGTGCTTTCTGGTTCCACGTCTGGTTCTGAAAGCGTCTTCTCACCATGAAAGACTGTTATATGTCTCCGTCATAACATTAATAGTCATTCAGGCCCTTGCTCCCATCGTCCCCTATCCGGAAATCCGGAGAATTTCGCCGGTTTTTCTATGGCTTTCGATACCCTGTTCGGCAGCTTTGATTCTCTCCTTAATCGGCGGAACAGAGAGACCGGTACTTTTGCGTCATCAGGACCGGATCATCGATACGCTGAGAGAATCTGTACTTGTTTTCGACCGTCAATTCAATCTGATTGAACAAAGCGGTATCCTTTCCGGTCTTGAATCCGGGCAATTGGCCGGTCTGGTGAAAGAAATGAAGACTCACATCGATTCAGCCCCCTTTTCTGAAACTCCCTCTGAAGGTCTATTCCTTAGCGGAAATAAGACTTATCGTTACCGTTTTCAACCGGTCAGCCGGGGGCATCTTCTCACTCTTCTGGATATGACAGAAGAACAGAAACTGCTGGATGAAGTCATGGAAAAAAACCGGCTCCTCCAGAGACGGTACGCTCTGCTCGAATCATCAGAAACATTGGAACTTCAAACCCGCCGGGAAAAATATCGGGTAGAACTATCTTCCCGGATTCTTGAGATGGTAAGGATAAAACTACGTGAGATCGAGAGTCTGTTGACAGAGACCGTGGAGATCGAAACGGTTCTGAAGTGCACGGGGGAGGCTATGACCGAAATACGCCGGGAGGTGAGCAGGCTGGCCCGGGAAGAGGGAGCGCAGTGAGTTACTCCATTGTTCTGGCTGAAGATCAAAGCCTCATAAGGAATTCCCTTTGTTCTTTTCTATCGATGCACCCCGAACTTGAAGTACTGGCTTCTGCTGCTGATGGAGCCGAAGCCCTTAATCTTTGCCGGGAATTCACACCTGACCTGGCCGTTCTTGATATCAGAATGCCCTTAATGAACGGCTTGGAGGTTGCACAAGCGCTGAAGCGGGAAAGCAGCCGGACACGAACTGTACTTCTTACAACGTTCGAAGAGGATCAAGTCTTTAGCAAAGCTCTTAACGCAGGTGTTGAAGGAATCTTTCTCAAAGACATCGAGCCTGATCTTTTTGCCCTATCCCTCACGGCCGTAGCCCGGGGGCTTCTGGTATATCATCCGGCTGTTAAAAAACAGATGGAATGCCGTGACTGGGAAAAGGGACCTCCCCGCCTTTTCGGTCTTACGGACAGGGATATGGACCTTATTAGGTACATTGCCGAAGGCCGGAGTAATAAAGCCATTGCCGATCAAATGAGATGTACCGAAGGTACAATAAAGAATCGGGTCAGCTCCGTTCTCGGGAAAATGGGGCTTGAGGACCGGACCCAGATAGCTGTTTACGCCATTCGTCATAATCTTCTGGACAACCTGGACTGAGACGGTTCGAAGGAAAAGGACTATGGAGATGAGCGAGGCTCTGGGCCGCGAGATATTTCTTATTGAAGCCTGGCATTTTCTGGCCCTGCTGTTCATTCTTGGAGTAAACAGCTGGTTTCTCCGCAATGGAAAAAAAGGACGTCTTCTATTACGTTACCTGATTCTCCAGGGGGTCCCTTTCCTCTGGATAATCAGCAAGATGCTGAAAACTCTGGCACCCCACATTGGCTTGCGCTGGTTTTTCATCGTAACCCAGTATCTTGCTGTCTGCGCCCTGGGACCGCTTTTTTTTTACTTCGCCTGGCACTACGTGTTTCGCCGGGAGCTTTCAAGACCGATCCGGAGCATCCTGGCAGCCCCATCAGCTATTTTTTTCATCCTGGCAGCAACTAATCCGCTGCATCACCTTTTTTACAAAACCTATACTTTCTACAGGGATACCTTCGGCCCGGTCTTTTACTTACTATCGGCTTATACCTACCTTCTTACCGCTGCGGGGATTTTCCTCTTTGTTCTAGGCATGATCCGTCTGAAGAAAACCGGTTTACCGGGAGGTTTTTTACTGGTTATCGGTGCAGTCATTCCTCTCTTCATTAATGCCGTTTACACTTACCGGCTATTCGGCTTCAGGCAGAAATTCGATTACACCCCCCTGTTTATGACACTTTCTCTGGCTTTTTTCGGAATGGCTGCCTTCCGGACCCGGTTCCTGGGGATTATCCCATCAGCATGGAAAAAGATAATAATGGACCTTGAGGATCCGTTAATCCTGACTGACCGGAAAGGCCGGGTTTGCCAGGTCACCAAGCTTGCTCCTCAAACACTTCCGGAGGAAGAGATAAATCAGGCAGGCAGGCTCTACCGCCTTCATCGTAAAAGTCACAGCCATAAAGGAACTCTCTACCACTACGTAGATGTAAGCCGGCTGGAGGGTTTGAAGCGGGAACTGGAAGATAAAAACCGGCTGCTTGAAAAATCCATCGAGGATATACTAATTCATAACCGGCGAATCATTGAAATGATGGAATCTGATCTTCTTAACCGTTCGCGACGGGAGATGCATGACATACTGGGTTACAGTCTGACCAAGGTCATATATCTGTTACGACAGGAACAGGAATCACCATCTCCTGACTCTGAACGAGAATCGCGGATAACCGCAGCCCGGGAGATCGTCAATCGGGGGCTTGCCCGGCTCGAAGAGAGACTCTCCGAAAAAGTGAAGGAGGGAAACAGCCTCTCCATAGCCCTGGGAAATCTTATTCAGGATACTCTTCTCCCCGGAATTACTCTGGAGTTTACTGTTCGCGGCAGACATCGTCCGCTGCCGGAAGCTCTGGTTAAGGAACTTACGGACTGCTGCAGGGAGGCTTTAACCAATTCGGTCAAACACGGGAAAC
The DNA here is from genome assembly GCA_016936555.1 of Spirochaetales bacterium. Classification (GTDB taxonomy): domain Bacteria; phylum Spirochaetota; class Spirochaetia; order DSM-2461; family DSM-2461; genus Spirochaeta_F. Next base: position 45,040 of record JAFGXR010000061.1, on the reverse strand, counting down.
CTGAAAGGGTTGACCTGGTTCTGCTCTACGGAGATAAACAGGTGGCTCTCTTGATTTTGGACAACGGCAAGGGATGCCAGTTATACCGCCCCGGTAACGGTCTGACTCTTATGCAGAGTGGAATAGCCCGGTTATCGGGAACCCTGGCTTTCTGCAGCTCCCCCGGTGAAGGTTTTCAACTGACACTGAGAGTTCCCTACCCCGAATCGTGATCTCCCCCTTTTCAGGGGTCACCCCCCGGCCATGACTAAAGAATAATCGACCAGGTACAATCGACACTTCCTGCTTCCTCTGATTCCGTCCAGAATGAAGAAAACTGTATAAACCAAGGAGAAAGAGATGAGACTTCTCAGAAAAAAGATATATCTTTTGCTGTTCGTCCCTGCTATTTTACTGACGGGATCGGGCTGTCTGATGATAACAACAAGCGGTGGGTTGCAGAACCGCATGGCGTACTTGACAGTAAAATCGATCAATGAAAGAGAAAGTACCGGTTCCGGGGCAGAGTCATCTCCCGAAAATAAATCTGTCAGTGATATACAAAGTTCCAATCTGTCCGATGAAGAGCGGGCCGCAGGGATACTCGAAGCCATTGATGAAGGAGATTATGCCGCTTTTGAATCCCTTCTGGCTCCGGTGGATGATGTCACCAGACTGTTTCCCCGGGGGACTCTCCTTCTTCACAGGGCCGAGGAGGCCATGGGTGATGGCGGACAGGTCAATCCCTTTACCCAACTTCTGGTTGAAAAGAAGGCTCCGATCCTTCTGAGAGACAGCCAGGGCCGATATGCCGACTATCTGATCGGCGAATTTGGTCTTGAGGCTACCGACCGGGATGAATATTTGAGAAGCATTATCACGGCCCCCCGTCAGAAAGTCTACGAAGCTATCAGAAATGACTCAGTTCAGGAATTCAAAGCCGTAGAAAAACACCTGCTTATCGATGGAATGCTGCTCAAGGATACTCTGGGTTCCTGGAAGGCGCCTGCCATAGCAGCGTATGCCCTGGAAATGGGGGCTCCCGCAACGTATGTGGACGAAAAAACAGGAGATAACCTGCTTCACATGCTCTGCGACGGCCGGCCCTACGACAAACCCTTCTCAGATCTGGAAGATCTCGCTGTAAAACTCATTGCCGCAGGTGCCGATGTAAACCACAAGAGCAAGCGCGGAGACACCCCCCTTTACCTGCTGATAAAATCGGACAGCCGGGATAACGGAGACCTTAAGGGGAGCTCAGCCGGCCTGGCCCGTATCCTTCTGGAAGCGGGCAGCAATCCCGATGCCCCATGCGACTATTACGACGGGACATCGATGCTCTATATCGCAGCCAATAACCGGCTTGATGATCTGGTTGACCTGCTCCTGGAATTCGGTGTGGTTATTGATAAGACCGCCGCGAATGCCCCGAACGTGACAGCTGAAACAAAAAAGAAGTTACAGGGATAGAAAACAATAGAGCCCCTTATCGATTATTCCTGTTGTTTTATGCACACAAATGCTTGAAGCAGATTCTTTCTGGTTTTTTTTGCAGCCCGACAACCGCTTCATTATGATTAAGGGAAGAGACGGGGGGTTCTATGAAATATCTGAAGTTTTCAGTTCTTGTTATAATAGGTTTTCTGTTTTTATCCTGCGGAGAAAAGGAGCCGCTGAAGGTCGGGTTTACCAGTTGGCTCAGCGGACCCAATTCGGTACTGGGGATTGCCGGACGGGATGCGGTTCAGCTGGCTTTTGATCAGGTTAATACTGACGGAGGCATAAAGGGCCGTCTGGTCGAGCTGGTTATTAAAGACGACCGGGGTGAAGCCGAACAGGCTATAAAAGGCGATCGCGAATTGATCGATGCGGGATGTGTGGCTATCCTGGGCCATATGCACAGCTCCATGTGTATCGCCGCTCTGCCCCAGATCAATGAGCAGAAGATCCTGATGATAAGTCCTACAGCCAGCTCCGACCAGCTTTCAGGGAAGGATGATTATTTTTTCCGTATTGCTCCGCTCGCGTCCATGGAAATCGAGAAGCTGGCGAAATACGCTGTGGAAAGTCTCGACCTTAAAAAAATCGTCTGTGTTTATGATATATCCAATCAGGGGTACAGCGAAAGATGGAATACTGATTTTAATGGGGAATTGAAAAAGAGCGGCCGCAGCTTTGTCAAATCCGTTCCTTTTAACTCAAGTGAGAATCCAGACTACAGGGAAATCGCTACTGTCATTATGGATGCCGGACCGGACGGTCTTCTCTTTGTATCCAATACGATCAGTACAGCTCTTATCTGCCAGCAGCTTGATAAAATGGAAGCCGGGATAAGCCGGCTTTCCACAGGTTGGGCCAATTCGGAGGATTTTATCCAGACGGGAGGTCCCTCGGTTAACGGGGTTACTTTTGCTCAGGCCAGGGATCTGAACAGTTCCGCTGAAAAGTACCGGAACTTCGTAAACTCTTTTAAAGAAGCTTACAACAGAGTGCCCGATATGGCGTCTATCTACAGTTATGAATCCGCTCTGGTTATGATCGAGCTGCTGAGGAAAACTACAGACAGGGATAAAATGAGAGACGAGATCAAGTCGATTGGAAAGTTCGAAGGTCTTCAACAGGCCGTCTCTTTTGATGAAAACGGAGAAAACCGACAGGAAGAATACTTTTACCTTCAAGTCCGCGACGGCCGGCTCGTAACTATAAATCCTTAAGGCGCGTAGGGCAGATGAACGATGAAGCGGGTTCCTTTTCCCGGTTCTGAAACAACATTCATCAGTCCTCTGTGTTCTTCATGTATAATAAAAAAGGAAACGCTCAGGCCAAGGCCCGTACCGACTCCCGGCGGTTTCGTTGTAAAGAACGGTTCAAAAATCCTGTTTTTAATCTCTTCATCCATTCCCGGTCCGTTATCCTCTATCTCCACACAAGCCATTTCCTTTTCTCTGTCGTGATAGAGCCGTATAATGAATTGCGGAGCCTCTTCACGGTTCACCATCGCCTGCGCCCCGTTGCGCAGCAGATTGAGGAACACCTGCTGGAGTTTGGAAGATTCGCAGACGACCGGTTTCATATCCGCTTCGAATTCCCTGATGATACTGATATTTTTGAAATCCTGCTCCTTTTTCAAGTCATAGTCCGTTCCTGCGATTTCAATGGTTTTTTCAATCAGATCCGGAAGGAATACCGTCGATTTGCGCGAATCCGATTTTCGGGAAAAGTTCAGCATATTGGAGACAATCGATGAAATCCTTTTGCCCGACTCCACCATAGCGTCGAGCATACGGGGAATTTCTCTTCTCTCCATAAATGTTTTCATTTTATTCAGATCAAAACCGAGCTCCTCGGCAATCCTTGCATTCGACGGTATGTCCACCTTGTCGATCAGTCTTTTCTTTAAAACATTGACTGTCTGGGTTATCCCCGCCAGCGGATTATTGATTTCATGGGCCATCCCGGCAGCCAGTCCGCCGATGGAGAGCATTTTTTCGCTTTGAATCAGCAATTCTTCTATTTTTGTCTTTTCTGTCACATCATCTATACGGATAACGGCTCCGTCCATATCAGAATCTGTGAGTGGATAGATAAGGACATTTTCGAAGAACGTCAGGCTTTTTTCCTCCCGCCGGATTTTCCTCAATTCTCTGGGAATTCCGTTCTGCATACTTTCCCTGATGGTCTCTTTTTCATCGGACAGCCCGGGAAGAACATCTCCCATCTCCCGGCCGATAAGATCTGCCGCCTCGCCGGAAAGTCTGTTTTCTGCTGTTCTGTTCAGAAGCGTGATCTTCAGATCAGTATCGATACAAATAAGGGCGGAGGGCATGGAATTAATGATATCCTTTAGAAAATACTGGAGTCCCTTCAGCCGGACCTCCCGCTGGTTTACCGCTTCGATCATGGCCTGAAACGATCTTATGAGCTGATCGATCTCATGGTAGGAGCTGGAATGGAAAGGCCGGTTGTAATCTCCCTCCGCGACGAATCTGGAATCGTGACTCAATAATGCCAGAGGCTGGAGAATTCTTTTCAGGCTGAAATAGGCTAAAGCGATGGCCAGCGCCACAGCGAGAAAGGAACCGAGAAGAACGACTTTTACAATGGTGTAAACGGAGCCGAAGGCTTCCTTGACCGGTTGAGAGACAAGAACGATCCAGCCGGTTCCTCCCGTCCGTGAAACACTGCCCAGATACTCCCGGTCAAGATATCTGTAACGAAAGGTTCCCGTTTCTCCGTTAATGGCCTTTTTAACGGGCATGAGGCTGACCAGTTTCTGCCGCTCTTTTACGATCTGCCGGTCCTGGTGGGCAATAACAGTTCCGTCCCTGTCCGTCGCGGCGGCAAATCCCGCTCCTGCTATATCGGTCTCTTCGACGATGTGGCTCAGGTAATCCAGATTCAGATATCCGAGAATCATGCCTTTCGCCATGGGACGGGAGAGAATAACCGTGGGACTGCCGGACTGGGGGGAAATATAGGTAGGAGACCATAAAGGTGCTCCCGTCTCCTCCGTACTTTTGTAAATCTCCAGATAGGAGAGATTCATCAATCTTAAACTTTCATCGGCCGGAGCCAGATGCCGGACTCTCCCTTCTTCATCGAGAATCTGAATCATATCGAAATTCCTGTTAATGGAAATCATGGATAGGAGCAATTCATCGATTTCTCTTTCCTCCGCGACGGCTCTGTTTTCCGTCAGATCCTCAATCAGGTTGAGAAAGTCCATGGATTCGCTCTGAAAAACGTCCAGCTCCCTGGAGAGGGTTCTGGAGAGAAGGAGATTTTTCACTTCTATTTCACTTTGCATATTGCGGCTCAGAATCTGCAGAGAAAAGATTCCGATGAAAAGGACCGGAAGGAGAGATATGAAAATGAAGCTCATTGTCAGAGCATTTTTCAGACTTTTTTGCAGGGACATCACTCTAATTATAGAAGAAAACAGATGGCGGTGATTTTTTTTTTATTAATTTAAAGCTCTGAGCTGGTGATCCGGTTCCGCCCTCTGGATTTGGACAGGTACATGTTTTTATCTGCCTGGCCTACAATGGTGTCGCTGTCGACAGAATGGGTGTCCGAAAGTCTGACGCTGCACAGTCCTATGCTCACTGTCATGTTTATCCGGTCATCATTCCAAACAGCCTCTTCGCTTTCAACGGCCTGACGTATTTTTTCAGTCATTTCCCGGGCTTCGGATATGGGTATGTCCTGGAGTATGATCAGAAATTCTTCTCCGCCGTAGCGGCCGTAAATATCGGAGCTTCTCTGAAGAAATTCCATGAAGAGCCTTCCCAGTCTTTTCAGGCATTGGTCCCCGGCGGCATGGCCATAGGTGTCATTAATTCTTTTGAAGTGGTCCACATCGATTAGCAGGATGTGGAGGTAGTGGCCGGCTCTCCTGCAGAGATTCCAGCTTCTTTCCAGTTCCTTCTGAAGGTGCCGTCTGTTGTATATTTCTGTCAGATCATCGAATTTATTCAGCTTTTCCAGTTCTCTGTTTTTCTCCCGGCTGATTTCAGTCTGCCTGGCATTGCTCAGAGCAATGGAGGCAAAAGAGGTTAGCATTTCCAGTATTTCATAATCTTCCCTGTTAAAGGCTCCCGATTTAACCTTGTAAATGGAAATAAGCCCCTTTTCGTCACCCGAATCAAAGGGCAGGCATAAAACAGATGACATTTCACCGATTGAAACGATATTTTCCAGAACAGGGAAATAGGGGAGAAAATCCTCATAAAGCTCGTTGAAGATCAGGCCGGTCCTGTGAATGGCGACCCATGATTCGGGGTTCCGCGGATGCGTCACCCTTAGAGTCGAATGACTGATTTTCTCCCCTTTGCCGTTGTAGATCTCAAGGGGAACATTCTCTGTTGATCTGTACAATCCGATGATAAAACAGTCCATATTAAATATGGATTGAACCGAGTGAAACAGGGTCTCTATAACCTGATCCCGTTCGAGCAGAGCGGTGAGAAGCCGGCCCATTTCACTTATTTTCCTTATTCTTCTGTTCACTTCCCTGAAGGATTCTGTTTCCAGCTCCCACACTTTCTCATCGATTTCCGAAGATTTGACCTTTCCCGAAAGCATATGGTAATTCTTGTAATGGGTTAAGGCTGATTTGTAGTTCTCCCGGATTTCATTCAATCCGGATAAGTAGAGATAGAGATCCCTGTTCTGGATGGAATTGGCGTAATTGATCAGGTCTCTTGCTTTGCCAAGTACCTCTTCCGCCTTTTCGTATTCGCACTGTTTTATGTAGAGATCGCCCAGTTTGATATAGATACTCAGCTTGAAGCGCCTGTGGAAGTCGTTGCATTTCTCCAGGGCCAGATGAAGGATTTCTATTCCCTTTCCGTAATTCTTCATCTTACCGTAAGTCAGGCCGATCTCTTCGAGTATGGGGATCAGGATATCACTTGAACCGTTCAGTTCATTCTCTTTCAGGGCTCTGTTCAGATGCTCCAGCGCCAGGTCGTATTTCCCGAGAGCTCTGTAGGTACAGCCCAGATTATTGAAAATCGAGCTCTGTTTTTCTCTGGTGATAAGTTTCAGAGCCTTTTTGAAAAAGCGGAGTGCCTGGCTGTAATTTTCCATCTGGAACTGCAGAATCCCCAGCAGATTGACAGCCCTGTATTCCATATCTTTGAAATTATGTTCTCTGGCCGTCTCCAGTGCTTTTTCCAGATAGTTGAAGGATTCCTTGACTCGGCTCTGTCTTATGCAGACCAACCCCTTGGCATTCAGGGCAGCCGAGATTCCGCGGAGATCGCTGTTTAAATCGAGAAAAATATGATAAGCCTGGTCGATCTGTCCCGCCGACTGGTCCAGATTCCCCTGTTCCATTTCCAGAAGTCCCGATATCATCAGGGACCAGGCTATCCCCTCCGTGTAATTCGTGCCTTCGAGAAGACCTTTCGCTTCCTTCAGCAGGGAATGAGCGCTGGCGATATCTGTATATACTCTGGAATAGGCTTTCTGATTGAGCTCGTCTATTTTTTTGTGCAAAGCCTGCATACGATCCCAGTATACCATCTTTCGCTTGGGATGATATGAAATTATTTTCAACGATCAGAGAAAGCGGAATAATTCAGAGCCGGATGTATACCCGGTCTGGTCAGGGAGAAATCGAAGCGGACAGGATCGGAGTCGTCGTATTTTTTCAGAGCTGAGGTAATCTCCACTGCCGTTCTCATCCCGCCGTCCTTCCTCTCAGTCAGCCTCAGCAGAGACGCCACTTTAAGCATATGGGTATCCAGGGGAATAATCAGCTTCGACGGGGACACGCCTGTCCAGCCGCCGGGATCAACGGAGTCTGAACGGACCATCCACCTTAGAAAAAGCATCAGTCTCTTGCAGGCACTGTTCTTTGACGGATCGGCGAGCATTTTCAGTTTTTTCCGGCTGTTCAATTCCAGAGTGAAATGAGTGAGAGCGGGGAGGATCGTTTCGTCCTTATCATCATATCCCGACAGAAAGAGCCTGTTAAGGGATCCCTGTTTCTCCAGAACCAGCTTTACCGCCAGAAGCAGATCCACCAGATCTTCATCGCTGAAGAACCTGTAGCGGAACCGGCGGAATTGTGTTTTCATATCCCTTTCGCTCATCTGTAACAAGTTCAATCGCGGCGAAGGGAGGAGAGATAATACTTCGTTAATTGCTTTAATTATGGAATTGACCCGACCCAGAGCCAGGGATGATGAGATCAGTCCCACGATCTCCCGGTCTTCTGTTTCGGGGTAATTGTAAAGAAACTGAAGAGGGTCCGGAAGGACCATTTCTCTTCTGTGATATTCACCGTAAATACGGTTCAGTGTCAGTTCAACTGTCTTTCGGCGGCGCATTTTTCGCAGTAGCCGTAGTACTCCAGTGTATTGCCCAGAACAACCCTGCGGGACTGGTCAATCGAATTGATATCCGGTAAATCAATTCGCAGATCCTCCGGAAGATCTTCCACGGCGGAACAGCTGATACAGCGGAAATGGGCATGGTCTGTCGGTGTGGGATCAAAGCGTTTCTGCCCCCCGCCCAGTTCTAGCTTGAGGATGACTCCGCTCCGGGACATCTTTTCGAGATTTCTGTATACTGTTCCGAGGCTGATTCTCGGCATTCTCTCCCTGACTTCACTGTAGATCTGATCGGCCGTGGGATGATCTTTATGAGTCTGCAGTACTTCGAGAATTACGCTTTTCTGTTCCGTATTCCTCATGGCTCCTCCATTATTGATAACTATTACTAGTGTATCGTTTTTTTCCCATGCCGTCAATCGCCACAAAAAACTTGATAATTTCCTCCGGAATACCGATGCTGAAAGGGATGAAACGTCTCTTTTTAGCGGCAGCTATGCTCTGTCTTGTAATCAGCGGAGCTTCAACGGAAGTTCTATTCTCCCATATTAACATGAACAGTGAAAATCTGTTTCTTTTTTCGGCAGCTGATTTTTTTCCGGGATCGGGAGATTTTCAGACTCTTTTCACCGGTTCTGCTGAAGAGGGGACTTTTTATCCCCTCACATATTTTCCCGAGAAAAGCTGGTACAACAGGGCTACGGAGAAATTGTATGTTCAGAATCGTTTCGGTCTTTTTGTCAGCCGCGACGGCCTTAAGGGGATGACACCTCTGGCGGGCTTCCCCTCCTTTGCCGATGGAGAATATATAAAGGACGGCAAAATCCCTCCGGTCGTCCTTTCTCCCGACGGAACAAAAATCCTCTATGTGAAAATATTATCGCAGGTCAGCGCCGGGCTGTATCTCTTCGATATCGGGACAAAGAAGCACTATGATCTGAATACCACAATAGATTTGCAGTTTGAAGGTGAGTACGCTCTGTGGTCTCCTGATTCCCGGATCTTCATTTATTCGAGAGAGGAAAGTCTGTACTATTTTTCTATCGATCAGTTTGAAGAGAACAGGGTTCTCAACGAACCGCTGAGGCAAGTGGGAGAGGGGAAACTGAACAGCATCAGCTGGAATGAAGAGGAAGAGAGTTCCATTCTCTATTTCATCAATAAGGGAATTGTATACAGGCTCAACAGCTCCGATATTTTCACCCGGTCTCTCTACAACGGCGAGTTCAATATGAGTTCCGTGACTGGTCGGGTCCCCTTCGATTTCGACAGCCGTTCCGACAGTTTCACCATTTCTCCCGACGGGATGCGGGGGCTTGTCATCCGCAAAGGGGGAGACCTGATTCTATATGATATGAATAAGACGGACTACAGAGCCGACGGCAAGAGAGTGAGGTCTCTCCCTTATCTTCAGCTTCCTAGAAGCATGAATGTCAAGCAGCTCCTCTGGGCGAAAAGCGGAAAGCTGGCTATTCTGGCCTCAAACCGGAACAGCGGCGAGAGTATGGTTTTCACTCATGATCCCCATGGGGAAAGTCCTCTGGAATTTGTACAGACAGTCGACCGCGGTATCATAGCCATGTCGCTATCTCCTCTCGAGGACCGGATTATCATGGCCGGGGAAGAGGGGGTGACCCTCCGGACTTTTACGACCTGGAGTGTTCTTTCCTACCGGGTCCACGACAATCCCCTCAATCTTTTCTGGATAGATAATTATTCAGTCCTTGTGACGGGAGCCCGCAATTCCCTTGTGTACAATTTCCGCGATGATACATCGCAGCTCTGTTTTTTCTCCCAGTTCGACAGCACGGGATTCACCAAGGACGGAAGGATTGTTCTGAGACAGGAAGATGTGAAATATCTATACAACGAATACGACGGTACATGGACTTCCACAGGGCGTTATACGACCGTTGTCGATCCTGTGACTTTTACGGAAGACTATAGAACCTACAGTGAGACAGCTCCCTCTTCCCGATACAGCAACCGCATTATGATCAAGGAAGCGGGCTCTCTCCAGTCGACGCCTCTTTTCGATGTTCCTGCCGCCCTCTACGATCCTTTCCCTGAAAAAGATGAATCTTCGTCCGGTCCGGTTTTCAGCCACGGTTCGCGGGTGAGAGCCAGAGACGTGGCTCTGGTCTTCAACTTAACCAATTCCGTCGAAGGATTGCCGGAAGTTCTCAATGCCCTGTCCGATTACCGGATCCGGGCCACGTTCTTCGTCAACGGCGAGTTTATCCGCCGTCATCCCGATGCTGTTGTGGAACTGGAAAAATCGGGTCACGAAGTGGGGTCTATGTTTTATGCCGACTTCGATATGACCGATTCGCGGTTCAATATCGATGAGGATTATATCCGGCAGGGGCTTTCCTATAACGAGGAGGAGTATTTTTCCACTACGGGTAAGGAGCTTGAACCTCTGTGGCATAGTCCCTATTATTTTGAGAATTCGATCATATTAAACGCTTCGGCAAAGCAGAATTACACCTATGTGGGGCGCGACTTCGACACTTTGGACTGGGTTCCGAAAGACGGGGGCGGCGTGCTGGGAACTCTCTATCTTCGCAGTTCTGAAATTATTGAAAGAATCATCAAATTCAAACAGCCGGGATCCATCATTCCCGTTACAATCGGGATGCAGGCCTACAGAGATGATTATCTTTTTGACAAGATCGATCTGCTTATCGAGGCTCTGACGGCCGCGGGATATGAACTGGTTACTGTTTCGGAATTGATCGGGAATTCGAGATAAATTCCCGATTAATGGTCTATATTTTTATTTAAGAGCCGGGTTATATTAACCGATAAATAAAATAGCCGTATTGAGGTCGAGGGGGGAAAGCTTTCCTATGAGTTTAAACAGACTTAATGCTTATAAACAGACAAGTGTTAAAACCGCCAGCCAGGGAAGACTGATCGTTATGCTTTATGATGAAGCCATCAAGCAGATGGACATTGCCGTAAGGGAAATGAGCGCGGAGAAGAAGAAATTCGATACCATACATAACGCCATTTCCAAAACACAGGATGTCATTACCGAACTGATGGCCTCTCTCGATTTTGAGAAAGGGGGCGAAATCGCCCAGAATCTTTTCAATCTTTACATGTATTTCAACCGCCAGCTTGTCGAGGCGAATATCCAGAAAGACATTAAACCGATCAAGGAAGTCAGAAATTTCATGAGTGAGCTCCGCGAAGCCTGGGCCGCCATCGAAAACACTCAGGTCAATTCCAATCCCGGCGCCAACCCCGGTGTCAATATTGCGGGATGACAGGATTAACAAAAGCCGAACAGTACACCCGGAAACTGGTAAACCGTCTCCAGTCTCTCTATGGTGAATACATATCAGAACTGGACATCATTCTCGGGAGCCTCGGCGATTCCTCCGTCGGGGTTCTTGAAACTTTTCTGTCTATAGAGCAACATAGATTTCAGCAGATCAGTTCCGTCGAGAAGGTCTTGAACACCCATCTGCAGGGTTGTTCTCCTTCCTTCCGGTCCGGCCTGTCCCCGGTCCTCGTGCCGTGCAGGATGGAAGCCCTCATGAAGAGCCGGGAGCTCCGCTCCTCGCTTCGAAACAGAATGGCGAGGATTAAAACTGAGCTGAGCTCTATACGTGTTCCGGGAAGAGCGAAAAACTACAGACAGGAATCAGTGCCGGTGCTGATAGATATTGAGAGATGAAGAAACCCCTATATGTACTGGATGCTTTCGCGATCATATTCCGCTCCTATTATGCCTTTATAAACAATCCTCTCAGAGGAACCGACGATAAAAACGTTTCCGCCGTTTACGGCTTTTTTTCCACATTATATAAAATCTTCAGCACCTACAAACCGGAGTATTTCGCCGTTCTGCTGGAATCGAGAACGCCGACCTTCCGTCATGAATTGTATGAAGAGTACAAGGCCAACAGAGCCAAAGCTCCCGAAGAGCTGATCGAACAGGTACCTGTTATTCTGGAAATCCTCAAAGCCCTGAAAATACCCATAGTCCAGGCCGATGGTTATGAAGCAGACGACCTGATGGGAACTTATGCCCGCCTCTGCGAGGAGGAGGGCCGGGACTGCCGGATCATCTCCGGCGATAAGGATATCCTCCAGCTCGTCAGCGACAGAGTGCACGTTCTCAAGCCGGAAAAAGGCGGACTCTACACCGATATGGGACCGGAAAAGGTGTTGAATACATGGGGGCTCCGGGCCGATCAGATCATCGATTATCTCTCACTGGTCGGCGATGCGGCCGACAATATTCCCGGTGTCAAGGGGATTGGAGACAAGGGAGCCGTGAAGCTCCTCAATGAGTTCGATACACTCGAAAGTCTCTATGAAAATATCGATACCATTACGGCCAAAGCCCAGAAGCAGAAGCTGATAGACGGAAAGGAAAATGCCTTTTTCAGCCGGAAACTTGTCATTATCAAAAAGGACTGCCCCTGCGAAACCGATATAGAGAAGCTGGCAGCCCGGGAGCCTGATTACGGCGCCGCTGCTCCGATTCTCCAGAGGATCGGACTCAAACGCCTCGCCGAAGAGAGCGCCGCCAAAGCCGGTGAAGAGGTGGCTGTTCCCGAAGCCAAAACAGCGGCCCGACCGGGAAATTACTGCGGAGTGGTCAGTGAGGACCACCTGGACAAATGGATCGGAAGAGTAAAGAAATCGGGTCTTTTCGCTTTTGACTGCGAAACCGACAGCCTCGATTCCGTCTCGGCCAATCCCGTTGGGTTTTCCATCTCCGTGCAGTCGGAGGAAGCCTGTTATATTCCGGTGAAGGCCCCTGAGCTCGATTGTATTCCCGAAGATGTCATCCGTGAGAAACTCCGGAATATTCTCGAAGACGAAAATATTAAAATCATCGGTCAGAATTTCAAATACGATATGAAGGTCCTCAAGCAGTGGGGGATTCATCCGAAAGGATTTTATTTCGATACGATGATTGCCGCCTGGATGATCGACAGTTCCACCCCCTCCAATATGGATTATCTGGCGGAGCAGTATCTGGGGTATCAGACCGTTCATTTCGACGATATCGTGGAGAAGGGAAAGACCTTCGACACGGTTCCCATACAGAAAGCCGCCCACTATGCGGCGGAAGATGCGGATATCACGTTCCGGCTCTATGAAATCCTCAGCGGTAAACTGAAAGAGCTGGGGATGGAGAAGATCTTTTCAGAGGTGGATATGCCTTTTGTGGATATCCTTTCCGATATGGAGCTGGCGGGCATTCACATCGATGACGGCGAACTGGCGGAATACAGCGTCGAGCTGGAAGAGAAACTGGAAGCTCTGGAAAAGGAGATCTATTTCCTCTGCGGCCGCGAGTTCAATATAAAATCGACCAAACAGCTTCAGGAAGTGCTTTTCGAAGAGAGAAAGCTCACGCCCACCAAAAAGACGAAAACCGGTTATTCCACCGATACGGCTGTTCTTCAGGAACTGGCGAAAGAAGACCCTGTTCCCGAAAAGATTCTGGCCCACAGAACTCTCGCCAAGCTCAAATCGACCTATGTCGATGCTCTCCCCAGATTTATCAACGAGGATACAGGAAAGATCCATACCCATTTCATTCAGACGGGAACGGAGACGGGGCGAATCTCCAGCAAGGATCCCAACCTCCAGAATATTCCGGTGCGGGACGAAAACGGCAGAAGGATCCGGGCGGCCTTCAAAGCGTCACCCGGCCATGTGTTCGTCTCCGCCGACTACTCCCAGATCGAACTGGTTGTTCTGGCCCATCTTTCGGGAGACAAGGCTCTCACCGAAGCTTTTATTTCGGGAGAGGATGTTCACAGCCGGACCGCGGCTCTCATCTTTCATGTTGATCCGGATTCCGTTACCAAAGAGCAGAGGCGGATCGCCAAAGTTATCAATTTCGGGGTTATGTACGGCATGTCGGCTTTCCGGCTCTCAAACGAACTGTCGATTCCCAGAGGCGAAGCCTCTTCTTTTATCAAATCCTATTTTGAACAGTATAGCGGCATAAAGGTCTTTATCGATAAGACGATTGAGATGGCTGAGGAAACCGAATTGGCGGAAACCCTCTTCGGCCGCATCCGCCATATCCGGATGATCAACAGCCGCAATAAAATGGAAAAGAAAGCGGCCGAGCGAATCGCCGTCAATTCCCGCATTCAGGGGACTGCCGCCGATATCGTCAAAATGGGGATGATCCGTCTGGCAGGAGAACTGAAAGAGAGGGGTCTCAAATCGAAAATCCTTCTGCAGGTTCACGATGAGTGCATTCTCGAAGTTCCCGAGGCCGAAGTTGAAATCATAAAACCGCTCATGAAAGAAGCTCTGGAAGGGGCGGCAGCCCTTTCCGTACCCCTGAGGGTCAGCGTGGAAAGCGCGGCCAGCTGGGGGGAGATCCACTGATTTATGGTTCTCGGTCTCGCCGGGAAAGCCTGCAGCGGGAAGAATGCAGCCTCCCGGTTTCTTGAGGAAAAGGGATTTCTCTCACTCGATGTGGACACTCTGGGACACCGGGCTCTGGAGTTGAAAAAAGATGAGGTCATCGAACATTTCGGGCCGGAGATAGCCGGGAAAGACGGATCGGTGGACCGCAGGGCGCTCGGTGAAATCGTTTTTGCCGACCGGAACAGAATGAAAGAGCTGGAATCGATTACCCATCCCGCAGTTTTTGAAATGGTTCAGTCTTTTCTCGATGAGAACAGGGGGCGGGATCTGGTTCTCAACGCGGCTATACTGGGTCAGGCCGGGCTGGACAGGCTCTGTGACAAAGTCCTCTGGGTCGAGGCTCCCCTTGTTCATCGCATAATCAGAGCTTTTAAAAGGGATAGAAATAAAATCGCCCATATATTTTCAAGAATTCGCCTTCAACGGCATCTAACGGTTCAACATTTTTTTTCAGGTGTCGATATTTATATGGTAAGGAACCGGGGAAGTCTTGAGGATCTGAAAAAACAGGTTGACTTGTTCCTCTCCGATCTATGAGAATATCTAGAGGGTATAATATTGGACGAAAGAGATGAAAATATGACTAATCGGGAAAATCCGGACCAGTCCAGAATCTTATGGGGGGTTCTTTCGGCGCTGACCGTCATCGCCATAGTCATTGCAGCCGGATTGTTTTTCTTTTTCCCCTCTGATGAGGGCTCTGCCGGACTGCCGAGACTCAGCTCATTGAGTACCGAAACTCCAGGCCGCGATTTCGATCCCGTGGAATTCGTCCGCAATGCCGACGGTTATCCCGAAATGGTGGCTCCCGAAGCAACCGAAGAAGAATTCTCAATGGGTGAAGAGACAGGGGAAATGGCAGCTGCCGCTCCTGTGGAAACGGTTTCAGAAGAAGTCGGGACAGAATCGGTCGCTGAAGAATCGGAAGAAGAGGTTCCTAATGTCGTTGAAGTGACTCCGGTGAAACAGGCTGAACCTGCTAAGCCTGCCGTATCAGTTGCTCCTGCCGCCAGAGTTCAGGAAACCAGAAAAATCAGTGTCACGGTGTACTGGATTCAGGTCGGCTCCTACACGGATCTGACCAAAGCGGAGGATGTACGCTCTTATCTTCTCACCCGCGATATTTCAAGTGAAATCCAGACCAGATCGGTGGACGGTACGACTTATTACCGGGTCAGAATCGGAGCGTTCCAGTCCAAGGGGGAAGCCGATAAATTCCTCGATCCCATTAAAGATGTGAAGAATTTCGAGGAAAGCTATGTGGTTCAGACCACTATGATCCGCGAAGTTCCCGTTAATAATTAAGTGTGCTATTGGTTTTCTGTACCCGCAGTTGTCAGCTGCGGGTATTTTTTTGCAGAGCCGTGGTAATGAAGTTATCGCAGTAGCTCACGGCTTCTTCCACCAGGTCAAAATTTTGACCGCTGCTGATGCACCAGTCCAGGAAATTTCCCCTCATGGTCCGGTTGAACCACCGCGCCATCTGTTCAGCCGGGAGATCGGTACGGAATTCACCGTTTTCCTGACCTTCCGAGATAATATCGGTAATCAGGGTGAACCAGAAGCGCGATTCGTCGATGATGATTTTATTGTCTCCGTAGGTTGACGTCTGGTTGGCATAGAGGATTTTGAGCATATCCACGCCCACCTTCTCGCGGACGAAACGGGTCTGGGCGCGTGTGAACGACGTCAGCTTCTCGCTTGCTGTCGCGCAGCGCTTCAGGTTCCGGGAGTATTTGCGGTAATAGGCATCGATATCCCAGAACTCTTCCACTATGATATCGCTCTTAGTGGCGAAGTACGTATAGAACGAACCTTTGGCTGTTCCGGCTCTCTGGGTAATCTCCTCAACCGTAACGGCATCGAATCCCTTTTCCTTGAAGAGAGACATAGCGCTTTCCAGCAGTTTCCTTTTTGTTTCCATAGCCCGGGCTTTCCGTTTTCCCGGCTTTTTTGATTGTAATTCTTCCGTATCGGCCATAAGAGGTCTGATTATATCAGAGATGATAAGGGGGAACAAGAAGAGGGAAAAGGATGCCCCTCCGGCTGCCATGAGCCGGCGGGGCATCCGAAAAAAGAAGGTTCTGAATTGATCAGTTGAAAATTTTACCGGGATTCATGATGTTGTTGGGATCCCAGGCTTTTTTGATCCCTTTCATAAGCTCCAGTTCCACAGGGTCGATCAGCTGCTCAAGGTAATCTCTCCGCTTGATGCCGATTCCGTGTTCGCCTGATATCTTCCCTCCCAGCTTCCGAGTCACCGAATAGAGATCCCTCAGGGCTTCAGGCTCGGCTTTATGCCATTCTTTCATGGACATTTCGGGGTCTTTGACCAGAGTCGCGTGGAGGTTGCCGTCTCCCGCGTGGCCGTAGCAGGGGATCTTCATGGAGAACTTTTCGCTGATCCTGTCCAGTTCCGGAATGATATCGGGAATGGCCGCTGTGGGAACGACGATATCCTCGAGGCTCTGAATGGGACTGTAGACCTTGAAGGCTTCGGCGATATTTCTCCGGACGTTCCAGATCCTCTCGACGGCGTTGCGGTCTTCGGCGATATAAACTTCCTGGGCGGCGTTTTCCATGCATAAGTCGCCTATGGCGATCATGTCGGACTCCACCTGCTCGGCGCTGCTGCCGTCCACTTCGATGACCAGCATGGCTCCGCAATTTTCGTAGGGCAGTGTTTCGTTCAGGTATTTGCAGGAAGTCTGTACGGACAGTTTGTCCATAAACTCGATGCTGGTCGGTACGATCCCGTTGGAGATGATGACGGGTACCGAATCTATGGCCTGTCTCGCCGTTTCGTAGAGCACCAGAAGAACGGCGCTGGCCGTGGGGAGCCCCGATAGCTTGACGATCGCCTTCGTGACGATTCCCAGAGTCCCCTCGGAACCGATCAGCAGCTGCTTGAGGTCGTACCCCGAAACATCCTTGGCCAGTTTCCCGCCGAGGTTGACGATATCCCCCTTCGGCGTGACCACTTCCATGCCCTGTATGTAGCGGCCCGTCACGCCGTATTTGACGGCTTTGCCTCCTCCGGCGTTCTCGGCGATATTTCCCCCGAGATAACAGGTCTGGACCGACATGGGATAGCCGGCGTAAAAGAGGTTCTTTTCCTTTACCATGGAGATGATGTCGTTGGTGACGACACCTGTTTCGGCGGTGACAACCATGTTGTCGAAATCCACCTCCAGGATCTTGTTCATTTTCTCCACGGAGAGAAGAATCCCCCCGAATATGGGAATGGCTCCTCCCGAAAGCCCCGAGCCGGCGCCCCGGGGCGTTACGGGAATCACTTCCCTGTTGGCCAGTTTGACGACAGCGGCAGTCTGTTCAGCCGTTTCCGGGGTCACAACGACTTCCGGCATATGGCCGTATTCCTCTTCATTCGTTTCATCGTGGGAATAGGCTTCGATCTTTTCCTCATCGACAAGGACGTTTTTATCTCCCAGAATTTCTTTCAGTTCCCTGATTATCGCTGGTGTGACTGGTGCGTAACCCATCATTTTCCTCCTTCCAGGCGTTTCTGCAGTTCCGGAAGAACGTTGAACAGATCGCCTACGATAGCGAAATCGGCGATTTTATGAAGCGGCGCCTCGGGATCGTTATTGATGGACACAATGATTTCGCTTGTCTTGATTCCCGCCAGATGCTGTATCGAACCGGAAATCCCCGCTCCGATATACAATTTGGGAGAAACTGTTTTTCCCGAAAGCCCGATCTGATGGGAATAGCCGATCCAGCCGCGGTCCACCGCATCTCTTGTGGCGCCGACCATGCCTTCGAGGCTGTCGCTCAGGCGGCGGAGCATCTTGAAGTTCTCCGCCTTTTTCATGCCCTTTCCGCCGGCAATGATGATGTCGGCTTCTTCTATGTTCTCGAAATCCCCGGCGTCTTTCCGGTAGCCCAGAAATTCTACCCGCCCGTCGAGCCATTCCTCTTTAAAAGGCACATTGATGATTTTGCCATCTCTGTCTGCATCGGGTTCCGGCGGTCTGGTCGATTTAGGGCGGACCGTCGCCATCTGGGGGCGGTGGTTCGGCGTTTTAATAGTCGCCAGAATGTTGCCGCCGATGGCCGGTCTGGTCTGGAGCAGGTTTCCCGTCGTCTCTTCAATGTCCAGTTCCGTACAATCAGCGGTGAGTCCGGTTTTCACTCTGACCGCCACGTAGGGCATCAGGGTCCGTCCGGAAGAGGTCGCCGCGGCAAGTATCGTATGGGGCTGAAAGGTTTTGATCAGCTCGACCATGATATTCGAGTAGGTTTCGCAGGAGAAACTGGCCAATCGGGGATCTTCCACGTAGTACACTTCATCGGCGCCCGACAGAATCAGTTCTCTGAGCGCTTCAGCGGAAACTCCGTTTCCGATCAGAAGCGATGCCAGTTTCGTATCGAGAGAGTCGGCCAGCTTTCTCCCTCTGGTCAGCAATTCGAAGGACACCTGCTTCAGATGTCCGTTGGCCTGTTCGGCCAGTGTCCATATATAACTCATTGTTTCTCCTTTATTCACACCACTTCACGCTGACGGAGGAAATCCATCAGCCTGTCGACAGCTTCGGTGACCGAGGCATCGTCCATGGCCTCCACAACAGTTCCGCCTCTTGTCACTTTAGGGGTTTCGATTTTTACAACTTTTGTCGGCGAGCCTTTCAGACCGAGGTTGGTGCTTTCGAGCGTGAGGTTTTCCGTACTGAGGGTCCGTATCTCTGTCTGCATCGCTTTTTTCTTGCCGCGCAGCGTGGGAAGGCGGGGAGAGGCGATCTCTTTGACCACGGTTATGAGAGCGGGCAGAGGAAGCCTCAGCCTTTCGTATCCCTCTTCCACCAGGCGTTCGACAATGAGGCTCTTTTCGCTTTCCACTTCAATGTCGGATATATAGGTCGCCAGCGGCAGATTCATCCAGGCGGCGATGCCCGGCCCCACCTGGGCCGTATCCCCATCAGTGGCCCGTTCCCCCGCGATAATCAGATCGACATTTCCCAGGGCCTTGATCGCTTCGGAGAGGGTGTAGCTGGTGGCCCAGGTATCGGCTCCGCCGAATTTTCTGTCCGAAACGAGAACGCCGTCGTCACAGCCCATCGATATGGCCATATCGAGAACTTTGCGGGCCTTGGGCGGACCCATGGTGACAGCCGTAACGGTCGCTCCGTGGCTGTCCTTCAGGGAAAGCGCGGCTTCGAGGGCATAGAGATCCAGAGGATTGACAACCGATTCCACACCGGAGCGGACCATTGTCCCCGTTTCGGGATCCATTTTAACATTACTGGTTTCGGGAACCTGTTTGATTGGTACGATAATATTCATATTTCTTCCTTAAAAAAGTGCGGGAACGAAGATTCCCATCGCCAGCAGCGCAACGAGGCTGACAACCAGCGAGTAGATTACCGCCGGCACGATATTGGTTCTGATAATTTTTCCTTCCCTTCCGGTCAGGCCGACCGTGGTGCTGGCGGCTACGACATTGTGGACGCATATCATGTTGCCCGCTGCTCCCCCGATGACCTGGAGTCCGAGAATAATCGTCCGGGACAGTTCCGCCTGTGTGGCGACTTCGTACTGGAATCCCGAAAAGAGGATATTGGAGACGGTGTTCGATCCGGTCATGAAAGCGCCGAGTATGCCGACCAGAGGGGCCATGAAGACCCAGACGGGGCTGAGCAGGGCGGCCGCGGCGGTGGACAGGGTTTTCAGCATATCCATGCTTCCCGAAGCGTTGTTTCCGGAAAACCGCATGATATTGACCATGGCCACGGCGAATACAAGGGCGATCGTGGCGGGAACCAGCTGTTTCAGCGATTTCGACCAGGTCGCTTTGACGGCATCGCCTTTCATTCTGTGGAGAAAGATGGTCAGCAGAGAGACGAGGACGAAGGGAACCGTTCCGGGAAGATAGAGCAGCTGGAGGCTGTAACTCAGATTGGTTCCGATCATGTTTTTCCAGGCGATGGTAACGGCGGGAGCCGTGATGAGCTGTTTGATTCCCAGGGCGGGGATACGGGTTATGACGAGGATTGCCGCTACCAGGATATAGGGCAGCCAGGCCATAAAGCCGTTGATTTCTACTGAGGAACTCTCCTGCTCCGGCTCGACAGACCCGATCCAGTCTTCCGACCAGGTTGAGCGTTCGGCGAAATCCCAGGTCTTTTTAGGCATGAGGAAGCCTTTCTTCGCCGCCGTTATGGTTATGCCGATAGCGATAAGAGCTCCCAGAACGGAGGGAAGTTCCGGTCCGATAAAGACGGCCAGAAGAGTGTAGGGGATGGTGAAACTCAAACCGGCGAAAATGGCGAAAGGAGCCACTTCAAAGGCATCGTGTATGCTTTTCCGGGGTCCGAAGAGCTTTGTGAGAATCATGACGATGAGAAGGGGCATAAGCGTCCCCATGACGAAGTGGGGGAGGGCCGACCAGATTCCGATCTGCTGAATGAACGTATCCCAGGACCAGCCGTACTGTCCGATTGTCTCTCTGATGGCGGGAGAATCGAGCACTTTGGCTACGCCTCCGATGATGGGCGTGCCCACGGCTCCGAAACTGACAGCAGTCGAGTCTCCGACCAGAGCCAGAACGACAGCGGCGAGAGGGGGAAAGCCCAGGCTAACGAGAAGTGGTCCCGCCAGAGCTGCCGGAGTCCCGAATCCCGCGGCGCCTTCGATAAAGGAGACAAAGAGGAACGCGATAATGATCGCCTGAATTCTTCTGTCGGGACTGATGCCGTGAAAAGTTCTGTTTATCGATTTAATGGCACCTGAGTTTTTCAGAGTGTTCATCAGCAGAATAGCTCCGAATACGATAATCAGAATGTTGAAGGCACTCAAAGCTCCGGATACAGAGGCTCCGGCGATCCAGTGAACCGGCATTTTCCATACAAGTGCCGCCAGCAGCAGAGCGGAAACCCAGGCCAGAGGCATGACTTTTTTGGCCGGCCAGTTTAAGCCGACCATGAGGACGATCGTGAGAAGAATAGGGATAGAGGCTAGTAATGCGTACATAATTGCTCCTTAAATATTCCGAAATTAATATATACTACGCCCTGATTTTTCAAGTTGTCAATGTTTATGTTGACTGCAGTCAATGACTGAGGTCGATGACTATGGTCATGGTGTTCGTTTTGGAGTTCCCCCTGTTCCAAAAGGATATACCGTGCTAAAGTTGTACCGGGAGACAATATGAGCGAACTGAAACTGGCTGTAGGAACTTATACCCTGTGCGCCGGCCATGTGCCCGATGCGAGAGGGCAGGGCGTGGAAATCTTATCATTTGATGAAGGGAGCGGAACATTTTCCGAACCGCATACGCTGGGGGAAATGACAAATCCCACCTACCTGAGCTGGAACGGAAAAACCTCGTCTCTTTTCGCGATAGAAGAAGATCCGGAAAACGTCGGAATGATACGGCAGTTCATCAGAGCGAGGGATGGGTCGTTCCGCAAAGGAATTTCCCTGAGAAGCCAATGCGGAGCGCTCTGTCATATTTCTGTAAATCATTCAGGGGATAGCCTTTACGCGGCATCCTATCAGAACGGTTCCATCTGCGGATTTCATTTGAATAAGGATTCCCGACCGGAGGAATGGGGCCGGATTTCCTATGGGGGGAAAGGGCCTGATTCCATTAGACAGGAGGCTTCCCATGCCCATCAGATTCTGCTCGATCCGGAAGAGACCCGGGCCTATATCTGCGATCTGGGGACCGACAGGGTTCATATCCACAGCCTCGAAGGAGGACTGAAACGGGAAGAGGGGTCTCTTGAACTGCCGCCGGGATACGGTCCCAGGCATATGGTTTTTGATCCGTCGGGAGATTATGCTTTTATTCTCTGTGAGCTGAAGGCCCATTTGATACTCGCCCGGCGGAACAAAAGCGACGGGACGCTGAAAATCGTAGAGGATATTCCATTGCCTGCCGGTTCATTTTCAGGCACACCGGCTCCGGCGGCGGTAAAAATGCATCCTTCGGGATGCACTCTGGCACTTTCAAACCGCTTTATCGACCGGATTGAAGTCTATGGACTTGTCCGTGAGGAAGATCGGTTGACTTTGCAATGGGTGGACGGTTTTTCCCCGGAAGGGAAAACTCCCCGGGATATAACGTTCAGCCCCTCCGGTGACTGGCTGTTCATCGCCAACCAGGATTCCCATAACATTGCGGCGAAACGGTTTGACGGGAAGACCGGTAAACCGGAATCCTCCCGTCCCGTATCATATGGAACTGGGTCGCCTGTCTGTATCGTTCCGTTGGTATAATCAGCCCTTGACCGCTCCGGCGGTGACAAGGCTGTTCTGGATTTCCTTGCTCATTATGGCGTAGATGATAATGGTCGGAATGGTTCCGATCACAAGTCCCGCGCCGATAGGCCCCCATTTGGTCGCGTACTGGCCCACCATGGACTGCAGCCCGACCGTCAGGGTTCTGAACTGGCTTTTGCTGATGAAGGTTATGGCGAACATCAGTTCGTTCCAGGCGCTCAGGAATGTGAATATGGCGACCGTCGCCATGGCCGGTTTCACTATGGGCAGAATGATCCGGAAAAATGAGCTGAACACTCCCGCTCCGTCCATAAAAGCCGATTCCTCCATCTCTCCCGGTATGGCCTGCATAAAGCCGACGAGGATGTACATGGCTATGGGAATCCCGAAAGCTGTGTAGGGGAGGATGAGGCTCCAGTACGTGTTGAGAATCTTCATATCCCTGAAGGAAATAAACAGAGGAAGGAGCGTCGCGTGAATGGGTATCATCATCCCTGTCAGAAAAATGACCATGGCCGTTTTGCTGAATTTCCAGCGGAGTCTCGCAATGGCGTAGGCTGCCAGAGCCGACACGAAAAGGGTCAGCGCTATAGTCAGAGCTGTCACCAGAGTGCTGTTGAACAGGTAAAGACCGACTTTCCCGCCGAAAAAGGCATCCTGATAATTGCTCCAGAGCATTTTTTCCGGAAATCCGGCGATATTGCCTCCGAAAATCTCCGAGTTGCTCTTGAAGGAGAACAGGATAAGCCAGAAAAAGGGATAAACCTGTATGACGGCATAGAGTGAAAGACCGATAATTAACACTCTCTGCCCTAATTTTCTTTTTCTCATTGCTGCGCCAGCCTCCCGAATATTCTTTTTATGACAACGGTGAGAAGCAGACACTCGGCTATGATAAACATGGCCATGGAACTTCCGTATCCGTAATTGACTCTGTGAAAAATCGTGTTGAACATGATCGTCGTCGGCACTTCCGTCGCGTGGAGCGGTCCGCCGCCGGTCAGGATATAAATCAGATCGAATGTTTTCAATGATCCGATTACAGCCAGTATGACGCAGATCTCAATGATGGGAACGATATAGGGAATGACAATGCTGAGCGTAATTCTGTTGTGTGAAGCCCCGTCAATTCTGGCCGCTTCGATCAGCTCTTTGGGAATGGTTTTTATGGCTGCGTAAAAAAGGAGAATATGGTAACCCACATACTGCCATAGAAGGGGTATGAAAACGGCTTCCAAAGCCAGATCGGGGTTGCCCAGCCATTCCTGCTGAAGGAATCCCGCGCCCAGATGCTCAAAGAAGGAATTGAGAAGCCCGTACTGGGGATTGTAGATTTTCCGCCACATCTGCCCGATGACGACCGTGGAGACAATAACGGGAATAAAATAGACCGTCCTGAAGAATCCCTCACCTCTGACTCCCGAAGCCAGAGCCCTCGCAAAGAGAAAGGCAAGGGGAAGCTGTATGAAGACTGAGAGAAGGGCCAGGAGCAGGGAGTTCCATATGGCCTGGTAAAATCCGCTCTTGTTGTGGACAAGCAGCTTGATATAGTTATCTATCCCCGAAAATCTGCCCTTTCCGATTCCATCCCAGTCCAGGGTGCTGTAGTAACCGGACCGGATGATGGGAACTATGACAATCATGACAAAAACGACCGTTGCCGGCAGCATAAAAAGGGCAATGATTCTTTTATCCGATAGAACTTTGTTCATGTGAACTCCTGAAAATCGTAAAAAAGCGGAACTGCCCCGATGCCCGGAAAGGCAAGGGGACAGTTCCAAAGGTATTATCAAATTACTAAAAAGGCTTTACTCGTTCATTTCCTGCATGGCCGCTGCAAATGCTTCGGGAGTCATTGTCTGACCGAAGAGCTCGGCAACGTAGTTTTTGTGGTCGTCGGCATCTGCTCCGGACAGGAACGTATCCCATGCCAGAACGTATCCGGTCGAATCGGCGATATTCGCTTTGATCTGGTCAACGACAGGGTTGGAACCTGAACTGACAACACCGTCGGTATTCCATGTGGGGATACCGGATCCGGCTGCGACGAGGTTTCTGGAAACCTGTTCCATAAGATATTTTGCAACTGCAGCCGCGGCATCTTTGTTTTCGGATGCTTCGGAGACGCAGAGACCGTCGATGGATCCGCCGAGGAACTGAGTGGCATCACCTTTTCCGTCGGGAATTGTGGGGAATTTGGCCGCTACGACAGAATCGACGATTCCGCTTTCCGCGCTGGCGATATCTCCTGCGAACCAGTCGCCCATGTAGTACATGGCCGCCTGACCTTCCAGGAAGAGGGCTCCGCCTTCGTTGTAGTCGAGCCCGAGAGCTCCGTCTACGAATCCGCCGGCCGCAACGAGGTCGCTCAGCAGTCTGGCGGACTCGACGAAATCGGGAGTATTGAAAGAGGCTTCTCCGGACAGGGCTTTGTTGGACATGTCCGCGCCGGCTGTTCTGATGGCGAAAGCGTTCTGCCAGAACATACCGGGCCATTTGTCTTTTTCACCTACTGTTATGGGGATAACACCGTTTTCGTTGAAAACTTTAACGGCTGTCATCAGATCGTCGTAAGTCTCGGGAATCTTCAGTCCGTATTTGTCAAAGAGGGCTTTGTTGCAGTAAAGAGACGCGACCCACTGTGTGAAAGTCAGACCGTAAGTTTTGCCTGAAAACATGAAGTTCGTATTGGCTCCGCCTTTGATGCGGTCGGCCGTTCCGTCAGCGAGGTAGGAGTCGAGGGGCATAACTTTTCCGGCATCGACAAAGGGTTTAACGAATCCGGCACCCCAGGCGAAAAAGACATCGGGTACTTCGTCGGCAGCCATGGCTGTTTTAATTTTTGTTTTGTATGCTTCGTTTTCAGCGGCATCGTGCTCGATAATAATATTGGGAAGATCAGTTTTGGCTGTTTCCAGGGCTTTGCGGAACGCTACGGCGTTGGCATCGTCTGTCGTTTCAGTCCAGAGAGTCCATACGGTAACAGTTGTTTTTCCGTCCGCTGCTTTGTCTTCCTGACCTCCTGCGAATGCTGAGGTGAGAGCCAACGATACGATCAGAGCTGCGATCAGAATCGATTTTACATTTTTCATCAATAAATCTCCTTTAAAAATTAACTGAATACAGGCTACCCCCACTTCCCCGTAAGGCGATAGAAGAGCTTTTTCAGTAAATCTGGATATTTTTCGGGTCGCGATTTCCAGATGTCATATATACTGGTATCATCTGAAAATCAAAAGGGGAGCATTAATGAAATCCGCAGCGCTGAAGCTGATATTCTTTACGACCTGCCTCATCTCTCTGACGGCATTCGGTCACGATGATTCCGGTGAAACGGCTGTGGAGCAGCGGAAACCGGTGATTCGAATGGCTTATTCCTGGGGCCACGGATTTAAGAATACCGTAGCCGCCTATAAAGAGAGAATGAAGGATGACTTCATTCTGGAAACGGAAGAGAGCATCGGGCTGAACCACAAACAGAAAATACTCATTGATCTCTCCTCCGGGACGCTGCCCGATGTGTTCCTCTTCTGGAGCTATGAGACCAATCTCAAATACCTGGCGGAGAAGGGCTATCTTCTCGATATACAGGAGTATTTCGATGCTTCCGAAACAGTGGAACGGGATGATTTTTTCGAAGAGAGCCTGAAGGCCACGGAAGTGAACGGGATCAATTATGCCGTGCCCCACGAAGTCTTTTTCGGATTTATGGCCGCCAATAAGAGCCTCTTTGACCAGTACGGTCTCGATCTTCCTGAAACCTGGGATGATCTGCGGGCTATTACGCCGGTTTTTCGTGAGCACGGAATCGTTCCCTTTTATCTGGGGAGTTTCAGGGGCGATCCGGGTCATCTTTTCTTCAGCGCCCTGACCTATCAGCATCCCGACGGATACAGGGATACACTCGATCTCCGCAGCAGTCTGAAATTCATTACCCCGGCTACGGAAATGGCTGCCGACGGAGTTATCGATCTGATCGATATGAAGGCCATTCCGGAGAACACCATCTATGCCGGTTCCTTTGAACAGCAGATAGATGAATACAACGAAAGGCGCACGGCTCTCAGTTATTCCTTTACCTGGAGCCTCGCCCTTTTCAGCGAGGATATCGCTAAAGATACGGTTATCATACCGGTCCCCCGGATGAATTCCAGATCGCTCGACACGGAGAATTTCACTATCGGCGGAATGGCCCAGAGCGTCTGTATCAATAGAAAATCCTGGAATGATCCGGAAAAAAGGGAATCCATCATCAAGGTGGTCGACTGGCTTCTCTCCGATGAAATATACGAGACCCGCATGCTCCAGTCCGGTAATATTCCGGCTAAGAAAATGGCATATCCCGAGTTGAAAAACTCCATGTACCGGAAAGTCTTCGACTACAGGGAAGGAGTTGAAGTTCTGGGCATACAGGAGTTCTACTTCAATTCCCTGACGGCTTTCGAAACCTACAAGGAAGCGGTCGATCTGCTGTGGAGCGGCGTGCTGGGAAAAGAGGAATTCCTGGAAATGGTTCAAAACGCCGTGGTGGAGAGCCATGAATAGAACCATCAGAAAAGACCTGATATTTCTCCTCTCCCTGGCGATCATCATTCCTTTCGCCCTGATTACCCTGCTTTATATCAGCAATGTGAAAAACATCATCGACAATGATGTGGTTTCCTATCAGAAAGCTTTGATCAAACAGCGGGAGAAGAGTCTCCTCAATATTTTCGATAGCGTAAAAATAGCCCAGAGAGCCACATTGGGAAAGATTCTGACAGATTATATTCCCATAACACTGGACAGCGCCCTGCAGAAAGAGCAGATCGTCAAATTGAAGGATTTGTTCGAGTATCTCTATGTCATCGATAACGCCAACCACTATATAAACGGGATTTATGTCGTTTTCGAGTCGGGGTATGTGGTCAGTTCGCGGAACGGGATCCGGGCCAATCTGCTTCTCGACAGGGAGTGGATCCGCAGAGCCTGGATATCGGGAAAGGAGGAAGTATTCACGGGGATTCACGCGGCCCAGTACAACGTGGCGGTCGTGCGCGACGAATACGATTCGGTCATGTCCTTCCTGCAGGTCTTTGAACTTCCCATGAAACAGGGCGCGAAAGTGCTGATCCTGATTGATATCGAGACGACGGCTTTCAGCGATTTTGTTGAAATCCCCTCCACGGAAGAGCCGATACCCATGTATCTGAAAAACATTGCCGAAGAGGGGATTCTTCTGGAAAACAGTCTCTATCAGGAGCTGCCGGAAGAGAACCGGAACGAAGGACTGGAAATTGTCGAGGAAATCCGTCCCGGAAAGATCGATCTTCACGCATTTGTCCGGAAAGACAGAATCCTGAGCCGTTTCAATTCGGCCATTGTCGGGACGACTATAATCATTTCACTCATCGTTCTGGCCAGCCTGATCGTGGCTCTTATATTGTCCCGGACCATTACGAAACCGCTTCATCAGCTTTATCTGGGAATGCAGCAGGTGGGTCGGGGGGATTTTTCGCCTCACTATCCCTCGACGAAATACAAGGAATTGTCCTTTCTCATTACCCGGTTTCAGACCATGGTCAGCGAGGTCAACGAACTGATCGAAACTGTCGTGGCCAAGGAAAACGAGTCGGCTGAAGCGAAGTTTCACGCCCTTCAGGCTCAGATCAATCCCCATTTCCTCTATAACACCCTTGATGTTATCAGGGGATTGGCTCTTTCGGAAGGCAATGAGGATATTTCCGGAATGACCCTGGCTTTATCCCGTCTTTTCCGGTACAACGTGGGGAACCTCAGCGAAAACACCGATCTGGGAAGCGAAATCGAGTATCTCCACAATTATCTTCAGATTCAGAAGTTCCGTTTCGGCGACCGTATCGCCGTGGAAATCGATATTCCCGAAGAGTATCAGAAAGTCCGGATAACACGGTTTATTCTCCAGCCTGTTATTGAAAATGCCTTCAAGTACGGTCTGGAATTGAGAGGGAAGGGGGGATTTCTGAAGATCAACGCCCGGAAAGAGAGTGATTCTCTCCTCATCGCCATTCTGGATAACGGACCGGGAATCGATGGCGGGACCCTTGTGGAAATGAATGAACGATTCGCTGTGGATCCGAGGCTGAGCAGTATCAAACAGGCCCACGGGCTGGATAACGTGAATCTGAGACTCAAGCTGCTCTACGGGAACAGTTACGGTCTGACCGCTGAAAGCGAGAAAAATCTGTGGACAAAATTTACCATTAAAATACCTTTTTCCAGAGAGGAAGAACATGTTTGATGTCGCCATTATTGATGATGAGAAGTGGATCCGTGAGCTGATCCGCAAGCTGCTCCCCCTTGAACGCTATTCCCTGCAGGTGACCGGTGAAGCGGAAGACGGCCGGGAAGGTCTTGATCTGGTTAAACGGACCCGCCCCGATATCATTCTGACCGATATCAGAATGCCGGTCCTCTCCGGCCTCGAACTGATTGAGAATATCAGAATACTTCTGCCCAAAGCGGAGATTATTATTATTTCCGGGTTCGATAATTTCGAATACGCACAAAAAGCCATTAAATCGGGTGTGAGCGATTTCCTTCTGAAGCCCGTTGAAAAGGAAGAGCTTGAGAAGGCTATCGGGAAGGCCATCGAACGGCTCCGGAAGAGGCGTATGGAGCAGGAGGGAACCGCGGTTCTGGAGAGACAGGTCAAACGGCTGACGACGGAATATCCCATGCCGTCCGAAGAGGAGTTCCCCCTGATCGAAAACGAGAAAATAAGGGCGGCGCTCAAATATATCCACGAAAATTTCAGCCGCCCCCTCTCGCTCAATGAAATGTGCGATGTCCTGGTTCTCAATGTGTCGTATTTTTCAGAACTCTTTAAAAAAGAGGTGGGAAAGGGATTCAACCGCTATCTGAACGAACTCCGTTTTGCCAAAGCGGAAGACCTTCTTCTTAATCACAGGGAACTGGCGATCGGCGATATCGCCCGGATTATCGGCTTTCAGGATGCCAATTATTTTTCCCGAATTTTCAGAAAAACTTACAAGTGTACCGCCCAGGAATTCCGGAAGGGACAGGCCGCGGCAAAAAAGGAGAGATCATGACTTTTATAGACCTGACCCATACGCTCAGCGAAGATATGCCCGTTTATCCCGGCACGGAAGAGCCGGTCTTTCTCGCAGGGAACACCATAGAGAAAGACGGTTTCGCCGAAAAGAAAATCACCATGTTCTCCCATACGGGCACCCATATGGACGCGCCGGCCCATCTTCTGGAAGGCCGGGCGGCTCTTGATGACTTTCCCGTCGATAAGTTTTCCGGACGGGCCTGTCTCTTCGATTTTTCCGGAAAGAGCCGCCCCGCTATCGAAATCGCCGATCTGACGGGGATAGAGCCTCTCCTTGAGCACTGTGATTTCCTTCTGATCCGCACGGGCTGGGACCGCTATTGGGGAACGGAAAAGTACTTCCGGGACTTTCCGGTTCTGACGGAACAGGCGGCACTCTGGCTGAGCAAGGTCCCTCTCAAGGGGCTGGGAATCGATGCCATATCGGTCGATCCGGTTGAAACCACCGATTTCGTCGTTCACAGGAAACTTCTTCACAAAAATTTTGTCATTGTGGAAAACCTGACAAACCTGGACCGTCTTCCCGAATACGGTTTTACTTTTTCCGCCTTTCCTCTGAAGATCCGGTCGGCCGACGGGTCCCCGGTACGGGCCGTCGCCGCGGTTGAAGATAAATCCTAGCCGGACAGAGTCTTCGTCGAAACGACATCAATTCCCGAATCCATGAAATTCTCCAGAATGATGTCGCCTCTTCTGACCGGTGCCGATACTTCCCTTTTGTAAAGCTCTTCCAGAAGTCGGTTTATAAGCTCTACGGGTATGGCTTCTGTCGTTTTTACCGGTATTCTCAACATGAGATCCGATTTCACAGGACAGGTTGCTGTCACGACCCGCTTCGGGGCCAGAAGCTCCTCTTTCCCGTAGATTTCACCGCGGGAGCATTTGTTGTTGCGAACGGTTATTTCATCGCCTTTCTGCGTCACTTCGAGATGGCACCCTATGGGGCAGCTGATACAGATTAACTCTTTTGTCATTTTATCTTACTCCCTTTAGCCGACAAGACTGATTTCCAGCGTGCTGTTGTCGTCTAAAGCCGCCTTGTCCAGATCCTTTTCCTTCAGTGTAAAGCTGATCATTTCCGAAGGCTGAATATGGCGGAGTTTTTTCCGCCCCAGTTCTTTTCCGTCCAGTGTCAGAACCAGTTCGGCGTGGTTCCTCACAATCAGGCTCCGCATATAAAAGTGGTTATCCCTGTCGGCCCTGAACTGATTGGGGATAACGTATTTGAGATTGCTCCCCGAAACCATTTTAAACTGTTTGGTTTCACTTTGATGTTCCAGGTAATCGCTGACAAAGGCGCCGCAGCGGTGAGACTCTTCGCTGACATAATCGACCAGGTCGTGGACATGAAGGACATTGCCGCAGGCGAAAATGCCTTCGACACTGGTCATAAGGCTGCTGTCCACCAGAGGGCCGTTTGTTTCCCGATTGATGTCGATACCGGCTTTCCGGGCGATTTCATTGTCGGGAATCAATCCGACCGATAGCAGAAGGGTGTCGCATTCGATATGGAATGTCTCTTCCGTCACTTCAATCCCGTCCCTCAGCGGTGTTATATCGATCCCCTCGACTCTGTCTTTCCCGTGAATCTTCGAGACAACATGAGAGAGGTGCAGGGGAATGTTGAAGTCATTGAGGCACTGAACGATATTTCTCGTCAGCCCGGCGGGATAGGGCTGTATTTCCACCACGGCTTTGACGTCGGCACCGACCCAGGACATTCGTCTGGCCATAATCAGGCCGATATCTCCCGACCCGACAATCACGCATTTGGAACCGGGCATCAGCCCCTCCATATTGACCAGCCGCTGGGCCAGCCCCGCCGTATAGACTCCCGCAGGCCTGGTTCCGGGGGTGCCTATATTGCCTCTATTTCTCTCGCGGCATCCCATGGCCAGCACCACAGCTTTGACCTGGAAAACCAGCATGCCGTGGCGGGCCGAATAGGCGTAAACGGTCTTCCCCTCATCGCGTTTCTCAATTTCCGTTACGGTTGTCCCCGTAAAGACTTCCATATCCGACGCTTCAATGATTTCGGCATAGCGCTCGGCATATTCCGGTCCGGTCAGCTCTTCTTTAAATCGGTGCAGTCCGAATCCGTTGTGAATGCACTGATTGAGAATCCCACCCAGAATATTGTCCCTTTCCACAATAGCGACCGAATGGTTCCTCTCCCGGATCTCTGCGGCCGCCGCCATTCCGGCCGAACCTCCTCCGATTACCAGCACGTCTTTTTCGATAGTTTTCATGCTCTGTCCTCCAGGGCGTAATCTCCCACTTTTTTATGGACCAGCCAGCTGCCGCCGCCTCTTTTGGTCAGCTCATCCATGGATTTTCCCGTTTCCCGGCAGATGATTTTCATAATCTTATGGGTGCAGAAACCTCCCTGGCACCGCCCCATCATGGCTCTCGTATAGAATTTAACACCATCGAGCGTATCATGACCCTGACGGACCGCCGCGACGATCTCCGCTTCGGAAATATTCTCGCACCGGCAGATAACTTCTCCGTATGCGGGATTTTCCGCTATCAGGGCATCCAGCTCCTCTTTTGAACTGTTCCGGAAACGGGGTACATCTTCTATATAGGGATCGAAGTCCGGTTTTTCCGAAAGGGCGAGTCCTTCGACTTTCAGGATGTCCTTCACGTAATCGGCTATGGCCGGCGCCGCCGTCAGTCCCGGGGACTGGATCCCCGCAACCTGTATAAAGCGGGGTTTGATTTTAGAAGCTTCTATATAGAAATCGTCCCCTTCCATTGTGGGGCGGAGCCCCGTAAAAGATGTAATGATGTCCCTTTCGGAAACAGCGGGAACGAGCCGCCTGGCGCTGGAGAATATAGCCTGAAAATTGGCTTTCGACGTGGAGGCGTCCTGTTTGTCATCGACCATCTGGGCTGTCGGCCCGACCATGGTTGTTCCCTCGGCTGTGGGGATAACGAGCATCCCTTTGGAAACATGACTCGGCGCCGGGAATATGACCTTGCTCGTGTAAGCTGTGGCATTGCGGTCCAGTAGAAATTCCTCTCCTTTCCGCGGTGTAATGGTAAAGGATTCGGCCCCGAAGATCCGGGATATTTCATCGCTGTACAGTCCTGCCGCATTGACCACCCATTTTGCTTTCAGCGATCGTCCGTCGGCGCTTTTCAGAATATAGCAGTCATTTTTCTCTTCACTTTCCGCGACCTCGAACTTCGTCAGAACTTCGACTCCGTTTTTCTTTGCCGATTCGACCAGGGAGAATACGAAACGGTACGGTTCGATTATGCCTCCTCCCGGGGCATAGAGCCCGCCGACGACATCGCGGTTCAGCTTCGGTTCGAGACTGATCATCCGTTCGTGGTTGCAGAGTTCAATGCCGATCGCCTTGTTGCCTAACCCGTTCTGATAGAGTTTTTCCACCGTCCTCATTTCATCGCCGCTGAAAGCGGCTACGAGAATCCCGCAGCGGTTAAAGGGAAAATGCAGCTCATCCTTCAGCTGATCGAACATCAGGTTCCCCTTGACTTCCAGACGGGATTTGAGAGTCGCCGAATCGTGATGAAATCCACCGTGAATGATTCCCGAATTGGCTTTAGACACGCCGAAACTCACATCGCACTCTTTCTCGAGCAATGCGGTTTTTAAATTGTAGGATGAAAGCTTTCTGGCAATAGCGGAACCGATGACTCCCGCTCCGATGATCGCTACATCATATATATCGGCCATATTAACCCCTTTTTGATCTATCAGGACCGTTAATTTTCTTTTATTGCTCTATGTATATCATAAAAAATCATAAACGATCAAGAACAATCATTCAGGTTTGTCTAAAAAAAGAGAGATGATCAGTTTGTATTTCTCTTCTATAATCATAAACAGATATTGAAAAGAAACAAAAAAACAGGAGTGTATTATGAAAAAAGCTAAAGCCCTGAAAATTCTCAATGCCCTTATGGCCGCTGATTTTCTTTTAATCGTCATAACGGCCATAACCCACGATTTCTGGCTGGAGCGGGGTATTTACGGAACGCTGCACGCTTTGCCCGGATTTCTCTTCGCCGGCATGACGGTTCTGCATCTTTTTCTCAACAGAGAGTGGATCAAAAAGAACTATATGAAAAAGTAAAGTTCACTATAATCCTGATTTTTTTTGACCTGAGCCCTTCAGCAAACTAGAATTTGCATTATACGGTTTTCTGAACAGGGAGAAAGGTATGCTAAACAGATTGAAAATCAGGGCGAAACTGATTCTAGCCACATCGCTTCTGGCCGGTTCGGGGATGGTTCTACTGGCTCTCTTCATCATGTCCCAGACGGCGTCCATTTACAAAGCCCAGACCATAGAGAAAGTGCAGAATCTGGCGGAAGCTCAGGCTTATCTGTATCAGGATAAACTGAATCCCATCGCTACGAAAATCATGGGTCTCCATGGTATATTCCTGGCAGCCATAGAAAACCCCGTAGAGGATAATGCCGATTATTTCAGTAAATTTCTGGATCATCATTTTGATGATTTCGATGATATTCTCGGATTCAACCAGTGGAGCATCATCTATCCGGGGTATTTAAGTAATTTCGAATACCGCGGCAACACCGGCGCTCCCTATGATAAATGGTTTAACTTCAGTGTTCTGAGATTGAGAGGAACAAAAGAAAACCAGACTGTTCTTACCTATGATCCCGGCGATTATGACAGTTGGTGGAACGATCCCATGAAGACTCAGAAAATGGTTCTGACCGAACCGTACGCCTGGGATTACGGCGGGGAGACAGGGCAGACTTTTGAAACCAGTATGTGCCGGGCTCTCGTCTATCAGGGAAAAAGCATAGGTGTCATCGGTTATTCCGTAGAGCTCTCCTACTATCAGGAGGAAATAGAAAAAGTCAAACCATATGAAGGCAGTTACGCCTATCTGACCACTGCCGCGGGAACGATCGTCGGATATAAAAAGGAATTCCTGGGAAAGACGCTCCCGGAAGCTTTCCCCTTTTATGAAAAAAGGGAGCAGAAGTTCAATGAAGTACTGGTGGAAGAGGGGTTCTGGCATATTTCGGCGCCCATGTTCATCAAGTATATCGACGATCCGTGGATTCTCACTATCGCCGTTCCGGAAGAGGAGATAATGAAGCCGTTCAACAAAATGGTAATCATTGTTGTTGTCATCGGAATCTCCGCTCTTATTCTTATGGGGCTGATCGTTTTCTTCTACAGTAAATCCATCTCCAGACCTATTGTTCAGATTTCCAGTCATGCCGAATATCTGGCCCGGGGAGATCTGACTCACCGCGCCGGTTTCGAGAACCGCTCCGATGAGATCGGCATGCTGGCCGCATCCATGGACAATATGAACGGCAAGCTGAAAGAGATTGTGGAAAACATCATTACATCGGTTGAAAACGTTTCTCAGGGCAGCGATCAGATCAGTTCGAGTGCCCAGCTTCTCTCCCAGGGGGCGACGGAACAGGCCGCCGGTGCCGAGGAAGTCTCGGCTTCCATGGAACAGATGAGCGCCAATATTCAGCAGAACAGCGATAATGCCATGCAGACCGAAAGCATTGCCCGCAAGGTCGTGGATGATGCCAACAAAAGCGGCGAATCGGTTGCCAAGACCGTAACGGCGATGAAACAGATAGCGAACAAGATCTCGATAATAGAGGAAATTGCCCGGCAGACAAATCTTCTGGCTCTCAACGCCGCCATCGAAGCGGCCAGGGCGGGAGATCACGGTAAAGGTTTTGCCGTCGTCGCATCGGAAGTCAGGAAACTGGCGGAGAGGAGCGGCGTCGCCGCGGGAGAAATCAGCGGACTTTCCAATGAGTCGGTTCAGATAGCCGAACAGGCGGGGGATCTGCTCTCCAAACTGGTTCCCGATATTCAGAAGACCGCCGAGCTTGTCCAGGAGATCAGTGCCGCCAGCAGCGAACAGAGAACCGGCGTGGAACAGATCAACACATCGATCCTGCAGCTCGATCAGGTTATACAGCAGAACTCCGCCTCCTCGGAAGAGCTCGCCGCCACTTCCGAGGAGCTCTCCTCACAGGCTATGACACTTCTGGAGATGATCCAGTTCTTCAACACGGGAAAGAAACGGGAATACAGGGCCGTACAGCGGGACCGTGCTATAAGGGAAAACCGCAGACCGGCTCTCGAAAGATCCGGATCCGTAAAAACACTTCCCTCCGGGAAAAGCGAAATGAGAATCTCTCCGGCTGAAGAGGAATTGAAAGAGACTTATGAAGATAAGGATTTCGGGGATTTTTAAGTTCCCGCCATAATCTCTTTCAGATCGAAAACACGATCTCTGCTGAAAGCGAGATCGTCTGTCAGGTATATGGAATCCCGGTTGACGGCAAAATCGAGGATTCCTTTTTTTTCCAGATAGTCATAGGTTTCTTTATACTGTTCGTAATGTCTTTTTATATGCCTGCAGATTAACTGATAGGTTATTTCAGTCATGACAGAAGGGTTTTTTAGTTCGTCGAATTGCCAGTCGATATAATCGGACCAGTCAAAAGGTTCTCTCATCGAGATTAAACCTTCTTCGCTGATTTTGAGATAACCTTTCTCCTCATCGAACAGATCAATATAGAATCGGTAACCTTCCCAATTGGCTTTCAGGTCGGCAAAGGAGAAAACGCCTCCCGCTTTTAATCCGTACCAGCCGTTTTCCGACTCCACTCCAAACTCGATGGCAGCTTTATCATCTTCACCGAAACCGCTTTTCAGCCAGTAGGAGTAGCCCTGATCGAAAAAGTGATCGATTTTATCAGGACCGATAAACTCCCCGGCCACTTTGACAATATAATTCCGGTTGACAGGTTCGGGCAGGAAGCCTGAATAGATATTTTCGCCCAGCTTCGTCCACCAGTCTCTGTTCTCTTCGCTTACGATCCAGGTCTGGACCGGGCCGTGTCCGCTTTTCCCCAGAGCGTAAACAAGATTGATTCTGTCGGGTATCTTCCCGCTGTAGCTCTCCGGGTTTTCCCCCGCTGTGCTTTTATGTATCTCAAAAGCCATTTTCCTGTGGATTTCATGCAGAGTCATGTCCGGAACATTATATTGGGTATTGAAGTTTTCAACAGCCTCCAGCAATAGACTGTTCGTATAGGCATTGAGAATCGGCGTAAAATCTCCGGCCAAGTCCTGGTATTTTTCACGATCCGTTAACTGATCTATTTCCGCTCCGTAAAGAGTCTGTCCTGCCAGAAATGCAATTAATAATGGCTTTAAAATCTTGATGTTCATAATAAGTCCAATTAAGTCTTTGCATAAATTAATCAGGTATTGGAAAAGAAAACATTACTTTTTCCAAAAATTAACAAAGATTAATAATTAAACATACTAAATGAGTCTTTATGTCACTTTCCTGAGTAAATTTCTTCTTTGGCTTTTATCAGTCTGTACAGGGCTCTGTTGACCGGAACAGGTACAGCCAGCTTTCCGGCCAGCTCTATCAGCTCACCGGCAAAGGATTCCACTTCGGTCTTTCTCATGGCTTCCATATCCTGCAGCATGGAGGTTTTTCCTCCGCCTCCGAGGGTCGACAAAACGGAATACCATCTTTCCAGGTCTCCCTCATGAAGTGAGATCCCGGAGGCTTCGGCTACCGAAATAGTTTCCCTCATGGCGTCATCCATAAGAGCTCTGGCTTCGCCAGTTCTCTGAAATGCGCTGTAGGTGGCTCCGAGAAGGGCTGAGGTCTGGTTTATTCCGATATTGATCATCCATTTGAACCAGATTTCTCTGTGAATATCTTCGGGGATTTCGCATATGAATCCATTCCTCTCAAGAAATGCCCGCACCTGATCCAGCTTTTCCGAAGGAGCGTTGTCTTTGGTTCCGATTATAAATTTCCCCTGTCTTGTATAAGTCAGTCCATCCCCTTCCCTGACGGCATCCATTCCCAGGACGACGGTGTAGAGGACTGTCGGGGCCGGTACCGCCGTTTCGAGGAAAGCCTCGCTCCGGATTCCGTTGAGTACCGATATGATAATGGTTTCCGGTCCGCAAACTTCCCCGAGAAGGTGTCTGACGCTTTCCAGATGATGATTTTTTACGCAGAGAATAACCAGATCCGGCGGAGTGGATAGATCTGAAGGACGGCGCGACGGAAGTCTGGTTTCAGTTCCGTTGATGTTAAATACTTTCTCTTTCAGGAGGTCGTGTCTTTGCGCATCGGAGAGGAAATATGACATACTTCCTCCTTTTCTGTTTATGGTATCAAGATACATCAGACCCAGAGCTCCGGCGCCTATAAGGGCCACGGATTCGATATTTTCCATTTTTTTTCCTTATGAATATACGGACAGGCTGTACCGAGAGGGGAATAGGACAGTTTCCTCTATTCCGAGCATGGCTGCCGCATGGCGGGCGACATGCTGGTTAAGCCAGTTCGGTTTGTGCGCATCGGAGCCGATTGTAAAACCGAACCTGTGGAGATGGGGCGAAAAATAGGCCATATAGTCATTTTTCCATACATAGCGGTTATTGATTTCCAGAAGGCATCCCGTGGGGACTCTGTTCAGATCCGCTCCCATAGCCATGGGATGGGATACAATAACGGGTTTACCCGTCTCCAGAAGCTTTTCCGCTCCTCTGTATTCCGATTCCCTGTGCCGGCAGTGATATATATAGTAATCGAAGGGATAGGTTACGGCTTCCCGGGCATCTATGCTGTCGTTGACTTCGCAGCCGCACCAGAACCCGTAATGATGAACTTCCTCTCTGTATTGATCAAAGACCGGTCCGGTCAGATATTCGAAATGATCGCTTATTCCCCTGATTTGTGCATGGTCCAGTTCGGCTATGAAGGGAATCGTCTGCTGGGGTTCGACGGAGCTGTCACCTGTCGAGTAGGTGGTGTGGATATGCAGATCCTGTATATATTTTGTTTCCATATGGATTATATAGTGAATAATTCTTTGTCTTTTGTGAAGAGGGGATCCGCCGCGGCAGCCCCGGGGAATCATGCTTTTCTAAACCTCATATAATAAAACAGGGGAGACCGGTGCTTGACTATAAAAGATTATCCCTGTTGAATGATTTTATGGAATCACTCACTTCAGCTCTTGCCGGGATTTTCCTCCCCATATTTCTCGGAGTTCTGGCCCGCAGAGGCAGCTATATCCCGGTCAAAAACCGCCCGGTTCTTCAGCAGTTCGCGGTTCGTATCGCCATTCCGGCTCTTGTCTTTTCGTCTCTCTCAACATTGGACCATGAAACAGCCGGGCAGTTTCTGCCTATGTCTCTCGGGCTCTTTCTTTTTTTCTCCCTGAGCTGGTCCTCACTTTTCTTACTGATTTTTCTGCTCCAGAAAAAATCTTCATGGGTCAGACATTACAGATCGGAACTGCTCGTTATGGCATTCACCGGTAATCTGGCCTATATCTGCTGGAGGCTCCACGAGTTGATTATAGGCCCCGAGGGACTTCAGCGGGGAATCTTCTATACAGCATTCTACTGGCCCTTTCTTCTGATATTTTCTTTCCTGACAATAGCGGTCTTCGGCTTGAGGCAGGAGAAGGCCCTGGATAAAAGAGAGCTTCTCTACAATCTGACACCGGTTCTGATCTGTATGGCCGGGGGATTAGCGGTCGGGATTTCGGGAATCAGAATACCCCTCTGGCTTTCCGGTTTTATCTCCGCTTTCGGAAATACGGCGATACCGCTGATTCTTTTCGGGATGGGCCTATCCCTGTCAATCGGGAAATCCTTGAAAACAGTCCCCCCGCTCATCCCCTTTCTGTTTCTGAGAATGGCCGTCTGGATCGGCGCCACGTTTCTTCTGATACAGCTGCCCTGGTTCGACGGGCCCTCGAGAGGGGTCCTTATGATCAATGCACTGGCTCCTCTGGGCGTCAATCCCATTATCATAGGTGATATGTTCGGCATGGATACACAGTTCATTGCCAATTCCACGATTATTTCCACAGTGCTATTCCTTCTGATTATTCCGGTCATTTTCTTCTTCTGGACATAAAAAACTTGTGGTTTTTCTTTCTGAAAATTGCTGTATGAAACATACAGAATTAAGCAAAGGTGTATTTGAACTGACAACCGGTTTTGTCAGGGTCTATCTTCTGGAACATGAAGGGACGCTTACGATGATCGATACGGGAATTCCCGGAATGGGAGAAAAAATCCTCTCTACGATCGAATCGACCGGATATGAGCGGAAGGCTTTCGGAGTCTGACCGGCTGCTCAGTTCAGGGATTTCCGGTACACCCTGTATTTTTTTACGGGAGCCAGTTCCATTTTCTCCAGAGCATTGAGTATCTTCGGGTTGTCCTCGAGCATATAGTTGGCCTCCAGCCGGATTCCCCTCGGTTCCAGGGCTCTGTAGAGAGACACATAAAGGAGCACATCCAGCCCCAGGCCGTGATATTCGGGAAGTACAGCCAGTCCCCATAAACGGTAGTCCTTTATTCTGCCCTTTTGCGTCAGCAGCTTCCAAAGTGCTGCGGGTATGGACAGTTCTTTTCCCGGTCTTTCTGTTCTGAGAAGAACATTGATATCGGGAAATCCCAGAGCTACACCGACAGGAAAGCCCTTCTCTTCCACGAACCAGATGGCCTGTTCATCCATGACAGGTTTCAGCTGCTTGAGAACTCCGGCCATCTCGTCCTCTTCTACTGGTACGTAACCCCAATTGCCCGCAACCGAATCGTTGAGAATTCTCAGTACATGTAATGCTTCCTCTTTCAGTCTGCTTTTTTGTATCGGTCTTACTGTAATTTCCGGTTTCCGCGTCAGCAGAGTATCGGAAAATCGGGTGAATCGATCGGGAATGACATAGCCCTTGCGCGCATCAGCCTCATAAACAAGGAGATCCTTGGCTTTTTCATAGCCCGCTTCACCGGCCAGCCGGTTGTAGTAGAGCGGAGTATGGGGAGAGAGAAAAACCGGTGGAGAGTTTCCCTCCAGGACAAAGCCCCAGGACTCGGAAACGGGATTGATCGGACCGAGAATCTCCTCCATTCCGCGGTCCCGCAGCCATTGCTCCGCCTTCTGAAAAAGACACCGGCTCACATTGCCATCTTCGATGGATTCGAAAGATCCGAAGAACCCCGTCCGGCTCTGATGATATCTGTTATAGCGGGGATCGATGTACACGATCATTCTTCCAACCGGTTTCCCATCGGCTCTGGCTAAAAAAAATACATGGTCGGACCGTTTCAGTATCGTATTTTTTCTTTTGTCGTATTCCTCTTTTTCACCCAGTGGCAGAGGGGGAATCCAGAGAGGATCATCTTTGTATATGATCCGGGGAAGATTGATGAAATCCTTCAGATCTCCCGTCGTGCCTGTTTCTGTTATCTCAATTTTACGATTCACTGTTCCTCCCCGAATGCCTGGCCAATCCCGCGATCGAAGTCTCCCGGTATGAGGAGTGGAGATCCCGCCCCGTCTCCTTCATGGTCTGCACCACCTCATCAAAGCTGACCCTGTGGCGTCCGTCGGAAAAAAGGGCGTAAACCGCTGATTCGTAAGCCCGTCCCGCCGCAAGACCGTTTCTTTCAATACAGGGAATCTGCACGTAGCCGCCCACGGGATCGCAAGTCAGTCCCAGGTGATGCTCGATACCCATTTCCGCAGCGTATTCAATCTGGTCGAGTGTCCCTCCGAAGAGCTTGGCTGCCGCTGCGGCCGCCATGGCGCAGGCCGTTCCCACCTCGCCCTGGCAACCCACTTCTGCTCCCGATATGGAGGCATTGTACTTGACCAGGTTGCCGATAAGTCCCGCCGTGGCCAGCGCCTTGAGTATTTTGCTGTCTCTGTAATTGTACTGCTCCTGAAGATTGAACAGTACCGAAGGGAGGACTCCGCAGCTTCCGCAGGTCGGCGCGGTTACGACTTTTCCCCCGCCGGCATTTTCTTCGGAAACAGCCAGGGCATAAGCGAAGATTTTGCCCCGGTGTTTGAGAATGCCCGTAGAATTAATCGCCTTGGCGTAATAGGAGGCTGCTTTTCTGGGCAGGTTCAGGTCGCCGGGCAGAACGTGTTCGTTCTCCAGCCCGTTGCGGATGCTCTGTTTCATCTGTTCCCAGATTTCTTTCAGATAGTCCCATATTTCAACGCCCTCTCTGTCCTCGACAATTTCCCAGAGAGACTTTCCCGATTGCCTGGCGTAGCGGATCAATTCTTTCATGGATGTCAGGGGATAGATGGATTCTTCCGCTTTTTCCGGTTCCGGTTCCCATCTTATGGCACCGCCGCCGACGCTGTAAACCGTTGCCTCATCCTGTATCGCGCCTCCGGGGCCAAGGGCTTTCAGTTTCATGCCGTTTGTGTGAAAGGGAAGGACTTCCTGGGGCTTCCAGATCATTTCCAGGGTTTCCGCAGGAAAGGTCTGATAGAGAATTCTGTCTGTAAAATGGCCTTTGCCCGTAAGGGCCAGGCTGCCGTAGAGTATGACTTCGTACTTTGAGGCATCCGGATTTCTTTTAAGAAAAATTTCCGACGCTCTCTGAGGTCCCATCGTGTGCGAACTGGACGGTCCGTAGCCTATTCTGTAAATATTCCTGATGGATTCCATAGTCCTCTCCTGATTGAGATTCTAACACAGGTCTATTCCGCATTTTAATAAAAATGTGCCGACTTATATTGATTATTGATTTTAATGAGAATACTGTTCCTGTTTGTATATACTTAATATTTGAAGATAAGAGCAGTGAGGATCTTTTTATGGAGCATGAACTGGCACTGAATATATTTGTCATTATCGGATTTCTGGCTATTGCCGTAGCTTCTTCGGTTTTGCTTAAAAAACTGCATTTCCCCTATACGATCGGACTGGTGGTCGTCGGCTTCGCACTGGGTATTCTGGCCATTCAGGTCGCTTATGAACCTCTTGTCAGTCTCAGCCTCACTCCCGATACGATTCTCTATCTCATTCTTCCGACCCTGATTTACGACGCCTCTATCAATATGGATTTAAAAGCCCTCCAGAAGAATATCGTCCCGATCCTCCTGCTCGCTGTTGTGGGCGTATTGATTTCCACGGGAATCATAGGCGGCGTTCTGAGCTTGTCCGCGACACTGGGGATCGGATCGGCGCTGCTCTTCGGGGCTTTGATTTCCGCAACCGACCCCGTAGCCGTTATCTCCCTTTTCAATGAAATAGGAGCCCCCCGGCAGCTTGTGACTCTGGTCGACGGGGAGAGCATTTTCAACGACGCCACGGCGATCGTTCTCTTTTCCATTATTCTTTCGGCTCTCAACAGCGGCATCAGTACTGTGGGAACCCTTGTTTTCAATTCTGTTATCAGCTTCCTGATCGTGCTGCTCGGCGGCTTGTTGATCGGTTCGGCTGTCGGACTGATCGGCGGTTTTATTGTCCGGCTGCAGCGCAACAATGTGCCCCTTCAGATTACCGTCAGTCTTATCATGGCTTACATCTCTTTTATTACGGCGGACCTCCTTCATGTTTCGGGAGTCATGTCCACGCTCGCGGCGGGAATCGTTGTCTCCCTTCTGAGCAATGATGTTCTGAAACATGAAAACCACTACTTCATGGAAAACTTCTGGGATTATTTCTCCTTCGTGGC
The DNA here is from genome assembly GCA_016936555.1 of Spirochaetales bacterium. Taxonomy (GTDB): domain Bacteria; phylum Spirochaetota; class Spirochaetia; order DSM-2461; family DSM-2461; genus Spirochaeta_F. Next base: position 1,934 of record JAFGXR010000061.1, on the reverse strand, counting down.
CAACAGTTTCGTGTTTCTTCTGCTCGGGCTGACGGAAGCACAGAATTTTTCCGATTCCTCGGGACTCATTACCAGTCTCAAACTTATGCTGCTGGTCATACCCGCTGTCACGGTAGCCCGGGCGGCTGTTATCTATCTTATCATTCCCCTGTATAACCGCTTTGAAAGAGGGATAAAAATCTCACCGGCTTTTCAGGCCATTCTGTTCTGGGGCGGGCTGCGCGGCGCTGTTCCCGTCGCTCTGGTCCTGGCCATTCCCGCCGGTTTTCCCGGAAAGGATGTCATAGTCCACATCACGCTCGGATATATCCTCTTCACGCTCCTCGTTCAGGGGACGACCGTGAAGAAGCTGATGGACAAGCTGAATGTCAAAGCGGAAAAATCCTATTTCGACTACCATAAAGGGGTTTCCTACAAGGTCAAATTCCCGACGGTTCGCCTGGTGGAACTGGTGGCGTCCCAGGTGATCGGCAGTTTCAAGGACGAGGGCTTCTTCGTCACCGATTCGGAGACGCAGCCCGGCCGTTCCTTTCTGATGAGCCGGGGGCAGAAGTACCTCGGCGTCGACCTGAAGGGAAGCGTCATGAAAGTTTCCGCTTCAAACCAGGACGATCTGGCCTATGGCCGCCAGACGGTTTATGAAACTCTGGTCGAGCTGGACAATTCCGTTTCCTCTCTCGAGGAACTGGTCAAATCTCCGGAAATGCGGGAAATCGTCAAAGAGGATGCGGCGGATTTTAAAACGACGCTGAACATAGCGAAATACCTGAGGAAAGACCTTATCACCCTCGACCTGAAGAGCCGCGAGAAGAATGCCGTGATCAAAGAACTGGTCGATCTCGTCGCCGACGCCGGAGCCATTGAAAACCGCGAAATGGTTCTCGAAGCCGTTCTGGAAAGGGAAGCTTCCATGTCCACGGGGTTTGAAAACGGCATCGCCATTCCCCATGCCAAATGCGATGCTTCGGACAATATCGTCATGGCCGTGGGGATAGACCGCGAAGGAATCGATTTCGATTCGCTCGATAAAAAACCGACGAGGCTCTTTTTTCTGATTATTTCTCCCAAGTCTCACGTGGGTCCCCATATTCAGCTGCTGGCCGAGATCGGGCGGAAGATGAACAATCCCGAACTGAGGGAGAAGATTATGAATGCCGACAACAGCGATACGGTTTTTCAGCTGCTGGGGCAGAAATAATTCGGAAAGGGATTGATCGATTCATATAGGGGCTGTTCGGTTTTTCAACAGCCCCTATTATTTCATCTAGCCTCTGTAAAGCGGATCCAGCCCCAGAGTCCCTTTGATCTTCTCAAGAAACTTCGGATCCTTCACCTCTTTCAGTTCAGCTTTCGCCTTCTCCACTCTCGAGGGGATCCCCAGCTTCATGGCTTCATCCCGGTGTCTCTCCTGAGTCAGGAATTTCTCCATATAGGCGATGCTGTTCTCGATCTGAGCGATCCTGTTCTCCTGATAGCGGACCAGTCTCTCTTTGTACCAGTCGCTTCCCAGGACGTACTCCCTGTCGAAGAGCTTCCGGATTTCCGGATCCTCGGCGGTTTTCCCTTCATAGCTGCCTTCAGCCATAATATGGAGAATGGCTTTAAGGGGAGGAATGGCTCCTTCCACGCTGCCGTCCTCCACATAGGCTTTGGCCACTTTCTGCTGAGCCTCGCAGATGTTCTTGATTCCGTCCACATAGTCTTCCAGACTCTGCAGTTCGGGCTTGAGCATATCTTCATTGAACACGACCTCAGGATTGTCGAAGAGGCGTCCCATATAGGCGGACAGGAACTCTTTGGTCAGCCTGAAGCCGAGGCGGCTTCCCGGGACTTTCTTTCCCTCGAACTCGAAGTCGTCGACCTTCTCCATAAATCCCTCTTTGATGAGGTTGTAGGGGTCTCTCTCCTCTTCGGACATGCGGCTCCAGAGTTCG
>JAFGXR010000060.1 GCA_016936555.1 Spirochaetales bacterium | reverse complement strand
TGGCCGATCAAGCTGATATGGTCCGAATGAATTAATTAAATTGTCAGCCCTGAGGTGGGGTTATGTGCAGGTTGTACGGATTCAGGTCTCATTTGAATGCCCGCCTCCATTTCCATACCGCCGGGGCATTCCGCTAAAAAACGCGCCCGGCGGAATAACATCCCGCCGGACCGCAACATGGTATTATTGAATTTCTATAGAAGCAATATTCCGCCGGACCTGCCGGCTATACACAACTTTGCGGGAATTGATCTTCGTACAAAGACCCTCTGAAACACCCCCCGGCATCAACTCCGGATCAGACGCCCCCGCAAAGCAGCATGATATCTGCATCTGGTGAAGGTTCGGTTTCGCAGCTGCGGAGCCAAAGATCACCTGATGGGCAAACCGTACTGGAGGCCGCCTTCCGTCCACAGAGCGTTATACCCTCTGCTGATCTTCAGCGGCGATCCCATCCCCAGGTTTCTCTCAAAACTCTCACCGTAGTTACCCACCTGTTTGATGATGTTGTAACCCCAGTCCTTATCGAGGCCGAATCCGTCGGCGACTTCACCCTCTACACCGAGCATCCTCTTCACGTTGGGATTGGTGCTGGACGACTTCATTTCATCGACGTTGTCCATAGTGACGCCGTATTCTTCGGCATTGAGCATAACCATGAAGGACCATGCAACGATATCGAGCCACTGATCATCCCCCTGCCGTACGGCAGGTCCGAGAGGCTCTTTCGAGATAACTTCGGGGAGCATGATGAAGTTATCGGGCTCGCTGAATTTGGTTCTGAGCGCGTAGAGCTGGGACTGATCGCTTGTGACGGCGTCGGCCCGTCCCGCTTCGAGGGCGGCGGAAGCCTGATCATTCTTCTCAAAGGTGATCAGTTCGAATTCCATCCCCATTTTCCGGAAATAATCGGAAAGGTTGAGCTCCGTCGTGGTTCCGGCCTGAACGGCAATAGTCGCCCCGTCGAGATCGGCAAGTGATTTAATGCCCGAATCTTTGGCGACCATAAATCCCTGTCCGTCATAATAGTTGACACCGGCGAAATTGATACCCAGCCCGCTGTCTCTTGTCGCCGTCCAGGTTGTGACACGGCTCAGCACATCGATTTCTCCCGACTGAAGTGCGGTAAATCGCTCTTTCGCACTTAAGGGACGGCACTCTATGGCATCGGCGTCTCCGAGGACGGCAGCCGCAACGGCTCTTCCCAGATCGACATCAAATCCCTGCCAGACACCTTCGCTGTCCGGTGCGGAATAACCGGGAACACCGGCGGTTACGCCGACAATGACTTTTCCTCTCTCTTTGACAAGCTCGAGAGTGCTTTTCGCTTCTTCTTTTACTTTTGTCGCCGTTTCTGTCGTTTCTGTTGCATCGTTGCCGCAGGATATGGCAAGCATCATCAGCAGTACCGCCAGAAGCGGCATTTTCATAATCGGGGTCTTCATTTTCATTCGCAACATACATTCTCTCCATTTATTTATTTTACACATTGGAGATATTGCAATGCCCGTGCCAACTTGAATCAGGCCCTTTAAATCCCTTCAGAGAAGATTTATCAAGTCATATTCCTACATATTTGTGTCTTAATTATTCATTTCATACATTTTCGAGTCTTATTCACGTTCCGGCTTTGACAGAATCCTGCAAAAGCTGATAATGAGTCTTTATGAGACTGGAAAGAGCGGTTGCGGCTGCGCCGCCTGTAAGAGATTTTTATTTTACTCCATCAAGAACATCTGCCCTCGGACTGGAAGGTGTAAACAGAGAATTGAAACGGAGAGGCATCAGCTGCCGATCTTTCAATTTCCCGAGACTCAACCCGAGAGGCTCCTCTATCCCCCTGCCCGATGAGTACAGCTATCTCAAACCTTTCATTGTCGAAGGTGAAAGAGGACCTCTCTCTTTTTTCACCGGGAGAAAAATATTCGGCCCCCCATTTCACGATGCGGCCGGGAAGATCGCAGAAGAAAACCCGGACATCATCTTTCTCAGCCTTTTCGCCTGGACTTATGCCGACGATGTGCTCGAACTGGCGAAACATCTTCGCAAAAGGCTGGGCTATTCCGTCCCCATCATACTCGGAGGAGCCGGAGCATCGGTACTCCCCCGGTACTTCATTCAGAGGGAGCTCTTCGATCTGGTTATGACAGGAGAGACTGAAACATCTCTAAGGGATCTGCTGGATCATCTGGATAAAGATCTTCCCCTGGAGAATTTTCAGGAAAAAAATGAGCTGACAGATGAGCCCGCCCCCCTGTTCTCATTTACAAGAGACAGCAAAGGGAATCAGTTTCTCACACTGGCCCTTTCGAGAGGCTGCCCCAAGATGTGCCGCTTCTGCTCCAATTTTCTGACTCAGGGAAGACGATTCAGACTTGTGGATCTCCCGTCCCTCGAAAAAGAATGGGAGCAGATTCCCTACGATAAGGGAAAGCCGATTCATATCAATCTGGAAGATGACAATCTTCTCTATCATAAAGAATACTTCAGAGATTTCCTGTCCCAATGCAAAACCCGTTTTCCCGCTGCCACATTCAGCGCCGATAACGGCCTGGACTACACCCTTCTGGATGAAGAGTTCACAGCTTATCTCATCGGAAGAGGTTTCAGGGATTTCTCTTTCTCCCTCGGTTCCGCCGATCCGGCCGTCCTGAAAGAGGAAAAAAGACCGGCTGATCCGGAAAAACTGGAGCGGCTTCTGGGCTATTTGGAAAGGAAGGGCATTCCCGTCACGACCTTTTTCATTGCCGGATTACCGGGAGATACAGCGGAAAGCGTTCTCAGAACTCTGCTCTACCTTCACGAGCTGCCCACACGGTCGGGGATTTCTCTTTTTTACCCGGTTCCAGGTCTGCCCAGATTTGAAGATCCGGCGCTGTTTCTGAGCAAACCGCCCGCTCTGTGCAGTGGTTCTTCCGCTTATCCCTGGAGCGGGTCTCTGTCGACGGAAGAGTTGGTGACGGCGTTCCGGCTCTCCCGATTCTCCAATTTCCTCAAAAGCACTGCGGCGGGAGATGAAGAGAAACAACTCAGAGATATCATACTCGAAACCGGAACACTGCAGACCTTCGTCGGAAAAAACAAGAATATAACACCCCTCCCCGATTTAAACAGGGAGATGTGCGAACACTTTATCAAGGAAATATCCATTGGCAGCTAAAAAAAATCTCTTCCTTTTTATACTGATGATCTCTGCGGCTCTCTCCGTCCAAGGGGAAATACTGTTAAGGAGTATCCCCGATGGAGACGGCTGGATTCTCACCATCATAAATAAGAGCGACACCTCTTATGATGCCATGATCGTCTCGGCGGACAGTGCCTACAAATGCGAAAAAGGCCAGATAAGCGTGCCTCCCGGGGAAGAGGAGGAACTGAAGATCTTCAGGGAAGGAGAAACTTCCCGCGATCAGCTGTATCTGAGATTCATTTCCGATCACGGGGATAATCCCGGAATCTACGCTCCGGGAAGAGAAGAAATCTCCCCTGAGTTATCGGGGAAGAGGGAGACAGAGGCGGATATAGAGTATTTCTACACACCCGATTGCAGCCGCTGCCGGGAATTCCTGGATCGGACTTTGCCGGAACTGGAAGAGAAGCTGGAAAGAAATATAAGCCTTTCAGCCGTGGATGTGACAACGGCAGAGGGGCTGCAGATGCTTATGGAAAAACTGGAAGATCTCCGGTCACGGGAGAAAAGGCTTCCCCTGATCGTGATCGGAGAAACAATTCTGGCAGGAGACAGAGACATCGAGGAAGGATTGGAAGAAGCCCTGCGGCAAAGTATGACGGAAAAGACCCCTCCGGCAGATGGCGCCTCTCAGGAAAAAACGACCGTCGCCATCAGCTTATCCATCCTTCCGGTTTTTACCGCGGGGCTGCTCGACGGCATTAATCCCTGCGCCTTCAGCACTCTTATCTTTCTTCTCTCCTGGCTGAGCCTTGCCGGGCGATCGAGAAAAGAGATACTCCTGACCGGAATCCTGTTCTCTCTTTCGGTCTTTGTCACCTATTACGCCGTGGGACTCGGCGCTTTCACAGCCTTGCGGGCGAGAGATTCCCTCAGGTGGATCAGCCTCTCCCTCAAATACATCATGGCGGCGGTTCTCATCGTTCTAGCCATTCTTCACCTGGCAGATTACCGCAAGATGCGCATGGGGAAAACAGGAGAAATAGCCCTGCAGCTGAGCCGGGAGAGAAAGCGGAAAATCCACAGTCTGGTCAGGGAAAACACGAGAAAAGCCGGATTGATTACGGGATCCCTCGTTCTCGGCTTTACAGTCACCATTTTCGAACTGGGCTGTACGGGACAGATCTATCTGCCGACCCTTATGTACATGACCCGGTTGGAGGGAAATATATCCTCCTACCTTCTCCTGGGTTTCTACAACCTGGCATTTATCATCCCTCTTCTGGCTATTTTCATTATGGCCTGGAAAGGAATGACATCGCAGAGGCTCGCTGAATGGTTTTCGCGAAAGGCCGGATCGGTCAAGCTGATATCAGCCCTGTTTTTTCTGGCTATGGCAGCTCTGTTGCTTATTCTTCTTTAAGCCTGAGGATTTCGCTTTCGATATCCTCATATCCCACAAAGAAGTTTTTCTCTACGAGCAGAAGCGGTAAAGCATGAGCTATTCTCTCGAGCCCTTTCTCTTCGAGCAGCTCTTTCATCGCCGCCGCATCTTCGTCATGAATGATATTGGATGCCCTACCGCCGAGGCTCCTGACCTGTTCGGCCAGCCGGTCGGCGGTTTCATATTCTTCGCAGCCGGGGCAGAGTTCGAGATAGAAGAACTGCAGGTCCGCCGAAGGTTCGGTCTTCTCTTTGCCGGAACAGGAGAGAATGAAAATAGAGAGAATAAGAAATGGTAATAAGAATCGTCTATAGGACATGGCACTCGCTCTCCGTTGTAATGGTTCCGCCTGTAATAACCTTTGCGAATATCCCTTTCCGGGGCATAACGCAATCTCCCACGACACGGAAAACGGCGCAATGCCGATGGCATTCCTTCCCGATCTGCGTCACTTCCAGTTCAGCCTCGCCCATGCGGATTCTCGTGCCGATAGGAAGAACTCCCAGATCGACGCCGCGGGTCGTGATGTTCTCGGCAAAATCCCCGAAATTCAATTCCATTCCCCTGCCGCGGATCGTATCGACATCTTCATCGGCCAGCAGTGAAATCTGCCGGTGCCAGTTCCCCGCGTGGGCGTCTCCAACAATTCCGTGATCCGGTTTGAGTTCCATCGAGGGAACCGGTTTTTTCTGCTCCCCTTTTTTCTCCGATATATTGAGAGAGAGTATTTCAAATGATACGGACATAAACAGTTTCTCCTTTTTCCACTTTCTTCACATCCCGGTCCACGATGATCAACCCCGTCGCTTCGGCGAGAGCGTTCAGATGGGAGGAACCGTGATAGGAAATGGGTATGACTTCCTCATTCTCCCACTTGACCGGTAGAAACTCCGTCCGGTCCCAGGTCTTTCTTCTGATATCCCGGCCCAAAACTCCCCGGATAAAAGCGGGATCATAGGCCAGTCCGCAGAGTTTCTGTATCAGATGTTTGACAAAGACTTCAAAGAGAATAAAGGTCGAAACGGGATTCCCCGGCATTCCGAAGACAAAATTTCTGTTATTTTTCCCGAACCAGAGCGGTTTTCCCGGTTTGACAGCTATGCGGTGAAAAAGTTTCTGAACTCCCGCTTCTTCCAGTATGCCGGGAATGTAGTCGAATTCGCCCATGGAAACGCCGCCGGAAAGAAGAACGATGGTGTTTTCCCCCAGAGCCCGGTTCACCGTTGCCGCCAGTTTTTCCGGATCATCAGGGGTAATACCGTAATAGCTGGTCCGGCACCCCCAGATATCGGCCTGAGCCAGAAGCTGATGGCCGTTGCTGTTATAGATTTCTCCATCATTAAGAAGCTCACCCGGTTCTTTCAGCTCCGTTCCGGTTGCGATAATCCCTATAGCGGGGGCGATGACGACTTCGACTACCGCAAATCCCATGGAAGCGAGAATACCGATATCTCCGGGGCGCAGTACCCTCGGAGTCAGAACGACATCACCGGCTTTCATGTTTTCGCCTTTATGGATGATATTTTTAAGGGGATCATCTTTTTCGATTATAACCTTATCGCCTTCCCGGCGGCTGTACTCCACACGGATGATACGTCCCGCGCCGACCGGCAGTTTAGCCCCGGTCATGATAGCCGAACAGGTCCCCGGTTCTATCTCTTTTACCCCGACCTCTCCGGCTGCGATCGTTTCTTCAATCTTCAGTTCCGCAGATGTTTCATCTTCCCTCATGGCCCACCCGTCCATGGCGGCTTTATCGAAGGGGGGCTGATCGATGGGAGAAAGTACAGGGGAAGCCAGTATCCGCCCGGAAGCTCTGCCGAGAGGAACAATTTCGGTGGCGATTTCAGCGGACTGCTGATCCAGTATTTCAAAGACTTCATCCATGGTTAACATAGGCTTACCTCATATATATATCAAAAAAGATGAACCGCCGAAGGGCTGAAAAGCGCATAGAGTTTCATTCCTTTGAGGGGTTTTAAAAGTTCATATGCCGCTCCCGGAACCGAGGCCCGGAGGGGGAAACCGCAATTTACCGTAATAATATACCGGTCTTCTCCCGAAGGAGAGACCGCTTCAACGACTCCATCCAGTTGATTGTATCCTTCTTTCTTCACTCTGTCCTTCGACAGAAGAACATCTGAGGGAGACAGAACAGCCGTTGTATATTCACCGTGGCGGGAAGGGCAGGAAAGAGCCGTTCCCTGCAAATGAAATAAGGAGTACATTCCGTCGCGGTATTCGTAGCTCCCCTTTAAAATCGTTTCATAATGCTGGAAGGGCACACCGCCTTCCAGATCAACGATTCTGTCGGAAACCCGGTAGGCCAGCCTGTCATCGTGGGTTGAGAGAATGACTGTTATACCCGAAGCTTTTAAATGGAGGAAAAGCTCTTCCAGAGCTCCGGAAGTGGCGCGGTCCACATTGGCATTCGGTTCATCGAGCATCAGAACCGGAGATTCGGCCATCAGCGCCCTGGCAATGGCGACCCGCTTACTCTCTCCGCCGGAGAGATGCCGGGCTTTTCTCTTCTCAAATCCCCCCAGTCCGACGAATTCCAGGACTTCCGCTATTTTTCCGGAGCGCTCTTTGCCCGAACTGACTCCGCGGAACTTCAGAGGATAGAGCAGATTCTGCTTGACCGATCCCTGAAACAGGTAGGGTTCCTGCTGAACCAGAACGGAGCGTTCCCCATCATTAAAAATGACCTCTCCCCGGGAAACAGGAAGAAGTCCCGCCAGCACTTTGAGAAGCGTCGTCTTTCCCGATCCGTTATGCCCCCGGAACGTTAAAATGCCCCCCCGTTCCAGATTCAGTTCATCAATAGAGAGAACAGGAACACCCGGTTCATAGGCGAATTTCAAATCCCTGATCCGGCAGATGATATCACTCATAGCGCACCAGCCTGTGGGTCAGAAAGTTGAGAAGGAAAGCGATCATCATGAGGATTATACCCAGAGCCAGTCCCAGCTCGAATTCCCCTTTGCTTGTCTCCAGAGAAATCGTGGTGGTGATGGTCCGGGTGTACCAGCGGATATTGCCGCCGAGCATCATGGAGACTCCCACTTCACCGATGACACGTCCGAACCCCGCCAGAACAGCCGAAGCGATTGACCCTTTCATCTCCCTGACAAGCATAAAATAGTATCGGGGCCCCGAAGCGCCCAGAGTTCTGAGCGTTTCCGGCAGCCGGGGATCCATTTCCGAGACTCTTCCGTGAACCATGGAGGTGACGATAGGCAGAACGAGAATAAACTGTCCTATGATAACAGCGACCGGTGTAAACAGAAGCCCCAAGGAACCGAGAGGCCCGGAACGGGCAACCAGAGAATAGACGAAAAGCCCGACGACAACCGTGGGAAGAGCCATCAGGCTGTTAATGACAACAAGAACCATCTTCCGTCCGGGAAAGTCTCTCAGCTTGAGAAAAAAGCCGAGAGGAATTCCCGCCAGAGAAGCCAGGACGATAGAGATGGCGGAGAACCGGAGAGACGTCAGGCAGATTTCCACCAGCTCCGGATCTCCTGAAAGGATTAATTTGAAAGCTTCTGTCAGAACATTCACTGATTATTGCACAGCATCGGGAAAGAAAAGCTGTTCCCCTCCCTTTTTGAAATTTCTGATTATATCCTGTCCTTCCACAGAGGTGATGTAGTCGATAAACGCCATGGCGCCGTCGTAGTTGACATGGCTGTGAAGCTCGGGATTAACGGCGATAATGCCGTAGGGATTGAAGAGCCGTCCGTCCCCTTCAACCAGAATTTTCAGATCGAGATTGTCTTTCATGGCCAGCCAGGTTCCCCTGTCGGTCAGCGTGTATCCCTGAATTTCGCCGACCATGGTCAGGACAGTGCCCATTCCCTGTCCGGTTTCCTTGTACCAGATCCCCGCCGGAGAGATTCCCGCATCTTTCCAGAGATCCTTTTCCTTCACGTGGGTTCCCGATTCATCGCCTCTTGAAAGGAAGGGAGCAGAAGCTGCCGAGATTTTACTCAGAGCAGCGGCGGCATCTGTCATTCCGGCAATGCCCGCGGGGTCGTCGGCCGGTCCGATGATGACAAAGTCATTGTGCATGACATCGCGGCGGTTTACGCCGAATCCGTCGGCGACAAAGGCATCCTCTTTAGCCGGGGCGTGAACCAGAATGAGATCCACATCGCCGTTCTCCCCATGGGTGATGGCTTTGCCTGTTCCCACGGCGATCACATCGATCTGAATGTTTTTCTCTTCGAGAAATGCCGGGAGCAGTTCAGCCAGCAGACCTGAGTTTTCGGTGCTGGTGGTCGTGGCCATTTTGATATGGACCGGTTCGGACTCTTTCTGCCCGCCGCCATAAAGGCCTGCAGAGAGAAAGATCAACGCTGCTGTCAGGAGCAGAAAGTTTCTTTTTTTCATCATTATATCTCCAATAAATAAAGTACATTAAATATTGAAGGCTGGAGATATTCTCCGCCTTTCCGCAACGGGAGGCCGCCCGGTTTCCCCGACGACCCTATCGGCTGGACCCCATACCTTTTAATGGCTTAGGAGTTTTCGCTCGGCGTCTGTAATCAGTCATCATAATATCATGGGATTTGTATATGCAAAAAGTTAATTTTCCCTTTGTTAGACAATCTGATATTTCTGTGTATAATATGCATATGAACATATATAAAGAAGCGGCAGCTCTGGAATCGCTGAACAGGGCTTTTGCCATAGCCATGATAACAGAATCGAAAGGATCAACTCCCAGGTCCAAAGCCAGAATGCTTGTCAGGGACGATGGGACAACGGTCGGAACAATCGGAGGAGGAGCAGCCGAGCTCTTCGTCATACAACAGTCTCTCGCAGCCATTCAGGAAGGGAAGAGCCGGTCCTGTGATTACGGATTGAGGGAAGATCTGGGCGGGTCGATGATCTGCGGAGGAGCCCTGCAGTTCTTTATCGATGTGCAGACACCCGGCGCATCCCTTCTGCTGATCGGGGCCGGTCACGTCAATCAGGCTGTAGCCCGTCTGGCAGCCCGGACAGGTTTTACCATAACCGTAGCCGATGACCGTGAAAATCTGCTGAAAGAAGAGCTCTTTCCGGCCAACAGCACGCTGATCTACGGAGAGTCTCTCGATGAAGCGGTCGCCAAAGCGACCATAAATGAAAACACCTACATCCTCGTAGCCACGGGGAGCGAGGACAAAGCGGCACTCCGCTGTTCCCTGAAACACCAGGTTCCCTACCTGGGGATGCTGGGCAGCAAAAGAAAAGTGGCATCTCTGAAAAAAGACCTGGCCTCCGAGGGCTTCAGCCGGGAAAATCTCGATAGGGTTATCTCCCCTTCCGGCCTGGATATCGGTGCTGAAACACCTGACGAAATCGCCGTCAGCCTCGTCAGCCAGATGATGATGACAAGAAGCGGAACATCGGGAAAATCCCTTTATGAAAAATCGCGCCAGGTAATAGTTGTCCGCGGCGCCGGAGATATCGCTTCGGGGACGATCGCCCGTCTCCACAGAGCCGGTTACAAGGTTCTGGCCCTGGAAACGGAACAGCCTACTGTAATCAGGCGGACGGTTGCTTTTGCCGATGCGGTGCGCAACGGGGAGATGACCGTGGAAGGCCTGAAAGCGCGAAGGGCCGTAACAGCCGATGAAGTGAGGATGATCCTGGCCGAGGAGGATATAGCCGTAGCAGCGGATCCCGAAGGCAGACTGATAGAGGAGCTGAGGCCCGCCGCTGTGATCGACGCCATTCTGGCCAAAAAAAACCTGGGGACAAATCGCTCCATGGCAAAAGTGACCATAGCCCTCGGACCGGGATTTTCAGCCGGAGATGATGTCCATTACGTCGTTGAAACCAAGAGGGGGCACACTCTGGGACAGATTATTGAAAACGGGCCGCCCCATCCTGATACAAAGATTCCCGGTAATATCGAAGGGTATACGGAAGAGAGAATTCTCAGAGCCCCTGCCGACGGAGTGGTAAAAGTCGTAAAGGATATCAGCTCCCTGGTTACAAAAGGCGAAACCGTGGCCATAGTAGGCGGGGTCGAACTGCCCGCAACCCTGACCGGCATGATCCGCGGCATGATTCTCGACGGAACCATCGTAAAGAAGGGAATGAAAATGGGCGATGTGGATCCCCGTGGGGAAAGGGCCAATTACACCAATATCTCCGATAAAGCCTATGCCATTGCCGGATCGGTTCTGGAAATCCTGCTCAGAGAAGGCATATGTCCCTGATCTATCTGGATAACAGCGCCACCTCCTACCCCAAAGCGCCGGGTGTCGCCGAAGCGGTCCGGGACAATCTGCTTTCCTGCGGGACCAGCGGCCGGGCCTCTTATGACCAGGCGCTGGAAGGGAGCCGCGTTCTCTACGACTGCCGCCGCAATCTGGCAAGTCTCTTCTCCCTGCCCGACAGCTCGCGGATCGTTCTCAACTCCGGGGCGACCGAATCGCTCAATACCGTTATCAAAGGGTTCCTGAAGCCGGGAATGAGAGCGCTCACCTCCAGGGGTGAGCACAATTCGGTCATGCGCCCTCTCAATGCACTGAAAGGGCATGGTAACGTTCTGGATCGCTTCAATTGCCGCAGCGATGGGACAGCGGATCTCGATGACTACAGGACCCGACTGAAGTCAAAACCCGATCTGGTCGTTCTCTGCCACAGCTCCAATGTAAGCGGCGCTGTTTTTCCTGTTGAAGTAATGATAAAAGATGCCCATGAGGCCGGCGCTCTGGTCTGTCTCGACGGAGCCCAGTCAGCAGGGCACAAAAGCATAAATCTCTCTGAACTCGATGCGGATTTCTACTGTTTCGCCGGGCATAAAGGGCTTCTGGGACCGGCGGGGACCGGCGGCTTTTATATAAAAGAGGGCATAGAGATCGGTTCACTGATGGAAGGGGGAACCGGCAGCGCCTCACAAGAGGAGATCCAGCCCCGCTTTCTGCCCGATCTGTACGAAAGCGGTACCCGGAACATTCCGGGACTGGCGGGGCTGAGAGCCTCCACCGCTTTTTTACTGGAAACGGGAGTGGATGTCATCGGGAAAAAAGAGATGGACTTATCCCTCAGACTGATAGAAGGTCTGAAATCGATAGAGGGAATAACCGTCGCCGGTCCCCGAAATCCCGCCTTAAGGAATTCCGTTGTCTCCTTTTTTCATGATAGAGTGGATATATCGGAACTGGCGGAAGAACTGGACGATGCCGGAATAGCCCAGAGGATGGGACTGCATTGCGCCCCGTCGGCTCACAAATCTCTGGGAACTTATGACAGGGGCGGCACCATCCGTTTCAGTCCCGGTTATTTCAACAGCGATGAGGATATCGATTCGGCGCTGGAAGCAGTGAGGGAAATAGTAAATGGATAATAAACTGACACAATTCACGAAATTCTCGGGATGCGGAGCCAAACTGGGTCCGGCCCTTCTCGATAAGGCGCTCTGCGGACTGCAGCAGCCGAAATACGAGAATATGATTTCCGACTTCAGTACCTCCGACGATGCGGGCGTCTACCGGATAAATGATGAAACGGCCCTGATTCAGACCGTCGATTTCTTTCCGCCCATCGTCGATGATCCCTATGTTTTCGGACAGATCGCGGCGGCCAATTCCCTCTCCGATGTCTACGCCATGGGAGCGCGGCCCATTACGGCTCTGTCCCTGGTCTGCTTTCCCAAAGACAAATCGGATATCGAAACGCTCCGGGCCATGATGGACGGAGGCCTGAACAAGCTGATCGAAGCGGAAACGGCTCTCCTCGGCGGACACAGCATCGAGGATGAAGAACTGAAGTTCGGGTTTTCCGTTACGGGAACCGTCCATCCCGACAAGGTGCTCTACAACAACAGGCCGAAAAAGAATGAAGCGCTGATCCTGACCAAACCTCTGGGTACGGGACTGATCAACACGGCGCTGCGCGGAGGGATCGCTTCGGAACGGGCCATAGAAGCCTTTACCGAATCCATGAGAACACTCAACAAGATAGCTGCGGAAGTGATTTATGACTACAATGTTTCGTCCTGTACCGATGTAACGGGATTCGGACTGGCGGGACACGCCTGCGAAATGATAGCCGACAGCGAAGTGGGTCTGTCCATCGATATGAAAAAACTGGAATTCCTTCCCGATGCAGCCGATTACGCCTCCATGGGGCTGATTCCCGCGGGAACCTACCGGAACCGGGATTTCCGTCTGAAATTCATCAACAACAGCGAATCCCTGTCCAGGCTCACTCTGGATCTGATTTTCGATCCCCAGACATCGGGCGGCCTCTTCTTCTCGGTGGCGCAGGAACAGGCCGAAGAACTGCTGGGAAAACTGATATCCAGAGGAGTACCGGCCCGGATGATCGGTACGACCCAGGACAAACGGGGAATCGAAATCCTTGAATAGCTTTGTCCTCACCTTTAAAAATACCCACGATGCCATGGAAGAGGAAGAAAGACTGGACGAAGGGGGCTATAATATGAAGCTGATCCCCACGCCCCGGGAAATTTCCTCGGAATGCGGATTTTCCATCCGTGTGAAATCGGAAAACCCCGCCGTGACGGAGGAACTGACCGGCGGACCCAATACAATCGAGCGGATCTATCTCCAATACAACTCGGGAGGGAGCAGAAAATATGAAGAAATCTATAAACGGGACGGGTCTGGCCTGTCCTCAGCCGGTCATTAGAGTCAAACAGGCCTTTGACGAAGGGGGATTCTCCACTATGGAAATCCAGGTGGACAACCAGGCGGCCGTGGAAAACGTGACCCGCTTCTGCGAAAACAGCGGACACGCCATCCTTTCGGTGACCCGGGAAGGGGAAATCCGCACCATCACCATAGAAAACGAGAGCTATAGCGAAGGGGACGCACCGCCTGCGGAACCGGCTTTTCAGTTCGCCGAACTTGGCAAAGGATCCACGGAAGAGCCGCTCAATATCTTTATCAATGCGGAGACCATCGGCCAGGGAGACCCCAAACTGGGATCGAAGCTGATGGAAGCCTTTATCTATTCGCTGACGGAAATCGAAAGACGGCCCGACAATATCCTGATGATGAACGGCGGCGTCAAAGTCGCCGTCGAGGGCAGCCCCTGCATCGGGAACCTGAAAGAGCTGGAAGAATCGGGAATCACCATTTATGTCTGCGGGGCCTGTCTGGACTTCTACGGCATGAAAGAGCAGCTTGCCGTCGGGAAAGTGTCCAATATGTACGAAATCGCTTCCATTCTGACCGGGAAGGGCAATACCGTTACGGTAGGATAAGGCTTTATGTTTGTCGAATGGAATGATGAGAAGGGAGAGCCGGTTAAAATATTCTGTAAATCTGTCGGACCCCGTACTACAATTTAAACGGGGAGGATGCAGATGTTCATTGAGTGGAAAGACGAAAACTTCAGCCTGGGAATCCCGACGATCGATACCCAGCACAGAGAGCTGATTACCATAACCAATCAGCTCCACAGCATTGTCGACAAGGAAAACCAGCAGAAGGAAGCGATCAGGATACTCAAGCGGCTCTACGCCTATACAAGTTATCATTTCACCAGCGAGGAAGCCCTTCAGAAGGAATACGGCTACCCAGCGCTTAACGGGCACATCGCCATACACCGCTCCTTCAAAGGGAAAATAAAGGAGGAGCTGGAAGGTGTCCGCGATAAGCTGAACTATCCTCTGGCACCGATTCAGGATTTTCTGGTCGAATGGATTCTGAAACACATAAAAGGCGAAGATGTCAAATACGCCGATTATTTCAAAGAGAAGGGCATTAAGCCGGAAACCCATTTCTCCATCTCCGAAGACAAAAGAAGCAATATCCTCGATCAGTGGGAACACCAGCAGCTCGAACTGGAAATCAAGGGGATCGATGACCAGCATAAAGAGCTGATCTATATCCTTCAGCAGACGAATGACCTTCAGCACACGAGCGGAAGCCGCAAGACCATCTACATTCCCGTCATTATCAAAAAGCTGTTCTATTACAGCCAGTTCCATTTCTCCTACGAAGAGGAGCATATGGCGAAGAACGGGTTCCCCGAACTGAAAGACCATATGATTCTTCACAAGGGCTTTATCGATAAAGTGCGCCATTTCGCTACAGAATACGGACAGGGATTCACCGAACTGACCGATGAAATCATCGTCTTCCTGAAGGACTGGACTATCGGACACATCCTCCGGGAAGACAGGAAATACAAGGATTATTTAATAGATAAGAGCCTTAACCGGTAAGATTGCCGATATGGAGTTATATAAACAGGAGTTCCCATGCTGAATATCTATATCACTCCCTTTCTGCTTTTTCTAATTGCCGCCTGGCTCTATTACAGCCGAAATCAAAAAAAACAGAATGCCTATTATGCTGAACAGAGAAAACAATATATGGAATCCCACCCACAACTGCCTGAAGAGCAAAGAACCAATATCCGGAATGGAGAACCCTGGCCCGGCATGAAAACAGAACTTCTGATCGACCTCTTCGGGGAACCGGGCCGCAAACGGGTTCTGGATCAATCGGTAACCAGATTTATCTGGAGCTACAGCGATCTCTTCGTCTATATAACAGGCGATGAAGTCGTGGAATGGAAGAGGAAATAAAATACCTATGACAGATTTTGAGGCCCATGGGAACTTCGGTATTACCATTCTTCCGGAAATAACCCTGATTACGATTTCGGGTTCCTGGAATCTGGAATGCACAAAGATATTCTTTCAGGTGTTTATACAGGAACTGTCGGATTTCAGAAAGTCCATAGGACGGGACAGCCTGGACAAAAGGTATGCCCTTATAGACGCAAGAGACTGGCATCTCGAAACCGAAGAAGCCCGGGCCTATATGCGCAAAGCCTATAGCGAAGCCTTCAGAAGGAATAAGAAAACGGTAATGGTCTATATAGTCTCCGGGGATTATCTGGTTATGATGAATAAAATAGTCTCGGAACGGAAAGAACAGGGAGAAGAGGGACTTGATGCGGGTACAGTTACATCTTTAGAAGAAGCCGAAGAATGGCTGAAAAACAACGGCCTGGATATTTCCCTGAAAAGCCATAAGTTCCCTGAGGCCAGACCGGCCCAGACCTATCTGAAAGAAATCAGTTCTATATAATAAAAGGAATCATTAAAACCGTCTCAAAAAAGGAGATAGATTAATTGATGACTGCTGTAAAGAATATTATCCGAAGCTTATCAGTTTTTCACTCCGGATAAATAAATAAAATTGTATTATACAGAAGCTTTCTGTGATTTCCGCTGCTTTATAATTGAAGAGACTAACGAGAGCACTCCGAGCACCAGCAACGCCACACTGATAGGCCTGGTTACCAGAACAAGAGGGCTTCCGTCGGAAATGACCAGTGCTCTTCGAAGATTGCTTTCAGCCATCGGCCCCAGTATCAGAGCCAGCAGTATCGGCGAAGCCGGGAAATTGAACCGGTTGAGAAAATATCCGACAACACCGAAGAACAGAGCCACACCGACATCGAACATACTGTTTCTCATGGAGAATGATCCGACGACAGAGAGAACAAAAATCGCAGGAATCAGAATATTTCGATTAATGGTAATGACTTTAGCAAAAATACGGACTCCAAGTGCTCCGACAATAAACATCACGATGTTAGCAATCATCATAGCTGCAAAAACGTTGTAAACCACATCAATATGGTCGCGGTACAGAAGCGGTCCCGGCTGCAATCCCTGAATGACAAAAGCACCCAGCAAAACGGCTGTAACAGCATCACCGGGAACTCCAAGGGAGAGCATGGGGATCATGGCTCCGCCTGTACAGGCATTGTTGGCGGATTCAGCGGCGGCGACACCCTCGATCATGCCGGTGCCGAACTTCTCAGGTGTTTTTGACCGTCTTTTTGCTTCACTGTAACCAACGAATGCGGCTATATCGCTTCCTGCACCGGGAATAGACCCGATAAATGTACCGAGGATGCTGGACTTGAGGATATCAATCCACGAAGCTTTGATGTCCTTCCACTCGGGCAGAAATCTCGTTAATTTGCTAACGACCTGCTGTTTCTCTACAATGGTTTCCACCCCTTTGAAAACTTCTGAAAAGGCAAAAAGCCCAATCAAAGTGGGAATAAAGGCAGGCCCTTCAAAAAGATCCATCTGCCCGAAAGTAAACCGCGGGAATCCGGAAATGGGATCAAATCCGATTGTGGAAATCAGCAGCCCGAACAGTCCGGCGATAATTCCCTTGATTATGGAATTACCCGATACGGATATAATAATACTCAAACCAAAAAAGGCCAGGGCAAAATATTCAGCAGCGCCGAATTTCAGGGCGACCTTTGATATCTGGGGAGCTAAAAAAGACATAATCAGAGCTCCGGTGAAACCTCCGATAAATGAGGCGAAAACAGACATACTCAAAGCTCGTCCGGCTTCTCCCCTCTTGGCCATGGGGTACCCGTCCAGAAGAGTCGCGGCTGCGGCTGGTGTTCCCGGAGTGCGGATCAGAATTGCCGATATGGATCCGCCGAAAATAGCACCGCTGAAAATACCGAGGAGCATGCCCATCGATTCATTTATTGGCAGACCGAATGTAAAGGGGACTAGTAACGCAATTCCCATTGTAGCCGTGAGACCGGGAAGAGAGCCGACCAGAATACCACCGATGACACCGAGAAAGACCATAATCAGGGCTTTACCGAAAAGGATATTCGCAAACCCCTGTAACAATAATTCAAAATTCATTTAACAAACTCCTAAGACAAGAATCCCTGCGGCAGAGCAATCTTCAACAGTACGCTGAAAATAAAGTAGATAGCGAAGGAAACCCCGGTAGAGACAGCTATCATCTGAATCCATTTTCTAAGCTTCATCAGATACATGAGAATAAAAAGATAAATAACCGATGCGGCAACAAATCCGGCGAAAGGGATGATAACCGCATATAATACCGTTATAAGCAGAACCAGAGCCGATCTGTGAACACCCGGATCTTTTATATCGAAACCCGATTCCCCTTTCTCTCCTTTTCCGGCAAGATTCTGGATAATCAGAACCAGACAGAAAAGGACAAGAGCTACAGCCAGAATTCTCGGAAAAAAGCCGGGGCCGATCTTCATAATGGCATCATCCGGGAAAGTGGCTGTTACCGCGAAAACATATAACCCGAGGGCAATACCGATCAGTCCGAATAAAATATTGACTCGTTTCAATGAAATCTCCTGAAAGCCGGGAGCAGAAACTCCCGGCAGAGTTCTTATTTAGCCAGTCCCAGGTTCTTCATAACCTGGTTGACATCTGTGGAAGCAGTAGAAAGCTCCGCTTCGAAATCCTGCCCGGGCATGTAAGCAAGTCCCAGACCGGTATTTTTTGCGAATTCCCGAAAGTTGGTACTGTTCATCCCGGCTTTGAAAGCGACTGAGAGCGTATTCTGAACCGATTCAGGAGTTCCTTTGGGTACAGCAAGAGCCCGCCAGGTTCCGAAAACCACATCCAGTCCCTCTTCCTGCATTGTGGGAACATCGGGAAAGATTTCGACACGTTCAGAACTCATGACACCCAGGATTTTAAGGGTTCCCGCTTCCACCTGCCCCTGAACTTCAGCGGGGCTTACTGTTACGGCTTCAATATGCTGACCGACAAGAGCGGATACTGCCGGAGCAGCACCATCATATGGTACGAATTTCACTTCAATTCCCGCTTTTTGAGCCAGAACGCCTCCTGCAATCTGCCAAACAGAACCGGGTCCTGAATGACCGACATTGATTTCACCTGGATGAGCTTTGGCGTAATCGACAAACTCTTCAACCGTATTATAAGGAGCATCTGCCGGAACAGTCAGAGCAGCCGGATCCATGTTGACTCTCATCAGAAAATCGTAATCAGCATAGGTAAAGGGAACCAGCCCCTGAGGGGGAAGGGAAAGGATCTCAAAAGTTACCATGGTAACTGTATATCCATCGGCATCGGCACTGATTCCGGCACCGTGTCCAACAGCACCACCGCCACCTGTCTTATTGGTTACGGTTATTCCCTGTCCCAGGAATGGTTCAGTCTCTTTAGCAAGGGCTCTCAGAATGGTATCTGTTCCGCCTCCGGCAGACCAGGGGCAGATTGCCGTTAGATCTTTTTGAGGAAACGACGCTTCCTGCTGCCCGTTGGCCAGCAGAGTTCCGACAGACAGTACCGCGACTGCAAATAACAGAAAAACTCTTTTGTTCATGAAATATATCTCCTTATATTCAGGTCCTTGGACCAAAAATCACAAGTTATTGTAAAGCTGTCTGTTTCAAAATATTCCGGATCGTTTCCCGGTCCTTTTCGATAAAGGCCATGAACTCTTCGGGATTTTTATAGCTGAGCCGGTAATGATAATCCTTCATTTCCTGAATAAATTCCGGATCGGCACAAGCTTTTCTCACAGCGTTCTCCAATAGCAGATAGACGGAATCCGGTGTGCCGGCAGGAACAACCAGTCCTCTCCATGTATAAGAAATAATATCTATTCCAAGTTCCCGGAACGTTGGAACAGACTCGAGCCCGCTCATTCTGCTTTCATGCATCACGGCAAGAGCTCTTATCTGACCGCCTTCCAACGACTCCCAGATCTCTCCGTAATTAGCCAGAGTGAAATCCGCATCCCCCCGGGCAACAGCAGGAATAGCCATAGCCGCGCCGTTATAGGGAATCTTGTTGAAGCTGATCTTCTTTCTATCTTCAAACTCCAGAACATAAAAATGAGGTTTGGCCGCACTGGCAAACTTCAGTTTTCCCGGTTTTCTTTCTGCTGTTTCGATCAGATCCCCGAGACTCCTGTAAGGAGAATCTGATCTGACAACGAGAATGGCCGGTTCCAGGTTAACAAGCCCCAAAAGGCGGAAATCGCCGGTATTGATCTCTGCCATTCCCATTTCCGGCAGTGAGACCAATTCCCTGGTAACCATTGTCATGGTATAACCATCGGGGATGGAAGCTGCCCCGGCAATCATCCCTCCGGCACCGGATCCGCCCAGAATATTTTCAATGAAAACAGGTTGTCCCAGATCCCGTTCCAGAGCCCGCCCCATGATCCGGGAAACGACATCGGTTCCACCGTTGACCGCATAGGGAACTATGATTCTCATAGGTGAATCGGGAAAATCTCCATGATCTTTTCTCCCCGAACCGAAAGCGGATATGCCGATAAAAAATGTGAAAACAGCAGTAAAAACAATCTTTTTCAACAGGTCTTTCCTCTACTCTTGTGATTATTGTATTGGCTGAATTTGAGAATCATCAATGATGGTTCTTTACTTATTATGATGGATATTTACATGAAAGGGAGATCTATTAAGATTGGTAATTTCCAATTAATGGCGGAACCGGCTGGGACTGACTCCCATTACTTTCTTAAATCCGCGGCTGTAAGATTCAGGATTGGAAAATCCCACCTCTTCTGCTATCTGGTAATGTTTGAGATTAGTGGATTCCATGAGCTTAAGAGCCTTTTTTATCCTCAATTCCAGAAGATACTGGGTAAAACCGATTTTCATCTCACTGGAAAAAACACGGCTGAGATAGCTGGGATTCACTTCCAGGCTTTCAGCTGCATCAGACAAAGAGACATCTTCCCTGTAGTGTTTATCAAGATAACGGGAAACTTTGCTGCTGAGACTGAGAGCCTTATTTTCCAAAATACCCAGCATATTCATAATCCTTCTGAACCATTTATTTAAATCATCAAGAGAAGCACCTTCTGATCTCAAATGCGGAAATAAATCGATCAGGTTCTTCTGTTCATTATCCGGACCGGTTCCTCTGGCTTCCAAAAAAGCAAGCAGATAGTGGTAATACTTCTGATAAAGACCGGTGATTGCCTCTTTCTGATCACCGTTACAACTATAGGGATTAAGCAGACATTTCTCATAGGATTCACTATCGAACTCCTGCCGGTCGATGATACCGGCAAAATGTCTGAATAAAGACTGAATATCAACCTGGGCCTTATCCAGACTGGACTGATAATGATTGTATGAGATACATCGGCCTATTCCTCTGAAAAATGAGTATTCACAGGCTTTTTCCGCTTCCCGCCTTACCCGGCTGAAATTTCTGTCGAGCCTGAAACTGCATAAACCAAGAGTTACACATCCTTTTTCAACAGGAAAGAAATTTGCAGCTGCTTTTTTCAGTTCTTCACAGCGAAGGGAAAAACAATTCCAATCAGCGGACCGGGGTGATAAATCAAAGAGAACCATAGAGCGCTTATTTTCCCAATAACCGACCCATTCCTCTGAAACATACAGAAAATCATCGAGCTTCCTGTGTACCTCTTCAATCAGAGATTCGGAATCACCGGGAATCATAACATCGGAAAAGGCGTGCAGCCGGAGAAAGACAGAACAAAGCGGTCTTGAATCAGGTTTTCCGAAAAGAACTGCAAAATCAGGTACAGACTCGAGCTCAATCCGTCTTTCGACACAGCTTCGCAGGAGCTGCTGTTTCAGAAAAAACTCATTATTACGACAGTAATCGCTATTGCGGTCAGATCCCCCAGAAGAGGATAGGGCAGACTGCTGCCTCTCTATGATCTGAAGGATTTCCTCCTCCCCCACTTCCGATTTGAGAATGTAATCAACAACGCCCAGCTTGAATGCCTCTTTAACAAGAGAAAAATCATCATAGGCACTGAGAACAATAAATCCCAGACGCGGCTTGATCCGCCTGGCAGCTCTGATCAGCTCCAACCCGTCCATTTCCGGCATTCTGATATCGGTCAGAACAAAATCCAGTTCACACTTCTCGATAATGGAAAGAGCTTCGAGGCCATTGAATGCCTCACCGGCAATACGGATATCCATTGAAGCCCAGTCGATAGTTTTTATAAGGCCTTCCCGGAACATCGGTTCGTCATCGACGATTAATAGTTTCAGCATTTATCTCTTCATCCACGACCGGAATCCTCAAAAGAACTTTTGTATATCGACCCGGTTCCGATTCTATAGTTATGCCGTAGGGCAATCCGAATAACAGCCTGATTCTATCATGTATGTTTTTCAATCCGATATGTCCTTCCTTCTGCCGCCCCGGCTCTCCCAGGAAAATTCTGTCAATCGATTCTTTGTCCATCCCTCTGCCATTATCGCATACCGTCAGCAGAACATCTTCTTCTTGAAGGACCCCCGAAAGTTCAAGCACAGCTTCCCCTGCAGTCCTGTTCAGTCTGGAATTCAACCCATGGAGGATGGCATTTTCCAAAACCGGCTGCAAAATAAGCGAGGGTATATAAAAATCCAGCAGCTTTTCAGGGAATTCAATCTGAACGCCGATTCTATTCTTGTAGCGCACCTGCATGATACTCAGATAATCGCCGGCAATATCTATTTCTTCAGAAATGGTGATAAAACCACCGCTTTTATTGATAGTGTTTCTTAAAAGCCTGCTCAAAGCCTCAATACTTCCAGCCATTTCCCGGTCTCCCTGTACAGCGGCTTTCATTCTGAGAGTACCCAGAGTATTATACAGGAAATGAGGATTGATCTGATATTGAAGGGCCTGGAACTGTGCCTGTCTTTTCTCTCTTTCCTTTTTCAGAGATTCATCATAAAGAGCATGAATTCTCAAAGCCATTCTGATAAAACCGCTTTGTATGATTTTCAGTTCATCGTCATCCTGGTCCACGGGAGGAAGCTCCATATCTTCCGGATAATCCTCATCTCCCATATTCTGTACTGACGATGCCATCCGGATGACTGGCAATGCAAGTCTGCGGGCAGAAAGAACGGAAACCAGAATGACCAGAAAAAACAAAATTCCTACAGTCATCAGGAGGAAATAGATGTAGGTATTGATTTCATCGGGAATATCCTCATTGATTCTTTCGATACTCCGGGAAAAGCTTTCGCCGGTTATATCGAGAACATACATATGGGATAAAAAACTCTTGTATACAGCTTTCTCCTCAAATGTTTCAGTCTCATCAATGATCTGGAGTAGTTTTTCATAAAAGGTGATTTTTTCTATCGATGCCAGTCTCTGTTCCGATGCGATGTAAATATTACTGAAAATTTTCTGTCCTGCTTTCAGTTTTTCATCAGCATAGAGCCAGAGATACCATGCTTCATCAACTGATTGCGATATTTCATCGGGCAGAAGCTTTAGAAGTTTATCATTACGCAGAGTCTGAAATGACAAGCCCAGCTCGGCAGTCATATCGATCCAGTTTTTTTCCAGAGAAGTCAGAAGGTCCACCGAATCGATACGGTGATAGAGAATATCATTGGTAATCCGGTCCAGAGCATTCCAGTCGGACATAACCTTAATAGTTTTATTGGATAATTCCTTCAAACCGAGCATGAAGTTCGCGATTAATAAAGTAACAGCAAATATAAAAACAAAAATCAGTGAGCTGACAAGTGTCGTTCTCAGGATCTTCCGGACGAGTTTCAAAATCCGCTGCCGCTTCTATCGGGCCAGAGCCCGGGAAATGTCTCCGGCTGTATTGCGAACCTGAGCTATGAGTTCAATTAACAGAGTCTGATTCAACCTGACTGAAGGCAGGGAAACACTGAGAGCTGCCGCTACACGGTCGAAGGAATCCCGGACGGGGGCTGCTACACAGAAAACCCCCAGTTCATGTTCTTCCCTGTCGACTGCATACCCTTGCTTGCGTATCTCATCCAGTTCCTTTTTTAGTTCAACTGGGGATGTAAGGGTATTTTCCGTGAATTTCACAAAATCAACCCGTTCCAGATAAACGGAAAAATCCTCATCCTCCATCCAGGCAAGAAGAATTTTACCGATACCCGTACAGTAGAGAGGAGCCTTGCTTCCCTTGCGGGAACCCATGACAACTCTGAGATTCCGTGTCGATTCCATTTTATCCAGATAGACAAGATCCCAATTATCCACAATTGCCAGATGGAGGGTTTCTTGAGTTTTCTCGTGAAGCTTTTCCAGGAAAGGTCTGGCAATAGCCGTGATATCCTGTTGTTCCATTACTGCCGATGCCAGTCTCAGAATGCGGGGAGACAGGGTATACAGCCCGGTTTCCTCATCTTTTCGAAGATATTTCAGTTGCTGAAGTGTTCCGAGAAGACGGTAGGTTGTACTGCGGTGATATCCCAGAAGCTTATTTATCTGGGAAGCGGTTAAAGTTTTGTGACTGCCCAGTATTTCAAGAATGGCAATAGCCCGGGCTACGGTTTGAGCTGAATCCATACTAAAAGAAATAATGGATTTACAGGAAATTGTCCAGATTTTCACAATAACATATCTCATTATATAGACAACATATTCATTTAATAAGCATTTTGTCCCATTATATTGACACCTGTCTCATTATGTGGTAATTTTCATAAAATTGATATTTGGAGGACAAGATGGAAGTAGCCATACCGGAGGAAATGAAGAGAAATCTGAAAAAAGCCGGGATTATCGCTGTATTGATAATCGATAATCCCGATATGGCTGTACCCCTGGCAGAAACTCTGCTGGAAAATGGTGTGAATACTATTGAACTGACTCTCAGAACTGAAACAGCACTTGAATCACTCAGACGCATCCGCAGAGAAGTACCGGAGATTATGGCAGGAGCAGGAACTGTTCTCTCTCCTGCACAGGTAGTAGAAGTCAATTCGGCAGGAGCCGCCTTTGGTGTTGCACCGGGATTCAATCGGCGGGTTGTCGAGAAAGCAGCATCGGAGAAATTTCCCTTCAGCCCGGGGATTTCAACTCCCTCGGAACTGGAAGGGGCTGTTGAAAATGGTTGTAACGTTCTGAAGTTTTTCCATGCCGAAGCCATGGGGGGAGTTAAATATCTGAAAGGAATAAACGCCCCCTACAGTTTTCTGAATCTTTCCTATATTCCCCTCGGCGGATTGAAACCCGACAATATACACGAATATCTGGAAATGGAAGAAGTTCTCGCTCTGGGCGGCTCATGGATAGCACCGAGGCCTCTCATTCAGGCAGAAGACTGGAAGACAATCGGAAAAAATGCCGCCGAAGCATACAGAATACTGCGGGAGGTAAGAGGATAATGGGAAAAAAGGTTGTTTGTTTCGGAGAGATAATGGGCCGGATCGAACCGGAAGGATTTATGCGATTCCGCCAGTCAATGCCGGGAAACCTGCAGATTTCCTTTGCCGGGGCTGAAGGAAGCGTAGCCGCATCATTGCAGATGATGGGAAGGGAAACCCGCTATGTCACGGCTCTGCCTGAAAATGATCTGGGGGAAGCCTGTCTCGATTCTGTCCGTCGGTTCGGGATTGATACGTCGTTCATTATCCGGGCAGAAGGCCGTCTGGGTCTGTATTTTCTGGAAACGGGGGCAAATCAACGTCCCAGCAACGTTATTTATGATAGGGAAGGTTCTCTTGTCAGCCAAATGTCCGGAGAGAGCTATAACTGGGATGCTATTTTCAGTGATTCGCAGTGGTTTCACATCAGCGGGATTACCCCTGCCATTTCTGTTAATGCGGCAGAAGCAGCTCTTATGGCAGTAAAAAAGGCTAAAGAGCAGGGTGCCACCGTTTCCTGCGACCTGAATTTCAGGAAGAAGCTATGGAGATGGGACAAATCTCTCACACCTCGGGATCTGGCGGAAAAAACCATGCGGAAAATGCTTCCTTATGTAGATGTGGTTATAGGCAATGAAGAAGACGCATGGGATATCCTTGGAATAAAAACAGAAAATAGCGATGTGGAGAGCGGACATCTTGAAATCGAACGGTACCCCGAAGTTGCCCGCAGAATTGTTGAACAGTTTCCAAATGTCGGTAAAGTAGCCATTACCCTTAGAGAAAGTCTTTCGGCGAGTCATAATAACTGGGGTGCCATGCTCTATGACAGCAAAAACGATTCAGCATCTTTCGCCCCTATGTCTGAGGGAGAATACAAACCTTATCAGATCAAATTTATTGTCGACAGAGTGGGAGGAGGTGATTCCTTTTCAGCCGGTTTGATTTACGCCCTGACCGATAATGAGTTTAAAGACAATATGAAGGAAGCCCTGTCCTATGCCGTTTCAGCCTCCTGTCTCTGCCACTCCATCAAAGGGGATTTCAATTACTCGACCCGAAATGAAGTGATTTCCCTAATGAGAGGAAATTCCTCCGGCCGGGTTAAGCGTTAGAAGGAGGATTGTATGATTATTGATCATATAAAAATTTCAGAGCGATATGAAGATTTCCATCCATCCTTTAAAAAGGCTTTCAATTATATCCGTAATACAGATTTGTATTTAAAAGAACCGGGACGATACGAACTGGAGGGAGAGAATCTTTTTATTCTTATTCAGGAATACGATACAGCCGATTATCACGAAAAATTCTTTGAAACCCACAGGCAATACATAGATATTCAGTATATTGTAAGCGGATTTGAAATGATAGGGTTTGGCGAAAAGGAAGATCTGACAGTTCAGGAACCCTACAGACTGGATAAAGATATTGAAAAATACAAGCCGACGGAACGAAGTCAGTGCCGGCTCAATGCCGGGTATTACTCCATATTCTACCCCGGCGAAGCACATATGCCCGGATGTACAATTCCAGGGAAAGAGTCCTGTAGAGTGAAGAAACTCGTTGTAAAAATTAAAATGTAAAATCAGAAAAGCGGAGCTGCATTCTTACTGCAGCTCCGCCGATAGTAAACGAGTGTTCTATAAATCCCCGAAAATCAACCCGTCGAACTCCTTCCCTTTGGAGTTGTCCATCGTCTCAGCCCGGGCGTTCACCTTCATACCCGTAACCGGCTGATCGACCTCGAGTCTTCCACTGGCCCGAAGGCCGTTGGGAAATTCCACAATTCCGAAGAGGAGATACTGCATATCCAATCCGTCGGGCAGAGCATACACTCTGGTCCAGGCGAGTAACGTGCATTCTCCCGAGAGGGAAACGGTCTCCCAGTGCTTGAAAATGACACCGGAAGGGTCTCTCCTCTCGCCGCATTTATTGCAGATCATGGGAGCGGGATAATGCAGTTTTCCGCAGGACGGACATTTGACTGCCTTAACTTCGGGAGTCTTGACCCCGTAGGCACTGAAATCAATCATGCGTCCCTCCTTGAGCAGATAACCGCCACCACATTATTGCCGAACCCCCCGAAATTCACAGCCATGCCGTGTTTCGCATTCTTAACCTGACGGCCTTCTTTTTCCGCCTGCCCCCGGAGCTGTTTGACCAGCTCGAAAACCTGGGAGACACCGGTAGCGCCGACCGGATGGCCTTTGGACTTGAGCCCTCCCGATGTGTTGATCGGCTTGGCGCCGTCGATAGCTGTCACGCCGTTGCGCAAAGCCTCAGCCGATTTGCCCCGTTCGAAAAAGCCGACTTCCTCGGATATGGCCAGTTCCAGTATGACAAAGGCATCGTGGAGCTCCGCAAAGGAGATATCCTCCGCTTTCAGCCCCGCCATGGCATAGGCCCGTTCCGCCGCCAGACGGACCGCATCGAGAACGAGCGGATCCTTCCGGTTATGAACGCAGTGGGTGTCCGTAGCCGACCCGATCCCGGTGATGCGAATCGGAGTCTGTTTGGTAAAATACTTCATTTTCGGCGAATCCTCGGCGCAGAGAATCAACGAGGCCGCTCCGTCGGAAACGGGACACATGCCGTACATTCTCAAGGGTTCCGCCACATAGTTGTTGATAACATGGGCATTCTCGCTGTCATGAATCGCTTCGATCGTGCAGGGTACCCGCACATGGGCGAAGGGATTCTTGGCCCCGTTCTGATGGTCCTTTACGGCGATGAGCCCCAGGTCCCGTTCGGTAAGTCCATAGCGTTCCATATATATGCGGGTGAACATGCCACCGTATGCCGGGAGCGTCAGTCCGTAGTTGTACTCAGCCTCGGGATGGAGAAGAGACGCGACGAAGTCGGTCCCCTCCCAGCCCGTAACCGATCGCATCAGTTCCCCGCCGGTAACCATAACCACATCGACCATGCCGCTGGCAATGGCCATATAACCCAACTTCACGGCACTCGCCCCGCTGGCCGGCCCGTTTTCCACCAGTTCGGCCATGGCCGGTTCCATATCCATCCGGCTGACCAGAGAGGAGGCGATCCCCGTCTGGTGATTGATAATCCCTCCTCCCATATTGGCCACGAAAACCTGCTCGATAATCTTCCGGTCCTCGCGGATTCCCGCATCGTCCAGAGCATTGCCCGAGGCGAAAGCCATAACATCGACAAGATCAAAATCACTCAGATTGCCGAAAACGGTGTGCCCGATTCCGACAATGGACACATTTCTCATATTCAGCCTCTCTTGAATCCCGGAATCTGGGGATACTCGGACGGCATTTTCAGCTTATCTGCCGTAGCCAGTTTTTCCGGAGACACAGGACGGGTTCCCGTGCATTTGTCAGCTTTGACCCGTTCCCAAAGCTCTCTGGTCAGCGTAAAAGTGGGGACTCCCCCCAGCTCGTGATGAAGAGCCGGATACCGGGATGATCTGTCTTCGAGAGCGTATTCGATCATCCATCTCTTGAATCCGTTGGGGCTTTCCGCCACGATATGAACTTCGTCATTGCCCAGAATATCGATATGGTGCTCCATTTTAGCGGCGAACAGCTGTGCCCCGATCCTGAGGCCTCTCTTGATGGTCATGGTGTGATAGCTCATACCCGTTTTTCCGTCGATCAGGCGGCTGTTGACGATTCCGGCTATTTCTCCGTTGATCGCTCCGACCAGGACGAACTCGTTGGCCACACGGTATTCGAACCATCCGAGTATTTCCGCATACATTCTGGATGCGACGATATCATAAAAATCTTTCTGAACGCCCATAAGGGGCTGAATGGTTCCCAGAAGGACTCCGACTTCCTCGCGCTTCACTTCGCGGACCACCATTTCCTCTCCATTGGCCAGAGTAATAATCTTGGCGGGAAAGGGTTTAAGATCCAGCTGGGGAGGTCTTAATGATTGTTCCATTTTATCAATAGCCATAATTTTCTCCTTTAAAAAAAATCATGAGTGCAGAAACTCGTTTCCGCCGCCGGTGACATCACCGAATTTAGTAAGGCCGCACCGGGCTTTCTTTTTCATCAGTTCGTCGTACTTGTCGTCGTCCACCATGGCGACGATACGGGAAATGCTCGACTCTCCGTCGACAAAACGCCAGGGGAAGCATCCGATGGTCACTCTCTGATTGTTGAGAAGGTCCATATCGCCGCCAAGGCACTCGGCGTGGAGGATATGGTGATTAAACATCTCCAGGTGCATCAGCTGATACTTGTCATCGGAGAAAACCTCTTCCAGTCCCTTGCCGTAGTTCTTCTGGAAATAGGCATCGCACTGCTTCGCCTCTTTGGGCATCCAGTCGCGTATTTTCGTATTGAAGGGATGGTCGGCGCTTCCGCAGTCCACACCGATCCACCGGAGTTTTTTCTTCTTGGCCCACTCGGCGAATTCCCTGTCGGGACCGGGGTGCTTGATCATGTAGCGCACTTCATCGGCGGTCGGCTGATCCCATCCGAATTTGTGATAACCCGTGTTGATGATGAGAATATCCCCCTCTTTCACTTCCACTCTTTCCTCAACCATTTTGGAGGTGTAGATGCTGTAGTCCTCGACACAGTCCGAAAGGTCGACCACGACCCCTTCGTGTACCAGAAAGTCAAAATCGAGGGAGGCGATATCTTTTCCCGGAGTGTAGAAATGAATCTCTCCATCGAGATGGGTACCGATATGGTTGGAATGGGTCACGATCTGCCCGTTGGCTCCGTTGGGAGCCAGTCTCTTGAAATACTTGACCTGAAGCGGTTCGTATGTCGGCCAGGGCGGTGTTCCTATCCCCAATGGAATGGTTAAATCAACAATTTTCATTCTTTTCTCCTTCGTATAATTATTTCAATGCTTCCTTGAAAGCTTTCAGCGCATCCTCATAACAGTTGACCGGCGGCTTGACCAGTCCGGCCCCCACCATGCCGATACCCGGATCCTTGTGGGCGATGCCCGTATTGATGACCGGATAAATTCCCGTCTGTGCGATTTTCATCAGGTCTATACCGGTCGGCGTCCCCCTGAAGTCAAGCGCCGGGATCTGGAAGACGGAGTTTTCCCCCATGGTAATCTCGTACATATCCTGGGTAAATTTCATGGCGTCTTCCGGGGAGCCCCCGACGAATTTGACGATAGCCGGCGCCGCCGCCATGGCAAATCCGCCGATACCGACTGTCTCGGTAATCGTCGAGTCTCCTATATCGAGCCCCGCGTCCTCTTCGGTGTATCCGGGCAGATAGAGTCCGTCCACTCTGGAAGCCGGACCGGTAAACCACCTCGATCCCAGTCCCGAAATCTGAATCCCGAATTCCGTTCCGTTCCTCGCCTGGGTTACGATCAGCGAGCTGTTTTCGATATCCCGCGCCGCATCGATCAGGCACTTGCAGGTCGGCATGGTCAGATTCAGGAAGAAATGGTCGTTCTGGTGCATGAAGTTAAACACTTTCGCAATTTTCTCCCGGTCCTCGTCGAGCATAACCAGATGGGGCGCCATCTCCCGGATAAAGAGAGAGGTTCCCGCGCGGTTTCTGTTGTGCCCTTCATCGCCCATCTGCAGAACCTGGGCGATAAGAGTCTTCATATCCACCGGTCCGTGAAGCTTCAGGGCTTTTCTGAGAATGGGAGCCAGTTCGTCTCTCATCCACCGCAGCTTATCGATGACTTCATCGGAAAAAGCGCCGTAGCGGAGAACCTTTCCCAGCCCTTCGTTGAGTGTCGCAAAGGCTGTATTGCCGTACACGCTGTTTTTCAGAACCCAGACCGGCATGGATGCCGTGACGATTCCCGCCATCGGCCCGACCGTGCTGTGATGGTGACAGGGATCGAAGAGGATCTCCCCCGAAGCCGCCATCTTTTCCGCCTCTTCCCGGTCCGCCGCCAGCCCTTCGAAAATCAGTCCGCCGATAACAGCCCCTCTCATGGGCCCGCACATATTCTCCCAGGTGACGGGAGGTCCGGCGTGGAGTACGGTTTTCGCTGTCATGCCGGGTATGACCTCTCCGGCGATCTGAATATCGACGATTTCCGGTTTCCCCTTCTGTATGATCTCCAGAGCTTTGGCATTGGCCTTCTCAATATCCTCTTTTCTCGTCTCCAGAAAATCCAGCGCCTCGATCAGATCGGCTTTCCCCCCGGCAGGGGGCGTCCAGTCGATCTGGGTGCTTCTCACGCCGCGGCCCGAAAGGGTCTCGCTGAAGGATTCCAGCCCCATATTCAGAACGTTCAGGTCGCTTTCAAAAAGTCTGTTTATTTTATCCGCCTTCATAGGGAACCTGCCTTTTTCATGATTTCAAGGGACATCATGGATGCCTGGAAGTTGGAAGGCATAACGACGCAGCCGATCGATTCCAGTTTGGCGACGGTCGCCCCGTAACCCTGAAAATCCTGCTCCGTACCCACCACCGAAGCGACGATAGGAAGGTATCCCCCTCTTGCTTCGGCTTTGGCCTTCGCCTCTTTCAGGCTTTTGAGAATGGCCCCCGCCGGATCGTGATGGGAACCGTATCCCAGAACGATATCGAGGAGCATGACTGCCATAGAGGGATCGTCCGCCTCGATTTTGATTCTGTCCTCCCTTGTCGAGGGATCTATCATGGGATGGGGGCGGCCTACCGTATAAATATCATCTCCCAGATCCACGATGGTGTGCTCTTTCGAGACGAAGGGATCGGGCAGCTGGAGCTCCTCTTTTTTCTGATTGTTCGAATAGACCGTCACGCCTTCCCGTTCGAAGAGAATCAGAGCCTCATCGGCCACAGTGCCTCCCGTATAGAGCCCCCTCAGATATTTCTGGGACGGGGCCAGTTTCGCGCTTTCCCGCTCGACAATCTGCCGGAGTTCAGCCTCCGGGATGGTAAAGGTCGATGAAGAGGGACTTACCCCTTTCGAAAGATCGACGGCGATTCTGGCCGTCTCCTCCAGGCTGGATGCGAAGTAGAGCCCCTTTCTCCCCTTCTCCGGTTCCTGGCCGATAAAATGGACAACTGACGGTTTTCCCGTTTTTTCCAGAGCCGTCAGGACTTTTTCCGCCACATCGGCCGCAGGCGGTTTGGAGATAACCACGAGAATCTCCGTTGCCGGATCGTTTTTCAGCGCTTCGATGCCCAGAAGCATCATTTTTCCGCCGATCCGGGCGTCTTTCAGGTCGCGCCCTCCCGTTCCGATGGCCTGGGTGATCCCGCCGCCGAAAGTATCGATACAGCAGGTCACTTCCTGGATACCCGTACCCGAAGCGCCGACGATTCCTATATCGCCGGGGGAAACCACATTGGCGAAGCAGAGCGGCTGACCGTTTATAATAGCGGTCCCGCAGTCCGGTCCCATCATCAGCAGCCCCTTCCCGACAGCCAGATCTTTCAGGGCAATCTCCTGTTCCACTGAAACGTTGTCGGAGAAGAGCATGACGTTGAGTCCTTTCTCCAGAGCGGACCTGGCTTCCCGGGCGGCGAACTCTCCGGGCAGGGAAATGAGGACCAGGTTGGCTTCCGGTTCTTCCTTTACCGCAGACTGCAGGGATCGGGGCCGGTAGATCTGACCGGAGCTCTTCTCTTTCTTCTTATTGAGCAGGGAATAGACTGCCGCAACGGCTTTCTCACCTGTCTCTTCATCTTTGCATTCGATCGCGACAACCAGGTCATTCGGTGTGGCGGCCAGTATCGCATCATCGGCGAAATTCATATCCTTCAGGAGCTGAATGTTCATTTCCGTCCCCATGGAGACGACGGCGTCGCTCACTCCCTCGAGTCCCTTGATCTCACTGTTGATCAACATCAGAAAGACCGAATCGAAGTACTGGTCTTTTTCAACAATTCTTTTTATCATCACTTTCCTCTCATCATTTTTCAGCCACAAAATCTTTCTGCAGAGGCCGCAGGGCCACCTTCTCGGCAGTCAGCGGAATATCCTTTATCCTCAGGCCGATGGCGTTGGCGATGGCGTTGGCCACGGCGGGCATGACGGGGATCATGGTGTGTTCCGACATACCCCTGGCCCCGAAGGGACCGTCGGGCTGGGGCACTTCCACAATGATGGGAATCATTTCATCGGGCATTTCCAGAATGGTCGGGATCTTGTAGTCGGTGAAATTGGTATTGAGCATTTTCCCCTTGTCGTCGAAGATGCAGACTTCATAGAGTGCCGTGCCCAGCCCCTGAATGAATCCGCCCACGATCTGATCCTTCACCAGGTCGGGATTGATGGCTTTTCCGCAGTCGAAGCCTTCGGCCATTTTAACGACCCGCACCACACCGGTCTTTTTGTTCAGTTCGATTTTTACAGCCCCGGCGCCCACGGTATAGTGGACATTGGGATGACCGCCCATGCCTGTGTCGGGGTCGACCATGGCATTGGTGAACTCGGGTATGAAGGAACCGATACCCATGATAGGACCGCCCACCCAGGTGTTGAACTCGGTCTGGATTCCGGTGATAACGAAATCCTCGAAGGGAAGGGCGAAATCGGGATCGAGGTCGTCCTTGACCTTACCGTCTTCCAGATAAAGGCTCTCTTTTTCCAGATGGAAGGCGCGGCTGACCACATCGAAAATCTTGGCTCTGGCATCGCGGGCCGCCCTGATGGTGGCGTTACCCAGCTCCCAGGTTTCATGGCTGGCCACGGTCTGCCATTCATAGGGGTTCCTGTCCGTATCGGGCAGTTCCACCCGGATTTTATTCAGGGGCACCGTGAGGATTTCCGAAGCGAATTTCGCCACGGCGGTGTGAAGCCCCTGCCCGATTTCCATACCTGAAACCAGTACGTTTATACTGCCGTCCTCACTGAATTTAATAAATACGGAAGACCCCGCATTGGGAGGCATGGCCGGCGCTTTCCAGGCGCTGGCGAATCCCTTGGCAATAACGATATCGGGATCGTCGGAAACTTCCTCCTTGCCCCACTCGATGGCTTGGGCCACTTTATCGATGCACTCGAGCATGCCCGAGGGGTTCATATGGCATTTGTAAGCCACTTCGTCATCGGTTTTAATGGCGTTGATCCGGCGGAATTCGACAGGATCGATGCCGATGGCCTTGGCGATCCGGTCCATATGGCTTTCGATGCCGAAGTGGAATTCCGAATAGCCGAATCCGCGGTAGGCGGCGCAGGGCGGATGGTTCGTGTAGACACCGACCGAATCGATACTGACATTGGGGATATAGTAGGGTCCCGTGGCGGAAAATCCCGTGGCGTTGACCACATTGTTTCCGTATTCGGCCGAGGCCCCCACATCCCAGTGCATGATATGGCGGAGCGCCGTTATCTTCCCTTCTTTTGTAACGCCCATCTTGACGGTGGCCCTCAATTCCTGACGCTGCGACGAATTGAGGAACTCCTCTTTTCTCGACCAGCGGAGCTTCACGGGATATCCCGGAACTTTCTGGCAGGCTACCGTGAGGGCTTCCATGCTGATCCCCGCTTTGCCTCCGAAACCGCCGCCCACGTAGGGAGCGATGATCCGGATATCCTTATGGGGAATTCCCAGGGCGTTGGCCATGATATGGCGCTGCGTATGGGGGGACTGGGTGGAATTCCACATGGTTAACCGCTTCGTATAATCGTAACGGGCCACGGAAATATGGGTTTCTATGCAGGCGTGAACCACATGGGGAACATGGTATTCATCCTCCAGAATAAAATCCGCCTCTTCGAATCCCTTCTCCACATCGCCTTTCCGGATTTTCCGGATATGGGAGATATTCGTGCCCGGCTGGGGATTGATCCAGGGTATGACCTGATAATCGCCCAGATCGGGATGGATCAGAACGGCGTCCTCTTTCAAGGCGTCCCTGACATCGAGAATCGGTTCGAGGATTTTGTAATCCACTTTAATCAGCTTGCATCCCTCGTCGGCGATCTCCTTGGTCCGGGCGATAACGACGGCCACCTGCTCGCCCACATAGCGGACCCGGTCCACCGGCAGAATCGACTTGTCCTGGAGGTAAAGGCCGAATTTCTGGGGATAGTCTTTTCCCGTGGCCACGGCCATTACTCCGGGAAACTTCTCCGCTTCAGAAGTATCGATATTCAGGATTTCCGCATGGGCATGAGGGCTGGCCAGAACGCTCATATGAAGGAGATTGGGCCCGAAGGGAAGATCGTCCGTGTAGAGCGCGGCGCCGGTGATCTTCTCCTCCATATCGATTCGGACCGCATCGTGGCCGACGACTTTCGTGTTCTTGCTCATGACTCCCTCCCCTTTCTGATTTCAACCATCTCCTTGACAGCTGAGAATATGTTTTTGTAGCCCGTACAGCGGCAGAGGTTGCCCGCAAGGGCTTCCTTGATCTCCTCCTCATCGGGATCCGGG
Source organism: Spirochaetales bacterium (assembly GCA_016936555.1). GTDB lineage: Bacteria > Spirochaetota > Spirochaetia > DSM-2461 > DSM-2461 > Spirochaeta_F. The sequence continues at coordinate 3,915 of JAFGXR010000060.1, read as the reverse complement.
TTCTGAGAGAGGAGCTCATCGGTACTCAGAATGAACCCGGGAGCGCAGAAACCGCACTGGAAGGCATTGTGTTTCTGGTATATCTCCTGAATTTCCTTCTTGCCCAGTCTCTGAAAACCTTCGAGGGTTTCGATGACAGAGCCGTCGGCTTCCACGGCGTACATCAGACAGGAACGGACGGTTTTCCCGTCGAGATTGACCGTACAGGCCCCGCACTCCCCTTTCCCGCAGCCGTATTTGGCGCTGGTGATACCCAGCTTGTCCCGCAGCACATCGAGAAGTTTCTCACCGGGCTTCACGCTCACTTTCTGATGATATCCGTTTAATGTAAACTCGATTTCCCTAACCATTTCCTCACCTCCCTAGATCAGTCTCGCGCCGTATGCGGGAGCGCCGGTTTCCATGCGGGAAACAGCGGCATCTATCGCTTTTTCGAACATAACAGCGCACATATGGAGCCTGTATTCCTTACTGGCCCGGATATCTCCGATGGGAGATACGGTATTCAGAACTTCAGATTTTGCTTTCTCAATCAGATCAGCCGCAGGCTTCTTCCCTTTCAGAACGGCTTCGGCACCGGGAATCCCCATGGGAACGGGACCGACCGCTCCATAGGCGATTCTGTAATTCCAGTTCTCATCGACCAGAACCGCCGTGGCCACCTGGGCTATATCCTCACCCCTGTAACGGCCCAGCTTCACATAGGACTCTCCGAATTTTCCCTTCATCAGGGGAACCGATATGGAAGTGACGATCTCATCATCCTTCACCACGGTTCTCCGCGGCCCTGTAAAGAACTCCACAGCGGGAACCGACCGGCTCCCCGAAGCCGAAGTGATATGAATCACCGCATCGCGGATCATCAGGGGCGTCGCGCTTTCGGCGGAAGGCACGGCATTGCAGATATTCCCGACCATGGTGGCACTGTTGCGGATGCCCACCGAAGCGACCAGCCGCGAGGACTCCCAGATTCCCGGGAGCTTCTGATGAACCAGATCGGAATGGATCAGTTCGCTGTAGGTCACAGCCGCCCCTATATGAACCGCCCCGTCCTTCTCTTCCAGGCCGGACAGTGCTCTTATTTTTTTCAGATCGATCAGCAGCTCCGGACGGCGGACCTCTTCTTCAATAGCCAGGAAGAGATCGGTCCCTCCCATAAGCAGTGATGATTTTCCGCCCCATTCTTTTCTCAGAGACAGGGCTTCATCGAGAGACTCAGGTCTCCGATAGTCAAAATTCAACATAACCTTCTCCTGTTTTTCTTTGCAAATACCCGGAACCATGTTAACATTCATCAAGGATGTAACTAGTTACATTTTCATGATAATTGCGAAATTCAGATTTCACAAGAAAAAGATTGTGCTTTTTACTTGCTAACTTCGGTAAGATGTCTCTAGAATTATATAATTTATTTTCACGGAGGGTTTTATGGAAAAAAAGTTGGATTTGAAACTTGTCATCATGGGAATCCAGCACACGTTCGTCATGTTCGGGGCCACCGTTCTGGTACCTCTTCTGACGGGATTGGACATTGGCGTTACTTTATTCGCAGCGGGTATCGGTACAATCATCTTTCACATTCTGACCAAGGCCAAGGTTCCCGTATTTCTGGGAAGTTCCTTCGCCTTTCTCCCGGGTATTTTCGCTGTTTCCGCTGAACAGGGACTTGCCTATGCCACGGGGGGAATCGTCATCGCCGGTCTGCTTTATGTAGTGGTTGCTGTCATTTTCAAATTCATACAGTATGAAACACTCCATAAAATCCTTCCGCCCTATGTAACAGGCCCGATGATCATTCTCATCGGTCTGATGCTGGCCGGAGTGGCCATTCAGAACGCCAGCGGCGTCAATTCTCCCGCCGTCGTCGAAAAAATCGGCACAAACGGCTCCTGGCTCGTGGCTCTCATCACATTCGCAACGGGAGTTTTCGTAAAAATCGCCTTCCCGAAATTCGGCTGGAAGTTCCTTTCGAACCTGCCGGTTCTCTTCGCGCTGGTCGTCGGCTACCTTTTCTCCATGATTATCGGTGTTGTCGATTATACAGCGATCAGGGAAGCCGCCTGGATCGGACTTCCCGGATTTATGGCACCCAAGTTCTCCGGTTACGCCATATCCATCATGGTTCCCATCTCCATCGTCGCCATGGTTGAACACTTCGGTGACGTTCTGGCTATCGGAAACGTCGTCGGCAAAGACTTTATCAAAGATCCGGGAATCACAAGAACTCTTCTGGGAGACGGTATCGCCACTTCGGTTTCCGCTCTTATGGGAGGCCCCGCCAACACGACTTACAGCGAAAATACCGGAGCCGTGGCCCTGACGGGAATCTACAACCCCGTGGTTATGGAAATCGCCGCCATCTTCGCCATTTTCCTGGCATTCATTCCCAAGTTCACATCGATCATCGTTACCATTCCCGGTCCGGTTATCGGGGGAATCTCCATTCTTCTCTTCGGAATGATTGCATCCATCGGTGTCAGAAACATGGTTGAGGCTCAGATCAATCTGTCCAATCCCAAGATTCTGATCATCTCCTCCACCATGCTCGTTCTGGGAATGGGCGGAGCTCAGTTCTCCTGGGGCAACTTCAACCTGGCGGGACTCGGGCTGTCCGCCGTTGTGGGAATCATCCTCAACCTGATCATCCCCGATGTCAAAATGGAAGACGCCTGATCCTATTGAAGCTCAACTGAGAGGCCGTTTTATTCAAAGCGGCCTCTTTTCATTTGATGAGCTTTCAAGGCACCGGGGTATACTAAATCTCCTGGAAAGAGAAAGCGGACTGGTCTGGTCGCTTATTGCCGACAGGGAAAATATGACGGCGTTCAGTCTGCTGGTTCCTGAGCTTTTCGACGGAGACGGCGAAGCAAAATCTAATCCCTGTTCAGCTTTCTCCACGGAAGAGGAAAAACTCAACCTGGCCGGTACGCTTATTTCCTATAAAAATTGTCCGTCCTGGAAAGGAGCCGCTACCTCTCTGCGGGACAACTCACGGAACAGAAACAGAGAGTTCGCAATCATCAGGGATATTCTTGAAAAAGGAGACAGCTTTCTCTCCCTCCTGGCTGATGAGGACGGAGATGAGACGATCTTTCAGAGAAAAGCGCGGGACATCACAAACCATTGCATCTCAGGCAAAGACAGAATTCTTCGGGGTCTGGAAAAACTGGTCGGTCTCGGACAGGGGCTTACACCGGCTGGAGATGATTTTCTGACCGGAGTACTTCTGGCCGGGGAATGCGGAATCTGCCCCTTTCAAACGGACAAACAGGAAATCGGAGAGCGACTCGAAAAAACGACGGCTCCGGGGCGAACCATGCTCTATGCCGCTTTGAGAGGGAGTTTTCCTGCCTATATACTGAAATATGCAGAAACTATAAAAACAACGGATTCAGATAATAAAATTTTATCTGCGGTTCATGCCGCAGCGGGACACGGCTCCACATCGGGCCGGGATTGCCTCGCGGGGTTCTACTGGGCTTTCAGCCTATATTCGTCCATATAACTGTATATTACTACATTTTTTCCTATGAATATTTGCTGTTTTTTACATTTATTAATAGGAATAATTGTTTTTTATTCAACTTGTGCTAATCTTTTAGTATATGATTCGGAAAATTTATCCCAAACTGCTTCAATGGAAAAACTCCTCTTCGCGAAAGCCTCTTGTTCTCAAAGGTGCCCGTCAAACAGGAAAAACTTATCTACTCAATGAGTTCGGCAGAACAGAGTTCAGGATGGTGCATTATATCAATTTCCAATCCAATCCTGAGATCTCTTCAGTTTTTGATAAAAACCTGGATCCATTCCGGATTCTTGAAGAACTGGAATTTGTTCTGGGTAATCAGATTGACAGACAAAAGGATCTTCTTTTTTTTGATGAGATTCAGGATTGCCCTAAAGCACTGACTAGTT
>JAFGXR010000059.1 GCA_016936555.1 Spirochaetales bacterium | reverse complement strand
TTTATTCTCCCTTTCTAAATTTCCTTTCAGAAAAATAAATCGGAAGAAAAACGCTATATATTAAATTTTAGAGCGGGAATCAAGACCCGGCCATGTCTCCCAATCTCCGTCGAGACTTATCCTGCTTTCCAGATTATCCAGTTTTACAGGAGCTTCAGCCTGAATCAGGCTGACAATGAAAAATAGAAAAAAAATACCCGGAGCAAGTTTTCCCCGGATATTCTTGATACAATCAATCAAAGAGAACCCTTTTCATGACCTGAGGCTCAAGTCTGAACCGCGATCCTTTCCCTTCGATGAAATGATGCTCCCGCAAAAGATGGATGGAAAGATCGGTGACGACGACAGACTCATTAGTCTCCTTACGGGTGATCTGAGCCGTCATCTTGTGAAAGAAGCCGTCCTTGAAGGGACAGGGAAGCTGACCCCGGGGATCGACGACGCGGATAAGCCATTTGTCATCAATGGTAACCGGTTCGCCCAGCCCTTTCTGGCCTTCTTCCATAAAGTAAGCCAGTCTCTTCGCCGTATCGACAAAGGACAATCCGGCATCGCGCATCTCCCCCTCGTCACGGGCGATCATATCCACTATGGGGATGGTTTCGTCTCCGAGGAATCCCTCTTCGGTGATGACCCCCGGCTGCATATTTTCCTGGGCCATTATCATGGCCGGTGACATTTTCATTTACAGGACCTCCATCAGAATTTATCGTAGAAGATATCGTCGAGCGATACTTTGTTCGCCGTAAAGACATTGTTGCAGGCGTTGATCATACCGGGGCTGCCGCAGAGATAGCCTTCCCGTTTCTTTTCCGTTCCGATTTCCTCTTTCAGATACTTATCGAGCACATCGGTAATCAGTCCCGTCGCGCCGTCCCAGGGCGTGCCTTCTTCCGGTTCGGACAGAGCCGGAACGAAGTGGAAGTTGGGCAGCTTTTTCTCAAGCTCTCTCAGCTCATCGAGATAGAACATATCTTTCACCGTCCGGGCTCCGAAGAAATACCAGACTTCGCGGTCCAGCTCACCTGTGTCGAGCATATCGAAGAGAATAGACATAAAGGGAGCCATACCGGACCCTCCGGCGACGCAGATCATGGTCGAATCGGTCGGCGTCCTGAAGAAATCTCCGAACGGACCGACCAGTTCAACCCGGTCCCCTTCCTTCAGTTCCGTATGAACCCAGGTCGTGGCGATACCGCCGGGAACCAGTCTGATAAGAAGTCTGACGATATCCTTTTCCCCGGGTCTTGACGCCATGGAATAAGCCCGCTGCGTCGATCCTTTGATCTTCCCGTGGGGAGGCACGACAAGCTGAACGTATTTTCCTGCTTCGAAGTTAATCTCCTCTCCCTGGAGATCGAAGGTGACCTCTTTGATATCATGGGTCACATCGACGATGGATTTCACGATGGAATCGTATTTTTTAATGTTGAACAGATCGTCGGGGATTTTAATGGAGATGTCGCTCTTGATTTTCACCTGGCAGGCCAGGCGGATGTTGTCGGCGAGGTTTTCCTTTGTCATAAATGGCGTTTCCGTCGGCAGATAGGGCCCGACATCACTGGTGACCTGGCATTTGCAGGCCCCGCAGGTACCCCTTCCCCCGCAGGCGGAGGGAACGAAGATTTCCTGTCCCGCCAGAGACGAGAGGAGAGACTCCCCTCCGTTCAATTTGATTTTTTTCTTGCCGTCGTTGATGTCGACTTCCACTTCTCCATAGTTGTTGACGATTTTGTCCACGATGGAAATGGCCGCTGCCAGAATAGCCGCGATGAGGGCGACAGAGACCGGCGCTATGATTATCATCATCTCTCGAGCCTCCTTACTGTACGCTCAGCATTCCGGAGAATCCGATGAACGCCATGGCCATGAAGCCGATGGTGATCAGGGTGATTCCCGGGCCTTTGAGGGCCGGCGGAACCGGCGCCTTTTCTATCTTTTTATTGATGGCCGACAAGGCCATGATGGCGAGCCACCAACCGATGCCCGAACCGAAGGAAAAAACAACGGTCTGGACGAAATTGTATTCCCGGATCTGCATGAAAAGGGCCACGCCGAGAATGGCGCAGTTTACCGTAATCAGCGGGAGGAAAATTCCCAGCGACAGATAGAGCGCCGGAGAGACGCGGTCGATGATCATCTCCAGGATCTGGACCGTCGCGGCGATTACGATGATGAAGATGATGTAGCGCAGATAGATCAGGTCCAGAGGGATGATGACGAATTTCAGCAGCACCCAGTTGAGCATGGAAGTGATGGTGAGCACAACCGTTACCGCCAGCCCGAGGCCGTTGGCCGATTTCATGTCCTTGGAAATGGAGATGAAGGAACACATTCCCAGGAAGTTGGCCAGGAGAATGTTGCTCGTGAAGACAGAGGCGAAAAGCAGTACGATAGGATGAATTTCCGGAGCCATATTATTTCCCCCTTTCCTTTTTCAGTATGATCGCTTTGGCGATCCAGAGAACCGATCCCAGCAGAAAGAAAGCGCTGGGAGCCATGACCATGATGGTCCAGGGGGTGAAGGTCTCCGGGAGAACGGCATAGCCGAAAACGGTTCCGAAGCCCAGGATCTCCCGGACAAAGGCGATGAGCATCAGCACCCACATGTATCCCAGTCCCGAAGTCAGTCCGTCCCAGGCGGAAATAAGAGGCCCGTGGGACTGGGCGAAGGCTTCGGCTCGTCCCATGATGATGCAGTTGGTGATGATCAGGCCGACATAGGGCCCGAGCGATTTACTGATTTCCGGCAGATAGGCCCGGAGCAGAATGTCGACGATGATGACATAGAAGGCGATGATAAGCGTCTGGACGATCATGCGGACTTTCCGGGGAATCACCTGCTTCAGCAGGGAAACGGTTATATTGGTGAAAGCCGCGACAAACATAACCCCCAGGGTCATGATCAGCGTATTGGTCAGGTTATTGGTTACGGCAAGAGTGGAACAGATCCCCAGGATCTGTATGAAGATGGGGTTATTGGTCCACACGTTTTCCTTGAGTATTTTTGCGGGAGAGTCACCGTTCATCAGTTCATACCTCCTTTGGCGGACTTCATCTTATCAATCTGGTCATTGATAATCTGCTGGAGCGAATCGCTTGTTCTCGAGGCTCCGGTAATCCCGTCCACTTCTCCGTTGTCCTTATCGGTATCGCCTTTTCCGCCACCGTGACGGATGACGATGCCGTCGACGGCGTATTCTCCGCTGAACTGGTCTTTGAACCAGGCCTCATCGATGCGCCCCCCCAGTCCGGGGGTTTCCGAATGGGAAAGGATTTCCATCCCGACGATGCGGGAGAAGTCAGCGCTCATACCCAGTACACCATAAATGGTTCCCCAGAGCCCGCTGCCCTGAAAAGGAGCGACGATCAGCTTTTTCCCGTTCAGGGTCGTTTCCTGATAGGGTCTGGCACTATCGAATTGCGGGAAGACGGTCATCAGTTCCTTTTCCACATCCATATCTTCCTTAACGGCAATGCCGGCGGCGGTCAGATAGGCTTTAGCCTCGAGGACACGCTGGTTTTCAGCGACTTTTTCACTGGTGGCGCCGTTGGCAAGAGAGAGAAGGAAAACAAAGATAAAAGCCGAGACGGCGGTTACGAGAACCGTGTAGATCAAACTGTCTTTTTTCATGCTTTCACCTTCTTCTTTTCCGTTTTCGCGGCCAGCTCATCGAGAAGCGGAGCGAACATGTTCCCCATGAGAATACCGAAGCTGGTTCCTTCGGGGAAAAGGGAGAAGTCGCGGATCAGGGCGACGGACACCCCGATGATAATTCCGTAAAGCACCAGAGCCAGGTTTTTCTTGGGGGATGAAATGGGGTCGGTCACCATGAAAACTCCGACGAAGAGAACGCTTCCCGACATGAGGCTGTGAAGGGGCGGCGCCTGAATAACTCCGGTATAATAGAGCATCGCCTGGAGCCCGAGAAAAGAGACGAGCATGGCTATCATGGAACGCCAGCTGGCCGTTTTGGTCACCAGGAGGTATATCGCAGCCAGGACGATCAGAATTACGGCGCTGCCGCCGAGGGTTCCCATGCGGATGCCGAAAAGAAGGTTGGTCAATTCGGGAATCTGCCCGGACCTCATCAGCTCGAGAGATGTGGCGCTCGATACGGCATCGGCTCCGAGGGTGCCGAAACGGCCGGGAGTCATCCAGCTGGTGGTCATGAGCAGGGGAAAAGTGATGTAGATGAAAAGGCGTCCCGTAATGGCGGGATTGAACACATTCCGGCCGAATCCGCCGTAGATGGCTTTTCCGAACATGACGCCGAAAATAATTCCGATACCGGCAATCCACAAGGGGATCATGGGCGGCATGGCGAGAGTAAAAAGAGTGCAGGTGACCAGGACGGCTTCCGAAACCTTTTTATTGTTGCGTTTTGTAAAGATGAATTCCGTCGCAATTCCCAGCGGAAAGACAACAGCGGCGATGGCCAGTGCCCGCCATCCGTATAGATAGATGGAGAAAAGGTAGACCGGTATAAGCGAATACAGCACCTTCCTCATCATATTCTGTTTCTGAAACACGTATTCCCCCTTAACGTAATGGAAAAATTCACAATTTTTATCGATTTTACTATATTAAAGAGTAGAACAATAGTAGTTTTTTAACAAACGGAATTTACGGGGTTTATATGATAAACAAAGGAATAATCAGAACTATTACTGATAATGAAATATATGTAGAAGCATTCAGTTCCGAATCGGGGGAAGCCCATTCCTGCGGGTCCGGGAGCTGCGATCACTGCAGCCGGAAGGGGAAAACCCGGCTTATAGAGGCAGACAACCCGGAGAATCTTCCTTTGCGGACAGGTAATGTGGTGGAGATGGAAATCCCCTCATCTGTTGCTTTGCTTGCCTTCTTCCGCATAATCCTACTTCCGCCCTTTTTATTTGCCGCCATGTATATTCCGGCAGCTTATCTTCTTGGCTGGTCGTCAGCTAAGAGCATAATTGCCGGAGCGGCCGGATTTTCATTAGCTGTGGGGCTCATCCTGCTTTCAAAGGATAGAAACGCAGAGAAAGAAACGCCCAGAATTCTGAGAGTACTCTAGGAACAGCTGAAATCAGGACCCGATGGGAAAGAGAATCCCGACCTGAACAGAGGGTCTCAGAAACGGCTGATTGATAGCCTCATCGGCATCTCCGTAGATATAATCCTGCCGGGGGTTGTCATCGAGGCCGTCGGGGTTGTAGTAATATGTCCCGTGAGCATCGATACGGGTTTTTGGAAAGAACTCCAGACCGGCTTTAACGCTCAGCGAAGTTCGGCTTCGGGAAAACTTCATCCGCAGCCCTCCGCTGAGTCCGACACCCCAGGTGGTGGTTTTTACAGAAAAGGACTCGTTATTCCCTATAAAGGAAAAATGCGCCTCATAGTGATTAATCAGCCCGGATAATGCCAGTTCCGCTGTAAGATTCTCCTTAACGGGAAGTTTCCAGCCGGCATCGAGGGCAAAAAGAAAAGAGAGACCGTACTCCTCTATATTCCCCCCCTCATTGTCATTGATAAAGATTTTTCTCGCATCTTCAGCATTTCCCGGCTCAAACTGGTAAACAGTTCCGCCTCTGACCTGCACAAACAAAGGAAAATCCGTTTCCCTGTCTTCCAGGCGAAGCCCGATTGTAGCACCCAGATCGCTGTAGTATCCGACGGCCAACTCCTCTGAAAGCTGCAGAGAGAAAAGACTCAGAGGAGAAGTAATAATGATAATAAGAACCAATAGCTTTTTCATATAGTAAAGATACTCCCCTTTTACAAGAGAGACCATATACTGTTCGGCACAAATAGAATTGACAAAGAAGGTAAACCGGAATAACCAGAATGTCACCCACTGTGTCATTTTAAGTAATCTTGAGGAATGCATGAAGAAGAACTTTTATCTGATAAACCTTGCATGTTTCTCCCGGTCCTGCCCGAACAGACGCCGGACGAAAAACTTCTCCGCTTCGGGGGTCCGGTCTGGACCGGCTGGAAACCTTTCTCGGAAAACTGATCGAATATATGTCCGACCGTCTCGATGTCATGAGATACCTGGGAGAATTCGACTTCTATTTCAAAGGGGAAAAGGAATCGGTCGCATCGGAGGAGGAGAGGGAGAGATTCGAGGGCGTCATTCTGGAATCCGATGACCTGCTCAGGGAGATGCTCGAGCGGGGGATCGGCGACAAATCGATACGGGACCAGATCGATATATCCCTGACAATTGCCACCATATCGAATGTGCTGTGGAGCTTTGCCCAGAGAGTGGCCGCGCGGGACAGCCGCATCATAAGAGAGACGGGATACCGGGGCGTGGAACTCATCGCCCATCAGGTGAGCCTGTATATCGACGCATTGAAGGAGAACAGATGAAAGAGATTGAATTGCCCCGGGATTTCCTTCTGGGAAGCGCCACGGCGGCCACCCAGATCGAAGGCGGCGATAAAAACAGCAACTGGTACCACTGGTCGCTGAAAGGAAAGATCGAGGGGGGAGCCAGCTCCCTCACAGCGGCGGACCACTGGAACAGAGTGGAGGAGGAGATCGCCCTGATGAAGGAGATGAATCAGGAAATCTACCGGACTGAGCCTGAAGCTCATGGACTATTCGTTCCACAGTCTGTTTTTAAGGGGCATGGTCGAGGGACGGCTCTCTTTTCCCGTCGGCTCGGGCCATCCCCGGGGCAAAGGCCTTTTCTGCGATTTCATAGGCATAAATTACTACTCGCGCCATCTGATCCATTCGAGCCTGAATCCGGCGACGCTTTTCGGAGAAGTCCGGGTCGAGGAAAACCTGCCTGATGATCGCCTGAACGATCTGGGCTGGGAAATCTATCCCGAGGGGCTGTACCGCACGGTCGGGAAAACCTTTGAGAAGTACGGCCTTCCCGTCTACATAACGGAAAACGGCATTCCCGATGCCCGCGATGCCAAAAGAGCCCGCTTTATCTATGACCATATGGCCCAGATACGGAAGCTGCTCGATGAGGGAGTCGATGTCAGGCGGTACTATCACTGGTCGCTGCTCGACAATCTGGAATGGAATGACGGCTACGGCCCGCGTTTCGGCCTCATCGAAGTGGATTACGAAACACAGGAGAGAAGAATCCGCAAAAGCGGCCGCTTCTACGGAGAACTGTGCTCCGGAAAAAAAATAACCAGGGGGATGATAGACTATTATCTCCCGGAATGCAGGAAGTGAGTTATGGGCGAATTGAAATTATCCACTAAAATCGGTTACGGCATGGGGGATCTGGCGGGGAACCTTCTCTTTCAGATGACAGTCATCTACCTTCTCTTTTTCTACACCGACGTGCTGGGCATATCGGCCATGGCAGCCGGTTTCATCTTTCTCGTCGCCCGGCTCTGGGATGCGGTAAACGACCCGGTCATGGGCCTGCTTATGGACAGGACCAGATCGAAACACGGAAAAGCCAGAGTGTACCTTCTCTACGGCTCCCTGCCCCTGGGGCTGGCGACCGTCGCCATGTTCTACGCTCCGGATCTGCCGATGGGGGGAAAAGTCGCCTATGCCGCGGGCACCTACATCCTCTGGGGGATGCTCTTCACGCTGGTCAATATCCCCTATTCCTCTCTGACGGCTTCTCTAACCGACATCCCCCAGGAGCGGACAGACCTCTCCTCCATAAGGATGATCTTCATGCTCATCGGCGTCATTATCGTTTCGGTCGCGACGGAGCCTCTGGTATCGTCATTCGCCACACCGTCCCGGGGCTATTTCTCCGTAACGGCTATCTTCTCCCTTCTGGCACTTTTCTTCTTTCTCCTCTGTTTCAGGCTGACAGGGAAAGCGGCATCAGAGAGCCGGAAAAAAGATGAGTCCTACAAACTCGGCGAGATATGGCCCCTGCTTCTGAAGAACAGGCAGCTGCTCATCGTAACCGCCGCGTCACTGATCGGAAATATGGCCGTATTCATCCGCGAGACCTCGGCGATTTATTACGTCACCTATAATATGGGCGACAGCGCCATGCTCCCGCTCTTTCTGGGCATTGTCGTGCTTTCCATGGTGGCGGCCAATCTTATGATCCCCCTGGCCACGAAAAAATGGGACAAGAAGGGAACATACCTGATAGGTTCAGCCATAGGCGTGGCCGGATCGGTCGTCTTTCACTTCATCCCCTACGACCAGACGGCGCTGATCTTCCTTTTCGGAGCCCTGAGCAGTTTCGGGATCGCGGCGATCTCGACAGTCGGCTGGGCCATGATTCCCGATACGATTGAGTACGGCGAACTTGTAACGGGCAAACGGGCCGAAGGCATTTCCTATGCGGTTTACAGCTTCAGCCAGAAACTGGCCACCGCCGTAGCGGGAATAACGGTAGCTTCGATTCTCCAGTGGTCCGGTTATGCAGCCAATATCCCGGTTCAGTCCGATCAGACCCTGAGGGGCATTCTCAGCACATTGACGGTAATACCCGTCGTTTTCATAGTTCTGTCCATGGCCATCATCCGATTCTATGCAATCGACAGGACAACCTATGAGGGGATTCTCCTCAAACTGAAGGAAAAGATGTCATAAGAAGCAGAGAGATAGTTGACCGTGCAACTATTTCTCCGCTATTTTAGTTGCATGGCTAACTTTAAATCCGTAGGCAATGTCATATCCATACTCTACCGCTACACGCAGATCTATCTGAAGGACAGCCTGTCGGATCTGGACCTCCACGGCTCGGGACAGATAAAAATCGTTCTGACTCTGTCAAAACATCCCGGTGGGCTGTCCCAGGACAAGCTGGCCCGGATATTGATCGTGGACAAGGCGACAGTCTCCAAAATGATCCGTCCCCTCGTAAAAAACGGCCTGGTGGAAAGATCGGTCAACAGAGAGGATAAAAGAGCCTATATCGTAAAGCTGAGCGAGAAAGCTCTGGCGAATGTGCCGGAAATAAAGAGGCGGACCGGAAGATGGACCGAGCTGATGAGCCGGAATATTGAGCCGGAGCGATTGGACCTGTTTTTCGAAACGATGGAGATCATGATGGAAAACGCAGCCGACTATCTCAAGGAAGGAAATATTGAAAAAAGCTAGAAGAATTATGACCGAAGGCCCGATTCCCCCGATACTGATAAAAATGGCAGCCGGCATGCTCTTCGGCTTTATCGCCATGTCGGCCTTCAACGCCGTGGACACCTATTTCGTGGGTCGGCTGGGCGCCATGGAACTGGCCGCCATGAGCTATACATTTCCGGTCGTCATGGTCCTCAACTCCATAGCCCTGGGACTGGGCGTGGGACTGTCCTCCAATGTCTCAAGAGCGATCGGTGCCGGAAAGAACCATCTGGTAAAACGATTGACCACCGACGGGCTGATTCTGGCGGTCCTCGTGGTTGTCGTCATCGGCTTTTTCGGCATACTGACCATAGAACCCCTCTTTTCACTTCTGGGAGCGGAAGGCCGGACATTGAATCTGATTAAAAGCTATATGACCATCTGGTATTTCGGAATTCCCTTCGTCGTCATCCCCATGGTCGGCAATAATGTAATCCGTGCGACCGGCGATACCCTGACCCCGAGTCTGATCATGATCACTTCGGTTTTCGTCAACGTCATTCTGGATCCTCTGATGATTTTCGGAATCGGGCCGTTCCCGGCCATGGGCATATCCGGGGCCGCCCTGGCAACGGTCATAGCCCGCCTGACGACGTTTTTCTTTTCCCTGGGCATACTGGGTTTCCGGGAAAAGCTGCTTTCTTTTGAAAGACCCCATCGTTCGGAAGTCCTGTCCAACTGGAAACAGATCGCCTACATAGGGGTGCCAGCGGCCCTCGTCCAGGCGATCAATCCCCTGACTCTGGGCGTTCTGACCCGCATCCTCGCCGGTTTCGGCGATGAGGTTGTGGCCGGTTTCGGCGCTGCGGGAAGGCTCGAATTTCTGATAATGGGCATACCCGCCGCTTTCGGAACCGTAATGGCGCCTTTCGCCGGGCAGAACTGGGGCGCGAAAAAGATAGACAGGATCAAGGAGGGCGCGCGGTTCTCCGCCCTGGCGTCGCTGCTCTGGGGTGCCGTGATCTTCATCGTTTTTCTTTTCACGGCGGATTCCGTTATAGGTTTATTCAGCGCGAACCCCGTCGTCCGGAACGCAGGTGCGTCCTATCTGAAGATAATGGCCATCGGTTACGGTTTCTCGGGGATTCTCATGATCGCCAGCCAGAGCCTGAACGCCGTGAACAAGCCCCTTCATTCGGCGGGGGTCACCATCACCAAATCCTTCGTAATCAATATCCCCCTGGCCTGGTTCGGCTCCCGCCTCCTTCTGGAACGGGGGGTATTTTCCGCCTCTCTGATTGCCAATGTCACGGGCGGCGTGCTGGGATTGATCATGCTCTTCGCCTTGCTGAACAGGAGGCTTTCACAACTGAGAGAGGCCGCTGAGGTCCCGGCCGGTTAATACGACATTCCCGAAGAAGTCCCTGAGTTGCTCTTCCTCCATATCCTTATGAGTCAACAGGAGACGGAGGGAGACCTCTCCCCTTATGTATGCCTGGGCGACGAGAGTCAGGCCTCTGCGGTGCAGCTCCTTTCTCAGCAATTCGTTGAACCGGTTTTTATCGCCATCGGCCTTGTAGCGGAAACAGAGATTGAAGGATTCACGGGGAACCACCATTTCCAGTTCATCGGTCTCGCCGACGATCCGCTCTCCCAGCTCCGCAAGCCTGTGGTATTTTTCGATCCGGGCGGCAAAGCCCTCTTTTTTATAGAACTTCCAGTCGAGAAACCATTTCAGGCTGTCAACGCGCCGGCCGCACTGAAGAGAATAGGCGCCGAGGTTGTACTCTTCCCCTTCCCGCTCTTTTCTGTGGAGATAGCTCTTATCTCCCACATTGCAGACGAAGTCCATGATACCGGGACGTTTGTTGAAAAGAAGGACGTTGCAGATGAGCGATGTGCCGGGCATTTTGTGGAAGTCCATTGTAAAAGAATCAGCCTCATCCAGCCCTCTCAGATATTTCGACTTGAGGCTGTCGCTGAAAATTGCGGCTCCGCCCCAGGCTCCGTCGGCATGGAGCCAGAATTTATACTTCTCTCTCAGCCTGACCAGTTCCGGAAGGGGGTCATAGGCTCCCCGGACCGTGGTGCCCATGGTCGCCGCAACGAAGAAAGGTTTTCCACCGCCGGCGATGACGCGGTCCATTTCTCTCTGCAGAGCGGCCAGTTCCATTCTCCCGTGATCATCTACCGGGATTTTCACAAGCTGATCGAGCCCGATCCCCAGGATATTGACGGCTTTGTCGAGGGAGTAGTGAGCGTCTGAGCTGACAAAGGCGTAGAGCTTCCCATGGCCGAAGAGCCCCGTCGATTTCATATGTTCCGAAACGAGATTACGGGCCGACATCATGGCTATCATATTGGCATTGCTGGAACCGGTTGTCATCTGGCCCTCCCCGGAGGAGAACCCGGCGAGGTCCAGCATCTGCCTGATCATATATTTCTCCATAAGAACGGATACGGGAGCCGCTTCGTAACTCCCCGCGTCGGTCTGGGAGACAGCGGCGGCGATTTCCCCGACGATAGAGGAGATATTGGCCCCGGCCCACATGCGGTTGTTGAAGCCGAAATGATGGGTTTTTACGGCGTATCTGAAATATTGTGCCACCCAGTGCTTCAGCGTTTCGGGATCTTCGATTCCGCCTTCCCGATCCAGATGCAGCAGCTTGCTGAGTCTTTCCGGGTCCATGGGGTCGGCACATGACGATTCCCTGTCTGTGGAGAGGAAAGCTTCCACCTCGGAAAACAGGTTTTTTAAAATTTCACCATCTCTATCTGATTGATCATTCATAGGTTTATTATACTTCCGACTGGGCAGAGGGTCAAAAAGGTTAGCTCTTGCGATTTCGGAAATTACGGTATAGCTTTATAGGATGAAAAGAATGATCATTCTTTTATTTCTCTTTTCACTCTCCGTCACCCTCCCGGCCAACAGCGACCGCCAGTTGATAGAAGACATAGAGAGAATCGTCGATGAATCCCTGAATCTGTTCAAGCGGCTCGGCAAGACAGGGACGGAAATCGTCCGGGGAGAAGAGGGGGGAGCGATAATATACAAAACGGAACTGACCGGTTTCAACAGCGTCCTCAATACCGTGGAGTACGATGCTTACCGGAAAAACGGCTTTGTTATAACCGGCTCGATCCGGAACAGCACGGACTGGGCCGGATCCGGCACAAGCACCTCATCTTTCCGGATCAGCGGTAATGAATCATTCGCTCTGGATATAGAAATGACCCTCCATAAAAAAAGGAGAGAGAAGGGGTATTACTGCCTGAACAGGGAGAACTGCGAAAAGATAATCATTCCGTACAGTTCTCCCGAATAAGGCCTATTTACAGAAACAGAGGAGCAATATGCCTGTCCAGCAGGTTCACTCCTACGTTCCTGGCCACTTCGGCCCTGTGCTCGTCCAGAGCGTTCAGATACCGCTCCCCCATTTCCGATGCGACCTTGTACCCCACATGGAGGAGCTGGCGGAAATTCAGATTGTAACCGGAGCAGCTCTGATCATGGCGAAGCGCATCGGCGTACTGACGGCCCGTCCAGCCGTTGACCACGGAGGGGTCGGGCAGCTGCTCTTTATCGATATCGATAACCGTGGCGTAGGGCGCCGCCAGCTCATCAAACCGTCCGAAAGCCTTCTCATAGACCTCTCTGGCGATGTCCAGTCCCGATCCTCCGCTTTCCGCCAGTCCGATCAGCTCTTCCAACCAGGTCGTTCCCGCCGTCTTGATGTGGATTCCCCCGCCCAGTTCCTCCATGGCTTTTCTTACATGGGGATAGATGGAGAACTTGTCGCTCCCCGAATGGATGCTGAGCTTGAGGTTGCGCATCAGACCGAATTCCCCGACAGCCCAGGCGATAACCGCCATGTCGTCGCGGAACTCCTTTCCGAAAACTTCGGGATCGCCCACGTAATCGACTCCTTTGTTGAACCGGCCGGAGAATTTGGGCGCGATTGTCTGGGCGGGGATTCTCTCCCGGGCGATAGCGGCCAGAATGAAGATCATCTCCTCGGGAGTCTGGGGATTTTCCGTTTCATCCATGGATACTTCCGTTACGAAGCGCCCCTCCCCTTTCACCGAGACGAGGTGGCGGTAGATTTTGCCTGCCTCCTGTACAGCGTAGAGATATTTTTCCGCGGCGCTGCGGATATCCTCCTCTCTGACGGTTACCGCTTTTTCCAGTCCGGGTATAGCGAGAGATCCCACATAACTGATGTGCTGTCTCACAAACTCTTCAATGGATTCATCCGTCGCTCTCACGCCGATATAGTCGGCCACATCGAGAGTAAAAAAATCGGAGGAATCGACAAACAGATCGACCGATTTGAGATTGATATGGTCCGCATCGACATAATAGGCGCCGTCCCAGCCCGCCTCTTCGACAGCTTTATCGGCGGCCTCTCTCACAGAAAGGGGTTTTGTATGGATGATCTCATGCTCCCGGAACGACTTATTCCAGACAATGGCCAGTTCGACCCCTTTCTTCCGGGCTTCCATTACGGCTCCGAGCTGGGCCGAAGCTTCTCTTCCGAACCGGTCGCCCGTACCGATTGAATATTTTTCCAGTATCATATTACCTCCGGGATTGTTTCCTGAATCTCAAGACAAGTGTAAGCGGTTACATTTATTTTGGCAAGTCAATTCGATTCAGAACCTCAAAGTTACTTAAAACGACTGTAAAGTATTTTCTGCTATGTAATCGGTACTATTCCTGAAAATGATGCTATAATAGGGCATGACCATTTATGAACTGGCTGAAAAAGCCGGCGTTTCAACCGCAACGATCTCCAGGGTTCTCAACAACAGCCCGAAAGTAAGCGAAAAAACCCGGAACCGCATTCACAAACTGATGAAAGAAGAGAATTACGTTCCCAGCGCTTTTGCCAGAGGACTGTCCGGAACCCCCGGAAAGACAATAGGAATCCTGACCATCGACATACGGGACCAGTATTTCGCCTCTGTCATTCACTCTCTGGAGCAGGAGCTGAGCCTCTACCAGTACAACGTCATCCTCTGCAACACCGGAGGCGAACCGGACGGCCAGAGAAATTACATATCTCTTCTCCGGCAGAAGCAGGTCGACGCCATGATCCTCGTGGGCTCCGTCTTCAAAAATCCCCACCTCAAGGGTATAATCCGGGAAGTAACCGAATCCGTGCCTCTGATCATCGTCAACGAGAAAGTGTCCGGCCCCAATATTTACTCGGTGATCTGCGAAGAGGAAAAGGGCATAGAGGAAGCGGTGCTGAAGCTCCATGAATCGGGCAGACGGTCTTTTCTCTTCGTCAAACCGGGGCAGACCTACAGTTCGAACAGGAAAGAGAGGGGCTTCATCAGGGCGATGGAGTCTCTCGGGCTCCCCCGGGAGAAGAGAGTTCTGGAAATTCCGAAAGGGCTCCCCGCCGCCCGGGAGGCCTCGGCGCTTATTCCCGCCCTCCCCTTTAAAGCCGATGCGGTTATTTGCGGAGAGGATCTGACGGCTCTCGGGATTATCCAGGGCATAAAGGAAAGGGGGATGAAAATACCGGAAGACATTGCCGTGACGGGGTTCAACAACTCCATCTACTCGGAGTGCTCCACACCGTCCATCACGACAGTTGACAGCCGGAGCGACGCCATGGGACTGGCGGCGGCCAGACTGACCCTCGACATACTGAACGGGCGCAATGTGCCTGTTCTGAGCACCATAAATACATCATTAATCGTACGAGGGAGCACCGGACCCCTATGAAAAATCACGTTCCAGCTATTTTACTTATTCTTTCAATAAGCCTGTTCCCGACCTGCGGTTCCGGCACGCCGGAAACCGAAGAACCCTACCGGTTTACAGCCTATCTGGATAATATCATACAGGACTGGGAGGGGCAGAAAGTTTTCATAGATGAATTCAACCGACTGACGGGAATGGAACTGAATATCGTTCAGCCGCCCCATCAGCAGTACATGGAAAAGCTCATGGTCAGTTTTTCCGGAAAGGACAGCCCCGAGCTCTGTGAGATTCTGCCTGAATACCTGTCTCTTCTCGTATCGAGAGAAATTGCCCTTCCTCTGGACAGATATATTGAAAACTCCATTCATGTCAGTCATTTCGATAATGAGTTTCTCGATAATCTCCGGTCTCACGACGGCCATATCTACGGATTTCCAGCCCGGGACGGGGGAGGCTGCGTCACCTATATCAGAAAAGATTGGCTCGACAATCTGGGACTGGAAATTCCCCGGACCTGGGATCAGTTTCACAATGTGCTCAGAGCCTTTACCTATAACGACCCCGACGGGAACGGTCTGGACGACACCAGGGGCTATACCGATGTCAATTCCGGATCCGAAGACTGGTACAACCGGGCAGTCATGATGGACGGCCGGGTAGAAATCTACTGGAAAGGCGGAGCCTGGGTGGACGGTTTTACCGAACCGGCAACGGCTGCCGCTCTGGAACGACTCAGAACGATCTACCAGGAGGGGCTGGTCGACCCCAATATTGTCACGAATACGACTTTTACGGCGAGAAACCGCTTTATAAACGGAGATGTCGGTGTCTTCACATACTGGGGGAATCACTGGGCCAGAAATCTTCTGGAAAGGACCGGTCAGGTATCGGGACCGGAAGTCGAACTAGTAGCCATTCCGCCTCTCGATGACGGTTATTACATAAAAAGAGTCGCGCCGCTTCTGATCATAACGGCCGATACGGAAAATCCGGGAAAAGTTTTCAGCAGCTTTATCGACCGCCAGTACGACAAGGGAGAAATCCAGACGCTCTTTACCTACGGCGTCAAAGGCTACCATTGGGATTATGCCGACGGGAAGCCCCGCTTCCTGATTAATCAGAACGACCCCTACAAAGTTCTCTTCACAAAAAGCTTTGTCCCTCCGACGGAAATTATAAACGGCTGGAACCAGCCCATGAAAATCGATGAAGTGATTCTTCCTGTTCAGAAGACGCTCAATGCCCACGCCCGCCAGGAGAAAATCAAATTCGGTAAAATCTATTACGACAGGTATTATCTGGAGATCGAGCGGAATCTGAAGCCAGAAATGATCAGCCGGATCATTACCGGGGCTATTTCCATTGATACAGCTCTTTCCGAATACCGGCAGAAGGCCGCGGAGCTGTCCCTGGATAAAATCCTGGCCGAACTGAACGGGGAAATCTAGGCTTCCCTGAATACCCCGGGACTAAGATTGTGATGCTTCTGGAAAACTCTCCGGAAGGTTTTATCGCTGTTGTACCCCACTTTTCCGGCAATGATATGAATAGGCTCGTCGGTTTCCTTCAGGAGGAACCCTGCCTTGCTTATTCTGATTCTCTCAAGATAGGTTGAGAAGTTCGTTCCGGTCTGTTCCTTGAAAAAGAAAGAGAGATAGGATTCGTTGACCGAAAAGTGATCCGCTACGACCTGGAGACTTAAATTTCTGTTTCCATAATTTTTTTCCAGATAATCCGTCACTTTATCGACAAGAGTGACATTATGGCTTTTCTTACTGCGGTTCTGATGACGGCAGACTTCCAGGAGAAATGATTTAAGACTCTCGAAATCGGGGTTGTCAGCATAGCGGTCGGGAAGATTCTCTACATGCTCTCCCAGAGAATCGGATAACTGATTCTCTATACGAAAACAGCTGTTGAGAAGGCCATAGAGGAAATTATTCATCTTGCTCCTCTCGAGAACCCTCTTTTTCATGTTTTCAAAAACAAGAGTATCGATCAGGCTGATGAGAACATCCTCATTTCCCGCCTTAACCGCAGTTATAAGTCTCGATTCCAGTTCCAGAGGGTAGTAGAAATCATCAATTTTTTCATCGACATCGCTGAAGTGGACAATCCGGATTCCGGAATCATCTGCGCTTAGAGAGAGGACATCGCGGGCCTGCATAAAGGAGTGATGAACTTTCTGGAGAGAATCCACCGTTTCCCCCAGAGCAATAAAAAGCGAGTCCGAATAGAGGTGAGGAAGAGTGCGGGCAAAATCACCCAGGGATTCCCGGGCTGTCCTGTCGTGTTCCTCCCGGTTGTCCGAATCGGTTAAGAGAATGAGAACCAGATCGCTGTTCTCCTGTTCGGCGATCATGATCCTGACGGGGAAATCCTGCTGGAGCCTGGTTTTAAGGAAATTCTTCACGCGGACGATCTCTTCAAAACTCTGAGCCGTACCGGCCGATTCCATTTCCCCCTGGGTGATAATAGCTACGGAATAATATTTTTCCGAAATACGGAAACCCAGGTGATCGAGATATTTCTCGAGATCTTTCCGGTCGCGGAAAAAACCGTTGATGAGCCTGTTGACGAAAGCGTTGTGGACAAAGACTTCGCGGCTGATCAGCTCGTCCTGCAGATCCTCGCTCTGATGGATCAGTTCGCTCACATTGCTGGTCAGCGACCTGAGGGAGATCATCTCCCGGCCCTCTTTATTGAGGTACCCGGATATGGAGCGGTAACTGCTGACAAGCGGCCGGGACCAGCGGTTCGAGATGACATAAGCGGCGGAGAGGCAGAAGAACAGGGCGAGAAGCATGAGAATTATAGAGACGAGCCTGAAAAAGGAGACGCTTTTCACAACCCACTTTTCGGGAAGAACCGATACGTACTTCCAGTCGTTTTTCCGGCTGGTCGTATAGATAATAAACATTTTTTTTCCGTCAATGGTTCTTTCGATCATCCCCTCAGCCCCCTCCAGGACCGGAGGAATAAAGTCTCCGCCGCCGCGGGAGACCAGCGTAATAAGATTGTTATCATCATCGGCTATGTAGGAGACACCGCCGGGAGGGAGCTCGTCGGTCTCGAGGAATCTTATAAAATCAGCTTCGCCGATGAGGTAGACAATGGCACCCTGGATATTTTTCATCCCCCCCGTCCGGTCGATCGGTACGGTCTGGACATAGGGGATCATTCTCTTGTTCTTAAAATCCTCGATGATGACCGACCGGACAGGCAGAATCCGGCCGTTGTAAAACTGGCCGCTGATGGCGGTATGCCAGTCCCGTGAGCTGATGTTCTCCATTTTGAAAAAATTGACCGAATCGTTGAAGTCGCTGTGGGTGTAAATGGAATAAGGCGTGATGATCATATCCTGGTCTTTCAGGTAGATATAATAGGTGGAATTGAACGAGGTATTGTAGAGAAGCGAATCGTTCAGCTCGATCATGGTTTCACGGATAAGGACCGACCGTTCGATCCCGCTCAGCTTCTGGTCCTTATCTGCGATAAGCCTCAGCAGCTTGGTGTTTCCGGCAATCTGATAGGTCGACCATTTAATATCATCGATAAAGTTTTCCAGAACATCCTGCGTCTTCTTCAGATGGGTCAGCTGAGAGGCTTTGACATATTGTTCATACTCCGATGATATGGAGCTGTTCAAAGCCATCCCCGTAATCAGGGGAACCATAATCAGAACGATATAGGCGGATATAAAGGACAGGAAAATCCTGTTGAACGGACGCACGGCCTCTCCTCAATGAAAAATCATACCAGATTACCCCGGTTTGAGCCATCTGTAAATTTTTGTTTGCCCATTCCAAATTTCTGGGCGGGACCTAAAAATTTGTCCCCCCGCCAATCCAAAGAATCAGGACCCGTTCCAAATTATTGGTCTCTATTCAGATGAAAAAAAGGGAGGAGATAATAAATGGAAACTTAATTTAGCGAGGTACATACCCCATGCGGAACCGATCGGCTTACGCTTACGGAAGCGCCTGGAACAGACTCTGGAAATTCAGAATGTTCTATCTGCTCATGCTTCCGGGATTCGTCTATCTGGTGTTATTCCATTATCTGCCCATGCTCGGGCTGCGCTTCTCCTTTTACGATTACGACTTGAGAGGAGTAGGAGATTTTATCGGATTCGAACACTTCAGAGACGCCCTTTCCAGTGAAGGATTTACCAGGGCATTTAAAAATACACTCATACTCAGTTCGGCAAACATCGTCATTCAGATGACTCTGACGATCAGCATATCCCTTCTGCTGAACGAGCTGAAGAACAAACTGTTCAAGAGGGTTGTCCAGACTGTGATCTATCTTCCCCACTTTCTCTCCTGGGTCGTCGTCGGCGCGCTGTTCACTCTGTTTCTGTCCCGTCAGGGAGGGCTCGTCAACGCAATCCTTTCCGGTCTGGGTGGCGAACCGAAATACTTTCTAGGCGAACCGGGCCTCTGGAGAGGAACCTTCCTCTTTATTCTGAGCTGGCGCGAAGTCGGCTGGGGAACCGTCGTCTTCCTGGCAGCTTTGTCCGGCGTGGATCCTCAGCTCTACGAAGCGGCCATTATGGACGGTGCGAACCGCTGGAAACAGATGATTCACATTACACTTCCCCAACTGGTTCCGGTCATCGTGATCGTTCTCATTATGAACCTGGCGAAGATTTTCAATCTCTTCGAATCGGTTTTCGTCCTCTACAATCCTCTGGTCTACAAGGTTTCCGATGTTATCCAGACTTATGTCTACCGCTCGGGGATCATTCAGTTCCGATTCGGCTACGCCACGGCGGTCGGGCTCTTCCGTTCGGTCATAGCTTTCGCGCTCGTTGTCAGCGCCAACAAAATTTCCAGCCGCCTGCGCGGTGAGTCGGTTCTTTAGGAGGCGGATAAAAATGGCAAAGAGAAAAAGTCTTCATTCCAATTCGGCGGGATACAACATTTTCAGAACCGTCAATCTGATCTTTATGCTCACCATCATCATGGTGATTATGATTCCCATTCTGAAAATCATCATCGACTCATTTGACGGGAAAGCTTCGGAAACTGTCTTCAGGATTTTTCCCGAGGCGGTAACGGCGGACGCCTACAAACTGATCCTGAGCCGGCCGGCCATATTCCGGCCACTGGTCATCAGCTTTATCACGACCATATCGGGAACGGCCATCGCCATGACCATTACTTCGTTCTACGCCTACGGACTGTCCCAGAAAAATCTACCGGGACGGAAATTTCTGATGGGTATAGCGCTGGTGACCATGGTTTTCCGAGCCGGCATGATCCCCCTGTTCCTGGTCGTAAGAAATCTGGGGCTGATGAATACCCTCTGGGCTGTTCTTCTGGTACATGCCATGGATGCCTACTATCTGCTGCTTCTCAAAAACTTCTTCGAGAGCATTCCATCGAGCATTTTTGATGCGGCGGAAATTGACGGCTGTTCCCCTCTCCAGACATTTATCAGAGTGGTCCTGCCCTTGTCGAAACCCGGTCTCGCAGCTATCGGGCTCTTCTATGTGGTCTATTACTGGAACCAGTTCTTCGACTACATACTCTATATCCAGACGAGACCCAATCTGCATAACTTCCAGGTTTTCCTGCGCAGCCTCGTCATAGAGTCGGACACCCAGGGATTCGAAGGGTTCTCCTTCGCGACCCAGAGTCTGAAAAACGCCGCGATAACGGTTTCGATTATCCCCGTTCTGATCCTGTATCCCATGGTCCAGAAACACTTTGTTAAGGGAATTAATCTGGGCGCTGTAAAAGGTTAGGCAATTGCCTCGGCCATCGGATACAGAAGGAGTTCTGTCTGAGGGGTCGAACGCTCAAATGAATTTAGAATTGCGGAGCGGCTCCGGCGGCTCTTCAAAATATTTTGGAGGATTTTTTTATGCAAAAACACAATGTTCTTTTAGCCACGCTTCTGATGCTCTCAGCATCACTATTGGCGAACGGCCAGCAGGAAAGCGGAGAGGAGGGAGCAGCTCCGGTTAAAATCAAAGCCATTTTCGACCGGATTCTGACAGAAGAAAACGGACAGAAGGAATGGGCCGCGGCTTTCGGCGACCTGACGGGCGCCAAAATTGATATCGTACAGCCCGCTCACAATCAGTATTCCCAGATTCTGGGAGCCACATTCGCCGCAGGAGATCTTCCCGATCTTCTCGAAATCCAGACAAACGATTATCTATCCTATGCGCTTTCCGGCAATCTTGTTCCCCTCGAGGACTATATCGCCGCGTCTTCCGAATGGAAAGCTGTTGATCCCGCTCTCGTGGAAGCCTACAGACTTAAAGACGGACATATCTATGGAGTTCCCACATATGACGGCGGCGGATGCGTCACGTATATCAGAAAAGACTGGCTCGATAAGCTCGGACTGGAAGTCCCCACGACATGGGAGGAGTACTACGACGTTCTGAAGGCCTTCACGTACGACGACCCCGATGGAAACGGAGCGAATGACACAATGGGTCTCACCCTTCCCTTCCAGACCGGCTATGAGTTCGACTACTACAACAGATTCATTATGCAGGAGGCCATGTTCGGCTTCCAGGAGAAAAACGGAAAATGGGTGGACGGATTCCTGCAGCCCGAAATGATTCCCGCTCTGGAAAGATTCCAGAAGCTCTATAGGGAAAAGATTCTCGACAACGAGATCTTCACCAACAAGACTTCCACCGCCAGAGAAAAGATCTACCAGGGCCAGGCCGGTGTCATGGAGTACTGGTCCGGAACCTGGGCTGTCAGATTCAACGACAGTGCTCAAAACGCTCATCCCGAAGCGCAGGTCATCCCCATAGAGCCCATAGCCAATGCTTATTACATCAACAGAGTCGGACCGGCTTTCTCTATCACCAAAGCGGCTAAAAACCCCGAAGGCGTTTTTGATGCCTTTATGAATACCATGCTCGACAAAGGAGCCGGACAGGCTCTCTTCACTCACGGAATCGAAGGGAAGCACTTCCAGAAGAGCGATAAGGAGTACATGATGCTCCCCGAGCCCTCGAACCCCGACAGGCCTTTCGACAAAGCCTATTCCGATCCCACGCTGGTTATGAACGGATGGACTCCTCTCGTGCCCCAGGCCGACCTGATCACTCTGTCCCGGAAAATCCAGAGCGAGAACGCCCTGCAGCTATCGCTCCCCCAGGGCGGCGATATGTATATCAAGAGAATCGGTGAACTGCTGACGATCAAACAGGAAATTTTCTCAGAAGTCGTTGTCGGCAGACTGACACCCGCCCAGGCTCAGGAGCAGTACAAGGCCAAGGCAGCCGATCTGGACCTCGATGCAGTTCTGGCGGAGCTAAACAGCTGATCCGGTTTTTCCAGACACCCTCACCCCGTCCCTCTCCCAAATGGAGAGGGATAAGGGAGTAAATCCTCAGGGGCTGTTGTAAAAGTCCGTCTTCAAACCCTCACCCGGCCTCTCCCTCCGGGAGAGGCCGGGTGAGGGCATGCAATAGAATCTTCAATAACAAATATTTCAGGATCAAAAACATTGAAAGAAATAATCGTGAATCCTTCAAAAAATGAAGACCTCACGCTCATACAGAAATTAATGGATTCCCTTATGGGATCGGAAGGCCGGATTATCATCAAAAAGGGAAAACATTTATCCGGTCCTCTTCTTCTGCCTTCCCATTTAAATCTGCATCTTGAGGAAGAAGCGGAGCTGCTCTTTTCCGATGATTTTTCCCTATATCCCGCTGTTCACACCAGGTGGGAAGGCACGGAATGCTATGCCTTAAGGGCTTTGATTTTCGCGGAAGGTGCCAGTGGAATTACCATAACCGGAAGGGGTACGATCAACGGACAGGGAGCCCGTTGGTGGTCCTCCTACAGGGACCTGAGAAAAGGAATAGTTTCCCCGGAAGTGAAAGAGGTTCAGGGAAGACTGATTCCTCTCAACAGAGAAACCGGAGGAGGTTCAGGCGGAGGAGGACGGGAAACCGGATTTCTCAGACCTTCTCTCGTCCAGTTTAAAAACTGCAGCGGAATCCGCCTGGAAGGCATCACTTTAAAAGACTCTCCCTTCTGGAATACCCATATTCTCTACTGCAATGATGTCGTGCTTAAAAATCTCTCTTTTATCAACCCCTATGACGCTCCCAACAGCGACGGCCTCGATATCGACTCGAGCGAATACGTAAAGGTGGACAGTTGCCGGTTCGATGTGGGAGACGATTGCCTCTGCCTGAAATCGGGAATGGATGCCGATGGAATCCGTGTGGGCAGGCCGACCGCTCATATCGAGGTGAAAAACTGCTCCATGGAGCACGGCCACGGAGCCGTGGTCATCGGCTCGGAAACCTCGGGAGGAATCCGCCATATAACAGTGGAAAACTGCCGCATGACAGGAACGGACCGGGGAATCCGGATCAAGACGAGGAGAGGCCGCGGCGGAACAGTGGAAAACATAACACTGAAGAATCTTCAAATGGATGGCGTATCGGCACCGGTTGTTATGAATATGTACTACCGCTGCGGCGTCGGAGAAAAAGAGGCGGAAAGTCTCAGT
This sequence comes from Spirochaetales bacterium, assembly GCA_016936555.1. Lineage (GTDB taxonomy): Bacteria > Spirochaetota > Spirochaetia > DSM-2461 > DSM-2461 > Spirochaeta_F. The sequence goes on along the minus strand of JAFGXR010000059.1, from coordinate 31,763 downwards.
TCACTGGAAATTCCGGCAGATATAGATCTTCAAACAACACCGGTTATCCGGGATATCGATATAGAAAATGTTCATGCAAGGAACATCCGTTCTTCAGCGGCCTTTTTTCTCGGCCTGCCGGAAAGTCCCATAGAGAGAATTCATGTATCGGAATTTACTGCGGAGAGCAAACCGGACTGCACTCTGGAGGAGCCGGCGATGGACCTCTTCCACACAAAAGCTGAAAGCCCTTCCCTTTTGCAGGGATTTATCCGGGACTCCCGCTTTGAGAATATCGTGATTAATGGCCGGAGGGAAAATACCCTCTTTCCAATTATTCAGGAGGAAGAGCCATGATCAACATCGGTGTGAGAGCCCATGATTTCGGAAAGATGGAAGCTACGGAACTCTCCCACAGAATCGGAGAATTCGGCTTTTCCGGCATTCAGCTGGCATTGAACAAAGCTATAGACGGGTTTGACAGGGATCAGGGAAGACTCAGTCCCGGACTGGGCAATTATTTCCGGGACACCTTTGCGCGGAACCGCATTAATATTTCCGTTCTGGGATGCTATATAAATCCCGTCCATCCCGACAGGCTGGAGAGGGAGAGAGCCCTTTCAAGGTTCAAAGAGCATCTTCTCTACGCCCGGGATTTCGGTTGCGCCATCGTGGGAACGGAGACCGGTTCGCCCAATCCCGATTGCAGCTTTACTGAGCTGATATACAAAGAAGAAACCTTCCAGGACTTCATCACCACCTTAAGAGCACTGGTGTCAACAGCAGAAAAAGCCGGAGCCCTGGTCGCCATAGAAGGCGTGGCGGACAAACATACGATCTACTCCCATGAGAGAATGAAACGGACTCTGGAACTGATCCCCTCCCCGAATCTGGGGATTATATACGACCCGGTGAATTTCCTCCCGGCGGACCGGGCGTGTGAAAGCGACAGGCTTATGGAAGAAGCTTTCGAACTCTTCGCTCATAAAATGGTGGCTATCCATGCCAAGGATTTCATTATGGTCGGCAAAAAAAAAGACGGGACTCTCCCGGCCGGTCGTGGAGAGCTGAACTATCATCTTCTCTTTGATCTTATAAGACATTACAAGCCATGGATTCACGTCCTTCTGGAAAACAACAAACCGGAGACTTTGCCGGAATCTCTTCAGTTTCTTGAGAAAGTCAGAGAGGAGATAAAATGAAGATTGTCGACCGTTACATAGATGAATTACTGGAGAGTACGCCGGAAAAGCCTCTCTGGAATCAGGAAATGATACGCCAGGGAAAAAAAGCCCATTGGAATTATATAGACGGTTGTATGATGACAGCCTTTCTCACTCTTTATAAAAGAAAAGGAGACAGCAAGTATCTGCACTTCGTGAAAGAATACATCGATTATTTTATCACGGAAGAGGGAACGATCCTGACATATGACAGAGAGGCCTGGAACCTGGATAACATCAATGAGGGGCGGGCTCTTTTTGCTCTTTACGACCGTTTCGGAGATGAGAAATATCGAAAGGCCATGGATATCCTGTACGATCAGCTGATAAATCAGCCCAGAACACCGGAGGGGAATTTCTGGCACAAAGCCCTCTACCCGAACCAGATCTGGCTCGACGGATTGTATATGGCTCAGCCTTTTTACCTGGAATACGAAAAAAGATTCAATGGCAAAAAGAACTACGGCGATATTCTGTCCCAGTACAGAAATGTTCACCGATTGCTCCGGGACAGGAAAACGGGATTGTACTTTCACGCCTGCGATACATCGAAGGAGATGTTCTGGTGTGACAAAAACACCGGCCTATCCCCTCACTTCTGGCTGCGCGCCATCGGGTGGTTCTATATGTCTCTGGTCGATGTTCTGGAGCTTCTCGATGAAAAAGATGGTGAGTTTCAAAAAGTCATTTCAGGTATTTTCAAAGAGCTCACTGACTCCCTTCTGAAATATCAGGATGAATCGGGCATGTGGTTTCAGATTGCCGATATGGGGAGCCGCAGACCGAATTACCTGGAAACCAGCGGCAGCAGCATTATCGCTTTCGCACTTCTAAAAGCCGTGCAGCTCGGTATACTACCCCGGTCCCGATACATCGATGGCGAGACTGCTTTCAAAGGTATCTGCCGGGAGCATCTCTATGAAAAAGACGGCAGAATGAACCTGGGAGGAACCTGTCTTGTCGCCGGGCTCGGAGGGAAGGAGAAAAGAGACGGATCATTTGAATATTACATGTCCGAACCGGTTGTGGAAAACGAAGCGAAAGGGATAGCGCCCTTTATTCTGGCCTATCTGCATCTTTAAGTATGGACCGAATAGTTCTTTCAGCTGTTTAACTGTATTAAGAATTAAGAATGTGGTATTATTTTATTAAAATAGGAGTAACTTGTGGATGATTTAGCCTTACAGGCTGCTGTTGACAAAATCAAAACTCAATATAGCCAGGCTAAAATATTATTATTCGGCTCGTGGGCAAAAAACACAAATAAACCTGACAGCGATGTCGATTTATGTGTAATTCTTGAAAATCCGGAACAGAGACCAATTGAAATCAGCAGGAAGATCCGGAAAGAGATATATCCGATATTGAACAGTCCACTGGATATTCTTGTTTATGATAAAAAAACTTTTGATGAGAGGTCCTCTTTTCCATTAACAATGGAAGCAGAAATCATTGAATACGCACGAGAATTATGAATAACAATGAATTAGCTAAAGAATGGCTGGGATACAGCAAAATAGATTTAAAATCTGCTGAGTTCCTGACACAAATGAGACCGGAGCCATTGGAGATTATATGCTTTCATTGTCAGCAATCTGTTGAAAAAGCTCTGAAAGCATTTCTGTATTCCCGGAAAATCCGTCCCCCTAGAACTCATGATCTGGATGAATTAATTTCTCTTTGTGATAATAACCGGATTTCTGATATACGGGAAATGACTATCCCGCTAAATGATTATTCAGTCATGATCAGATACCCGTCTCATGAAGAAGTAAATGATCAGGATAAAATTCAAGCACTCGAAATAGCAAAGAGTACTGTTTCTTTAATTGAAAATATTATTCTAAAACTCTAATACTCCAATATCCAGGAGATGACTCACAACTCTATTTATCACATAAGGCTCCTGCAAAAAGAGAAGGGGCTTTTGCATCAGCCCCTTCGGAATGAGAATATATTGACTTGTTTTATGGTTGCGCGCTGGCCAGGGTCAGGACCAGATCGTACAGTCTGATTCCCTTGTTTTCGCATCCGATCGTCAGAGTCACGGGACTTCCCGTATCGGTGTGCGTATAGACATATTCAACTGCGTCGCCGTAAGTGACGGACTGAGCGCCGGTTCCGACAAGAGCATCGTCGATTTTCACAGTGGCCGCCGTATAGCCTGAACTGGAATTTGTCTCATAATGCATAGAGACCGTGAAGCTACCGGAAATATCGGAAATTGTAATATGATCCCCCGATCCACCGGTTGCCAGATAAGCCCAGCTCCAGCCGTCCGTTCCCGAGGGAGGCTGTCTGTCAGCCTCGACAGCTCTGAATTTCATTTTTTCATCGCTCGTATTGAAAACGATTCCGTTCAAATAGCTGATATCGGTCGTGACATTGCTGTTACTGTCTCCGTAATAAGTATCATCCAGCCAGGTTTCCGGATCAGTGGGATAAGTCTGAAAATTCCAGACGAGCTCTCCCGCGCTGGCAATCACTTCGATGTCGAACGGGGCTGAGACTCCGCTTCCGTCATTGGCTACGGCCCGGATAACAGTTGTGCCGACAGCTTTACCGGTAACATTTCCGGCGGCATCCACGATAGCAATGGTTTCATCATCGGAACTCCATGAAACCGTCTGATCGGTGGCATTGGCGGGAGAGACAATGGCGGAAAGTCCTGTGGACAGGTTTTTCATGACCGTCGACTCTCCGGAAACAGCAATACCCGTTACGGGAACCGCATCAGAGGTGATTCCGACATAATATCTATCGAGGAATCCCGTACCATCGTTGGCCGTAGCTGTTACGGAAGCCGATCCGGCACCATGAAAAGTCAGCACACCATCGCCGTCAACCGTAACGACACTGTCATCCGATGAGGACCAGCTGACTGTCAAATCCCCGGAGAAGGTCGGTATAACCGAAGCATCGAGATCGATTGAATCCGCCTGGGCTCCGCTGAGCGTATTCTGGTAATGGAGGGAGTAACCGCCGTTACCATCGCTGACGGGGTTTCTCAAAAACGAATCGGAATTTATGGAAACGCTGGCCACCATAACGGGCCGGGCATTGACGGGGCTCGAAGAATAGATCTCCGTTCCCGCCGATTCGATGGTGAGATTGGAAATTTCAACAGTCGCTCCATACACGGCTATCGCTCCATACATAGGGGTTGTTGAAGTTATGGCATTATACAGAAGAGTCGATTCCGATCCTGTCGAGTATCCCAGCAGTTCCGAATCTACAGGAACTTCCGTTCCGTCGAATTCTTCGTCGCTGGCGAAAACCGAAAGAGTGATGCCGGTCGCGTCCCTTTTTATTTCATAGATTCTCTCGACACTTAAAGGAACGTCGGCCCCGCTCTCCTTGGGAGAACTTGTTCCCGTATCGAGGGCGCCGCTTTTATCCTTGGTTGAGTATCCGTTCCTGTCACCGCCATTGCCCGATCGGATCTGCATGGAAGAGAAATAAGCGGTTTTTTCCAATGTGTGGGCATCAGCCAGCGTAAAGGCTCCCAACATGGCGCCTTTCGAAGTGCTGACCGCCACGGGATTGCTGACCAGAACTCTGGCGCGAATGAGGAAATCGCCGTTCAGCGCTTCGTTGAAATACAGGAAAGTGACCTCTTCCAGTCCCGCGGAAGTAACTTTTGCCGCTCCGTCGCTGTTCTGGAGAATCAGCTTTCCATTTATAAACTCCGGTACGGCTGTTGTCGTTCCGTCTAGAGGGGATGCATTCTGATTGATCAGAACGAAGTCCGACATATCCGCTCTTGTACCATCGGCGATTATGGTTACCGTACAGGAGGAACTAATGCTGGGATCTATAGTCGATGAGACAGTAACGACGGCTGTACCCAGAGCGACAGGAGAAATTTGCCCGGAAGATGAAACCGTAAGCACAGAATTATCAGATGAAGACCATGAAATGCCCGTATTGGCATCAGAAGGTGTTATGGCAACGGCGAGAGTAGGTGCTTCATCCGTTTCAACGGTGATATTTCCCCTATTGGCCAGTTCGAGACCGGTTACTTCGATATCGATCGTTCCCGGCGTCGTGGGATCTGTGGGCTGCTGGCAGGCCGCAACCAGAAACAGGAAAGACAATGCTGCCAGTAAAGAGACAAAACGTTTCATATATACATCCTTTATTTTTATAGGGCGCTCTGTAAAAACAGCGTGCCCGAAAGCCGGCGACGCCGGCTTTATTTCACTGTTAGAATTCAGCCCCGACATTGTAGAGCGCAGCCGATGATGCTGTGAGCTTCATGAAATCACCGATATCAAAAGTCCCGTCTGCCTTCCTCTTTATGTAGCCCGGTCCTTCCGTAACCGCCCTGGAGTAGCCGCTGTCCCAGAGGGGAATAACCGTCGATCTGACTCCCTCCAGAGCGAACAGGTCTCCGTTCCTGTTGAGACTCGCCGTGCCGGGATTACTTCCCGAACCGTCGCCGAACCAGACGAAGCCATCGGCCGGAAGCTTCAGCTCGATCTTGTCCTCCTTACGGTTCTCACCGTCCCTGTCCTCATCGGGGTCGCTGTAGAGGGACAGAAGTCCCGATATTGTCGCCGGAAGACCGGTGATCGTTCCCGATCCGTCATAAATGGTGAAATTTCTAGAATCGGATCCGTCCTTGAAGTTGAACCGTCCACCGTTATCGAAAGATGTGGCATCGCTTATCTGAACCGCCGGATTGGAATTGCTTGTAAAGCCGTGGGCTCCGTTCTGGAAGGAAAGGCAATTGGCCACCACATGGGGAACTCCCAGCCCTTCGCCTCCGAGCTTGAATCCGTTCCGCCCCGCTTTGGACCGGGTGCCGTCCATAAGTGTACCGTTCTGGTAGGAAATACAGTTTTCTATGTGAACGACGCCAATGGTTCCCGTTTCCTTTTTGGTAAAAAGATCCCATCCGTCATCTCCGTTATTGTGGGAAATACACCATTCAAAACGGTTTCCCTCCCCGACAGTCAGCTTGGCGGCAAAACCGTCGGCATCGGTCATGGCGGCATCCTTGTTGTTGAAGGACTCGCAGAACCGGATCGTATTGTTCAAGGGCCACAGGGATTTGGGTTCCGTTTTTCTGCCGCTGATCTGCAGCCCCGTATCGCCGTTATTGTATGTCTTCACCCACTCCACGAGATTGTTATTGCCCATGATGACCAGACCTTTCACTTTGTCCGGGCTGTTAAGCACATGGATTCCCGATATATGCCAGTAGTTCCCTTCGACGACGGCTCCGGAAGCCCCGGGATTTTTATCGAAATCAATCAGAACCTGATCTCTGGTTTCCGCCTCGATTTTCTTCATGGCGCCGTATTTCCCGTTGTTGTGACGGGGAATGTGAAAGGAAAGAATATTGTAGTTCCCGTTTTTCATGACAATGCGCTGTCCCGGAAGGACGAAATCGATAGCCGTCTGCAGATCCAGAGGACTGCTGTAGGTTCCTTCTCCGGACGATCGTCCCGATGGAGATACATAAATCGGGGTAGTGATATCAAAATAGGAGCGCTTTTCGACAACAAAGGACTTTATAATAGTTTTGCTGCTGTTAATCGTCGGACTTTCATCAGGGTAAAATGCCATCCTGAAGAGATTGTCTCCCTCATCGAGAGCATAGACGGAAATGTAAAACATGTAGAACGGCTCAACGGCACTCGATGTCGGTTCTGTCATCATCGTCCCTTCCACGTATTCGGCTCCGGGAACGGGATTTGCCCCCTGCATAACGTTCAGATGTCCCGGGACATTGGACCGGACAATGAGCTTATAGGAACCGTCCGCATCTGTGGCAGGCGATTCGATGGATATTTGCGGTGTAATGATCTCAGGAGGAGCAACTTCTGCCGGAGCATCATCTTCAGAATCCGATTCGGAATAGAAAATGTCCGATACTTCGATTTCCGCCGATCTGGCCGCAAAAAAACCGACATAATACTTATCTGGATTAATCCCGGTCAGACAGTCCGGCTCGGGAATAAAGAACTCCATCTCCACCCCTTTTTCCGCAGGGGGTACGACGGAGACATTGAAGCCGCTATTGTTCTTTTCCAGGGTAAATTTATAGGTTCCGCCGATAAGGGGAAAATCCGGTCTCTCCTCAAGTGTTGCATACTGCGAATAATCGAGGACCGTATCGCCGGGCATGTATTCAAATTCTGACCGGGAGGAATCGGAAATAACCAGCGGATCGCTTATAACTTCTTCCGAACCGGTTACGCCGATACGATATGCCGCTCTGATGCCTCTCTTCACCGCTCCGATAAATACAGTGTTGCCCGATCCGCCGGTCCGGCCGGCGTAATAATCTCCCGTTGCCTTCACTTCATCGAGGGTATATCCCGGATACTGGGGAACATAATCCCGGACCATCAGACCGAATCCCTCCTGTCCGTTGGAAGTGGTCTCTCCATCGGTTCCGATTCCTCCGAAGCCCAGGACTTTGACATTGGCGCTCAGTTTGAAATTTTTCAAAGCATCGACTTCCTTGAAGGAAAAGCTTATGCCGTCTTCGCTTCCGGCGATTTTTCCAGCGCTGTTCGTTTCATTTCCCGCATAGAGATGGATCATTCCCCGATCAGGGTCGACATCGACAAAATTCTCCCGGGGATCATCGCCGAAGCTCCCCGTACTGGTTCCGAAAACCAGCTTGTTCGAATTGGCGATATAATCGATCTCGGCACTGGAGTCGGGATTATACTCCGCATAGGGCTGGGAGCATGCCGTAATAATCAGAGACAGGAACAGAAACAGATATTTCCCTTTCATAAACACGTATCACCTCCCCGGTCAAAGCTGAATGGTGGCTTTGACAAATAAAGCTTTAGTCTCCCAGAGTTCTTCGACGAGAGTGCTGTCCTTCTGGCTGAAGCTGACAAGCCCGCTCTGATTAGATTCGATACCGTAGTTCATGGACAGTCCCTTCTTCTGAGCGAATCCCACCGATATCGTGCCGAAACCGAGGAAATCAAAACCCGCATAGGCTTCGTAACCGAAGTTGTCAGCCAGAGCGAAGGTGTGGTTGTAATCGTCGAGAGCGGTCGAGACGGAATCTGATGTTTTCCAGGTAGCATCTCCCAGGGTTCCCAGAATGAAACCGCCGCCGATATAGATTTTGGGAGTGATATGGTACTGCCCGTCTATGGCGAGGCTGAACAGAGTGAGAGTATCGCGGTAGATATGTCCGATCGAAGAATAAGCCCCCGAAACGATGAGCTTCGCTCCGTTTTTAGGAGGTCCGGCAATTCCGAAAGTCTGGGGGACATAATGGATTCCAGCGGCGAATCCTATTTTCCAGGAGCCCCTGAAATCGGTCGTATCATTTGAGAAAGGAGTCCCGTCGATCAGTTCGTAAGTGGCGCTTTCCGAGGCTCCACCGAGAAGATCGATATTTTTCTCATAAAAGGCTCCGCTGACGCTAACCGGAAGAAACAGCTTACCCGGAATCAGAGCCGCATCGACCAGAAGCGACCCGCCGGTGGAATGTCCCGTGTAAAAACCATGGGCATTATAGGCGTAGGACGCCGACGCGGAGAAGGTCCCGAAAGAGAGAACGAGGCGCTTCAATGTCAAATCCGCGAAAAACTGAGGGGCGTACTCTCCCAGGACTTCATTTCCGTGCTGGGAAAAGCCGCCATCACTGTCGAAAAGACGCTGAACATCTTCACCGAGCAGACCGCCCACCGTCCCATGGAGTATCAGGCTCGATTTCTCCCCATAGTAAAACTGATCGGAACCGGGGAATTCATAGGAAATCTCCAGATCGACGGCCGGACTGGATTTCATTTTCACCATGGTTGTGGCGGAATCGAGCCCCAGAAGAGATTGGGAGTTGTCGCCGGCATTCATGGTGAATTTTCCAGCGAGCAGATTAACCATGAAATCACCTCCGGCAATTTCCAATCCGGGGAAAAGCAGTTCGCTTATATAAAATCGGGAGGTGATATGGTCCAGTTTAATGGCAAACTGTCCGGGATTGGACGGCGCCTGCTGAAGATCCAGGTAGGGAGATCCGGTCATGGATGATGTTTTCAATCCGATTGCCAGATCGAGTTTGTTTTCCACCGACCCTTTGACGGTGATATTTCCTTCAAGGGCATAACCGTTTTTCTTCTCATCGAATATTCCCGGTTCTCCAGTCGTGGTCACCATCTGCTCTTCCGAGGCAAAGCCGAAGGAATAGAAAGCCGATGCGCTACCACCGACGGTCACTTCCGCTGACAGGTGTCCGGCCAGCACCGGAAGCAGCAGAGTTATTGCCAGATTTTTTCTTAGTTTCTGTAATGATTTCATGTAATCCTCTTTATCCGGCAAAAAATGTAACCGCTTACATGGGCAGTTGAGATCATGCAGCCTAGAGCAACATGACTCCCTGGCTTCTGTTCTTTTCCCATCTGATACCGGATTTTTTTCCTGTTGAATTATTGAAATGATACGACCGTTTTTTGAGCCTATGAAGGGACCAATTCTTTGGAATCGGGGACATTATTTTAGAAATCAACCTTTAAAAACCCTTTCCGACCGGTTTTCAGATGATTCTGACCTCTTTCCATTTCCCTCCGGTAAACCGGATTCTCAGCATGATGTATCCAAGATATTTTTCTACGGCCGTGGCGATCCAGGCCCCGGTCAACCCCCAGTTCAGATACCGGATGGTAATGAAAACAAGGGGAATGCGCACAAAAATCAAACCGATCAGCGATACGAGAAGCGGCCACCTTGTATCCCCAGCCCCTTTGATGGAACCACTGTAAACGAGAAATGTATTCTGTGCCGGATTAATGACCGCCAGTATAAACAGAATGGGCGCGAAGACATCTATGACCTTGAAATCAGTCGTAAATATCCTCACTAAACCATCCCCGGAAAGAAGGAAGAGGATGGAAACCAGTAGCGAAAGGAGAAAGGCACCATGATGAAGCAGTTTTACATAGTGAACAGCCTTATCAGGACGGCCTGCTCCGAGCTGCCTTCCCGTAAATGAGGATGAAGCCATGCCCAGCGCCTGCCCCAGATTGGTAGAGAGATTGGACACAGTCAGCGCAATCTGATGAGCCGCAAAGGAAACGGTTCCCAGATTGGCTATCATTCTCGTATAGAGAAAGAAACCGCTACGAAGCACCAGCTGTTCGGCAGCCGATGAAGAACCGATCCCCACAATACCTTTGAGTATCTTTTTATCCCATCCCAGAGAGATGTCTTTGTCCAGCCTGACGGGAAGTGAGGTCTTGAAAAGTAGCATAAGTGCCAGCAAAGAGGCAGATGCCTTGGAAACGGTAGCCGCCATACCGGCGCCCCAGACTCCGTATGAGGGAATAAAAGCCAGCCCGTAGATAAGAACGTATCCCAGAACCAGATTGATGACATTGGCAAGAATATTAATGAACATGGGATTTCGGGAATCGCCGGCCCCTCTCAGGAGTGAAGAGACAGCCAGCGGAATAACCTGGAATACAGTTCCTGCAGCCATAAACCGCATATAGATAATGCCGTCTTTCAGACTGTCTGGCTGAGCACCCATAAACCGGACGATCTGCTCGGCAAAAAGAAAAAAGGGAAGCGAAATAACCAGCCCGGCGACGACAGAGAACTTGATGGTCTGGACTATGACATTCCGCGCTTTGCTGTATTCCTTCGCTCCTGTATAACGGGCGATCATAGCCGTCGCTCCGATATTGAATGCCTGAAACAGGGCTGTGGAAATCCTGACAGGCTGGCTGGCCAGCCCCACAGCACTGAGAGCCGCCGCGCCCAAACGGCCCACCATGGCCATATTCACAACAGAAATAAGTGAGAAGAGAAAAAGCTCCGCCAGGCAGGGTAGAGTGAAGCGAAGAATCTCATAGTACATTTTTTTATTCATAGAAAAAGAATACAGACAGGAAGATTCATTTTATGTACAGTATTTGACAAATAATCTCCAAAGTAACTATATTTTGTCTTAATGAATCAAAAGCACACCTACAGAAGCGGTTCGATCACCCTGGGATACAAGAAAAGCCGGAATATCAGTCAGACCCGTCATTTTCACGAATTTTTCGAGATTCTCTATATAATCGACGGAGTACGGGATGTTTTTGCGGGCAATAGAATCTTTACCCTTAATAAAGGGGATTTCCTGCTCATCCCGCCCCTTCTGCTGCACAAGTCACTGGAAAACCGTCAGGATTCAGAGATTTACTCCCTCTACATGAAAGAGAATGAAGCTCTCCGCTCATGGGCCGTCAATGAAGCGGTATACTTTGACAATCTTTCAGCCCCGGCTGCTCAGACAGGCGTTCTGCTTAACCGCATGGATAGAGAATTCAGGGAAGGGAAAAGCTTCTCCGGGATTATGGCCGAATCCCTGGCTGCGGAAATATCGGTGCTTATTGCCAGGCACAGGGATTTTATATTGAACTTAGACCTTCAGGATTATGGTAAAAACGGAAAAGTCCGATTGATCATCGGGTTTATCGGTGAGAATTACCGGGAAGACCTGACCCTTACGGCACTGGCCGATCAGTTTTACATGAGCCCCTCCTACCTCAGCCGGCTTTTCCACAGGGAAACCGGATTCACGCTAACTGATTATGTCAATCACATAAGAACTCTGAGAGCACAGAGATTTCTGCGGGAATCATCTGAGGGAATCGGTCAAATCTCCCGGATGTGCGGCTTCGGGAGCATCACACATTTCGGAAGAATATTTAAATCCATAAGCGGCATGACGCCCCGGGACTACAGAAAGCTCACCCCAGAGGGTTGAACTCCCGCTCCAGCCGGAACGTCAGGGTATCCAGATCCAGACCGGTCTGAGGGAAAAACAGCTTGATAAAGTGGTTCGTTCCGAAAATCATACCCATGGGAAGGGTCTGCTCTTTCCACTCCCCTTCCGTACCCTGCAGGGCAAGGGTACCGGTCAGCTGGTTATCCATAAAGATGCTGACCGAAACCTGAGCCAGAACATTGAGATCGCTCTTGTACCGGATTTTCAGATCGTACATTCCGAAGGTCCGGACGGTAATCCCGAAAAGAACTTCGCTGCCCCCCGATGTGTTCATGGCGCTGCAGTCTATATCTGTCCCCTCCGCCTTGATGCGGTAATAGGTCAGATCTTCCCGGTCGGCGACCTGATCGACATCGGCTTTCATCTCATTGAGTTCCTCATCGCTGATCCGGCCCGATTGATGCTCCATAGCCAGCGAATCGAGGAGGAACCGGAGAATATTCCGGACGCTTTGCTGCAGGTAAGCCCTTTTCAGAACGCCTTTCTCAAGCATTTCCAGCGTGTTGTCCCCGCCGGCATTGGAAGCCGAATCGCCCACGCACATATAGATATCGTTCTGCGCCCTGATCATGGCCGCGGTATTGCTTCTCGAAGGACCCTCCCCTTCAAAATTCATCTGGGCCCACCAGTCTGTCATGGCTATTCCCCTGAACCCCCACTGGTCCCTCAGAACCGTCGTGCACAGGTCATAATTGCCGGCTGTCCAGATACCGTTCAACGCGCCGTAAGTCGTCATGACGGAATAGGCTCCGCCTTCCCTGACGGCAATTTCAAATCCCTTCAGATAAATCTCTCTCAGAGCCCGTTCGGAAACGACGGAATCGGAAGAGCTGCGCCCCGCCTCCTGGTTATTGGCGACAAAGTGCTTGATAGTGCCCGTCACATTGGATTCGGCCATTCCCTTCAGCTGGGCTGCGGCCATTTTTCCCGTGAGCAGCGGATCTTCGGAGATATACTCGAAGTTCCGGCCGTTCAGGGGATTTCTATGGATATTGATTCCCGGTCCCAGTAAGGTTTCGATCCGGTTTTTTCTCAGCTCCCGTCCGAGCTGCACGAAAAGATCCTTAACGAGAGTATCGTTGAATGTACATCCGAGGGCCGTTCCGTTGGGCAGACTGAAGGCTTTCGTCCCGCAATCCATACGGATTCCCGAGGGTCCGTCGGCGCAGCACCCCACGGGAATGCCCCGTTCCGCCAGGCTTTCCGTCAGACCGCCGAAAGCGGCGGCCACTCCGGGTGTAGCCTTGGGACTGCTCATCCCCTCGCCCCGGGTCATACAGGCCATCTCTTCATCAGATAGCTGAGCGATAAAGTCGTCCAGTGAAACCTTGCCTTCATAGACATCGCTAAAGGCATATCCTTTGTCACCGGTGAAAGGGATCTCTTCAGGGCACCGTTCATCGATCCGTTTATTCAGATCAACGGTTCTCAGCGACACGGGCTGTTTTCCTTCCCGGAATGAGCCGTCTTCAAGGAGAACGGGTTTCAGCCGGTTAAAGAAAGCAACAGGAGCACAGGCTTCCTCAAGAGTTTCGATGACCCTGAGATTTTCCGTAAAGCTGCCGATGAATCCCGCTTTTCTGACATCCGATCCCCCATAGATTCTGTATTCGCCGGCTTCCAGAAGAAAAGAGGATTTGTATCCGGTAACACCGCTGTCATCATAGGAAGCCAGAAGTGATTTGGAAATATCAAAAATCAGTTCCTCCGACTGGCCGGGCTCTATCACCGGGGTTTTACTGTAGGCGAGCAGGACTCTGGCCGGTTTACCCAGTTTCCCCTGGGGAGCCTCTCCGTAAATCTGGACGACTTCTTTTCCCGGGAGGGATCCGGTGTTCGACACAACGGCCCGGACAGTAAAGGTCTCGGCTGATGCTGCGGTCAGCTCTGCTTTAATGTCAAAATCCGTATAGGAAAGGCCGAAACCGAAGGGATAGAGCACTCTGTCTTTTGCGAAGGTTTCAAAATAGCGGTATCCCACATAGATATCTTCTTCATAGATATTGGTTTTCAAATCGCCGAAATTTGCGGTCGAGGGATAGTCGTCCGCCCTCCGGGCAATGGTATCAGTCAGCTTTCCGCAGGGGTTCACCGCTCCCGTCAGGACATCGAGGACACCGTTGCCCCCTTCCTGCCCACCCTGCCAGACAGAGAGAACCGCCGGCGGCCGGCAGGTGTCGAGCCAGCTCATATCAATGATGTTTCCCGTATTGAGGAGTACGGCGGCCCGGGAGAAATGGCGGCACACCATAGCAATCATCTGCTCTTCCGTTTCGGTCAGCCGGTAGCTTCCCGGCTCGTCTTTCGTATCCTGATCTTCCCCGCCGGTCCGCCCGATTACGATCAGAGCCAGATCCGATTCCCGGGAAGCCTGTATAACCATCTTTTCTTCAAGGGGCATTTCGATCTGCGACCAGGGAACCTTTCCCCAGCCCTGCCCTTCGTCGTAGGGGTTTTCCTTTACCCAGTTCTCGTAGATTTCGAGAACACTCCGGTTCAGCGAAACATCATCGGAAGCCAGAATCGCATCGAGAATGCCGACGGTGTACCTGGTATTGACCAGTCCGCCCGATCCCAGTCCCGATTTGTAATAATGAAACTGGGAACGGCCGAAAAGCGAAAGGGTTTCACCTTTTTTAACAGGCAGCGTTTCGTTATCGTTTTTCAGAAGGACGCACCCTTCTGCGGCGGACTGTCTCGCCAGCTCGGCGTATTTATATTGATCAAGTTTTATATAATGACTCAAAGGAAACTCCGTTTTAAAAGACTAAGACCCATAATAGGGAAAGTACGGCTCTTCATCAATATTGAATTTACCCATTGCTTTTAATCCCTTATGAACTATCCTGAATAATATGATAAGAAACCAATGGTATGCCGTGCTGGAATCACGGGAATTGAAAAGCAAAAGCCTCGGAGCCTTCAGGCTCGGCGAACGTCTGGTTTTCTGGAGAGACAGTTCCGGAGAAGCCCACTGTTTTTTTGACCGCTGCGCCCATCGCGGAGCGTCCCTGGCTCTCGGCGGAATCGTCAAAGCCGATCATGTCGGACATGGTGCGGAATGCACTGGAGGCGACAGGCTGCAATGCCCCTTTCACGGTATGGAATATGACTCTTCAGGACAATGTGTCAAAATTCCCGCAAACGGGAAGAACGCCCCTGTTCCATCGAACATGAAAATGCAATCCTATCCCGTTCATGAAGAATATGGCATAATCTGGATCTGGTGGGGGGCAAATTCCCCTGAAAACCTGTCCCCTCCCCCCTTTTTCGAAGACCTGAAAGATATGCGGTACTGGAAAACAGTCATCGATCCCTGGGAGAACCACTACACCCGCGTCCTGGAGAACCAGCTCGATGTCGTCCATCTTCCCTTCGTTCACTACAACACCATAGGCAAAGGCAGGAGAACACTTGTCGAAGGCCCCGGTACTCCGGGATCTGATCATGTACCTGGCAGGTCTTTTTAATCTGAGAGTCGCCCATCAGGATCGGCGCATAGTCAACACCCAGATCCCCAGACAGGACGGCACGGGTACAGGAGAGGTTCTTATCCGGGGGGATTATCCCATTAAGGAATTCCGCAAGAAGCGGCGGGAACTGAATCAGCCTTTCTGAAGGGCCTCCCATATCCCGTTGATATAGGCGATCCCCAGCGCCCGATCATAGAGACCGTAACCGGGTCTCGCCTGCTCGCCCCAGATCATTCTGCCGTGGTCCGGCCTCGCATATCCATCGAACCCCGACTGGTACAGCGCCTTCAGAATGGCGTACATATCGAGCGATCCGTCCCCGCTGAAGTGGGAAACCTCATAAAAGTACCGCGGTTTTGTAATGCGGATATTCCGGATATGGACAAAATACAGTTTTCCCTTTGAAACCGCCGATTCGATCATGGCCGGAAGATCGTTATCAGGATGGCTTCCCAGACAGCCTGTGCAAAGCGTGATGCCGTTCATTCTGCTGTCGTTGAGAGCCATGATCGCTTCCATATCCCTTTGATTCTTAAAGATGCGGGGCAGACCGAAAACGCTCCAGGGCGGATCGTCAGGGTGCATGGCCATAGCCACGCCGGTCTCTTCGCAGACCGGCATTATGGCATCGAGAAAATACTTCAGGTTTTCTCTCAGCTTCTCCTCGGTCATGAGGGAAAACTTTGAAAACAACTCGACGATTTTCGCCATCCTCTCGGGCTCCCAGCCCGGCAGACTGTAGGTTTCGGCTTTTTCCAGCATATAATCGGCAATGGTATCGGGCCTGATCTGTGCAATTACGGACTCGTTGTACTCCATGGTCTGCGATCCGTCGGGAAGCGGGGCATCGAGGCTGGACCGGGTCCAGTCGAAAACAGGCATGAAGTTGTAGCATATGACTTTGACTCCCGCTTCGGCGAGACGGGAGATCGTCTTTTTGTAATTGTCTATATGAGCGTCCCTCTCGGGGCTTCCCAGTTTAATGGCATCGCTGACGTTGACGCTTTCCACAACTTCGAACTGAAGACCCGCATCATTGATGCTTTTTTTCAGAGCCAGTATTTCATCCATGGGCCAGGCTTCTCCGGCCGGAACGTGGTGCAGAGCTCCTGCTATGCCGTCTATGTTGGGAACCTGTCTTATCTGCTGAAGGGTGACTGTGTCATTTTCCTCACCGAACCACCGCATGATCATTTTCACTTTTTAGCATCCTTCCGAGCCGACAGAAAATCATAGAGCTCCTGTCCCTGCCCACCGAGAGTCTGTTTGTTAAGGACAAAACTCTGCTTTGTCCCGGTATAGAGAATAAGAATTTCTCCGACCCTTTTTACTGATATCAGGTCGGAAAAAGGGATAAGCGTGCTGCTCTTCTCCGATATAACCCTGATTCCCGAACCGTCTATCTTCATTTCCAGACCATCTGGTATCGAGGCGACGATCTTTCTGCTGCGCATATAGATAAAAAGAGGCTGAACCAGAGGAAACAGTAGTATTCCCGCAACAATAAGGATTTTAACATCCCGACTGCCGTCGGTCCAGAAGCGGACGGCCAGAAGAATCATCGAGATCGTAAAAATAAGATTAACCAATCCCGCCATGGACCGGTAGGTATTAGCCAGCCCGAGAATCAGAAGATTCCCGGGTCTGACTTTATATTGAAAGCTGAATTCCATTTTCAACAAGCCGCCTAGTTGAATAAAGAGGGAAGGAAGAGGCTGATCGAGGGTATAAAAGTCAGGAGCATCAAAGTGATGATCATCAGAATATAGAAAGGCAGTGTCGCTTTAACGACTCTCTCTATAGGTACTTTTCCAACAGCCGAACCGATGAAGAGGACAGAACCGACAGGCGGCGTCAGGAGCCCGATTCCGCAGTTCAGAATAATCATGACGCCGAACTGGATAGGCGAAATCCCGATGCTTGTGGCGATGGGGAGAAGGATGGGTGTCGCTATCAGAATAATCGGGGCCATATCCATAATCATCCCCAGAACCAGAAGGATCACATTCAGCATCAGAGCCAGAATAATGGGATTTTCCGTTAATCCCAGAATCGTCTGCGCCGCCAGGGTCGGCACATTGAGCCGCGTCAGCAGAAATCCGAAAATACTGGACGTCGCAATCAGAATAAGGACGATAGACAGCGTGTTGACCGCCTGATCGAGCACTTTCCAAACCCCTTTCCAGTCCAGCCCCTTGTAAATGAAGACACTGACGATCAGGCTGTAAATGACCGCGATAGCGGCCGATTCGGTCGCCGTGAAGATCCCCCCCACCACGCCGACGACGACGATGATGATGGCCGCCAGAGCCCAGAAAGAAACAGCCAGCTGCTTCAGCAGATTGAGGAAATTGAACTTGTCGCCTTTGGGATATTTTCTTTTTACGGAAATTATATAGGACCCGATCATCAGTGAACCGGCCAGAATGGCGGCGGGGAGATATCCCGCCAGAAAGAGGCTTCCCACCGAAAGCCCGCCGGCCGTCGTGGCATAGATAACCATATTGTGGCTGGGAGGAACCAGAAGCCCCTCGCAGGAGCTGGTGATGGTTACGGCTGTGGAGAAATCGTCATCATAGCCCTGTTCGACCATCATGGGGATCATGATGCTGCCCAGCGAAGCCGTGTCGGCGGCGGCCGATCCGGAAATCCCCCCGAAAAAATAGGAGGCCACGATATTCACCATAGCCATGCCGCCGCGCATCCATCCGACGCAGGCATTGGCGAGAGCGATCAGTTTCTCGGAAATCCCTCCGCTGCCCATGAGATACCCCATAGTGATGAAGAAGGGAACCGCCATCAGGCTGAAGGAACTTATCCCCTTCACCATCTGCTGCGCCACCGTCGTCAGGGGCAACCCCTGATAGAGCAGGCAGAGAATCGAGGACAGAGCGACCGCATAGGCGATGGGGAAGCGGATGAGGACCAGAAGGAGGAAGCTTCCCAGGAGGATGAAGATGGCCATACTGTTAACGATCATTTTTCACGGTCCTCCCCGAGTATCATTTTCCTCGCCTGATTGACGATGGTTTCGAGTTCGAAAATGATCATGGCCACTCCCGCGAGGGGGACGGGCAGGTACATCCAGAAGCGCGAAACACCGGGCATACTCACGTAAAAGCCCCGGGAACCCAGTTTCTGGGCGTACCTCCAGCCCACGATGATCATGACGAATCCCAGAGCCATAACGGCCAGGTCGGAAAACATATCGAGAAAGCTGATCAGTTTCTCCGGCAGATACCGGTCCAGGGCCGTCATTCTGATATGGGCGTTGCGCCGGATGGCCAGGGCGGCGGAGAGAACGGCCATATAGGCCATGCAGGTCAGGACCACCTCCTCGCTCCAGGCGGGATCGGGAATGAACGACACGTAACGCCCTGTCACAGCCATGGCAGTTATGGCAATATCTATGATCAGAAGCATCTTGCACAGGAAGAGGACCACTTTGTAGATCAGATCATAAAAGGGCTTGATTTTATCAGCCATCTCGAACACAGCTTTCATATTAACTCCTCATTAATACTATTATGGCACAGAAACAATTGTTTCTGTGCCATTGGTTTCTGTTGATGATCACGACTTCCGGCATCTCTGAAAGAAAAGCCGGAAGTGTCCGATCTCTACTGCATATCGAGAATTTTCTGGTAAAGAGCCGCGTTAGTCGCGCTGGATTCTTTGATAACCGCCGCACAGGCTTTCTGCCAGGGTCCTTTGTCTTTCACTTCAACAACGACAGCACCTTCAGCAGCCAGTTTTTCCAGAACTTCGTTTTCCGCACCTTCGGAAAGTTCTCTGTTGTAGGCCGATGCGATTTTTCCCGCTTCGACAAGGGCGTTCTGCTGGTTGGGAGAGAGTTTATCCCAGGCTTCGTCGGTGATGATGACCTGGATGGCTCCGAGAGTATGGCCGTCGAGGATCATGTAGGGAGCCACTTCGTGAAAAGACATACCGTAGTAGTTGGCGATGGGCTGTTCAGCGGCGTCGACAACACCGGACTGAAGTGCCGAATAGAGTTCGCTGTAGCTGACGACTGTGGGTGATGCGCCGATTCCCTCAACCATACCGCGGGCAACGGGGTCGTTGGACACGCGGATTTTCATACCGGCCAGATCAGCCATGGTGTTCAGGGGGCTGGTTCCGAAGAAATGGCGGAAACCTTCTTCTCCGTAGAAAAGACCGCGGATTCCCGTTCCGTTTTCGTGGGGCTCGAGAAGGAATTCGGGAGCCAGGTCGCTCGTGGCGAATTTCCAGAAATGCTCTCTGCCCGTAAATGTATAGGGTATGGAGAGAAGTTTGGATTTCTCGCCGCCGTAGCTGGTCAGGGCAAATGCGGAGATTCTTGACATATCGATCGTCCCGCCGCCGCCGAGCATGGCATCGAGGACATCGGGTTCGGCCCCGAGAACACCGCTGTGCTGAATATCAAGCGTAATGGTTCCGCCGGAGAGCCTTTCAACTTCTTTCTTGAACTTGAGACCGGTCTTTCCGACTATGGTTTCCAGATTATTAACTTCGGCATAAACCAGAGTGACGTTCTTTTCTTCAGCGGGGGCACTGCCTTTATCGCCCTGCTGACCACCGGCCATAAGGCTTGTTGCCGCCAGAACCATCACAAATAAAATCAACAAAATCTTCTTCATAAATTGCTCCTTCTTTTTTAAAGTCAATTTATGGTACGCCCGCTTTAAGAATCGCGCTCTATACTTAAATATGAAACTCTGCACTTATTTGCTGACTTATGCCTTTGTGCAGCAGTTCATTTATAAAGAATCTTTCATTTATTGCTGTTTCAGCATTTTTTTGTTCCTGAACGAACGGGGAGAGCAGTTTTCGACTCTTCTGAAAACCCGTGCAAAATAATTGGGATCGTTATAACCGACCCGGTCGCTGATCTCTTTCATGGTCAGGTCCGTCCCGCTCAGCAGCCGCTTGGCCTCATCGATCCGGAGATCCGTGAGATAATTGATAAAGTTTTTCTTCTTGTGCTCTTTAAATATCTTACTGAAATAGAAAGTTGAGAGGTTGCAGAAAGCAGCCGTGTCTTCCAGGCCGATTTCCCGGGAGTAATTTTCCTCTATATACCGGCAGGCTTTTTTGATAACCGGTATGTTTTCGCTGGCGTACAGCAAGGCGATCCTGTCGATCAATTCATTGAGAAAGCTCCTGAAGCCTGCGAGCATATCCTTCTCCGTTCCCGAATCAGTTATTTCTGCGGTTTCAATCTGACACTCTCCTTCGGGAAACTGCAGCGCCGCCGAATGCCTGAGAATAACCGTCAAGTCCAGAATATTGGTTTTAAGCACTTGAAAAGATGCCCCTGATGAGAGGACCCACTCTTCCAGTTTGACGAAAAGCTCATCGACCCGGGCTTTGTCCACGGCGAGAACAGCCTGCTCCAGATCCATCTCCAGCTCGATCGGCAGTCCTTCCTCCGGAGAGGCTTGATCTGGCGTCCCGGTCGACCGGTTCAAGGCTCTTTTGGCTTCATCGTAAGACTCCAGGGCGTTTCCATGCCTTCCGAAAAGTGAGCCGAACGCCAGAAGGACTTCGATGTTCAAATCGTCTCTGATACTCTCGATTATGGAGCTTATCCTGTTCCCGAGAAGGTCATCGGATTCCAGGATCCCGTTGTATCTGTCGCTGTAGGCCAGAATGAGAATGTTGTTCAGATCCGTATTAAAGCAACAGGAAATATCCTGTTGTTTCAATTGCGCTTTAATGAGCCTCAGGCACCTTTTTTTGAGAATCTCTTTTTGAGACTCCTGACTGGTCAGTATGGGATAGGACTTGTATAGAAGCTTCATAACCATACCGCGGCCCTTGTGAAAATCCAGATCAAGAAGAGTCAGGTAATGCTCGACCTTCTCTTCATCGAGAATCCGGGTCGCCAGATTATAGATAAATTCCGAACTGAGATAATCGGTGACCTTATCGAGCCTCTGTTCGACGACTTCCCTTTGTTGCCTCTCTCCCGCCCTCTTCATCAGCCGGGATGTCACTTTCATCATAACTTCGATGATTCTCTTTTCCGAAGACGGCTTGACGATATAATCATCGACACCCACTTTGATGGCTTCGTGGGCATAATCGAACTGGTGAAAAGCCGTCAGGAAAATAATGGCGACCGATTCATCGGCTTCCCTGATCTTCCGGGCCGCTTCAATGCCGTTTATTCCGGGCATATTAATATCGAGGATGATGATATCGGGCTTTGTCGCAGAGGCGAGATCGATGGCTTCCCGGCCGTTCACGGCTTCTTCAATTGTATTAATGGAATCAATGCTTCTGGAAATAATAAACCGGAGAGCTTCCCTTTCGAGCTGTTCGTCGTCGGCGATCAGGAGTTTAAACATCGCATTCCTCCGGAATGAAAATCTCGACGACCGTACCTTCCCCGATAACGCTGCCGATGGAGAATCTTTCCTTCCCGCCGAACTTCAGCGACAGTCTCTTTCTCACATTTTCCAGCCCTATGCCTGTCGAATCAAGGGAACTCATCCGCTCCCTCTTTTCGCTGCTATCGAATCCGATGCCCGTATCCTCGATTCTGATCAGCACGCCGTGGTCTTTTTTCTCTACAAGGATGGAGATACTGCCGCCTTCTTCTTTCGGCTCTATCCCGTATTTCACGGCATTTTCAATCAACGGCTGCA
The DNA here is from genome assembly GCA_016936555.1 of Spirochaetales bacterium. Classification (GTDB taxonomy): domain Bacteria; phylum Spirochaetota; class Spirochaetia; order DSM-2461; family DSM-2461; genus Spirochaeta_F. Next base: position 9,679 of record JAFGXR010000059.1, on the reverse strand, counting down.
GGGTGAATATGGGAATTCTGATCTGAGTGACATCGATTCTCTTATCGATCGAAAATCTCAGCCGGTCGCCGTACCGGGTCTGCTGAATGAACATATACTCCTCCAGAATTTCCAGCTCCTCCTCCAGGGAGACCGTTTTGTCCTGATTGTTCAGATTATAGCGGAAAACATTGGAGAGGCATTCGATAAGACGGACCGTTTTGGGCGCCTGTTCGAACATGGATGTCCTGGCAATGGTATTGAGGGTATTGAAGAGAAAATGGGGATTGATCTGCGATTGAAGACTGAGGAACTGGGCTTCCCTGAGAGATTTCCCCATATCGATCAGTTTCATTTCGTCTTCATAATGCTGCTTCTCGATTTTCGCCTTATCCTTCAGGCTCTCGACCATCTGGCCGATATTGCGGCTCATCCTGTTGAATGAATTGATCAGCACGGTTATTTCATTATGAGAGCTCTCCGAAACTTTATTGACGTTGAGATTGCCCTCGGCGATTTTCAACGTGTTGGCTGCGAGATCAATGATCGGCTTCGTCAGAGTCACCGAAAAGAAATTCCCGAATACGAGGCTCAACAGACTGATGGCCAGAATTCCCAGAAAACTGATCCGCTGAATATGGGACACAGCTTCCCTCTGTCCCTCATGGAGCTTCGAACTCTCCTCCAGCCTCACATTTATCAATCTGTCCAGATATGTTTCAATATAATCCTCGATCCTGTTGGCCCGCAGAAGCTGTTCGGAAAAAATATCCTGATTGGAATTGTACGAAGCAAGAGATATTTTTGCGCTTTCCAGATAGGCCAGCATGCCGTAGCGTACTGCCTGTATTTCGAATTCGGCATCAGGAGAAGAGCGGACATCATTTTTAACCATATTCCAGGACCTCCAGACCTGATCTATGGAATTTTCAAAATCTTCGACATTTTCCGATCCGTAGTCCCGCACGGCCCGGGCGAATTTCTCATTATTGGTTTTAATGGCACCGGAGAGTGTATGGACGAGCGATGTTTTAACCAGATCCTCCTCATACATTTTCAGGTAGCCGAAAGCATTGTTCAGTATATAGAAATAGAGGACGGAGACGCTCAGGATGATGATGGTGAAAAAGAAAATCAGTTTGCTTTTTATGGAGAGGTTGTTCCATGCTTTACTGATCAGAATATTCATCATGGCAATTACTGTATTTCCCTGATCTCTTTGACAATTTTCTGCAGTTCGGGGGAGAGTTCGTCATAAAGGGGCTGCATGGCCGCCCTGAAGGAACTGTTGTCCTGCAGATAATGGATTTCGTTTCCCCTGGCGACGATAGCCGCTTCCGCCTCTTTTTCATAATCAGCCCAGACCCTTCTCTGGAATGCCATGCTGTCTTTGGCCGCTTCGACTATGATTTTCCTGTCTTCGTCGGATAATCTGTCCATAGTCAATTTGCTGGCAATCGTGATTTCGGGAACTCTGGTGTGCTCATCAATTGTAAAATACCGGGCCACTTCATAGTGTTCCGTGGAAAAGTAGCTGGGCCAGTTGTTCTCCGCCCCGTCTATCACACCGGTCTGGATAGCGCTGTAGACCAGCCCGAAGGGCATGGGGGTGGCCACGGCGCCCAGAGCTTCCACCAGCCCCACCATAAGGGAGCTCTCCTGCACCCTGATCTTCATTCCCTTCAAATCATCGACCGACCGTATGGGGCGCAGGGAATTGTAGAAGCTTCTCGCGCCCGAATCGAACCAGCTCAGCCCCACGAATCCCGCAGGAGAGAGGCTGTCGAGAAAATCATCGCCCAGCGGGCTGTTGAGAATATTCCACATATGGTCGGCATTTCTGTAGAGATAGGGCATCTGAAGGGCGTTGAAGTTTTCTGAAAAAGCCGCCAGCGGCGAGATGCTGACCCTGGTGAAGTCGATGGCGCCGAACTGCACCTGCTCGATCACGGCTCTTTCTTCTCCCAGCCGGGCATCGGGATAGACGATGATCCGGATTCTTCCCCCGGATCTCTCTTCGACCAGCCTCGCGAACTCATAGTCGCCCCGGGTTGTGGGATAGTCTGAGCCATGGGTTTCCGCCAGCCTCAAAACGACGGGGAGTGGTGAGATATCCGATTCTGTCTTTCCATTTCCCCAGAATACCGCGACAGCGAAGAATAACAGGCAGATACGGACAATGATAGCTTTTCCCATTTAACAAACCCTTTTAAGCAACATATCATTGAAAATGTAAGCCGTCAAACAGGGAGGGGACGGCCCTGAGAGTTCCGATTGTTTTTTGCGGGGGAATAGTAATATAGTTTTAAGGTAAAGAGGTAAACGATGAAAGCAGAAGATTTCTTTATAGGACAGGCCCAAATGAAAGTGGAAATGGTCGAGGGCGATATTGAACGGCGCATCTACACTGGCGAACACATTCAGATCGTAGAATACAGGTTTCCCGCCGGGAAAACATTTCCCCCGCACAAACACGACAAAGAGGAGCAGATGGGATACCTGGTCAGCGGGAGAATGGGTTTCAATATAGGCGGAGTGATACAGGATATCCATCCCGGAGAATGGTACAGGGCGCCCGTCGGCGTGGAACACAATGCCTGGACCTACGATGAGCCTTCAGTGCTGCTCGATCTGTTTTCCCCTCCCAGAGAGGACCTGAAATGAAACCGGTGAAATGGGCTCTCTGCGGCGCCGGAGACATCTGTGAAAAGCGAGTGGCTCCGGCACTGCACGATCTGCCCGAAGCGGTTGCCCACTCGGTCAGCCGCCGGAACTCATCTCTTCTGAATGACTTTGCCGAACGTTTCGGATTCAGCCGTTTTTTTTCGGACTGGAAGGAGCAGTTCCGCGACAGCGAAGCGGAAGCGGTTTACATCGCGACTCCGGTGAACCTCCACAGGGAACAGGCGGTTTACGCCATGGAGCAGGGCAAACACGTCCTCTGCGAAAAACCGATGGCTCTTGACAGAAGGGAAGCCGCCCTGATGATCGATGCGGCGAAAGCCAGCGGCGTCCGCTTCGGAGTGGCCTACTACAGACGCTTCTATCCCATGGTGGAAAAGATACGGGAGTTACTCCATGCCGGAACAATCGGCACTCCCCGCTATGTGCAGGTTCAGAATTTCGAACCCTTCAACCGCTCGGAAGGTGAAGCCCGGTACTGGCTGCTGAAACCGGAAATATCGGGAGGCGGTCCCATGATGGATATGGGATGCCACAGGCTGGAACTGCTGCAGTATCTCTTCGGAGAGATTTCCGATCTGACAAGCTCTGTTAAAACACTCCGGTTCGATCGGGCCGTTGAAGATACCTCTGTCGCACTGCTCACGTTCAAAAGCGGCATCATGGCCAATCTGGCGTCGATCCATACTGTCCGGGAACCGAGAGATACCCTGGAGATATACGGATCGGAAGGTTCGATTCACGTGGAGAACCTCAATCTGGGCCTTTACCGCATAGTCAGGGACGGCACATCCACCGATGGGGTCTGCTCTCCCCGGCCCAATGCCCACGCCCCATTAATTGCCGATTTCTCCCGGGCTGTCAGAGAAGAGAGAGCCCCGGCTGTCACAGGAGAGTGGGCCCTGAAAACGACGGAGATACTCGATAAAATTTACGGAAGAGCCTGATTTCAGATTTCCCGGAAAACGATCTCTGATTGATGCTGTCCTCATGAATTCTCTCCGCTCCGGCAGCCGGACAAGAGGCTTCCGGAGCCGATTTAAGCTTTATTGAGTAAAAATTAAAGTTATTTACAGTTATGTATATTAAGTTTACAGTATTGCCATGGATAGTATAAATTACCTGAATACCATAGAAAATCTCTGTGTCGAAAACGGCAAACTGCAGGCAATTATCGAATCCAGTACCAACGGAATCATAGAAGTCAACGCGGCGGGAGATATCCTGAAATCGAACCCGGCCTTTTATCATATGGTGAATATTTCACCTGTCGACGATATCGTCTATAACCTGGGAAAACTCCTCCACTCGGAAGATCTGAAAGGCGAGTTGTCCAAACTGCTCACAGGCGGCGAAGATATACTCATCAAAGGATTTCACCTGCCGATTCTCCGGGGAAAAAAAGAGGAGATGCATTATCTCGAGATAAAATTTTCCCGGGTACCGGTTATGAACCAGGATTTCATAATAGGCATTGTCAAAGACAAGTCGGATATCATGAGAGCACTTTCCAACAGGGAAGAGTATATAAGCACCCTTCTCAATATGATTCACGAACTGCGCATCGATAATCGCGATTCCATTTATCACATTGCCTCCCTGGTCGAACTGCGCGACCACACGACGGGGAAGCATCTGGAACGGGTTGAGTCCTATACGAAAAAGCTGGCTCAGGAATATATGCTGACATTCGGAGACAGGGATCCCCGTCTGAACGAAACATTTGTTGATGACATGGCCGTTTCCTCGATCCTCCACGATATAGGCAAAGTAGCCATTTCCGATATGATCCTCCAGAAACCGGATAAGCTGTCCATCAGCGAATTCGAATCGATTAAAGAGCATACGATCATAGCCGGGGAAGCGTTGAAAGAATATAAGGGACGGAAGGATTTTCTGGCCATGGGCCGGGAAATCGCCACCTATCACCATGAGAAATGGGATGGCACAGGATATCCTACCGGCAAAGCGGGGACGGATATCCCCCTTTCAGCCAGAATCGTAGCCCTTTGCGATACCTATGACGCCCTTGTCTCGGAAAGACCCTATAAAGTTGCCTACAGCCATGAAAAAGCGATAGAGATCATCAGAGAGGAAAGCGGCATCTCATTCGATCCCGAAATCGTAGAACTTTTTCTTAAAATTAATGGCGATTTTCTGAAGATCCGGGAATACTACGACGACGATTCGTGAGCCCCTTCAATAATGTCACTCTCTTTGAAATCGATCAGATTGGGCATATCGAAAGATCCTTTCTGCCTGAGAAGAGCTTCAACCTTTTCGGGCGAAGGTCCCATTAAGGACATCAATTCCTTCTGGGTTTTCTGCAGGAGCTTCATATCTTCTTCGGAAATCTCCAGGGGTTTGAAATCCTCCGATTTCATATAATCGGCAATGCGCCCCTGTATGCCCTTGAACAACTCGCTATCCAGGAAGGAATCGAGCCAGGGATAATCGTATTCCTCTTCTTCCCGGTCCTCTTCCCGCAAAAGATCGGCGATATTGCGGTTGATGCTTTCTTTTTCCAGATTTCCGATTTCCAGCGATTCGATCTGTCTGTAGAGCTCCGCGATCAGCTTGTTCTTCTCTTCGAGCTGCCGTCTGTGCTCGGCGATTCTCTTTTTCTCTTTCTTCTTGAAAAAGCGCATATAGGAGCCCAGCTCATCGGCATCTCCGGCCAGCCGGTTGAGAATGGAGGACAGGCGAACCAGGAGCTCATTGTTCATTTCGTAGGGATAACGGACCCTGTGATCGATTTCTCCCCAGGCCTCTTCAAAGAGGGTTCGCACCTGCACCTCGACCAGATAGTCTTCGTTCTTCGGTCTCGTCTTCAATGTATAATGGACCGACCTGTAACCGAATTTGTGCTCTCTCACCTGGCAGTTGTTCCGTTTGTAGAAATTGAGAATGCGCTCATTATCGCCATAGCGGACAAAGGCGACGGGTTCCTCAGCCAGGTCCCAGTTGTCGCAGATGTACCTGTGGATATTCAGCCAGTCCTCCTTGAACAGGTGAAGGGCCCTGATCCCGATCAGATCTTTGATTTCCGTCCGGTAATTCTCTTTTGTGATGATCCGGCTCTTTTTTTCCGACCGTTTTCTGACGATTTTCTCCATCAGGTGGTCTGTTTCTTTCAATCGATAATTTATGGAATGGATAACGGGACTGCTGATCATCTGATCGACGACAAATCGGCCCACGGCATCGAGCGTATCGTGAAGGGATTCGTAATCTTTACTGATCCCGACCAGATCGGCCCATTTCAATCCGGCTTCTTCCAGGTTTTTATCGGAAAGTTTATACCTCGAGTAGAAATCGCTTTTTCTCATTTCTATAAAATAAATAGAGCGTTCCCGAAGGGCAAGCACAGATTTCCCTTGTCACGGAAACTTTTGTGAAAGTACAATACACCCATGTTTACTCATTACGCCGGAATCGATGAGGCGGCACTTGGTCCGGTACTGGGACCTTACTGCGCCGCGGCAGTTTCATTTGGAGTTTCCGAATCGACGGAGCTCTCTGCCGTCTTCAGCGAATATCAGAAGCTTCAGATAGGAGACAGCAAGAAGATATTCACTTCAGGAAAAACGCCAGGCCCCCTGGAAAAAACGGCCTTATCATTCCTTTACTCCTATTCGGAGACAATTCCGGAAAACCTGAGGTCTCTGCTTTCCGGTCTGAATATTCCGAAAGCGTATCTTGAGGAAATCCGCTCTATCCCCTGGTATAAAAACCTGGAGGAATACCCCGTCCCGGCATACTCTTCAAGGAAAGAGATAGAACAATCGGGAAAAGATCTCTGTTCATTCCTGCAGAATAAATCGCTGAAGCTCGATTCTCTCATCATGGATGTCGTACCGGCCAGGCGCTTTAACAGCCATCTTCTTTCCGGGAGGAACAAAGGGGAAACCTGTCAGGTCCTTCTCGCACCCCTGCTCCGCCGAGTTTATGGCGAGAAAAGACGGATAACCGTTGACAGGCAGGGCGGCCGCCGATACTACGGGGAATGGCTGATGAAACTTTTCCCCGGATCAGCCATGGCCATCCGCAAAGAAACGGCCGGACTTTCGGAGTATGATATCGGCAATTCATCGGTGAGATTTCAGGTTCGCGGTGACGATATTTATCTCGAAACAGCTCTGGCGTCCATTTTCTCCAAATACCTGCGGGAGATGATGATGGTTCCCTTCAATGACTACTGGACAGAAAAAATCCCGGACCTCAAAAGAACCGCGGGATATCCTCAGGACGGAAAGAGGTTCATCGGGGATCTGGAAAAAGCCGGGGTCCCCTATGACAGGGAGACCCTGATCAGGCTGAAATAGATCTTTACTCTGAAAGATCGCTCATCTCAATGGGAATCCTGAGCACGCCGTCATCATCGGTATAATCCCAGTTTACATTCAATGTAAATCTGTATTCGTCATTATCCACATCGACGGCCATGACGTCATAGCTGACGGTTTCATCGTCGTAGGGCGCCAGAATACTGAGAGTTTCATAGGGAGAAATCGTCTGCTCATCATCCATCATATCGACTCCCCACATTTCCGAATCGGAAGGAGAAACGAAGAGATAGAGCATTTCGTAATCTGTCTGGTTTTCAAACTCCACTTCGATAAAATCCATGCCGGGATTCTCTTCCTGATCCCCTGAAGTTATAAGAACGGTAATCTCTTCATCATCGCTGAATTCCTTATCGAAGAGAATGAAGGTATCGCCGTTCTCATCGATAGCCATAATATCGAAATTGTCGGAATAATCGGGATAGAAAACATAAAAGCTCAACAGACTGTTGTTCTCGAGGACGCGCTCGGAACCGAGAATATCAAACCCCCATTCACTGCTGTCTCCCGGGGAAAGAAACACGTACCAGATATCGGCTCCCGTTTTATTTATGAAAGTAACCCGGTTCAGCGATGAAGGATCAAAAGAAAAAAGCGAAAGGATAGGCAGCAGCAGAATAAGAAGAATCAATATTTGCCTTTTTTTTCTCATATGCGACTCCTTTAATATTTAATATATAAAAGTATAGTGGACGGAAAAAGAAAACACTAAGGGATTGTTTTTAAAACTCATTCCACTATTATTATATTAGGAAGAAGGAAAAAAACTTGGCTGACAGCTTGAACTTCGAACTGGAAGAAGAACTTGAATTCTCGAGCGCTGATGACGAATTCGACATGAACGACAGCAGCGTCTGGAAAATACTCATCGCCGATGACGACGAAGGCGTGCACAGCGTCACAGAGCTGGTTTTCAACTCATTCAGTTTCGACAACAGACCCATACAGTTTATCAATACCTACTCGGGGAAAGAGACGATTGAAGTCCTGAAGCAGGAGGAGGATATTGCTGTCATCCTTCTCGATGTCGTTATGGAGACCGATGACGCGGGACTGAAAGTCGTTGAGCAGATCAGAAGGGAACTGAACAACACTATGGTCAGAATTATCCTCCGTACCGGACAGCCGGGACAGGCGCCGGAGGAACAGGTTCTGATAGACTACGACATCAATGATTACAAAAACAAATCCGAACTGACGTCACGTAAATTAAAGTCATCTGTTATAACATCTTTGCGCTCCTATATCTCAATACAGAAAATAAACGAGCTGAATACAACTCTCGAGAGAAAAGTGGCAGAGCGTACGGCGGAATTGGCAGCCAGCCTGGAGATAATAGAAAAAGACGAGGAAGCGGGAAAGAAAATACAATTCAAACTGCTGCCCGAAGATAACACGGCCATCGGCGGCATCACTTTCTCCAGAGAGATTTTCCCTTCTTTATATTTAAGCGGTGACTTCGTAGACTATTTTAAGGTCAATGACCGCTATATAGGTTTTTATATTGCCGATGTCTCGGGGCACGGGGCATCTTCCGCCTTTATCACTGTATATCTGAAATCCATGATCTCGGGCTTTATCGGTAGCTACAACCATAATAATGTTGATCTGATACTGAAACCCGATGAACTTCTCAATGTCATAAATCAGACCCTCATAAAAGAGGATCTGGGAAAATATCTGACTATATTCTACGGGCTGATCGATCTGGAGACGAATCAACTTCATTACTCGACGGGAGGACAATTTCCCTTTCCCGTGCTGATAGACAGAAAATCGAAAGATTTCATACGCTTCAAGGGACCGCCCGTGGGATTGCTGAGAATCGCCCGTTACAAAGAGGAGATCCTTAATCTTCCCGATGAATTTTCTCTCATTTTCATGTCCGACGGAATCCTGGAGCTCCTGAAGGACAGAGCGTTGAAGGAACAGGAAAAGGAACTCCTTCAGATGCTCACCTTTGACAGCACGGTAGCCACATTAATTGAGAACATCGGGATTAATTCAGCCCGATCCCTCCCCGATGATATAACAATCCTCAACGTCAGGAGAGCAGCCAGTGAATGAAGGAAAGTATCAGTTTGCCGAATGCGAGACCTTTTACCTCATCAAAATGAGCGGAAACCTCAAGTATACGGGCAGCGGCGGATTCGATACCTTCGTGGAAAACATCTTCTCCAGAATAGATAATAAAAGCGTTGTCATCGATTTGACCGAATCCCTTTATCTCGACAGCACTAATCTCGGAATCCTCGCAAAAATCGCCGATACAATGCTCAGTAAGTTCGAGAAAAAGACGACTATCATTTCATCTAATCCCGATATAACGACTCTTTTGACGAATATCGGCTTTGATGACTTCTTTACCATACTCGATGAGAGCCCTGTTACGGAAACAGCTCTATCCGATATTTCTGAAATGGTAACCGGAGACCGGGGCCTGGCCCTGATGATGCTCGAAGCCCATAAAGCGCTGATGGAACTGAATGATAAAAACAAAAGCGTTTTCAGCTCTGTTGTGAGTCTTCTTCAAAAGGAAGTGGAGAAAGAGGAATAACCTCAAAGTCTCCCGCCATAATATGGCATTATAAATAAAAAAGCCTGGCGACGACCTACTCTCCCACAAAATTGCAGTACCATCGGCGCAGTTGAGCTTAACTTCCGTGTTCGGG
>JAFGXR010000058.1 GCA_016936555.1 Spirochaetales bacterium | reverse complement strand
TCTTCCGTATAATTCCCGCATTCGGGACAGGGGTGTATTCTATCCTGAATCTCCATAATTTCCAGTCCCAGTGTTTCATTAAACCCCTTCCTGGAACCCAGAAGATAATAGGCAATTCTCGAGGCGCTTTTCTTACCGACACCGGGAAGTTTGGAAAGATTCTTAATAAGAAGTTCCAGACTGTCCATCAGAAACCGGCCATCCCGGGAGGTAAATTAAGATCTCCGGCCATTTCCGTTTTGATCTTCTCTTTTATATTAGAACTGGCCGCGACAAAAGCTGATCTGATCAGATCTTCCAGCATGGTGATATCCCGCGGATCGACACAGAGAGGGTCCAGCTTGACAGATTGAACTTCCATCTGGCCATTTATCACAACTTCCACCAGATTGCCACCGGCACTTCCCGAAGCTGTTATATTCTTCAGTTTTTCCTGCATGTCTCCCATACGGGACTGTACATCCTGCAGATTTTTCATAAAATCCATTGGATTGAAATTCATTTATTCACCTCTGATTAATTGTCCGCGGAAAACTGATTTGACAAGATCTATCTGAGGATCCGATTCCTCTTTTTTTTCCTGCTCTTCCACATTGCTGATAGTCTCGATCCGGATGTCTTTTTCAAAAAGCTTCTTCATCTCGTCGATAATAAAGCTCGATTCCCTGTTTACGAAGGAAGATTCAAAAAGAGAGCGGAAGGTCAGAGTCAGAACCTTATCTTTCAGTTCCCATTTCTGAGCTTTGCTCAAAGCGGCATAGAGTGACATATTAGCCGACTTCAAATGCTTCAGCAAACCATTCTGAAGCTCTTTCGTGCCAAGTTGGGGCTCCTGATATATTTCTTCTTTATCGTCATCTATCTGAGGGCTCTCGGCAGGCGCACTGCTCTTCACCTCTTTCACCGCTCCGGAGGGAATTTCGTTTTTTCTGAATTTACTGAAAAACTCACTGGCCGCCTGGCTACTGTCTTCCTGTCTGTCTGGACTCCCTGCAGCTATTCGCGTTTGCGTCGTCACAGCCGGAACCGGTGAAGAAACCGCTGAAGTCCCGGGAGAAATACTTCCCGTAACAAGCTCATTTCTGAGCATTCCGATATTATTCATAATAGTCTCGGGACTTATGTAAACGGAAAGGGAAGATAATTTACTCAGAAGAATATCAAGTTCAAACCTCTGATTGAGGGAATAGCGAATATCGCGATACAATTGAAAAGTCAGATCAATTGCGTATTCAAGTTGCTGGATCGTGAAAGCATCAATAACTATTTTGGAAAAACGCTCGACATTAAAGCCAAGGAGCGATTCCTTCCGGATATTGTGCTTGATAAACAGTATATGCCGGAAATACTCTGACAGGTCGATTACAAACTGTTCGATGGCCACACCGGCATTGAGAATTGTTTCACCGTATTCTATGACTTCCGCCGCTTTGCCTTCAGCCATAAGTTCGGCCAGTTCATTTATCTGATCAAGACCGACAAGCCCGAGTTTTTCCCGGATTTTTTCCAGAGTCAGTTCTCCATCAGAAAAAGAAACCACCTGATCGTATAGAGTATAAGCGTCACGAAGCGAACCCGTAGCTTCCTTTGCAATCCAGAAGAGGGCATCATCTTCGTATTTCAAACCCGATTCATCTGAAATTGACGCTAAGAGCTCTTTAATGACTTCCGTTGAGATAAGACGGAAATTGAACTGCTGACAGCGGGATTTTATCGTTGCCGGTACTTTATGAATCTCAGTCGTGGCGAAAATGAAAACTATATAGGGAGGTGGTTCCTCAATGGTTTTCAACAGAGCGTTAAAAGCGCTGTTGGAAAGCATATGGACCTCGTCGATGATATAAATCTTATACTTGGAATTGCTGGGAGCAAAAAGAACTTCATCTTTAATCTCTCGGATATCATTGACACCTGTATTGGATGCACCGTCTATTTCAATAACATCAAGGGAGTTTCCCTGTGCTATTTCCTTACAGTTCGTACAGGTTCCGCAGGGATCCGCAGTCGGTCCATTCAGACAGTTCAATGATTTGGCGAGAATACGGGCAGAAGAGGTCTTGCCGACCCCTCTAGGCCCGGAGAAAAGATAGGCGTGGGCTATTCTCTCAGTTTCGATGGAACGTCTCAGTGTCGCCGCGACAAATTCCTGACCGGAGAGTTCGTCCAGCTTCTGAGGTCTCTTTCTGCTAGCTGTTACTTCGTATGCCATAAAAAAACCCCTTCAGCTCATTTCAAGCTTATTGCACACATTTCTCGATTACTTACCGCTGCTACCTTCCGGTCCTGACGGGGTTGGGCAATGAGGAATAGTGCAGAACCTGAAAGTCAGCACCGAAGGGGAAAAACGGAGAGAGGGGGATTCGAACCCCCGGTACCTTGCGATACACACGCTTTCCAAGCGTGCTCCTTCGGCCTCTCGGACATCTCTCCAGGTTGAAATGATATGTTTTTTACCGTCAGTACCGATTGGCGTCTGACAGAGTATGCCCAAGAGGATTCGAACCTCCGACCTTTAGATCCGCAATCTAACGCTCTATCCAACTGAGCTATGGGCACGCGATCGGAGAGGGGGGGATTCGAACCCCCGGTGCGGTTACCCGCACAACACCTTAGCAGGGTGCCACCTTCGGCCGCTCGGTCACCTCTCCAGTAATTTTTTTGAACGGAGAGGGTGGGATTCGAACCCACGGTAGGTTTCCCTACGCTGGTTTTCAAGACCAGTTCCTTCGACCGCTCGGACACCTCTCCTAATAATTACGAAGGGTAAAATACCCCGAATAGCGTCTATAAGTCAATAGTTTTTAATCTTTTTAAAAGATTAATTATCTTTTATATTATACCCATGAACGATATAAAATTAGTCCAGCTCAAGAGTCTCGGTTTCAATTTCACCGAAAAAAAATATCTGCCTGAAAACAGCGACGAATACCATATCCGTTTCCGTCAGGCCCCCTCCCGGACTTACAGGCAATTATCCCACGATGAAATCGGTATTCTGAAAAGCCGGGGCAATAAAGCAGATAACTGGAATAATATTCTCGTTACTGAAAATTTCAGCCCGAACAGGGTTATTAATAATAATTTTTACGGTCTGAACCGCATTGGCGATATCGATGATGTCTATCTCGATTTTCACGATCTCCATCAACCGGTGGGAATATACGACAGCACCATAGTCTCTTGTGATATCGGATCCAATACCGCTATAAGCAATGTCAATTATCTCTCACATTACATCATCGGCGATACTTCCATCATCATCAATGTCAATGAGATGCTGACCACAGATCATGCTAAATTCGGCAACGGAATCATCAAGGACGGAGAAGAGGAAGGCGTCAGAATACAGATCGAGTTGAGCAATGAAAACGGTAATAGAGCCGTACTGCCCTTTGACTCGATGATTTCAGGAGATGCCTGGCTGTGGTCCAAATTCCGCGATGACAATGAACTCATGACAAAACTGAAGGACATAACCCAGAAATCATTCGATTCGCGCCGGGCCCATTATGGTACTATCGGTGAAAATTCAGTTATCAAAAACTGTAGGATTATCAAAGATGTCAAAGTGGGTAATCACGCCTATATCAAGGGTTGTAACAAACTGAAGAATCTGACTGTGAACAGCAGCCGGCAGTCTTCCACACAGCTGGGGGAAGGGATAGAGCTGGTAAACGGAATTGTCGGCTACGGCTGCCGTATTTTTTACGGAGTCAAAGCCATCCGTTTCGTCATGTCCGATTATTCAACACTCAAATACGGTGCCAGGCTGATAAACTCCTTTCTCGGTTCCAATTCAACAATTTCATGCTGTGAAGTTCTCAACTCACTGATTTTTCCCGGACATGAACAGCATCACAATAATTCCTTCCTCTGCGCAGCCACATTGGGCGGTCAGAGCAACATTGCATCCGGAGCGACCATTGGTTCCAATCACAACTCACGAGCCAATGACGGGGAAATACAGGCATCCAGAGGATTCTGGCCCGGACTCTGCACGAGTCTTAAACACAATTCACGATTTTCATCATTCAATCTTCTGGCAAAGGGATCCTATCCAGCGGAGATTAACAATCCCCTGCCCTTTTCCTTACTCTCCAATGATGTGACTGAAGGACACTTGACGATTATTCCGGCATACTGGTTTCAATACAATTTATATGCCCTGGCCAGAAATTCCTGGAAATATTCTGTCAGAGATCAGCGAATTTTCAAAATGCTCAACCTGGAGTTTGACTATCTGGCTCCCGATACGGCCAATGAAATGTTTTATGCTCTGAATTATTTAAAGCAATGGATTTCGGAAACATCGGAATATAAAGAATCGGAATTCGACAATGAAGAAAAATTTCTGCTGGCCAATCCCGATTTTACCATAGAAGTTGAATCAATTGAAAACAGTAAAAGAACCACCCGTATTCTTAAAAGTGGAAAAGCCTACAAAACCTATAAAGATTTTATACTATTCTATATTATCAGGAATTTAGTAACACATTGTGACGAAAATAATCAAAACGCACAGGATATCATGATAAAATACGCTGAAATAGAAGTCGTAAAATGGATTAGTCTTGGCGGACAACTTATTAGAGAACAGGATCTGGATGAAATTAAATTCCTGATTAAAAAGGGAGAACTGGATAACTGGGATGCTATTCATAAAAAATATACACAATATGCTTCAGAATATGGAATATCCAGACTTAAACATGGAACTGCCCTTTACAACAAGCTGTTTGGTAGTTCAAATATAAACATATATTGCGATAAGTTCATTGAAACTTGCCATTTCATCAGTGAACAGACATATAAATCGAGAGCCAAAGACTATGTCAATCCTTTCAGATTGAGCACTTACGATACGAAGGAAGAAATGGAAACAGTGGTCGGGAAATTGGAAGAAAACAGTTTTATAGAGCAAATAAATCTGGAAATGAGTCAATTGATTTTATTGGCGGAGAAATATCTCCGTCAATAAAATCAATCTTTGCTGACTATTTCGAAAATACGATCGAGATCATCAGCTGAATAATAGGTGATCTCGATTTTTCCTTTTTGGATGTTTCCAATAATCTGAACTTTAGTTCCGAATATATCAATAAATTTCTGCTCGACGTTCAGAATTTCTGGTACTTTCTTCTTTGGTACACTTTCCTTTTTTTGAGTAGATCTGGATCCTTTGTTTAAATCTCCGGCCATTGTTTCTGCTTCCCTTACCGAAAGCCCTTTATCAACAATACGGTTAAAAAGTATTCTCTGATCGGCAGGATTTAAAGTTGAGAGTATTGAACGGGCATGGCCGGATGTTAGTTTTCCTTCATTGAGCGAATCCTGCATATCTTCAGGCAGTTTAAGAAGTCTCAAGCTGTTTGCTACTGTAGAGCGGTTTTTTCCCACCCTGTCTGCAAGATCCTGCTGATTGAGATTGAGTGTTTCCATAATGTGGCGATAAGCCCGAGCTTCCTCAATCGGAGTAAGATTTTCTCTCTGGATATTTTCTATCAGTGCAATTTCCAGCTTGTCTTCTTCAGAAAACGATCTGACTATCAGGGGTATCTGTTCGATTCCGGCCAGTCGGGAAGCCCGATAACGCCGCTCACCGGCTACGATAATATAAAACCCTTCTTTTTCACTGTTTTCTTCAGCCAGGATCGGTTGGATAATACCTTTCTGCTTTATAGACTCAGCCAG
This sequence comes from Spirochaetales bacterium, assembly GCA_016936555.1. Lineage (GTDB taxonomy): Bacteria > Spirochaetota > Spirochaetia > DSM-2461 > DSM-2461 > Spirochaeta_F. The sequence goes on along the minus strand of JAFGXR010000058.1, from coordinate 60,524 downwards.
TTCCACCAGAGAATCTTCATCAAATGTTTTTCTCGGCTGATTGGGGTTAGCTTCAATATTATCGAGTGATACGAAAATTACTTTATTGGTGTTATCTATGACTTCATTATCCATTTCCGCATAATTATTAATATCGATAATTTCGGAATTGAGTTCAAGAAGGGCATCGAGACCTTTACCCAGAGCTTTATTCTTAGACACGTTCAATTACCTCTAATGCGAGTTTATAGTAGCTTTTTGCGCCTACACAGCTGTTATCATACAAATTAATGGGGACTCCATGTGAAGGCGCTTCAGTTAATCTGATATTTCTGGGAATTATAGTTTGAAAAAGGATTTCAGGATGCGAGGCAAACGTTGATTTTACCTTGTGAATAACTTCATTGCTCAGCCTTGTCCGCGAATCGTACATAGTAAAAACTATACCGGCAATTTTAAGTTTTTTATTAACGGTCTGTTGTATTCGCTTTACAGTTTGAAACAACATGGTAATAAATCCTTCCAGAGCAAAGAATTCACACTGAAGAGGGACAATTACATAGTCGGAAGCAACAAAACCATTGAGAGTCAAAACTCCCAGAGAGGGTGGACAATCAATTAATATATAATCAAAATCCTCTTTTATAGCTTCCAGGGCTTTTTTCAAAATAAATTCACGCCCATCCATATCCACAAGTTCAATTGTAGCACCGGACAGATTCAGATTTGAAGTTACAATAGAAAGACCATCCTGATCGGTTTTTAAAATAACGTCCCGGATATTTCTCTTACCTGTAATAACTTCATAAATCCCGTCCTGTTTATTGGACCATCCGACAGAACTCGATAGATTTCCCTGAGGATCAAAATCGACAAGAAGGACTTTTTTTCCTTCAGCAGCGATATATGAACCGACATTTACGGCTGTCGTGGTCTTTCCGACTCCACCTTTCTGGTTAGCAAATACGATAGTTTTACCCATAAAACCGATTATACATGATTGTTTTTGTCTTGTCGATTAAGAAGGGTTTGACTATGGACTTTACTGATTTGAATTTAGTATTATATAACCATACCGGCTTTTTGACCTATAAGCTATTCTTGAGCTGGTATCGATTTAATTAATACAGGAGTTTATTTATGAAAGATAGAGTCGCAGCAGCTTTGAATGATGTACGACCTTCCCTTCAGGCAGATGGAGGAGATATTGAATTAATTGAAGTGCAGGACGACGGAACCGTTTTGGTAAAACTTGTCGGAGCCTGTGCCGGTTGCCCCATGTCCCAAATGACACTTAAACAGGGCGTTGAGAATTATCTGAAAAAAGTGATACCCGAAGTTAAATCGGTTGAATCCGTTTAAACTTTTTCAGCGACAACAATTGCTGTTATTTTGATTTTTTTTACAGTGCATTCGAAGGAATGTACTGTTTTTTTTTGCACAAATACCGTGATTAAGGAAAAGAGTTATTATTCCATCCTAAAAAATCAGATCAGAAAATAGGTTTCTGATATTTTCTTCCCAATAAATGAGATTTGATATATTCATTTATCCACAAGTTATTCTCTGAGAGGGAATCAAAACAGTCAAGATTATATAAATTTCTATTTTCTTATAATACAAGTAATTAATGCTTCCACTGAATAAAATTTAAAACCTTGATACTTTCAAGATTCAAATCATTAACATCTTTTCCACAAAAAAATGTTTCACGTGAAACACCGAAATTTATATAACAAAGACTTTTGAAAATATTATTTTGGTATTAAAAAAAAATGTTTCACATGAAACATAAAACCCGGTAAAAGATCTTAAGTGTTTCACGTGAAACATTATGTGTAAAAACCTAACTATTCATCAAATAATGTGGGTTCATCAGAGTCATCATTTTTAATAATTTCGGCGGCTGTTTCAGCCCCTTCTTCAGGATCGACTTTATCATTTTCAGCTCTGGCTACACCAACGAGAGAATCATCTTCGGATACGTTGACTATTTTAACCCCCAGGGCATTACGTCCGAGAATGGAAACATTTGTAAGAGACAGTTTTATAGTTTTCCCCTGTGAAGTCATACAAACCAGACTGTCTGTATCGTTCACAGTAATGGCACTTATTAATTTTCCGGTTTTGTCCGTGACGTTATAAGCTTTTTGCCCCTGAGTTCCTCTTCCATGGGGGTTGAATTCATCAAATTCAGTCCGCTTTCCATATCCGTATTCTGAAAGCATGAAAATCTGTTCATTTTCCTTCTTTATTGTTACGCCGATCAGAATATCGTCATCTTCGGAAAGTTTTATCCCTCTTACACCATGAGTCTGACGTCCCATAGCTCTTACGGTTTCTTCATGGAAGCGTAAACCCTTGCCGTTTTTTGTAAAGAGCATAACATCATCATTACCGGTTGTGAGTTCTGCTTTAATAAGCTTATCGCCCTCATCGAGAATTATTGCCGTTATACCTCTTGTTTTAGCATTTCTGAAAGCATAGGTCGAAACTCTCTTCACAACAGCTTTCTCTGTTGCCATAAAAAGATATGTATCCTCTGAAAAATCGTCAATCTGAACCGTAGTGGTTATATCTTCTTCGGGAAGGAACTCGAATATTGTCTTAAGATGTTTGCCTCTGGATCCCCTTGTTCCTTCAGGTATCTCATAAACTTTCAACCAATAGGCCTTTCCAAGAGTTGTTACAAACATAATCTTATCGTGTGTATTGGCTATAAAAATATGTTCTACATAATCATCATCTTTTAAAACTGTGGAGTTCGAACCTTTTCCACCTCTTGCCTGTTCTTTATAAGCAGTCAAAGGAACTCTTTTAATGAAACCTCTGTTGGAAATAAGAACGACAACATCCTCTTTCTCAATCAGATCTTCCATAATCATTCCGTTTATTTCCTCATTGAGGATCTCGGTTCTTCTTTCATCACCATATTTTTCGGAAAGATCTGTGGTCTCTTCTTTTATGACTTCCATGATTTTTTTGTCATCAGCCAATAAGCTTTCGAGATAGGCAATCAGTTCCCTTATTTCTTTTAATTCATCAAGTATTTTCTGAGTTTCCAGGCTTGTCAGTTTCTGAAGTCTCATATCGAGAATAGCCTGGGATTGCTCCTCAGAAAAACCGAAACGGGCCATAAGATTGGCTCTTGCAATATTAACATTGCTTGAAGATTTAATTATCTGAATTATTTCATCAATATTGTCGAGAGCAATTTTCAATCCCTCTAAAATATGCTCTCTTTCCTTGGCTTTCTTAAGATCGAACTGAGTTCGTCTCGTAATGACATCAAATCTATGACTTATAAAGGATTCAAGCATATCCTTTAATGTACAGAGCCTGGGCATATTGTCGACGAGAGCAAGATTGTTGACATTAAAATTGGATTGGAGGGCTGTATGATTAAACAGGAGATTCATTGTAACTTTTGGAGAGACATTTCTCTTAAGTTCAATAACAATTCTCATTCCGTTTCTATCAGACTCATCTCTGATATCGGAAATACCGTCCACTCTTTTATCCCGTACAAGATCGGCAATTTTAACAATCAGAGTTGCCTTATTCACCATATAGGGCAATTCTGTGACAATAATAGCCTCTTTCTCCGGTCTAATTTCCTCGACAGTGTATCTGGCCCTTACAGTGATTTTACCCCGACCGGTAAGAAAAGCCTCTTTGATACCCCGGCGACCGAAAATGATTCCCCCTTGAGGAAAGTCAGGTCCCTGAATATATTCGAGAAGTTCCTCTGACGTGATGTCCCTATTGTCTATTGTAGCATTGATGGCATTACAGACTTCGATAAGATTATGGGGTGCCATATTTGTCGCCATACCGACAGCAATACCACTGGCCCCGTTTACGAGAAGAAAAGGAAAAGCTGTCGGCAGAACAAGAGGCTCCTTCATGGAATCATCGTAATTCGGGCCGAAATCAATCGTATCCTTCTTAATATCCCGCAGCATAGCCTCGGCAATTTTTGCCATTCTAGCTTCGGTGTAACGCATCGCAGCAGGGGGGTCTCCATCTATGGATCCAAAGTTACCCTGTCCTTGTACAACGGGAATTCTCAAAGAAAAATCCTGAGCTAAACGGACAAGAGCATCATAAATAGACTGATCTCCATGGGGATGATATTTTCCCAGTACATCACCAACTATACGACCACATTTTTTATAGGATCTATCATTTCTAAGACCCATCTCATTCATGGCATAAAGAATTCGCCGGTGTACCGGTTTTAAACCGTCTCTCACATCAGGAAGAGCCCGGCTGACAATGACAGACATAGCATAATTCAGATAAGATTCTTTAACCTCATCTTCGATAGCAATGGGTATGACCCTGCTTTTATCATCCTTTATTAAATCACTCATGAGTTATCCTTTTTTATTAAACATCGAGATTTGATACAGATAAGGCATTGTCTTCAATGAATTTACGCCTCGGAGGAACTTCTTCTCCCATCAAAGTTGTAAACATCTCATCTGCTGCAACAAAATCATCCAGTTTAACCTGTTTTATCAATCTTCTTTCGGGATCCATAGTTGTTTCCCAGAGCTGATCGGGATTCATTTCACCCAGACCTTTATATCTTTGAATACTGAGTTTATCCTCAGGTACATTGAGCTCTTTGAGAAGTTTTTCTTTTTGTGCATCGTCATAAACATAATTTATTTTTTTATCTGCGACTATTTTGTAAAGTGGAGGCATAGCCAGATAAACATGACCGTTTTCTATCAAGGGAGTCATATAGCGAAAAAAGAATGTAAGCAATAGAGTTCTGATATGAGAACCATCCACATCGGCATCGGCCATTATGATAATTTTATGGTAACGGAGTTTTGTCAGATCGAATGTGCTGCCGATACTGGCCCCCAATGCCGTGATGATAGGAAGCATTTTCTCATTACTGATAACTTTTTCAATTCTTGTCTTTTCAACATTGAGCATTTTACCCCAGAGAGGAAGAATAGCCTGAAAAGATCTGTCTCTTCCCATTTTGGCGCTGCCACCTGCAGAGTCACCCTCAACGATATAAACTTCACAATTCTCAGGATTTCTATCTGAACAGTCTGCCAATTTCCCGGGTAGACTCGAGGATTCGAGAAAACCTTTTCTCCTGGTCATTTCCCTGGCACGCTTTGCCGCTGCCCTGGCTTTAGCCGCTGTCATACATTTTTCGAGAATAACATCGACAATTTCAGGATTTTCTTCAAAATAGTTATTTAATCTCTCGGAAACTATTGAATCGGTTATACCCCTTACTTCCGAATTGCCTAGTTTTGTCTTTGTCTGTCCTTCAAACTGGGGATCAGGTATTTTAACTGATAAAACACAGGTCAAACCCTCTCTGACATCATCTCCTGATAAACTTTCATCGAATTTTTTGGCAATCTTTGAATTTTTCAATAAATCATTGATTGTTCGAGTCAGGGCTGCTTTAAAGCCTGAAAGATGAGTCCCCCCCTCTTTCGTATTGATATTATTGGCAAAAGTAAAGATATTTTCCGTGTAACCGTGGTTATACTGCATAGCCAGTTCGACTGTAACCATATCTTTCAAAAACTCAAAATAGATTGGCTCTTCGTGTAATGGCTCTTTATTCTTATTGAGATATTGAACGAAGGATTTCACACCACCTTCGAACATAAACTCTCTCTCTTTTTCCAGCCCGGCTCTTTCGTCTACTAAAACTATTTTGATTCCTTTATTGAGAAAAGCCAGTTCTCTCAGGCGTTTGGAAAGAATATCAAAAGAATATTCCGTTTCATCAAAAATAGTTACGTCAGGCTGAAACCTCGTTCTCGTTCCCCGTAAATCTGTCGTGCCTTCTACTGCCACGGGTCCATCGGGAATACCCCTTTTATAGCGCTGAACGTGGACATTGCCATCTCTGTATACATTTACTTCACACCAGGTAGAAAGAGCGTTTACTACAGAAGCTCCAACTCCGTGAAGCCCTCCTGAAACTTTATATGTGCTACCGTCAAACTTTCCTCCGGCATGGAGTTTTGTCATAACCATTTCCAGAGCACTTATTTTCTCAACAGGGTGAATGTCAACGGGGATTCCGCGGCCGTTATCGATAACATTAATACTGTTACCATCTTCTATACAGACTTTAATATCCGTACAGAATCCCGCCAGAGCCTCATCAATACTGTTATCGACTATTTCATAGACAAGATGATGGAGTCCGTCAGGTCCGGTCGACCCTATATACATTCCCGGTCTCTTTCGGACTGCTTCAAGTCCTTTCAGTACCTGAATATGTTGAGCATCATAATTATTCTGCATGATTAACTACCTGTTTGCATAATTTTATACATATAAAATGTTAGTGTGAAAAGATAAATCAGTATATCGACAGATAGTGAAAAAGTAAAGGTCGATTAGCGCTTGCATCTCTATGATTTCTCAAATAGAATATACACGTTTTGTTATTGTATAACATGTGGATTAATATAAATATTTATTTATGTAGTAAGTAATTATCAATAAAATGTTTCCTTAAATACAGTAATATTATTTTTTTATCCTGTGGAAACTTAATAAGTGCTTTTCTATTAAGGATTTATTAATACTGGCGAATAACTTTTCCACAGGTATATAAAGTAATTAATTATTTACAATTTGCAGAAATTCTTAATAATATGGTTTATGGAGAAATTATGAGTTCCTACGATTTCAGCATTTTCTGGAAAGAATCGATCAAGCAGCTTAAAGATGAAAAACTGATCAGCAACCAGGAATTCGATATGTGGTTTACCAATATCAATTATGTGGGAAGCTCCGAATCTTCCATTACTGTCAGTGTTCCTTCTAATTTTTACAAAGATCAGGTCATTCAGAGATATCTCGATATTCTGGAAAATAAACTACTCGAACTCTCCGGGCGCAAATTGAAAATCGATTTCGAAATAATACAGAAAACTGAAAGTGTACAGCTCCGTAAGGAAGAGCCGGCAAAAGTTGCGCCATCGGAACCGGAACAGAGTCAGAAAATCTCAGAACATGTAAGCCGAAAGCCCCATCCTCAATTAAGAGAGGATTACACATTCGAAAATTTCATTATCGGGAATAATAATGAATTTGCAGCCAATGCCGCCAAGGGAATCGCGGAAAACCCGGGCTCAAATTACAATCCCTGTCTTATATACGGCGGCGTCGGCATGGGAAAAACCCATCTGATGCAATCTATTGGAAATTCGATATTTAAGAAGAACGATGGAAAGAAAATCGTTTTCATATCCGCCGAGACTTTCGTTTCGGAATTTGTTCAGGCTGTCCAGAAAGGTTCGCAACAGGCATTTAAAAACAAGTACAGAAACAACGTTGATGTTCTTCTGATTGATGATATTCATGAATTTCACAGTAAAGAAAGTACACAGGATGAGCTTTTCCATACATTTAATGCCTTGTATGACGCTAATAAGCAAATGGTTTTCACAATCGACAGGCCCCCATCGGAGCTCGTTAACTTCGCCAACAGACTTAAAAGCCGTTTTGAGATGGGCCTCAATGTAGACCTTCAGCCCCCTAATTATGAAACACGTCTGGCTATACTTAAAAATATGAATGAAAACAGCAACAGCAACATACCTGAAGAGGTAATGGAACTGATCAGTAGAAATATCACAACCAATATAAGAGATCTAAAGGCCGCACTGACAAAATTGATTGCCTACGCCGAACTTGTAGGAAAAAATATTACACTGGAAATTGCACAGAATCAGTTAAAACAGGCTTTCAATGCTCCCATACAAGCTAATATTACCATAGACCGGGTTCAGAGAATCGTGTCTGAATATTTCAATATTACACCAAATGACCTGAAAGGAAAAAAGAGGACAAAAGTCATTACATACCCCCGTCAGATATGTATGTATATTATCAGAGAAATCACGGATTTCTCTACTACGGAAATCGGACTTGAGTTCGGAGGGAGAGATCATACAACCGTTATGCACTCCTGTCAGAGAATAGAAGACAGAATGAAGACCGATTCGACACTGGAGCCCCTTGTTATGAATTTAATCAGGTCTGTAAAAGAACATGGTAATAATTAGTTGATAAGTGATATAATTCAGTGGATAAATTCTGTATAATCCGCTTTACTTTAGTAAGATTGTGAATTCTGTGAATTCCCGGAGTCTTTTATACAGTAATTTTTAAACGGATAAAATTTGATTATTTATAGACTTGTATGGTTATCCACAAATTCACAGGGCCTACTACTACTACTACTGTTTCTTATAAAAATATTTAGGAGAATTTGAAAATGAAATTCAATTGTGAAAAAAACGTTATTCTCAAGGAAATTTCCATAGCTCATGAGATAATTTCCTCAAGAAATGCTCTGTCCATTCTCTCCAATGTTATGATTGAAGCCATTGACGATTCACTTATCATAAGGGCTACTGACCTGAAAGTGGGATTCGAGACCAGAATTCCCGTTCATGTGGAAATTTCCGGAAGTACATCGGTCTTTTGTGATAAATTTCTGGGAATTCTTCGATCCCTTCCTGAAGGTGATATAGACTTTATTCTGAAAGATAATGAAAAACTCGTTATCAAACCCGTCGATAAAAAAATTGATTTTCAGCTCAAAACCATATCTTCGGAGAAATTTCCTGAAATTCAGGATATATCTGAAGAACATTACTTTGAATTTTCACAGAGTAAGTTCAACGAGATGATTTCCCAGACTGTATTTTCCATTTCCGATGATGAAACCAGATATTTTATGAATGGTGTCTATATGGAAAAAAACGGAGAGGAAATTATAATGGTCGCTACTGATGGAAGACGACTTTCCTATATTTCAGAGACACTGGAAAATCCCATTGAGGATTTTAACGGCGTTATTATTCCTTCGAAGATTCTTAATCTTGTTAAAAAACTCTCTTCCGGTGAAGGTAACCTTTCCATTGCCGTTTCCGAAAAGACTCTTTATGTGAAATTTGATAATCAGAAAGTTTATTCCACATTGATAGACGGACAGTTTCCAAATTATAACCGGGTTATTCCTGAAAAACAGGAATACAGCATAACTATCAGCAAAAGGGACTTTTCCGATGCTCTTAAACGTGTATCACTTCTTGCTGAGCAGAAATCCAAGCGGATTTTTCTCTCTGTTTCCGGTGAAACCATATCGTTAAAATCGGAGGAAAGCGATATCGGGGTGGCAAAAGAGGATTTCTCCTGTATTTACAACGGTCCGGATTTGACTATTGCCCTCAACTGCCAGTACCTTCAGGATCCCCTGAGAGTTATTGAAGATGAGGAAATCAGGATTGATTTTACTGAAGCCAATAGAGCTATAACTCTCAATTCTGTTCCCCAGAAAAACTATTTTCATATAATTATGCCAATGCAGATGGATTAAAATTGCCGATTGCAGCAATAAAACTGATAAACTTCCGGAATATTGAGCAGTGTGAACTGGATACAGATGCTCCGGAAGTTTTTTTTGTCGGAGAAAACGGCCAGGGTAAAACAAATATTCTCGAATCTGTCTATTTTCTCTGTTATGGAACGTCTTTCAGAACCAGGGAAGACAATATTCTTTGTAAAAATGATGAAAAGTCTTTCAGCGCAACAGCTTCCTATTACAAATCAAAAGAAGATATCAATGAAATATCGATTACCTGGAGAAACAGAACTAAGAATATCCGTTTGAACGGAAAGACTATAACAGACAGAAAAGACATTATCCGAAATCAACCCTGTATAGTTTTTTCTCATGATGATATTGCCTTTGTAAACGGTACTCCCGAAAAACGAAGGCTCTTTATCGATCAGACACTCAGTCTCTATAATCCCTATTACATCGATCTTCTCCGGAAATATAAAAAAATACTGAAAACAAGAAATCACCTGTTGCGCGAACAGAATTTGGCACTTCTTGATGTTTACGATGAACAATTTGTGGATATCGGTATGGAAATACAGAAAAAAAGAGAAGAAATAACCGGGCTTTTCGAACCTTTTTTTATGGAAAAATTCAGTGAAATTGCCAAATTCCGTGAAAATGTCACGATTGAGTATCAATCTACCTGGAACGGTATGAAGGCAAAAGAGGATATATTGCAGTATCTCCGGAAAAAAAGAAATAATGAACTTATTGCCGGTATGTCATTAACAGGTCCTCATAGGGATAGACTGTTGTTTCTTCATAGAGACAGCGATTTTTCCCTGATCGGTTCGACGGGCCAAATGAGGCTGATTTCCCTTATTTTAAGAATAATTCAAGCGGAGTTTTATTCCCGGACCACGGGGAGGAAACCGCTTCTTCTTCTCGATGATGTACTGCTGGAACTGGATAGGGAAAAAAGAATTCATATTCTTGAAAACCTACCGCCCTACGAACAGGCATTTTTCACGTTTCTTCCCAATGAAGACTATGTAAATTACCATAAAGAAAATACAATGATTTATGAAGTGAATGGAGGGGAGTTTTCAAAGCGTGGATAAAGCCGGTGATTTACTGAAAAAATTTTCAATTTTCTCATCTGCAGATGATCCCCATGCCGGTGAATACAGCAGGATATTCAGTTCCTGGGAAAAGATAGCCGGTCAGAAACTGTCTCAGTATTCCCGTATAGTGGATATCGATAATCATTCACTGTTAATAGAAGCTGATCATCCTGCCATAATTCAGCTTCTGCAACTGAAATATAGAGAAATCCTCGATAAAATCAGAAGAAAATATCCTCAGTTACAAATAAGTGATCTTAGGATGTTTGTCAAAAATCCGGAGTACCGGATTCAAAGAAATGAGAGAAATAAAGCCTCTTTCCCGGGGGATGAGACATTTTCTTCAGGAATAAATACAGGGAACAACGAGAATTTCGAAAAGATTGATGACGAGAATTTCAGAGATCTTTTACGGGACATGAAGAAAAGGTCTCAACTTTAATCGTGAGAGTTGACATGCCGCGAATTTAAAATTTATATTAACTGGAATTGTGAATTGAGCCAATTAAAATTCTTTATCCATATACAGGAGTATTAAGATGAAAAGAACATATCAGCCCAGTAAGGTAAAAAGAAATAGAAAATTCGGATTCAGGGCCAGAATGAAAACTAAATCCGGAAGAGCTGTTCTTGCCAGAAGAAGAAGAAAAGGCAGAGCCAAACTTTCTATATCAGATGAGAAAAAGCCTTACTAAGAAAGAGCGTTTAGGTAAAAGGTCAGATCTGAAACGGGTCTTCTCTGAAGGAAATAATGTTTCATGCAGAGGAGCTAAATTGATTTACGTTTCAAACGGTCTGGCCTTTAACCGTTTTGCCGTAGCTCTTGTGAGAAAGTACGGAAATTCTGTAGAGCGGAATAAATCAAAAAGAATTCTGAGGGAAATATACAGAGAATCCAAAGATTCATATATTTCCGGTTTTGATTTTGTCATTGTTTTATATCCGGGCAATTTTACTTTTATCGAGAGAAAGAAACAGTTATATTCCTTAATGAAAAGGGGAGATCTTGTTAAAATTTCTTAAAAATATAATCAAGTATCTCTTGATTGGAATTATTCTATTTTATAAAAAAATTATTTCTCCTTTATTGCCGAACAGCTGCAGATTTTACCCGACCTGTTCCACCTATTCTCTGGAAGCGGTAAAAAAATACGGACCCTTCAAAGGGTCTTATCTATCAATAAAAAGAATAACGAAATGCCACCCCTTCCATCCGGGTGGGTATGATCCTTTACCTTAAGGATATGGGAGATTAAATGGACAAACGAACGCTTTTGGCAGTCATTCTGTCAGTCATAGTCATGACGGGGGGGTATCTGATTCAGAATAAACTGGCTCCTCCCGCACCTGTAATTGAAGAGACAGAAACAGCTGCAACGGTTGAAACGGTTGAACAGGAAACCGCAGCGGAACCTGAGGTTCATGTTTCAGTCGATTTTGAAGCGGTCGATGAAATAATACCCTCCCGAACAGTTAAAGTAGAAACAGATGTCTTATCCATCGAAATAAGCAATAGTGGAGCCGTTATTACATCTCTTGTCCTGAAAGATCATCTGGATTACGATACGGGACTTCCCATTGACATGATTAACAAAGGCCAAGGCGATTACAGTGCTTTCAATATCAGTTTCGATGAAAAATACGATCAATTTCTGACAGAAAACTTCAACTATGAAAATAAAGGAAATGGTGTTCACGAGTTTTTCAGAGATTTTCGTAAAGCCGGGAGTGAAGATGTTTTCAGAGTCATAAAGCGTTATACATTTTCCGCCGATGAATATCTTTTTAAAATTGATGTAACAGTAGTCAATGCCCCTTATAGAAGCTATTCCCTTTCATTCGGACCCGATATCGGTCCTACATTCACCAAACTTGATAATAGAAATGAATTGAGACGGTATTATTCCTACAGCGATGGAAAAAAGGTAAACCACAAACTGAAAGGCAATGAGGAAACCATAACCAATCAGGTCGACTGGGCCTCAATAAATGGAAAGTATTTCTCACTTATAATCATTCCTGAAGATAAAACTGATTCCGTTACCTGGGAAAAGAACAGTTTAAGCGGATATGATCAGTCTTCTGAGCTTCATATTTCCAGCAATCTGTCTGGAAATACAACAAACGGCAGCTTCTATGTTTACGCCGGTCCTAAAAATACGGAAATTCTGAAGAAATACGAGATGAGCGAGACCAATGAATTCGGTCTCAGTGATAGCCATTTCAATGAAGTTATTGATTCATCGACAATCCCGGGACTGGGCTGGCTTTCCAATATTCTGAAATATATCCTTATTTTATTTCATAAGCTGATACCCAACTACGGTGTGGCTATTATTCTCCTTACTCTCCTGATCAAGGTTATATTTTATCCCGTTACACACAAGAGCTTCGAATCAACGAGCAAGATGCAGGCTATACAGCCGAAATTGAAGAAACTTCAGGATCAGTATAAGAGCGATCCTCAGAAGCTCAATATGGCTACGGCTGAGCTGTATAAGGAAGAGGGGGTAAATCCTCTGGGCGGTTGTCTGCCCATGCTGGTTCAGATGCCTATCTTCTTTGCCCTTTACGGACTATTGAACAGTTATTTCGGATTGAGAGGGGCCTCATTCATCCCCGGATGGATCGATAACCTCTCCAGTCCCGAATCCATATTCACATTACCTTTTGCCATTCCCCTTCTCGGATGGACAGCCGTCAGGCTTCTTCCTTTCCTCTATCTGGGAACGCAGCTGGTTATGTCGAGAATTACCCAGGCCGGTACGGCGTCAGCAGGCGGTCAGAGTAACTCACAGATGAAAATGCTTACTTTAGGTATGCCGATAATGTTCTTTTTCATTCTTTATGACATGCCGTCGGGACTTCTCCTGTACTGGACCATAACGAATGTGCTATCTGCAGCGCAGCAGTATGTCATAAATAAGAAAAGAGCGGCTCAGTCCTGAAAGTGAGCTCCTGATAGGAAAACGAAAGCAACCAGGAGTTGACTATGATAAGAGAATTTGAAGGTAAAACAGAGAAAGATGCTATTTCAAAAGCAGTAGCAGAACTCGGTCTTCAACAGGATGAATTCGATGTCGAAATTTTAGAAACGGTATCGAACGGTATTTTTAAAAGGGGTTCAGTCAAAATACGTGTACACGTTGAAGATGAATCCGCCGGAGTTCCCCTTACAGATTTTGATGGGGATCTGGAGAAAGAAACAGCGGAATTTGTAACGAACATCATAGAAAAGATGGGCTATCCCGGTTCCGTTTCTGTGAATTTCCGCGATGAGAGAAAACTGGGTTTGGATATTAAATCTGAACATTCGGCCATTCTTATCGGAAAGAAAGGTAAAAACATGGATGCCATACAGTTACTGGCAAATGTTTATCTCGGGAAAATAACCCCTGTCGACGAAAAACCGGCCCGTGTTATCATCGATTCGGAAAATTACAGGCGACGGAGAGAAGACAGTATAATCAGAATGGCAAGAAAGACAGCTGAACAGGTTTGCCGTTCCAAAAATTCCAAACTTCTTGAACCTATGAATCCTTTTGAAAGAAGACTCATTCATACAGCTTTGAACGATATGAATGATGTTATTACAAAAAGCGAAGGTGATGGTCTGTATAAACAGGTGAGAATCATTTACAAAGGAAGCAGAGAATAGACTTTTCCCTGTGGAAAACATGTTTATAACTCTAAAACGGGAAGTTAATTACTTCCCGTTTTTTTATAACCATTGAATTTTTATTCTCAGAATTTTATAAATATTCAGTTTTATTTATAAAATTGGAGGGAGCCTGAATTTTTAATGAATTTAAATTCAGACTCCCTTTTCTTTCCGATTCAGTTTTTTTTGTTAATAAGTTGTTAATAAATAATCTTTCAGAGCTTCTGTCGTATTGTCAATGATAACAGAAACTTTTTTAAGTTTCTCCAGTTTTCTCAACTCTTCGGGAAGTTCCGGTTTGATGTTAATCACATCCTCAATAACTTCAGTAAATTTTCCCGGATGAGCTGTGGAAAGAACCATGACCGGTTGCGCTCCCATTTCCTTTTGATACATTTCCGCCGCCCTATACCCGACAGCTGTATGGGGGCACATGACGTAGTTCTCTCTGTTGTAGACTTTTTTTATTGTTTCTCGAGTCGTTTCATCATCAACCCTGAATGCGGAAATCTTTTCTCTGAATTTCTCCACACTTCCAACAAAGAGTTCGGTCATTCTTTCGTAGTTGCTGGGGGCTCCTACATCCATGGCATTGGAAATTGTCGGAATCGAAGACATAGGATTATACAGGCCTTCTTCGATATATTTCGGAATAACATCGTTGGCATTTGTCGCGGCAATGAAACGGCTGATGGATAGTCCCCAGGACTGTGCATAGAGGCCGGCTGTCAGATTGCCGAAATTACCGCTGGGAACAGCAAAAACAGTCTCAGGAGCAGCGTCCCTGATGCGCGAGTAGGCCCAGACATAGTAAAAGGATTGGGGAATCAAGCGCCCCAGGTTGATCGAATTGGCGGAAGACAATGTAATTCTATCTGTGATATCCCTGTCTACGAAGGCTTGCTTTACCATTTTCTGACAGTCATCAAAGGATCCTTTTACTTCCAGAGCTTTTATATTTCCTCCAAGAGTCGTCAATTGCTTCTCCTGAAGCGGGCTGACACGACCGGATGGATAGAGAATGACCACATCTATATTCTCTTTTCCGACGAAAGCCTGGGCCACTGCAGATCCCGTATCACCCGAAGTAGCTGTGAGAATGACAGCTTTTTCCTCTCTATTTCTGAGAAGTGTATCCATGGACTGAGCCAGGAAAGAAGCACCGTAATCCTTAAAGGCGCAACTGTTCCCGTGATAAAGTTCCAGAATGGATATGTCATTTTTCAATCCGGTGATGACCGGTGAAAAAGGAAAGGCCTTTTTGGCGATTTCAAAGGACTGTTTCCTGTCAAAGGTTGAACCGAGAAGGCTGAAAATCATTTGTCCGGCAATATCTGTAAAAGAAGTTCTGCTGTCGAACTGATTGAAAACTTCCTTTAAATCCGCCTTTTCTGCGGGGACATAGAGCCCCCCGTCGGGAGCGAGACCCCTGAATAATGCTGTGGGAAAATCCACTATATCTTCTTTGTTTCTGGTACTGTAAAACTGCATTGATATACTCCTTGGAAATTAGGCTATAAATGTTCTGTGTATAGTGTTCAGAGCAGTTTCCTTATCTCTGTTTTCTATGACAAGTGAAATATTCCGCTCTGATGATCCCTGGGCGATGGCCAGGATGTTGACACCGCTGTCTCCGAGAGAACTGAAAAGTTTTCCAGAAATTCCGGTCATGCCTTTCATGTTTTCACCGATAACAGCGATTATCTCAAGGTTGTTTTTTACATCAATTCTGTTTATTTTTTTAGTTTTTATTTCATATTCAAGCTTTTTTTCAAGATAACTGACGGCTCTTTCCACTTCGATTGAACGGATGACAATACAGATACTGTGTTCTGAAGAAGCCTGGGTAATCATGATTATGTTAACGCCTGCTTCTGCAAGAGCACTGAAAATAGTTGAGGCTATCCCGGGTATGCCCAGCATGCCGCCGCCTTCGACATTTATGAATGAAACGCTGTCAATTGAAGCGATACCCGTAATGGCCCGTGTTCTCTTCACCGGTCCGTTACCTATAATGGTCCCTTCGTTAGTCGGATCAAGTGTGTTCTTTATAATTACGGGAATATTCCTTTCTACAGTGGGTAGAAGAGTATAGGGATGGATGACTTCCGCACCGAAATAGGAGAGCTCCATTGCTTCTTCTATGGTTAAGCGGGGAATTGTGTGTGCCTTTTCCACAATACGGGGATCAGCGGTTAAAACGCCGTTTACATCTGTCCATATTTCAACGATATCCACATTCATAGCCGCTCCGATAATGGAAGCTGTATAGTCGCTACCGTTCCGGCCAAGAGTCGTTGTTAACCCCTTTTCCGATGAAGCAATGAATCCCGTAATGACATAGAGAGTCCCGGGATCTGATAATCTTTCCTTTATAAGCTCGTAGCTTTTATCCAGAAAGACATTGCTGCTGCCGTAATGATCATCAGTAACGATTATATCCCTTGCATCGGTCATTTCGGCTTTCCGACCTAATGAATTGAAATAGGCTGCCGTAACGGTACAGTTTAAACGTTCTCCGAAACTCATGATAAGATCACCGGTGCGAAGCGAACATTCCTGAACGAGCTCAACGCCGTGGAGTATATCCTTTAATTCTCCGATCAACGAGTTAACCGATTCAATGACAGGCTGCTTATCTTTGCCTTCAAAAAGGACTTCGATGGCATTATAATGCTGATTTTTTATGGATTCCAGTTGTACTTTGTACTGCTTATCCCCTTTTTCAGCATTAGTAGAGGCTTCAATGAGAAGGTTCGTAATTCCTTTCATGGCGGATAGCACTACGAAAATCCTCTGATTTTCCGATTGAATTATTTTGACTGTATTTTTAATTCTGTCTCCGTCGGCGAGAGAGCTCCCCCCGAATTTCTGCACCTTCATGAGATTTCCTCTATTGATGTTATTTATCCCATACTATATCTTTTTCTAGTCAGATTAGAAAATATATAAATCCTGAATATATCAACAAAAAGGTGTTTTCCATGCATAAATATGTCATTGAAGGCGGGTTTCCTATTAAAGGTAAAATCAAGGCCAACGGCAATAAAAACGCAGCTCTTCCCTGCATTGCTGCCACTTTGCTGAGTGATGAAGAAATAATTCTGAGCAATATTCCCGAAATCGAAGATGTTCTGGTCATGTTTGATATTCTCAGACATTTGGGATCGAACGTCGAAAAGATCAGCGATCACAACTACAGAGTTAAAACCAATGATATAAAAACCAGTGAGTTACCGGCGGAAATATGCGGAAAAGTAAGAGCCTCAATTCTTTTTGCCGGTCCGATTCTAGCCAGAACCGGAAAAGTCATTCTCCCTCCTCCCGGGGGAGATGTCATAGGAAGGAGAAGACTCGATACACATTTTCTGGCTCTTTCCGAGCTGGGAGCCCGGGTCGAGATAGACGGAGTTTTCAAACTGACCGCCAATAAACTTATAGGTCAGGACATTTTTCTCGATGAAGCATCTGTAACGGCAACGGAAAATGCTATAATGGCCGCCGTACTGGCTGAAGGCGAAACGATTCTCTCAAATTGCGCATCGGAGCCCCATATTCAGGACCTGTGTCATATGCTCAATTCCATGGGAGCTGAAATTACCGGAATCGGATCGAATATTCTGAGGATACAGGGAAAAGCGAAATTATCGGGAACTGAATTTAAAATCGGTGCCGATTTTATGGAAGTCGGTTCTCTTATCGGTTTATGCGCTGTTACGGGTGGGGAGCTTGAAATAAATGATGCTGATCCCCACTATCTGAGAATGACAAAACTCGGATTCAATAAGCTGGGTATCAACTGGCAGCAGGATGATAACTCTGTTTTTGTACCTTCCAACCAGAAGATGAAAGTCGTCGCAGATATGGGGGGCAGTATACCCCATATCGATGATGCTCCCTGGCCCGGTTTCCCGCCGGATCTTCTCAGTATCATGACAGTCATTGCTACTCAGGTGGAAGGAACAATACTCATCCATGAAAAAATGTTTGAATCGAGAATGTTCTTTGTGGACAAGTTAATAGGGATGGGAGCGGGTATCATTCTCTGTGATCCTCATAGGGCGGTCATAACGGGCCCCAGAAGGCTTCGGGGAGACAGTCTGGTCTCTCCCGATGTACGGGCGGGAATGGCTATGGTAATTGCCGCTCTCTGCGCTCAGGGGCAGAGCGAAATTCACAATGTCTATCAGATTGAAAGAGGATATGAAGATATTGCTAACAGGCTCAATAGTCTTGGTGCCCGGATAAAAAGGATTAAGGACGAATAAATTCACATTTCCACAAGTCAAGCCTGCCGAATTCAATGGCAGGCTTTTTTTATCCACAATTTATTAGAGAAATTCAGAATTCTTCCACAGCTTATCCACAACCCCGGAATCCGGGAATTTAGGTTACCCTTACTTGCTAATCATATATAATGTAAGTAATTAAATAGTATTTAAAGAATGGTTAGTCAGGAAAATATCGAATTTTAAAAAACTTATTCCTTGTGAAATTATAGTTTTTAACAAGTTATCCACAAGTGAACTGTGAATTAATCATATAACCTTTTCCCCTGACAGTCTTTATGATTTTTCTGCCAGTTTCTTTATCTGAAACAAGAATTTCAAGTTTATTTCTGAGAGAGTTCATATGCACATCCAGTGAACGGTGAATATCTTCACCCAGGTCCAGGCGATAATGGAAAATCTCTCTATCGACAATTCTATGAATATTCATGATAAGTATATGCAGTATTTTATATTCGCTTTCTGTAAATGGAATAAATTGTTCTTTGTAACGAATTCCAGATAAATCAAAACTGGCCTCCAGTCCATTAATGGAGAGGCGATCATCTTTGCATAATCTCGTTGAGCGGCAAAGTAGTTCATCGAGCGAATAAGGTGGTTTTATATAATCAGAAGCACCCAGAGCGAAGGCTCTGTTCAAATAGGTAAGTTTACCATAGACGATAAAGGGAATATACCTGAATTCAGGGTTATGCTCTCTATACTTTGATAAATTATCAAAAGACAAAAAAAGAATTTCAGCTGATACAAATGGTTTATCTGTGATGTGAAATGTAAAAGGAGAATCCGGAATAGAAGTCATTTCCGATAGAAGAAGCTCGAGATCTTCATCAGGTCTTATTATGTTAATGATTTTTCCCATACTTATTTATAATAAAAAAAAGGGTCTTTTCAGACCCTCTTTTATGTCATCCCAAAAAAACCTGACCACTATTATCAATGGCAAGGATTGTTTTACATTCACTGCATCGAAATCTACCGGCTCTACTGGCCTTGAGCTTCTTTGAACAGATGGGACAACGGAAAATTTTCGGAAATACATCGCTCTTCGGCAACGTACCATCAGGTCCGAAAAATTCAACAGCTTCATCCAGACTATCCTGTATATTGAAAAACTGGGAAAATCCCAGAAGTTGAAATACTTCATAGACTTTCGGCTGGATCTCCAGAAGTACAAGATCTCCACCTCGGGGTTTAACGGATTTCAGGAAAGCTGTAAAAGAACCAATACCGGTACTGGAAACATAGTTCAATCCGCCGCAATGAAAGATGAGCTTTGTAAAACCGGCTTCTATAGCTTTGGTAACTCTCTTCTGGAAAAAATTTGAATTGTATGTATCGATATATCCGGTCAAATAAAGAACAAGACATCCTTTGGTTGTGGGTATACTCTGAAGTCTTATTTTGAGGCTATCATCTTTTTCTTCATCAAAACCCGGTACGATATTGTTGTTGTTGCTCATGCTACCCCTTCATTTTCACATATTGAAAGTGAAGTATTCAAAATGTATCAATTTCTATTCTATTTATCGGCATCCTTTTTGTCAAATATTATAGATATTATTTCACTCCAAAATTGAAATACAATTGTAAATCTTGAATGAGGCGTTTATTATTTTTAGAGAGGTATTGCCTGTGAAGAGAGTATTTATTCCCCTTTTTATATTATTTCTTATTATCACTGACTTTATTTTTGCGCAAAAAACGGATTTGCCCGATTTTTGTAATCCGGAGATTTCTCTCGAAGTCCTCAGTCGCATGGACCCTGCCGAACTGGATCGCGTCATACAATCGGATAAATATATTGTCATAAACGGGACAATTTCATCAATAACGGAGATAGAGAGATCTGAATCCAATCTTATCCTGGATCTTCATTTGGTAAACGGTAAATGGATCGGTCTCGAAACTGTCGAAAACTATTCCTGTATCGTCAATATTAATGGTATTGAATGGGAACAGAATTTTCCCAAAAGAGTGCCCCGTGTGATAGATGATGAAATATTTGTTCAGAACAGCCGGATATTGGTCATCGGAAAAGTCAGCTCCTACGTCATGGAACAGGGAAAACTGAAGGCCGTTGTCGATGGGGAATATATAAGAAAAATTCAGTAAAACACAATATCCTTATGAGTTACAACCTGTTTCTTCCCGGAAAAATGTTCTGCTCTTTCGATGACCTGTTTTAGTTCTCTTACATTTCCAGGCCATTGATGATCGTTAAGTTTTTTCAGAGCACCCGCGGTCAGATGTTTCGAACTTCCGTTTAATTTTAAAAAATGCCGCGAAAGTTCGTTTATATCTTCTTTCCTCTCTCTCAGGGGAGGTATTTGTAATACTAATGTTGTTATCCTGTAAAAAAGGTCTTCTCTGAATGTTCCTTTTCGCACTTCCTCCTTCAATATTCTGTTTGTAGCGGTAATGAGCTGGAAGTTGGATTTCAGTTCCTGTACACCTCCCACTCTATTGAAAGTACCGTACTCGAGTACGCGGAGTAATTTAGCCTGCACATTAATCGGGAGTTCACTCACTTCGTCAAGCAGAAGGGTTGAACCGTCAGCACTTTCAAAAATGCCGGCTCTTTCTACAGCATCAGTAAAAGCTCCTTTTTTTGTACCGAATAGTTCTGTTTCAACCAGTGTTTCAGCTATGGAACTGCAGTTTAAGGCAAGAAGCTGTTTCCCTTTACCGGAACGATATTTATGAATGGCTCTGGCAGCTATCTCTTTTCCCGTTCCTGTTTCTCCCGATATATGGACGTGCATGGAGGTAGTGCTCAGGTTCATGATCTCTTTTTTCAGTTTCTGCATCTGTAATGATGAGCCGACTATTTCGGGAATCAGACCGTTTTCCACAAAATCTCTTTGTTCCGGTAATATATAGAGAAGATTCTTGATAGTCTCGATTAATATGCTCTTATCCCTGTTTTTGCTCAAACATGAATGGGCTCCCAGCTTAATCAGAGAAACCAGAAAGGGCAGATCCAACGATTCCGACAGAAAAATGACCGGTACGGGAATAAGTGTCTCAATCAGCTCCGAGAGAAACTCGTCACTATTTCCCGTGTAATCGGGATTGATGAGAATAATATCTGTTTCCCATTTTAGAGATGGAAGTGCGGATTCAATTTCAGAAAGCTTTATTTTATGCAAAGTGCAGTATTCGGGAAGCCAGCAAAGAAGTCCTGTGTAAAAATCAGGATCTCTGTCAATATAAAATATGCGAATCATGAACCTATTTTACTATACACTAGCTTATTGGGAATGGGGCTTTTGGGTAAGTTTTTTTTCCCGATATCCCCAATCAGATCTTCATGTATTCATAGACAGTATGCCATTCCGTATCGCTATTCCGGGAAATGTATCGTCCCGCGGGAATAGAAAAAAGCGGAAAGAGGAGTAGAAAACCGAAAAAAGAAGAAATAAATCCCGGCATAAAAAGAAGAACAGCGGCAAAAAAAGTTCCGGTTAATTGATTGAAAAGATTTTCCGGAAAGCATCCCTCTCCGCAACTGGTGTTTATCTGTCTTATTCTGCTGTTGACGCTTATGTAGGAAAAAAAGATTCCTGCCAGAGACAGGCTGCTGATTATTGCCAGAATGAGATAATCGCCGAACAAATGGGTGAGATAGAGAGTCAGAATGAGATCGATAATTTGAATGATTGAGGCTCCCATGAGAAAAAATAGTATCTGTACAGCTTTTGTATCTTTAAACAGGGATAATATATATTGAATGCTTAGCATGAAAACCTCACTTGTTTTTGAAAAGTTTGTAGAATATCAGATTTATGTGAAACATCAGGTACGGGAATAAATAGATAATTTTCCATGGTCTGATAATAGAGTGTCTTAAACGGGAGAAAAATCGCTTTGAAAGCTTTTTTGACGGCCTTTTCTTTTTACCGGAGAAGATTTCAAAGCAATCGGGACTCCAGAGTGTAAGTCCCGGGTTGAATTTGTCTCTGTTTCTGTAGAGCCAGTTGTTTTTGCCTTTAAGGCCGCTACCTGCCAGTAATAAAGAAGGTGATGATTTTTTTATTGCCAGAATAATATCATTTTCGCTGTCTTTGCTGTAGAAACTGCTGCTTCTTCCCACAAGGTGTAATCCCGGATAAGAGTCTTTGAGGTTTTTCTCAGATGTGAGAATCGTTTTTCTGTTAGAACCTATTATATAAATGGATTTGCCGTTTCTTTCCAGAATGCTGAGCATTTTTAATACAAGATCATAATTGATATAAATAGAAGAATCGCGTCCGAAAAGAAATTTGATTCCTCCGGTGATCAGCGAAGAGGAGGGGAGGACCAGAGCCGCTTCATCGAGAAGTTTCCGGAAATCTTTGCTGCTTCTTGCCTTGAGATAATCGCGGAAACTTAAAAGAACAATCTGATTGGATTTCTCATTCAGCAGCAGATGCAGAATAGTTTCCTCAAGATCATTCTCTTCAAGAATATCCAGAGGGACTTTCATAAAATTTATGCGGCTGTTCAGTCTTTCAGGCTCCATGTCTCTTTCTCCAGTAGCAGAACTTTAACCGCTGCAGTCGCGTAAAGGGCGGCGGTCTCCGTTCTCAAAATATTGTCACCCAGATAAACAGGTTTGAAATTATCTTTTCTGAGAATACTCACTTCCCGATCGGAAAGTCCTCCTTCAGGGCCGATAACGATGAAAACCTTATGAGGGGTCTCATTAAGATACTGATGTAGGGAATTGTGGTCAATCCTCTCCTGATGACAGAAAAGCCCTAAACTATTTCCTTCCATAAATGACGGTACCAAGTCCATTTTTACCGGTCTGTTTATGGCCGGAACGATTAATGATCCGCTCTGCTGCATAGCCTCTATGGCTATTTTTTCCCATCGTTCTTTTTTTTTCAATCTGTCCCTGTCATTTTCAAAACGCGGAACTGCGTGATCACTTTCAACGGGAATGATGCGGGAAACGCCTGATTCGACAGCCTGCCTGATAACAAGTTCCATTTTTTTCCCTTTAGGGAGACACTGGACAAGGGTAATTTCAGGCGTATTACCTTTGAAATAGCTATCGGGACTGATGCCCAGAAGACAGGAACTCTCGTTTATCGCTTTAATGACGATAGTCCAGCGGGAACCGTCTTTATCCAGTCCGGGGAAAGAATCCCCTTCTTTTTTTCTGAGGACCCGGCAGAGATAGTGAAAGTTCTCTCCTGTCAGGGAGAGATCTGGCCGTCCATCAAACTCATCGGGTAATATAAACTGTCTCATATTTATCCATTAATTGCATTCACTATGAACCGTCGGTTTCTGGGGCCGTCGTATTCACAAAAATAAATTCCCTGCCAGGTTCCAAGGGCCAGCCTTCCCCCGATTACAGGCACAGTGACGGATAGACCGGTTAATGTCGCTTTGATATGCGCGTCGGAATTGCCTTCCATATGGGTATAGCCGTCTTCATAGGGAATAAGCTTGTTAAGGGTTCGGATCATATCGTTTTTGACTGACGGATCGGCATTTTCATTGATCGTAATTCCCGCTGTCGTGTGAGGGCTGTACACTACGGCAATTCCCTCTAGAATCCCGGCAGCGGAAACTGCTTTCTGGACTTCTGAGGAGATATCGATCATAACTGTCCGCTCTCTGGTTTTTACCGTTATTTCTCTGCTGCTCATAGTTTCTCTTTGATCAGTTCCACAGCTTTCTGGAGAGATTCATCGAATTCCATATCGTATACTGGGGGATTGTCGGACATCCGGTTTACTTCGGAGTTGATGAGCCTGCGGATCGTATTGTCGGAAAGGACAATATTATCGCTCTTCAGTTGACTGATAAAATTGCTGATAGAACTGTCCGTGACATTCCCTTCCTGAACAAATTCTCTGATTGTATTCTTTTCCAGTAAAATCGAGTAGGATTTCAGTTCCTCATCGGTAAATTCCGGGAGTTCGACAGGGACATCGGGATCGATTCCCGTTTTGTCAATGCTGACACCCGAGGGGGTGTAATAGCGGGCCATTGTGAGCTTTATGGCGCTTTCGCCCAGTCCGACCATTGTCTGTACCGAACCTTTCCCGTAACTCGTCTGTCCTACCACGACAGCCCTGTTTCTGTCCTTCAGAGCTCCGGTCAGGATTTCCGAAGCGGAGGCGGATCCGTTGTCGATCAGTACGACTATGGGAATGTTTTCATCGACCAGAGTGCCTCTTTTAGCGGTAAAAACTTCATTTTCCTCTTCTATGCGCGATTTTGTACTGACAATTGTTCCATTATCGAAAAAGTAATCGGCAATTTCCACGACCGATGAGAGCAGCCCTCCGGGATTGCCGCGAAGGTCAATAATCAGACCTTTGTAGCGGTTTCTTTTAAAAGTTTTTAAGGCGTCTTCGATTCTGTCAGCTGTGTAGGGAGTGAATTGTATGATCCTCATGTAGGCGATATCACCATCGATCATATCAACCTTTACGGTCGGAATTTCGATATTGGCTCTTATCAGAGTCACATCGAAAGTTATGCTTTCACCTCTTAAAATCGTCACATCAACCGGTGTGCCCGGTGTTCCGCGGAGAAGATCGGACACTTCATTGGTCGAAAGGTCTTTCGCAGATTCCCCGTTGATTTTAAAAATATAATCACCTGAATGAATTCCCGCCCTGAATGCGGGAGTCCCCTCTATAGGGGAGACCACTTCTACATAGGGTTTCCGGCCGTAGGGATTTTCCTCATCGAAAATAAGGGATTTGGAAATATATAAACCAACCCCGCCGAATTTTCCCTCGGTCGTATCGGTGAGATTCTGAACCGCCAGTTCATCGAGATAAACCGAATAGGGATCGTCCAGGCTCTCGAAGAGACCGTTCATGGCTCCTTTAAAAAGATCTTCGGGCGGAACTTCCTCCACATAGTTATTCAATATGTAATAATAGGCGTTCTTGAGAAGATTCATGTACTTCTCCACGTCCCTGTTATAGGAAAAACTGTTTTGTGCTGCAACGGAGGGCGCCCTGAAAGCGAAAAGGAGTATGACAACAGCGACAAGTAGTGTCGATGTGACTCCCGCCCAGATTAATCTTTCTCTATTTCTTTTCATAACAATCCTCTAAGGCCTTACTTGACCGGTTATACTAACAAACTTAAAATTACTCTGTGTACATTATAATATAATATCAGAAAAAGAAAGGAGACCAGATGCAGATTCTGTCTATAGCCAGCGGAAAAGGGGGAGTGGGGAAATCGCTTGTAGCCGCGAATCTTTCCATTGCCCTTGCCAAAGCCGGTAAAAAAGTTATTCTCGCCGATCTGGATCTGGGAGGATCCAATCTCCATCTCATTCTGGGTAACCGCATACCGGAAAAAGGAATCGGCACTCTACTGAACAAACCTTTTACCACTCTCGATGAGATTATATATGAAACGGATTACAGCAATCTTCTCTTTATTCCCGGAGAAGCGGAGCTGCCGGGTGCGGCAAATATCAGCGCGACACAGAAGAATAAACTAATCCGAAAGCTCCTCTCTCTCGATGCGGATTTTCTAATTGCCGATCTTGGAGCGGGTACCAGCTTTAATACAATGGATATGTTTCTCCTTTCGGGACAGGGACTTATCGTTACGACTCCGACTCTGACGGCGACACTCAATGCCTATCTGTTTCTGAAAAATGCCGTATTCAGAATCATGAGTGCTTCTTTTCCCAAAAAATCTCCGGCTTATCAGTATCTGGAGTCCCTGAGAAAAGACGGAGAATCCCTTCAGAAGGTTTTTATTCCCCGATTGGTTGAGAATATCAGGAAAATCGATCCTGAAAATCATGCGATATACGAGGAGAAGATAAAAAGCCTTCAGCCGAGGCTTATTCTCAATATGCTGGAAGACCCGAAAGATGCGGCGAAAGCGGGTAAGCTCCGCCACTCCTGCCGGGAATATCTGGGAATCAACCTCGATCATCTGGGCGTTATGTACCGCGATGAACTGCAGACTGTCGCTCTCAATTCCCGTCTTCCCATCGTTTCCTATAAACCCCAGTCCGTTCTCTCCCAGGCTATTTTCCGTATTGCCGATAAGATTCTGGAACAGGAAAATGATCTGGCTCCCAGACCGCTGACATTTAATGAAAGCGAAACGTCCTTTCAAATTGCGGAACTGGAGGCGGAAACCGATTTCAACTCGAAGATGCAGTCTCTTGAAGAGCTGCTCGATTGCGGAGCCCTGACTCAGGGGGATCTTATTGATACGATTAAAAGCCAGCAGTTCGAATTGAATATGCTGAGAAGAGAGAACCGGTTTCTGAAAAACCAGTTTGTGAAAAATAATAAAAGAAAGTAGTAAAAAGGAAGTACAATGCTCTATATTTCATTTCCCACCTGGCTTAAGCCGGAAATCATCCCCGGTCTGCCAGTCCGCTGGTACGGACTGATGTACCTGATTGCCTTTGCCTTTGCCTTTTACCTGTTCAAATATCAGGTTAAGGAAAAAAAACTCGACGTTCCGGAAGACGATGTTGTGAATTTTATCTTCTGGACAATAATCGGACTGATTATCGGCGCGAGGATTTTCGCCGCACTGGTCTATGATACTTCGGGAATTTACAGAGCCAAACCCTGGTTGATTTTCTGGCCTTTCTACAACGGCCATTTCGTGGGACTTCAGGGGATGTCCTACCACGGAGGTGTGATAGGCGGAGTCATCGGAGCGGTTATCTACCTGAGAGTGAAAAAATTCGACACGCTCTTGTGGGGCGATATGCTGACGGCCTCCATTCCTCTGGGATACACATTCGGAAGACTGGGAAACTTTATAAACGGGGAACTTTACGGCCGCGTCACCACTTCTCCGCTCGGTATCGTCTTTCCCCATGCTCAGCGCTTTTCCCCATCCCTGAACTGGGTGCAGGATACGGCTTCACGGATCGGAATGGATATCAGCGGCTTGAATGCTGTCAACCTTCCCAGACATCCCTCCCAACTGTACGAAGCCTTATTTGAGGGAATTATCCTCTGGGCAATTCTCTGGTTTGTCGTAAGAAAGAAAAAGCCTTTCAACGGCTTTGTTATCGGTTCCTATATGGTCGGATACGGTGTGTTCCGCTTTTTTATTGAATATCTGAGAGAACCCGACGCCGGAATGGATTTCCCCCTTCAATGGGGCGCCTCAGAAGCGCCCAATTACCTTCTGACATCTTTCTTAAACTTTTCAACAGGTCAGATACTCTGTTTTATCATGATCATTTCCGGGACGGCTCTGAATCTGATTATATATTTCAGGAATAAAAAGGGCGGGAAAGTTGCGGACAAGCCGATAATCAAAGGTAAGAACGACATGAGGAAATTAAAAAAAAGATAAAATGACTAGAATCGAAGCTTTTATGCTGGCGATTGTATTCACAGCTCTTCCTCTTTTCGGGGAAGAGTTTTTTATTGAAGAATACAATTACAGCGTTTATGTTCCAGAAGGCTGGGACACTTTTGACAGGACAAGTCTGTCGGAGCTCTCTTTCATCTCCGATGACCAGACCGTTATTTTTCAGACATCTGTATACGATGGAGCTGATTTCTCATCTTCCCTGGAGATGTATGAAGCCCTGACTGTTGATTTCCGCGGTGAAAGCGACGGCGAGAGATTCCGTTATAATGGCGACGACGCCTTTCTCGCAGATATCACCTTCTCTCAGGGAGATGGTGAATTGAGAGGCTGGTTTCTTTTTCTCAACAGAGAAGACAGGGATTATTACCTGCTTTCCTTCTGCGGGGCAGATTATTACGAGGAGAAACTACCCTTTATCCTCTCGGTTCTCGACACTTTCCGGATAGAGAGTGACGAAGCTCTCAATAAGCCGGGGGCGGTCAGCCAGTTCTATTATCCTTTTCCGGGAAAAAGTGATGTAATGGCACAGATGGTCCTGAATGGAAACATAGTGAGTTTCCAGACAGACCTTCGGGAGTTTGACTCTTCCCAGGCGGTCATTGAAAGAGAAGCCCAGCTTATGAAATACTATCAGGACCTGGGTGATAAACCTCTATTCGAAGAAGCATGGAAACGCTACTACAAAATCATTTTCAGGGATAATTACAGCCGCTTCGATTCGCTGGGACAAACTCTCCGGAGTACTCTTGACCGCTACAGCGACCGGGAAAAAGCGGTAATACTCCTCAACTGGATACAGAATTTTAAATACATCAGTTCCGGAACGTTTTCTGATCTTCTCTCTCCTATCCATACTGTTTCCAATGAAGAGGGAGACTGCGATGCCAGAGGGCTTTCCTATTCTATCATGCTCCGCCATCTGGATATTGATTCCATTCTGCTCGTTTCGTGGCAGTACAAACATTCCATCAGCGCAGTCAATGTTTCCGGCGACGGAGCACGGTATCCTCTGGGCGATGAAAGCTATCTTGTCGGAGAGACGACGGAAGTCGTCGATCTCGGGATGATTCCTCAGTCCATGGCAGAGGGTGAAAAATGGATTCCCGTTGTGTTTACTGAGGATTAAAGCTTAAACTTAATAAGAAATGATACCGAATTTTTAGATAGGAAATATGAAAAAACAGAACCGGTTCAACAGTCTGGTAAAGAACACACCTTATCTCAAACCGACCCTGGCCTTCATGCTGATTTTTATCGTTGCCGGCGCTCTGGTTGTTTGGATCGAGAAAGATTCCAATGACCAGTTCGTCGATATTATCGACGGACTCTGGTGGGCGATCATTACATTCAGTACGACCGGGTATGGGGATAAATTCCCAATAACTCTGGGCGGACGGGTTGTTGCTGTCATAACTATTTTTCTCGGTGTGGCGGGAATGAGTTTCCTTTCCGGTGTGTTCGCTTCTGTTTTTGTCGATAGAAATTCCAGAGCGAGGAGGGGTCTCGTGGATTATCCCAAAATAAAAGATCATCTGGTTATATGCGGATGGACCGAAGAAATTAAAGAGATACTTCTCGATATTGTCGGTTTTGCCAATAGCTTTACGGCTGAAGAGATCATTATAGTTTCCAATATTCCCAGTGAGAAAATTGAAACGCTCAAGGAGAGTCGGGAACTGGCGGATCTGAAGTTTGTAAGAGGGGATTATTTTTCGGATTCGGCTTTGAAAAGAGCGAATGTGCAGACAGCTAAAAAAGTTCTGATTCTTTCCGATACCTTTGAAAGCCACGCCGATGCGGAAGCTGATTCGAAAACGATCATGACAGTCATGTCCATCAGAACCCTTTCCCGTGAAGTTTATATCTGCGCGGAAATGATCAACCGCAAATACGAGAGCAATCTGAAGCAAGCTATGTGCGATGAAATCCTATTTAAACGGGAAGTCTCCCAGAAAGTTCTCTCATACACTTCAGTAGAAAACGGAATGGGACATATTCTCTATGATCTACTGTCTCAGAGAGAGCATGGTTCCCGTCTCAGAACGATTGATATCGATGAGAAGTATATTGACGGTCCTTTTCATGAATATAAGGTGGGGGAAGCAGAATCTCCTTTTATTATACTCGGTCTTCTGGAGAATACGGGCTCTCCGAACAAGATGAAAATGGAAGCTCTGAGAGCCGCTCAGAAAACGTCCAATATGTCTCTTCTTGTGGATAACCTTCAGAGCGTGAAGGGAATGGAAGTCAATAAGCCACTCTTTGTCCCTCCAAATGACTACATAATCAGAAGACATACGCAGGCTATCGTTCTGGAGAAGATATATGAAGCAGAATGAAATTATAGATAAACTGAAAAAAATCCCTCTTTTTGCCGATATATGCGAAAACGACGGGTACATGAACGAGGTCAGCCGGATCTGCACCATACGAAAATTCAAAAAAGATGAAAAGATTATCGTGGAAGGCGATATCGGTTCGGAAATGTTTATTGTCTATGACGGAGCTGTTGAGATTATAAAACGTTCCAGAGCCGGGGACGACTTTACAGTTGTCAAGCTCAAAGCGGAATACAATGTTTTCTTCGGTGAGATGGCTCTGATTGATGACGATAAGAGGTCCGCAACCGTGCTGGCTCTGGAAGATTCCGTTTTCATCGTTATGGATAAGGATGATTTTGAGAAGCTCGGGAACAGGAAACCAGAGATCGGTTTACCTATTACCAGAGTTATTCTCAAGACTGTAGCTTCCCGGCTCAGAAAGACGAATGAGGATCTTTTGACCCTCTTTGATGCCCTTGTTAATGAGATTAAGAACTGATACCGTATTGAGAAAATAGTCATTTGAGAATTTGAATGTATAAAAAAGAATACAGTTCCATCCTTATTTTATTCCCCTATAGTTTGATAAATAGCTAATTCTTTTCGGTGTATGCAATTATATGTTTTTATATGTAGATACAATTGTGGTATGAATTTTGCATTATTAAATCTGTGAATTTAATAGTGGAGCCTGATGATGTTTAAAAATGTGACTGTGAATACTGTGGCGAATCCGGCCGTCGGTCTGGAAAAAGAATTTGTCCGGAAATCAATTCATTTGCTTATCGCATCCATTCCTGTTTTAGCTTCAATTAATATATCCATAACAATCGGACTACTTACCGCCGGGACTTTGATTTACAGTTATGCTGAAACATTGCGCTGTTCCGGTTCAGAAGTATTTATTATATCGAATATTACTGTACTCGCTGCGCGGGAGAGGGATAATAACAAGTTTGTTCTCGGACCAGTTACACTTGGTCTGGGTGCTCTTCTCACGCTTCTTCTCTACCCCAATCCGGCTGCTACTATCGGTATATACGCTCTGGCTTTCGGGGACGGTCTATCCAGCGTTTTCGGAAAGCTCTTCGGTCGGGTCAGGATTCCCGGTCTGGGCGGTAAAACAGTCGCGGGTTCCTTAACCTGCTTTATCGCGGTTTTTCTGGCGACGACAGCCGTAACAGGCAGAATCTTTGAATCTGTCTTGATCGCCTTTGCCGCAACAGTTATCGAAGCCGTTCCTCTTAAAGATTTTGATAATCTTCTCATTCCGGTGGGTACAGCGGCTTTTGCCCAGCTGATTCTCTGATTCAAATCCACAAATAATAGGTATACAAAGACCTCGAATAGATAATTGTCCCCGTAAGAAGAAGAATGATAGAAATAAACGGGACGGGAAGCACAAAGAGCAGTTCGTCACCGGTTATTATCAGAACGGCGGCAATGAGTACCGCCAGATAATTCCGGGATCTTGTGGTCAATGAAACCCGGATAAAATTTATAACAGTCAGAAAGCGTATGGATAGTGTCATGACCAACAGGCTCATGGAATCACTAATTTCGTAGAGAAAAAAACTATTCATCCTGGTCGGATCAATCGGCATCAAGGCCGAAATGGTAAAGGACAGGAGCAGTATTGAAATAAGAATCGTTCCGAATTTCTGAAACTGGACGCCTATGGGAAAAAGACTTGAGGCAAAGAGACAGAAAATTCCGAAGAGCTTGAAGAAGTAGTACGCTCTGGTAATCAGCACACCGAAAAACGGAGATATCTGCATCAGAAGCAGTTGTAACTGAAAAAGTCTTATCGATTGAAGGGAAAGAGAGAGAACGAAGAGAACAAAGAAAAAAATTTCCGGAGATACTTTTTTCTTGAAATAGTGAAAGAGAACCAGTGACGTCGTTATGGAAAACACAAAGAGAACAGTTGCCGTAATAATGGCCCAAAAGAGAGAGCTATAGACTGATTCCGAAGTGAAGCTGTCCAGATTGTCCAGAGATCCCGTAACTGCCGATAGTGAAAAAAAATTATTCTGATTGAGATAAAAATAGGATAGAAGATAAAAGGCCGAGAGAGCAAAACAGAAAATTATCGTAATTCTTATAAGCCTGTTTCTCAGCGATAAAGTCATAATCCTATTAAATACTACTTTTATCAAAAAAACAAAGGATAAAAGACTTTTGTTTTTTGAAAATTGTTCGATAAAGAAAGAAGAGGAGTGTCCATGAAAAAAACAGTAATGATCTGCAGTTTTCTGCTCATAGCTTTTTCTCTTTTTGCCGGGGATACTGCGAGATTCGTCAATCTCGGTTTTTCCGCAGACGGCGCCAATTTCATGTTTGCCCAGCATGGATTCCAGGCTGACTCGGGCAGACTGTACTCCGACCTCTATATTGTAGATGTAAAAAGAAATGTATTTGTTTCCGGAGGTGTACACCACGGAGAATATGAGTCCATAATAGAGCCTGGCCAATCTTCTGATGGAGCTCTATATTCATTGCTGGAAACGACTGCGGAACAGAGAAAAAGGTATAATATCGCATATCTGGAAAAAGGGCGCCCACTCTATATCCGCTTTCCCGAAACAGAAGAGGAAAACTCCAATAATCTTAATTTCAGGGATTTCGAAAGGGGTTCTGAATATACGGTGGATCTCGTTCAGGAAGTGGAAGGCGAGGGCAATGCGCTTCAGTCCCGGTTTTATATTGATTTGAAAATCGTGCAACGCAACGGAATTGTAAAAAATCTGAAAATAGGGCATCCTGATTACAGCAGAAAGGGCATAACGGAATATAATATCAATAGGATTCTTCTCTCTCCCGGTGAAGATTCTCTGGTTTTCATAATCAGTAAAAGCGATATTGACCTCAATGTCCGATATATGATTGAAACAGTTAAAATCAATTAAATATATTATTTTTTGATACACTTAAGGCTTCCGGGATGGGAGCCTTTTTTCATTTCCCGGTTGTTCTGGAGGATCCAATGAGATTGAGCCGTATGTTTTATCGCACTATGAAAGAAATACCCAAGGAAGCGTCTATTCCGAGCCACCAGTTGATGTTTCGGGCCGGAATGATACAGCAGGTTTCGAGCGGAATTTACAATTATCTCCCGCTGGCGCTGAAAAGTCTTCGGAAAATAGAGACTATTATCCGGGAAGTTCTGAAAAAAAACGATTGCGAAGAAGTTCTGCTACCCGTCGTTCAACCTGCGGATCTGTGGAAAGAGAGCGGTCGATGGGAATTTTACGGCGATGAGCTTCTCCGATTCACCGATCGCAGGAATAACGAGTTCTGCCTCGGACCGACTCACGAAGAAGTCATCACAGATATGGTCAGGCGCAATCTAAAATCCTATAAGCAGCTGCCCTGGAATCTTTTCCAGATACAGACGAAATTCCGCGACGAAATCAGGCCTCGGTTCGGTCTTATGAGAGGGCGAGAATTCATTATGAAGGATGGATACAGTTTCGACAGGGACTCTGATACTTCCCGGGAAACCTATTACAGAATGTACCGGGCTTATGAGGAAATTTTCAACCGCACCGGCCTTCAGTATAAAGCGGTGGAAGCTCTGACAGGCAATATCGGAGGGTCTCTCAGCCATGAGTTTCAGGTACTGGCCGACTCCGGAGAAGATCTGATATTAAGTTGCCCCGGTTGTTCCTATGCTGCAAATATAGAGAAAGGGCGAACCGTTTTTGCCTCTGGAAGGCCGGTGGAACAAGTGAATGAAAGATCTACTGATATCCATACTCCGGACGCCGGATCCATCGAGGAGGTTTCGGAATTTCTCGGTAGAGATCCCATTGATTTTATTAAAACTCTTCTTTACAAAATCGATGGGGAACCGGCTCTGGTTCTCGTACGGGGGGATCGGGAAGTCAATGAAGAGAAGATCCTGTCTGTCCTGCAGGCCAATAAAATCGAACTGGCCGATGAGGAGACTGTCCGGATTCTCTGCGGAACTGAAACCGGTTATGTCGGTCCGGTAGGTCTCTATGGAAAGGTAACGATACTGGCGGACAGATCCATTGAAGGCCGTTCGGGAATGATCTGCGGAGCTAACAGAAAGGATTATCACAGGATAAATGTCAATTGGGAACGGGATTACAGGGTTGATAGAATCGATGATTTCTCTTTTGCACGTTCCGGCGATCCCTGTCCCCTCTGCGGCATGCCTATGGAGGAATACCGGGGGATTGAAGTGGGGCAGGTTTTTCATCTGGGAACCAAGTACAGTGATTCCATGGGTTGTACCTATCTGGACAGCGAAGGGAAGGAGCAGCCCGCCCATATGGGTTGCTACGGAATCGGCGTAGGCAGAACCTTGGCAGCGGCGATAGAGCAGAATCACGATGAATCGGGGATTGTCTGGCCGGCGGCTATCGCACCATATGAAGTTATTGTCATGCCGCTTCAGATGAACAGCGAAGAGGTTCTTGAAGCCGGAGAGGCAATTTACAGGGATCTGATGGAGGCCGGAGTGGATGTTCTGATCGATGACAGAGCGGAAAGAGCGGGATTTAAATTCAATGATGCCGATCTGATCGGATATCCCCTGCAGATCGGAATAGGCAAAAAATCTCTTGAAAATGGTGTTGTCGAATTAAAAATCCGTAAATCAGGTGAGAAACTGGAGCTGTCTCCCTCTGAGGTCCCCGCATTTGTTTCCGAATTTCTGGGCAGGGAAAAAGTGAAGTGATATACTTTAACAGTATGAAAAGAAGCGGTTTAATCCTGATATTGCTGTGTATAGCCGCAAATTTCTCTTTGTCGGCAGTTGATCATTTTATGATGGAGCTCGGTACCGGTGTAATGTGGGTGCACAGCGAAGCCTATGGGAAAGAAGGACCGGGAGACCGGGATCCCGACCCGATCATATTTCATTTTAATCTCAATTTTCCCCTGTATTTTTCAGATGTATTTTACTTCAGTCCCGGACTGGGAATATCGGGAAACTGGTGGCAATATGTGGAGACGGAAGACTGGGCCATGCCTGTGGATCAGATGTTCAGGGATTTATATGTTCTCTATTTTGATCTCGATCTTCCCGTTGGGTTCCAGATTAATTTCAGTTCTTTCTCGCTGACCTTGTATGCAGGGCCCCAATTGAATTTCCGGATACCTCTATGGGGAGAAAATGAGGAAGTCCGGGAAGATATGACAGATTATTTACTATCCGATGGAAGTTTTTTCAATGTTCTGGGAGGACTTTCTTTTGTTCTCCCCCTTTCGGACAGAATCGCTTTTATATTCAGGGGTGAGACTCATGTGCCTATACACAACCTGTGGAATGACGTCGGACTCCCCTTTGCTGACGGTCTGACCGTTTCGGCATCAGCGGGAGCCCGTTTTATCTGGTAGTTTTTTATTCCCCGTTGCATTTCCGGCTGACGATTACCGTGACCAGTGCCGAAGTCGCCACGTCGATAAGAACGGCGAATCCGATCAGTATCGGTATCGCCGGCTTTATCAGCAGATAGGAATCGGTCAGCCCTGTATGAGAACGGCTGTATAGCTCTGAAAGCATATAGAGAGCGGTATAAACTCCCATGGCGGGAAAAGAAGCCACCGTGAAAGAAACCAGAATGGAAAATAAAATAACCCAGAAAATCTGATAGAGTGTTATTTCTAGACTCGAGTATGATTTGAGTATGGTCAGGAATGTGACCGATGACACGAGAGCCGTTCCCGCTTTGGCGAACATGGCATTAAATGGAAGAGTCAGAGCCGAAACCTTCCTGGATATATGCAGGTTTTTTTTCATGGTTCTTGTAAGCATGGAAAGGCTGAAAAAAGAGTCCCCGCTTATCAAACCGTGAAAAAG
Source organism: Spirochaetales bacterium (assembly GCA_016936555.1). GTDB lineage: Bacteria > Spirochaetota > Spirochaetia > DSM-2461 > DSM-2461 > Spirochaeta_F. The sequence goes on along the minus strand of JAFGXR010000058.1, from coordinate 24,626 downwards.
AGGAAGTATGAGACTGTAAAGTGTTTTATAGGGATTCGTTTTTCTGTCTGTCAGGTAAAGAACCAATGGGTATATGGCCAGTATGACAATGGCTGTGGAAACAGCCAGTATGATGATCAGGTTTGAAAACATGGTCCTGTCTGGAATGGCCTTGATAGACCTGAAGAAGCTGAAGCTGATTATGGCTAGTAAGAGGGGTGAAATACCGGAAATGAGCATATTCAGTTCAAAGAGTATGCGCGAAAGGGAATCAAAAAGATTGAAGGCCGGTTCGGAAACCTCCCTGTCCCTGTACATGATAAAACCGAGAATGAAGGAGAGAAAATAAATTGGCAGGAGTATATTGCTGTTGCCCGTGAAAAGGGTGAACATGTTCTGGGGAAAAATAGACATTATCGTATTTCTCTGATCCTCCAGATCGAAAAGACTGCGGGTCTCTACGATTAATGGAATGCGTGATGGTGAAATAATCATTGTCACGGTGACCCCGATAATAACTAGAACGACGGTAGACCCGGCAATAATCACCGCTGTATACAGAGCGGATTGAAGCAGTTTTTTTTCCCTTCTCAATTTGGTGACCGCTATGGCCAGTGAAAAAAAGACAAGGGGAAAGACTATATAGCGGCCCATATTGATGGACAAACGGGTGAGTTGAATGAAAAAATCATTTACACCTTCTCCGACAGGTATAAACAGGGCTGATATGATGCCGGCGGCTAAAGCCAGCAGAGAGCTGATAAGTAGTTTCATTGAAATCTCCTGTTACTGGGTTAAATCGTATCCGGTTTTCTCGGAATGACGGGCAGGCTGGAAAAGAGGTTTTTCTTTTCCCTGTAGTCCAGCCATTGACCGCCGCCCTTGGCCGGTTTATCCGACAGAATACTGTTGATGAATAGAGCAAAGCTGTCCATATCCGTCACTTCGCTGGTAAAGGCGCATTTGTAGGGATTTCCCTCCGCCGTTATAACCGCATCGGCAAAAGAGCGGAAGAATCCCAGAAACCCCTTCTCCATGGGACTGCCGGACTGGCGGTTTTTTCTTGTCAGAACGAATGACAGGACCTTTGCGGGATCCCCATCCATTATCTTCAGCAATTCTCTCGTGAGGTAGACGGTTCCGTGGATGGAGGATTCGATGGCCTCGTCGATTTCCGATGTGGAAAAATCTGATAGTTGATCATTGGTTTTATTTTCAGAATACACTAAAATAGCATCGTCAATAGAGCGGAAAATTCTCATACCTTCGCGGATAACCGTACGGGAGGAAATGATGGAGGATTTGTTCCAGGGGAGTACCAGCAGATTGTTTTTCTGCGGCTCTCCGCTGTTCTCGTCTCTGGAAATAACCGGGGCTATGACCTTGTTTCCGGCTGCGAGATTTTTCTCGATCAGTTTTCTCCCCAGAAGTGTTTCGCTGCCCGTGATAAGTATGACTTTTCCCATATGGAGTTTATAGTATCCTCAATATATTGCGAGGTCAACAAGGAGTCGAGATTGAAAATAGCCGCCGGACAGATAAATTCTCTTATCGCCGATTTTAAAGGAAACCGGGAGAAAATCGTAGAATATTCCCTTCGCGCAGCCGCTGACGGCGCCGATCTTATTGTCTTTCCCGAGCTGGCTCTCTGCGGATATCCTCCTATGGACCTGCTGGATTATAACAGCTTTGTTGAGGAAAATACACTTTCTCTCCGATGGCTACAGCGCCATCTTCCCCCGGAGACGGCCGTAGCCGTAGGGCATGTCGCCCTCAATTCAAGCGGTACGGGAAAAAAACTCAGAAATGTTATTTCCGTAATATACGGCAGCGAAGTGATCTTTACTCAGGATAAGACACTTCTCCCCACCTATGATGTCTTTGACGAAACGCGGTATTTCGAGCCGTCCGCCAAGAGACAGCTGTTTTCTTTCAAAGGGGAAAAAATCGGGATTGCCATCTGTGAGGATCTCTGGTGGGAATCGGCGAGGGAAACCGACTCTGTATATCCCATCGATCCCGTTATGGAGCTCCTTGATCTGGGAGCGGAGATCATAGTGGTTCCTTCGGCTTCCCCTTTTCATAAAAGCAAGATAAGAAAGCGTCTGGATCTCTGCCGGAAAACAATCCGGAAAGGGGCGTCATCGGTTTTCTACATCAACAGCGTCGGAGCTAATGACAGTCTGATTTTTGACGGTAATTCCATCGTCGTCGACGGAGAGGGTCGTCTTGTTAAAAGAGCGGCCGATTTTGAAGAGGATTATTTTTTGTGTGATCCGAAAGATGTCTGCGTCGAACTGGAACTCGAGGTCGATAAATACGGGGAGATCGAAAAAGCGCTTGTTCTGGGTATCCGCGATTATGTACATAAATGCGGTTTCTCAAAAGTTCACCTCGGTTCCTCCGGGGGGATTGATTCCGCTCTGGTCGCAGCCCTGGCTGTGAAGGCGTTAGGGGCGGAAAATGTCAAAACTTTTGCCATGCCCTCCCGTTATTCTTCCGGAGGCAGCCTGTCCGATTCGAAAAAACTGGCGGAAAATCTCGGAGTTTCCTATGATATCATTCCCATAGAAGATATGTTCAAGTCATTTCTCGGGGCTCTGGAACCGCATTTCGGCGGTCGCGAGATGGATGTCGCCGAAGAGAATATCCAGGCCAGGATCAGAGGAACGCTGATGATGGGCTATTCCAATAAATGGGGATCTCTCGTTTTGACAACAGGAAACAAATCGGAGCTGGCTACGGGTTATTGCACTCTTTACGGGGACATGGCCGGAGGTCTGGCTGTTATCGGAGACCTTCTAAAAACGGAAGTATTTGATCTGTGCCGCTATCTGAACCGCCATGGCGAAATCATCCCCTGGGAAATTATAAACAAGCCTCCGTCAGCGGAATTGAGGCCCGATCAGAAAGATGAGGATTCCCTTCCCCCCTACGATATTCTCGACGGAATTCTGGTTGAATACCTGATGAACCACAGGACGGCTGATGAAATAGAAGCCCTGGGGTATGAGCCGGAAACTGTTGAAAAAATCGTAAAACTCGTGGGGCGGGTCGAATACAAAAGAGGGCAGGCTCCTCCGGTTCTCCGCATTTCCGACAAGGCTTTCGGAACGGGCAGAAGAATGCCCGTAGCCAGAAAGCTCTACGAAGTATAAGTGAGGGTTTTTTTCCTGCACAGCCTCTGCCCCTCTCCCGGAAGTGGAGAGGGGATCAAGGAAGCGATTCCTTTCCCATCAATTTAAGTAACTTGTCAAAATCGTATTCTGATTTTTCGGCCGCTTTTTCCAGGGCCGGTATTTTTTTGAAGATCTCATCTATCTCTTTCCGGTCTTTCTCAAGCATGGCGCAATAGAAAGACCACCACAGGTACATTGTGAATCTTTCCCGGTTAAACCAGAGAGTTCCTTCATAGGTGTTCATTCCCAGAAGCTGACGGAACCCTTCCATATCAGTCAGATTTTCAAGAAATTCAACAGAAAGGGGTGTTTCAGTTATTTCGGTTATCCGGCTGTATCTCTCCTGGAGGAACCGGAACAGGGAGATAATTCCGTCAATATCGATCTCTTTCCAGCCCATATCGGAAAAAAGATCCCTCAGAAAGTGATTTATCATCCAGTTATCCAGAATATCTCTGTTGATTCTGTCTTTATCGGCAGGTCCGATCAGACGCCCCGTATAGCGGAAGAGAGAAAAGAGATAGAGTACGACACGGTTCTGCCACGAATAACCCTTCCTGAAATATTCGGCGGCTTTCTTCTCTTTTATGAGTTTCTCCGCGATGGAGTCCGGTCTGCTCAAAGATGCGAGAATCATTGAAGCTATCTCTTCCGGTTTTCCCGTGCCTCCGGCAAACTCCTTCACGGCGTTGAGAGTTTCCAAAAGACTTTCGTTCCTTTTTTCGAATATGCCTGTAAGCGTCAATTTTTCATCTTTGAGAGCGCTGAGAATCTCACGGTTAATCAATTTCCCGTAGGCTCTGTAGAGAGGTTGAAAGATCATCTCCCTGTATTCCCGGTCAAGATCGGGAGTTCCCGCGCCGTTCAGTTTCCCGCATATATCGGCGATTCGGTTGGCATCGCTGTCTCTCAGTTCGTGGATATCCATGAAAACCTGGCTTTTAAAGCCATCGAGCTCCACGTAGAGACCCTGTTCATAGATCGCCCTGCTGTTCCTAATGAACCAGAGCCCGCTTTTCAGTTCGCGGACAACGCAGTAACAGTCTTTGTCATTTGACAGGCCGAGGGATTCTCCGAGAGTTGAGCTTTCGAAGCGCGAACCCTTCCCGTCTTCTTCAATAAAGGGAGCCGAATGATTGATCATGCCGACCGCTCTTTCATAGGCGTTGTTGTATAGTACCAGGACGTACTCTGAGCCGCACCTGTTCGAATAGGCGAAGACATTGTCATTGACAGCTCCGGAGTGTTCTATCAGATCGTAGAGCCTGAATTTGTTGGCCGAAACGAAGAGATAGCGGCGTTTCATTATCGGGAAAATTTCCCGTTCGTGCCGTGCGACCATTTCGGGATCGGGATATTCGTCCCAGAGCGGCTTGTGGAATTCCATGCCGTATTTCTCCCGGTAACCCTCGATCTGTCCATGTCCGATCATGGGTAAACCGGGCATGGTCAGCATAAGGGTCAGGACGCCGAAGTACTTGTCTCCCGTTCCGAACTGAACGGCTGCCGTATCTTCGTCCGGGTTGTTCATGAAGTTTACAAAGCGCTTGAGAATTTTCCGGTCGTAATTGAGTGTGTTTTTTATCGTCTCTTTGTATTTGCCGTTTTCCTCATTTTTGAGCATGTTCATAAAGGCGGAATTGTAGACCCGGTGCATGCCCAGGTTGCGGACGAAATAGCCCTCCATCATCCAGAATGCTTCGGCGAGGAGCAGCGTGTCGGGAGCTTCCGATGCTACACGGGTGACAACTTCCTTCCAGAACTCGCCGCCGCAGGCCTCTTCAAAATCATGGGCGGTCAGGGCGAAGTTCGATCTTGAAGCGATATCTCCGCCCTGGCCTGGAAGAGGATACCAGAGCCGCTGAATATGTTTTTTCGCCAGAGTCATGGCCGCATCGAATCGGATGACAGGAAAGTTACGCGCTACATGGAGGATTTCCCCTATTACAGCTTCCCGGACTTCCGCTTTGAGAAAATCGAGCTGGGCCGTATCATTCCAGGGCATCGATGTTCCGTCGTTTCCGTGATAGATGTAACGGGTTTCTCCATTGTGAAAATTGACTCTTTTAAAGGTGACGGCGGCATCGCTTTTATCGTAATAATGATCCTCCAGGTAGATGCCTATACCCGGGTCTTCCGAAAGGTTTTCGCTGTTGTACCTATAGGACGGGAAAGGCGGTCTGTCCGTCTGGATAAACCAGTCGGGTCGGCTTCGCGTCCATTCCGAATCGATACCCGTGTGGTTGGGAACCATATCGCTAGCCAGGCGGATTCCTCTGCTCCGGCATCTTTCCCGGAGGTTTGCAAGGGCGTCCCAGCCACCGATTTCCCAGTCAATATCGTAACTGAAAAGGGAATAGGCTGAGGAGACGGCATCGTGGTTGCCGCAGCGCCGTTTGATTTCGCGGGATGCTTTGCTTCTGTTCCATATTCCGATAAGCCAGAGACAGTTGATCCCCCGGGATGCCATGGTATCCAGTTCTTCATCGGGTATCTGATCCAGTCTTTTAATTTCCCTTTTATAATCCCGGCTGAGCTGAGTCAGCCAGACCAGGGCATTTTTCGCCAGGAGAATAACTTCGGGCATCCAGTTGCTGTCGGGGCTGTAATTGGGATTATCTTCGTCCTCGCTGTTGTGATAGGTCCCGAATTGCATGGCGGCTGTGGGGCCAGGCCCGGAAAAGTGGATCTTGTTTTCCTCATTTATAAGATCGATACCCTTGAGAAGCATAAGAAGGAAGTCGTCGGTGAGGAAAGTCCACATCTCCTTCATATACTCTATCTGACTCTGGAGCGATTCGGGGTGCTTCTGTGCCGGTTCCAGGAGAAGTTTCAGAAGATTGCTACCGTAATTGCCGAAAGATGGCGTTTTATCGAAATGTTCCAGAAGAGTGTAAAAAGCGGGCGTATAGGGCGTTTTTTCCGCGAGAGGAGTATCGTCGAAAATTTCCCTGTACTTCAGGGCGGCTCTGTTGCTGTTGCAGATTTTCAGGAGAACCACTTCTTCGAGAATTTTCTCCCTGGCGGGAACATTATCAATCGGTTCATCGAGAGACCGTCCGGGAGTTCCCGAAAAATGGGAATTGTAGAGCCTGAGCATGGAATCGATTGTCTTCTCGCCATAGAGCCCGTAGAGAGTGTTAAGGGAGCTTCGAAAGGCCAGATTATCGGATTCCCGGAGGTATCTGCTGATGATGTAGTGATTGATCCGTTCGATCAGGGCCAGGGCGTTGATATCGCTGGAGTGGTAAAAATCTTCCAGCACATTATTGAGCCGTTTCACCTTGTTGAAGTTCTCGGTCATATCCTGTATCTGGTAATTCCCTTCCAGAAGGGTTTTTCCTGTTTCCGAGAAAGATAATTCTTTCAGACTGTATTTTTCCCTGCATTCGTTTCTCAAATGCAATTCCAGAGTCATATCACCGATCATATAATGTTTCTCCCGAAATCTGTCTTTGTTCTAATTATAAAGGAAAAGCCGGCATTAAGCCGGCAATTTTTAATTACAGAGATATTTTCTGGCTTTTTCTGATTTCAACCAGAGAACTGATGCTTTCTTTCAGTTTTTCAGCTTTCATCAGTTCCTCAACGGTCGGATTCATTCTGTAGGACCAGTTGATATCCTGAACGGTACCGGGGATATTGATTCTCTCGAAATGGATATCGCTGTCGCAGATCCCGCTGTCGAGAGCGAAAAAGTCCTGGAGCTGTACCATACAGATCGCCGATCGGCTTCTAAAAAGCGACTCCAGGAAAAAGCGGACGGCTTCTTCAGTCGGATCTTCGTATGGGATTTCCTTCACATCGAGACCGCGGGCCAGAGCTGCTTTATCCTGCTCCTCATACCACCATTGTCTCAGTGTCGTCGAATCGTGAACTGCCGGGGTACAAACCGACAGTTCGGGATATTCTTTCACTTTCGTGTAGGGATCTCCCGGTTCTCCCCACTCTCTCGCCCAGCGTAGGACTTTCAGCCCCAGAATGCCCAGTTTGCGGAGAACAGAGGGGACGCAGTCCGGCACGGCGCCCAGGTCTTCGGCACAGACGAGCATATCGGTTGTATTCTTCATGAACGAGAGCAGATTGAGGGCGTTTTCCTCCCATATCTTTTCCGCTTCGGAACCGCAGCGGGCTGATAAAGTCTCCATTTTTTCCTTTTCCCATTCATTGAGGCTCTCGAACCCCCTCGTTCCCCGGAAAGACCAGGATAAACTGAAGTTGTCTTCGTCCACCTGGATCAACGTGACATTTTTTAGCATTTCGCTGAGAACCGATTTGGCCTTATCCGATAAATCGGAACGGTAGAGAACTTTTTCTGAAGAAAAGGAGTCATTGAAAAGGAACAGGTTTTCATTGCCGATTCTTTCGAAGCAGAGATTAATGACTGATTCGGTTTCCGCTCCCAGACGATCGCGCAATTCATGCTCGTATACATGAGGTTTGGAAAGCCAGGTGATCCTTCCCTTATCGAATCCGATATTTTCAAGATCTGTTCTGGTTATATATGCTGATGGGTTGAAATAGCCCAGGCTGCCCGTCACCATATGATAGGGAATATTCCAGATTCTGAAAAATCCGAGGACATGGTCAATCCGGTAGGCATGGTAAAATTTGGCGGCCTGTTTAAGGCGCTTCCTCCACCAGCTGTAATCGTCCTTTTTAAGATTGTTCCAGTTGTAAACGGGGAATCCCCAGTTCTGGCCGTCGGTTGAGAACATATCCGGCGGGGCTCCGGCGGACAGACTGAGATCGAAGAAGTTTCTGTCGGCCCAGACATCACAGCTGTCTTCGTTCATCAGGATCGGAATATCTCCTTTAAGGCTGATGCCCATGGAGTCCAGAGCTGCAGCAACGCTTTTAAGCTGTTTTTCCAGGTGAAACTGAACCCAGACATAGAAGAAATTCTCCTCTTCGTACTTGGTCCAGAGTTTTTCCAGATCTTTTGACGTGGGGTTGCGGAAGTTTTTCCACTCCTTCCAGGATGCCATGAGATTATTCCGGCGGACCGTGGAAAATACGGCGTAATTTTTCACCCAGGGATTCTCTTTCATCCAAGCTGTTATATTCTTATCTTCACCGATTGTCTTTCTGTTCTTTTCAAAGATTTTTCTCAGTATTTCAAGTTTTCCCGTAAGAACAGCTGAAAAATTGACTCTTTTATCAGGTTCAAATTCCTTCCTGAGAAAATCGATATCTTTTTTGAAAGTCTTTGCCTCGGGAATATCCTCGAGACGGATAAAAATAGGATGAAGGGCGAATGCACTTAAGGCGCTGTAAGGTGATTCCTGATATCCCGTGTCATTAACGGGAAGAATCTGAATCAGATCCAGATTGATCTGCCGGCACCACTCTCCCAGAAGGGCCAGGTCGGCGAATTCTCCGATACCGCAGCTCTTTGAGCTCCTAAGTGAAAAAACAGGAACGACAACGCCGGTCATTTTATGATCTACAGGGGGAAACTTCATGGTTATCCTCTTTCTCTTTTATATTGTTCCAAAGTGTATCATTTATCAATGACCAAAAACAATGGAATATATGCAAACGGTTGCACAAAAGTGAGATTTCTTTATCCTTTGCGAAGTTTTCCTTTCATGCCCACATGTGTTCAAGCTCCTGGATGAGCTTGCCGTTCTGTGTGTCGGGAATATGGTCTTTCAGCATAATTTCATGCAGTGAAGTGATAATGAGATCCTGAACCTCATTGTCCGTAATTTTCTCCGCCATTTCCCAGAACGTTTCGATTGTCTTCACTCTTTCTTCAAAAGTTTCGAGGTAGGATTCAAAGGAGTCAAAATAGAGTTTTTCCGTCAGTTCCTGAAGATCGGTGATTTCGTCCTCTTCAATTTTTCCATCGGTCAGAAGAAGACTTTTCAGGCAGCCGGCGAAGAAAATTTTTTCTTTCTGATCCAAAAGATTTACATTTTCCATAAGACCTCCTGTACTATATGAATTTTATCATGCGCGGGATTTATCTGCAAATTAATTCAGGGACGGTTACTTGCCTCTTTGCACCAGGAGCGGAACTCCGGTTCGGAAATCCTTTTCAGTTTTTCGTAATCCTTTTCAGATACTTCTGCCAGTGCTGTACGTATTTTCAGAACCTGGTCTTCGGGGAGACGGCACTCTTCGGCCCTCAAAGTCAGGTAATCGATATTCTCCTCTTTTGTCATTTTTACTCCTCAGCGTATTAAAGTTCGATCGAGATAAAGATATAATTACCGGCATATTGAATCAATTAAAAAATGAGGTGTATTAATGACCTGTAGAATTGCCGGTGTTATTTTTCTATCCCTGTTCATTCTGATTTTAGCGGGAAGCTGCAGTAAAGGGAACAGCGGATTGTTTCCCGTGACAGTCAAAGGGAGAACCGGGTTTATCAACCGGAAAGGGGAAGTCGTTATAGAACCCCGTTATGAAATGGCATTGAGTTTTTCCGAGGGTCTTTCTCTGGCTGTAAATGAAGGGAAAGGGGGATTCATCAATGATCAGGATGAGATCCTTATTCCTTTTATCTATGATAAAGCTTCATCCTTCAGCGAAGGTCTGGCCATGGTGGTGAGCGATGGCAAATGCGGTTATATCAACCGGAAAGGGGAAATCGTCATTCCCTTTATCTATGACAGAGCGGGGGATTTTCAGGAAAACGCTGCTTCGGTCGTTACGGGAGACGATCACTTTTATATCAATAAAAAAAATGAAAAACTTTTCGGCGGCGACTGGAAAAGCGCTACGGCTTTCAATGAAGGTATGGCCCGGATCAGCCGGGACGGGAAGGTCGGTTTTATAAATAATAAAGGGGAAGAAGTTATCGTTCCGCAATATGATTTTGCCGGAGATTTTTCCGAAGGTCTGGCTCTTGTCGTTTCCGATGACAAAGGGGGCTATATCAATAAGAAAAACGAATACATCATTGAGCCGCAGTTCCTCTATTCAAAAGATTTTTCCGAGGGCCTGGCTCTTATCGTGTCCGAGGGCAGAGGCGGATATATTGATAAGAAGGGAGAAGTCCGGATCGAGCCGCAATACAGTTTTGCCGGGGATTTTTCCGACGGGCTGGCCAGAGTGCGCCTGGGAAAAGAGGACAAGCTCGGCTTTATCAACAAGGAAGGCGAATCCGTTATTGAACCCCATTACGATTATGCTGATGATTTCCGGTTCGGCCTGGCTCTCGTCATTGAAGACGGATACGCCCGTTATATCAACCTGAAAGGCGAAACGATCTGGAGTTATAAAGATGAAGAGAATTGAAATACGAAAACCCGATGATTTCCATATCCATTTGAGACAGGGTGAACTGCTGAAAATGACGGTTCCCCACTGTTCCGCCTATTTTTCCAGGGCTGTTGTCATGCCCAATACCATTCCGCCTATTGATTCCGCTTCGACTCTGGAGGAATACCGCAGGCAGATTGTTGAGATCGATCCCGGCTTTAATCCGCTTATGACATTCAAGCTTCTGAAGAACATGAAGGAGAGCGATGTGCGGGCGCTTAAAAAAGCCGGTGCTATAGCGGGAAAGCTCTATCCCGCCGGAGCGACGACAAATTCGACTGACGGAATAACCGATTGGAGAGATATTGCCGGTCTATTGAAAGTGATGGAAGAGGAACAGCTGGTTCTGAGCATACACGGGGAGGATCCTTCGGTTTATTCTCTGGACAGGGAGAAAGCCTATATTCCCGAAATTCTGGAAATCTGCCGGAAATTTCCCGGTCTGAAGGTCGTTTTTGAACACCTCTCCAGCGCCGAGGGGATTCAGGCGGTCGCTGAGGGTCCCGATAATCTGGCCGGAACCATTACGGTGCATCATCTTCTGCTGACCCTGGACGATGTGATCGGAGGTGCCCTGAATCCCCACAATTTCTGCAAACCCGTTCTGAAAGGACCGGAAGACAGAAAGGCTATTCAGAAAGTCGTGCTGGAAGGTAACAGAAAATTCTTTTTCGGTTCGGACAGTGCACCTCATAGCGCCGCAAAAAAACAGGAGGGGGCGGCGGGCTCCTACTCGGCCCCGGTCTCGCTGGCGCTGCTGGCGGAATTTTTTGATGGCTGCGGCAAACTCCCTATGCTTGAGGATTTTGTCTCGCGGTTCGGAGCGGAATTTTACGGAATGCCTCTTAATGAGGAGAGAATTGAACTGGCTGAAGAAAGCTGGATTGTCCCGGAGGCTTACGGGGAGGTTATTCCCTTCTTTGCCTCGAAAGTGATCCGGTGGATAGTTAAAAACTGATAATTGAGGAGTTGATGAATATGGCAGATGGAACGGTATTACCTGTTGTCGTAAATATTGAAGGCGGTGTGACATCGGGCGCGCTTATGAACCGGAAGGCCTTTTCCAAGAGTGTCGAGACGAAAATTCTCTGGATTGTCCACCCCGAGACGGGACGTATTCTCCCCTGGGAGGGGGATCCGGTTTATCTCTCTCTGAAAGAGGAAAAGGGGTTCTTTGCCGCCGAGCTGCCAGCCGGGAGTTCCGATGTCGCCTGTGAGCTTTCGGGAGAGGATGTAGATCCGGAGCTTCACGAAAACACGGCTTTGAATGCGGAGAAGGAAAGCGAGTCAAGAATCCTCTACCGTCTGGCGGAGACTATAGCCCGGCGGAAAAAGGAGATGCCTTCAGGCTCCTACACGACACATCTCTTCGAGAAAGGTCTTGAGAAGATCCGCAAAAAGGTAGGGGAGGAAGCCATTGAATTGATTCTGGCTGTCTCCAGAGAAGATATCGTGTATGAATCGGCGGATCTGATTTATCATCTCCTCGTGCTGCTTGAAGCGGCCGGCGTGGAGTTTCACGATCTTATGGCCGAGCTTGAAAGGCGAGATTCCTAGAATCGTTCACGAGTTCTCCCCCTATCCATACCGCGTCCTCCCGATACCGGAGGGCGTGGCTTTCCAAATCCCTCCGATTGGTCATGGCGGCGAAGTCCGCTGTCCATCGAGCCAGGAGATCGAGCTCATGGTTCAGTTATAGTCTTTTCTCGAGTACTGGATTTTCGGTTTGCTTTTCATAAAGATGGAAATAGCCCGGACGGGACATTCGTTGACGCAGCGGTAGCAAAGAGTACATCGGCCCTGCTGTCCGACTCTGTTTTCTCTGATCTCCAGGTTTTTCACAGGACAGATCTGAACGCATTTCTGGCATAAGATGCAATCGCTGCTGATTTTCACAGAGTTTCTGAGCTTCACCATCATGGCTTTGCCCCAGGCCCGCTGAAGAATAAATCCGGAAAAACGGGAAAACCATTTTCTTCCGTCCCTGCATATTCCCCCGCACCTGATCGTATCAACGGCTAAAGCGATTTTTCGATCAGCTTTGACATATGATCGGGCTGTTTCGGCAAGCGGTTTGTTGAAAAAGATATTAACATCGGTCAGGTTGCTCGGCATATTGATATGAATGCTGTGGAGATGCTTAACGCCGGATTTTTTCAGGATGTAGAAGGGGAGAGCCCCTCCGTCTCCGCTGAATAAAAGCTGGGTGCAGATTGTCGTGAGATTTTTTCCTTTGAAAGACCCTATATGGCTCTCCAGGAATTCTTGAACGATAAAGGGCAGCATGCTGTCGTGGATGGGGTAGGCCAGCACGATGTTTTCGGCTTCGCCGATGATGCGGGAAAAATCGATATCACTGTGTTCGATCGAATGGATGCTGTAATGATTTCCCCGTTCGTAGAGTTCAGCAAATTTGCCTATAACGTATTTGGTATTTCCCGTTCCTGAAAAATAGAGGTAGAGGTTTTCCATATCTTATCCTCCTATGGTTGCCCGAAAGGTCTTCAGCGAAGATAACTCTTTCAATTTCAAACAGGACTGTTACAATATTCAGTATGACACACTTTGAAGAAATTGAAATACTGAACAATTTTTATCAGACCTCTTCGTTTTTCCCCATGCCGACGGTTCTAATCAGCACTTTGAGTCCTGAGGGAGAAACGAACCTCGGGGCCTATAGCCTCTGTTTTCCCTATTATATTGCAGAAAAAGATTATTTCGGAATGTTTCTGGGGGCGAGGAATTCGAGCAATACGGCGCAGAATATTCTGCGGGACAGGAAATGCGCTATCAATTTTCTGCCCGATAAAAAAAGGTACCTGAAAGAGATTGTCCGGCTCGGTTTTCCCGGGGAGGAGACTTCCGAGAAAATGAGGGAAACCATTTTTCATCTCCAGAAAGGGCTCCGGGCTGTTGAAAAGGTCGATGAATCATTTCCTCTGATCATTTCGGAAGCCGAACAGGTTTTTGAGTGCACCTGGGATGATTCTGAAACAATTCCGCCCGATGGCGATGGTGTCGTCTATCATCCTCCCTATAACCGGTTTAACGGGATAACATCGGAACACGGGGCCATTTTTATTCTGAAAATCGATAAGATTCTTCTCAGATCCAAATGGAAAAAAGCTCTGATTGAAGGCAGTTCGCAGATGCCGGCTTTTCCGGTTGATTACGGGTTCAGGAATAATGCGGAATTCTGGATCTCCCCTTTCCGGAAACCTCTCAGATTTCCGATTCCGAAAGACAAAGGCGTAGGTGAGGATGTGGTCCGCGCTGCAGCTTTGAAATTGAATGAGCAGATGCAGTGGGATGAAGAGTGCTTCATCAGGCTCAAAAGGATTCCGAAGATATTTCTCAATACAGCTTTGAAGGGGATTCTGGAAGATGCGGAAAATCGCGGGGTTTCCCGTATTACACTCGAGCTGCTCGATGAGATCCGGGATAAGAGAAACAAGGAGAAGAAGTATAATTAAATCTTTCGGATTGAGGCTTATGGAATCAATAGAACAAGATTAATCTAAAGAGAGTGTAACACTTCTGATAAAATCCCTGAAGTTCACCAGATGATTGTGAATTATATCAAAAACTATTTCCCAGTCGATGGAACAATATTCGTGGACAGAGATATTCCGGAAGCCCACTGATTTCTGTAATTTCAGTGATAACTCTTCGGGGATGATTTTACTATCGGAAAGAGCCTTGAAGGCACTGCTCATTGTTTGAGCTGTCTTCAATCCTTTTTCCGCAATGATGATCGCAGCGATATCAACGGAAATTTGGATAGCTCTTTCGAGATTTACAGAAATAATATCCTGCAAGTCGTAATCTTCAATAAGATTTTCAATTTGAGCCGGTTTCTTGGATTCGATTCTTTCCAGACACCGAATCAGGGAATCTACTTTACTGGATATCAGAGGGTTAACCATTGAGGTACCTCTGCCGTTTTTTCTCGAAAGCCAATTGCTGAAAGGGTAAAATATCTTCATTATACTCGTACATACGGATCAGGTGGCGCGACTTGTACAGAGGAGAACTGTTTTTGATAGTTATGCCTTTGGTCAAAACTTCCGAAAGGATTAAACCTTCCATTTTCTCCAGATTAATAACCGAAACTTCCCTGTTAAACAGCTCGGAAAGCTGCAGTGATAGAGAAAGGCAATCATCATTCGTCAATCCTGAATCGGAACCAACAGCAATATCGATATCACTTTGTTCATTCATTCTTCCGGTGGCTGCGGAACCGTAGAGCTCTACAAGTGTGAATCTGTCATTATTCTTAACGAGGGATTTTATTTTATCCGCAATGCTATCGCTCTTCATGATTTTTACGATACTGCAATTTCAACCGATTATCAATATAAGAGTTTTCCGGCTTCCTGATTCCCGGAAGCCGGATATTCATTCCTTTAACTCAAGACCCTCTCAAAATCCCCTTTGATCAGCTCTCCTGCTTTTTCCGGATCATCAGTAACCACATCGATCCAGTGGACGTAGAGGTCCTGACCGTCCACATCGAGAGTCACCGTCCCCGGCGTCAGGGTTATGCTGTTGGCCAGAATCAGCTTTCTGAAGGGGCTTTCCAGCTTTGTGGAGATTTTTACGATGCCCGGATTGATGGGCAGCTTCGGGTCGAGAACCCTCCGCGCGATATCCACATTGGATTTATAGAGATTCACCATCAGAACGGCGAGGTATTTTAACGCCTTAAAGGGATTGATCATCCCTCTGCTCCGGGGGGCGAAATATTTCGTGCTGATGACCGCCATCATAAGGGAGAGAGCCAGTCCGGCAATCAGTTCTTCTGTATCAAGACTCAGAGTCATGGCGATCCACATGACGAAGAGCGCGGCTGTCCACTTCAGAATTCTCATTTCACGGTCTCCTTTTCTCTTTTGCCCAGTTTTTCCTCTCCGGGCGTGTAGATGAATCTGTTCATATCTTCCGAGACGTATACGTAGTTTTTCGTCAGCTTCAGCGAGTTGACCGGACAGACATCGGTACAGAGCGAACACCAGCAGCACCGTCCGTAGTCGAGCCGGGGAATCAGTCCCGATCCGTTTTTAGCATTGAGGTAAGCTTCGCTTTTCGGCTTGACCATATCGATGGCCAGGTTCATGCAGATATCTTCGCACATCCCGCATCCGATGCACTTTGAAAGGTCGTTGTCGTGAAAGCCCCGGTATCCATCGGCGGCTTCCTTTTTCACATCGGGGTAGCGCAGGGTCCCGGGAGGCTGAAAGAGATATTTAAGAGAGCTCAGAGCTCCCCAGATACCTTTAATATCGATCTTCATACTGTCTACCTCTCTATTTCCGGGGGATTGGTTCCCAGCGAGTTCATGATCATGGCCACATCGGAGAGCTGGGAATCGACCAGCATTTCCTCGAGCAGGGTGATGGCATGGACCGCCGAAGGCCCTTTGACCTGAACACGCCTGAGCTTGTCCGTTCCGTCGCCGACCATGTAATAGCTGTACTCACCGCGGGCCGATTCGGTTTTAACCAGGGTATCGCCTTTGGGCACTTCCCATTTCCTGTGGTTTTTCGGAAGAACCGCCATGATCTCTTTCTCAGCGGGCATTCTTCTGATGATCTGCCGGAGGATGGAGATGGACTGTTCGATTTCCGCCCGGCGGACCATGGCTCTGCCGTAGACATCGCCGCTTGTTTCCGTGGGAACGATAAAATCGACTTCGCCGTACATTTCATAGGGCTCGTCTTTCCGGATGTCGTTCATGAATCCGCAGGCTCTGAGGTTCGGGCCGACGACACCGTATTCCCGGGCTGTCGCGGGATCGATGATGCCCACGCCTCTGGCTCTTTCCAGAAAGACCGGGTTGCGGAGAAGCATATTGTCGTACTCGGGGAGACGGCTTTCCAGATAGTCCAGGAAATGGCCCAGCCGGCCGAGGAATCCCTCGGGCAGGTCCCTTCTGACCCCGCCGGGCGTTATATACATATGGTAGACCCGTCCGCCGGTGAGCTCTTCGAAAAGGTCGAGGATCAGGTCTCTGTCGGCCACGGCCCACTGGGGGGAAATGTAGTGTCCGAGACTTCCGCCCTGTCCGGCAAACCAGAGCATCTGGGCCTGGAGACGGGCCATTTCGAGGACCATGGTCCGGAGCCATTTCGCTTTCTCGGGAACTTCCAGTCCCATAAGCTCTTCCACGCCGCGGGCGAAGTTCTCCTCGTTGGGGTCCGGTTCGGGAACGCAGATCCGGCAGACGATTGTAAAGGCCTGGAGAACGGTCCGCCGTTCTATCATTTTCTCGAAACCTCGATGGAGGTATCCCACATGGGTTTCGGCTCTTTTTATGGTTTCGCCCAGAAGGTCCAACTCAACAGACATGTTTCCCGTGATTCCGGGGTGCTGGGGACCATGGAAAATCGTGATAATATCCTGTGCCATTATTCCCCTTCCTTTTTCAGTTCCAGTTTTTTGGCGTCGATGCGCTTTTTCCGCTCCACCGAGACATTGCAGGCGCCTTCCCGTCCCTCTTCCCGCAGCTTGTAGTGGTCTTTGACGAACTGGACCGTGTCGAAATCCCGTTTCATCGGGGGCATGCCCTGCCAGTTTTCCAGGAAGAACTCCTTCAGTCGGGTGTTACCGGGGAAGTCGACGCCGAACATTTCGTGGATTTCCCGTTCGAAGGTCCGGGCCTGCCGCCATATCCCCTCGACTGTCGGAACCGAAGATCCGTCGCGGGAGACGCGGATCTTTACCATCACCGTAAAAAAGGTGGTGAAGGAATAGGCCATATAGGAGAGCTCGAAATAGTCGTCCTCGATCCAGTCGGCACAGCCGATCATGGTCAGAGTGTCGAATTTCTCCACTTCTTTCAGGTAGATCAGAACGCCGTGAAGCTGTTCCTGCGAACAGTGCAGAGCGGCCAGACCGGCCTTTTTCACTTCCTGTCCGGTTATCTGAAAATTCCGCCCGATCCGTTCGAGCAGATTGTCGATTGTCTCTGTCATCAGAATGAACCTCCGTCGGAGAAGTACCAGTCGCAGGTGTAGCCGGGGAGCATTTTGTCGCCGAATATCTCTTTCTGGTTGTTTTTGTACTTTTCGATATTGTCCCTGTAGTCCCGGGCCCCTTCGGCTTCGCCTCTCTGGATTTTATCCTTGAGGGCCATAAAGCCTTCGAGCACCGCTTCGGGACGGGGCATGCAGCCCGCCACGGTGACATCGACGGGAAGGTAGCGGTCCAGCTGCTTGATCGTGTTGTAGCTGTCCCAGTACATGCCGCCGTTGATGGGGCAGGAACCGAGAGCGATAACGTATTTGGGTTCCTGCATCTGCTCGTAGGTGCGGATGACCCTTTTCAAAGTTTTGACGGCCAGGTAACCGGAGAGGACGATGACGTCGGCCTGTCTCGGGGTCGCGGCCCCTCTGACGCCGAAGCGCTCCGCATCGTAGCGCGCCGTGACGGTGGGGGGAATTTCAATCGCTCCGCATCCCGTTCCGTAGGCGAGCATGAAGATGCTCTGCTTGCGGAACCAGTTCACGGCCCAGTCCACGACGGCCATCGGCGACTTCAGCTCTTTCAACTGAGCTTTATCTTTCTTGTTCAAATTATCCATTTACAGACTCCAGAAACGCACAAGAACGGCGCCGATCCCGATGATCAGGGGAAGCTTCAGCATGAAGTCGACGGCCTGTTCCGTTTTGAATCGGGGAAACGCGGCTCCCACGATGAAATAGAAGAAAAACAGGGCAAAACTTTTTGCCATGAGAATAAAGACATTGGTGGCTCCCCCCAGGAAAAGGTCCACCCAGAGGATGAGCTTGACCATGGAGAACATGACTCTCTGGGCGGCGAGAAAGCCGAGGTATTTCCCTCCGAATTCCGCCTGGGGTCCCGAGTAGACCTCCACGGGCGCACCGACCACATCGAAGGGGCTGGCTCCCATCATCCCCACGAAGGAGAAAAGGGAGACGATAAAGGCCGCGGGATGGGCCATCATGTTCCAGTTGCTAAAACTGTCCTGTGCCATCATGATTTCGCTGATGGAGATGGTTCCGCTGCCGCTCATAAGCAACGCGACGGAGAGGAAAAAAGGAACTTCCAGGCCGATGAGTCTGGTGAGACCCCGTGTCACGCCCATGACTCCGAAAGGAACGCCGCTCACACCGACGGCGAGAGCGTTGCCCAGAGGGCCGACGACCATCAGATAGATGAGCAGGATGAGGTTTCCGTAGGAGGAGAATCCCTGGAGCCAGGCGCTGTCCTTCAGAAAGGGGACGAAGAGCATGGACGTGATGGTTCCCGCCGTCATAATGACCGGTCCCAGGTGGAACATGATGCCGTGTCCGGGAGCCTCCCGCTTGGCGAAGAGCTTGATATTGTCGATGACGTTCTGCCAGAGAGGCGGCCCGACGCGGCGGTGGATCCGGGCGTTTCCGATCCGGTAGAAACCGTAGTAGAGCATCCCCATGGAATAGGTGAGCAGAACAGCCAGAAGGCTGTTGAATATGGTGAATAACATAGCCTGATTACCCCTTGAGTCCGATCAGGAGAGCCACGGCGGCTGCTCCGACCATTGTCATAATAAGCGATACCTGGCCGTTCCCGGGATAGAATCCCCGGACATGTTCCAGAATCCCGCCGAGCTGGTTTCCGATTTTCATATATTTTTCCGTCAGGCTTCTTTTCACGATCGCTCCGGCGATGGCGACCCGTTTGACTTCATGTCCCAGGCCCCGTCCGTAGTGGAGAGGCGTTTGTTCTGTGGGAAGTTCCCCCGCATAGGCTATATCGAGCCTGTGGAGGTTGCGGGTCGGCGCTTTCTTTCCAAAGAGCGAAAGAAGAATGAGGATCACTGCAAAAACTCCTCCGAAGACATTCATAACCATAAAACCGCTGACCGATCCGGATGCGGCGTTGAGGCTGCCCTGACTCGTGAGGGCCAGTGTTTCCATCCCCAAGTCGGAGAGAAGAACATTGACCGGCTTCAGAATCAGCCCCGGGAAAAGTCCGAGAAGGACGATGGAGGCCATCAGAAGTCCGGAGGGAACCCGGTAGCGGGGAGAAATCTCTTTCGCCTCTTCGGGATTCACTTCCGTCGGGTGACCGAGGAAAATACCGTAAATCAGTTTGTAACAGTAGATAAAAGCCGCCGTCGAGGGAAGGACGATGCCGGTCAGAACCAGCAGCCACCCCTTTTCGATCAGCGAAGTGTAAATCATCCACTTTCCGTAGAACCCGCTCAA
This sequence comes from Spirochaetales bacterium, assembly GCA_016936555.1. Taxonomy (GTDB): domain Bacteria; phylum Spirochaetota; class Spirochaetia; order DSM-2461; family DSM-2461; genus Spirochaeta_F. Next base: position 4,984 of record JAFGXR010000058.1, on the reverse strand, counting down.
GGGGGGCATTCCCGCCAGAGCGATAATGCCGACGAGCACGCCGATAAAGGAGAAGGGCATTTTGTAGATCAATCCGCCGAGCTGGTCGAACCGTGTTTTACCGGTTCTCTCGATGATGCCCGCCACGATGAAAAAGAGGAGGAGTTTGATCAGGCTGTGGTTGACCATCTGGAAGAGCGCTCCGCCCATGGCCAGCGAAGAACCGACGGCCATAGCTGTGAAGACATAGGCCATCTGTCCGATGGAGGAATAGGCGAGAAGCCCTTTCATATCATTCTGTTCGATGGCCTTGAAAGTGGCTACCGTCGCCGTGATAGCGCCGATCCAGGCGATGAGATAGGATATCTGTCCCGATCCCTCATTCAGGGAAAAAGGGAGAAAGAACAGGATAAAGGCGTAGATCCCCACTTTGGAAAGGGCCGCTGATAGAAAGGCCGTAAAGGTGTGGGGCGCTTCCCGGTAGGTCCCGGGGACCCAGACGTGAAAGGGAAGGAGTCCGCTTTTCAGGAAAAAGGCGCTCATCAGCAGCAGTCCGGGAATCCACGAGGGAAGACCCTTGACTCCATGGAGCCAGGCGACGCCGTCGGCGATATTCATGCTTCCCGTCCGGTTGTAAAGAAAGAAGAGAACTCCGAGCATCAGCAGAGCCGAAATAAGGGAGAGCGTGATAAAAAGAAAGCCCGTATCCTGTGATTTTTCGATGGGATCATCGGCTGAGGAAAAATTGTTGAAGAGCATAAAGCTGGACCAGGTCATGATCTCCCATCCCAGAAAGAAGGAGATGTAGTCACCTGCGCTCAGGAGTATCATCAGCCCCCCCATCATCAGGTGGAAGAGGGCGTGATATCCCTTTGAGTTGATCCCCCAGGAGGCAAAGGATTTCAGCAGTCCGCTGATAGCCGCGATCAGGGCGAAGAGCAGGCCGAAAGAGCTTAAAGAAAAACTGAGAGTGAAAAAGCCCGGCATGTACTGCCAGGTAAAATCATCGCTGACAGGAGAAACTATTCTCATCAGCAGTAATCCCGTAAGCAGTGCCAGAGAAACTATGGACAATAGTTCTCTGATAATTTTATGTGTTCCCAGAAAGAAGACAGCCAGAGCCGAAACCATGGGAAGAAGTAATATCAGTGTTAATTTTCCTTGAATCATGGAAAACCCCTTAGAACAGCGCGCCTGCGGCGAGGCTGATATATTTCATAATGACAGAGGGATAGATTCCCAGACCGGTCAGCAGGGCTGCGGGTACAAACCAGGAAAAGAGGACCATCGGTTTGATTTTTTCCTTTTCCGTTTTTTCCACAGGCGCATAGAGAACCTGAATCACCTTGAAGTAGTATCCCACCTCGACGACTGTGGCGACGAGAATGCCCGTGAGAACGATGAAGTGTCCGCCGTCCATCAGCGCTTTCAGAATGGCCATTTTGCTGGCGAAAGGGCTGAAGGGGGGAAATCCCGCGACGGCCAGGGCTCCGATTGTGAAGAAGAGACCGGCGACGGGAAATTTCCGGCCCATACCTTTGAAATCGGCGATCGATTCGCTTCCCGCTTTTCTGATGAAGAAGGCGGCCAGCGAAAAGAGGAGAACCTTGATGAGGCTGTGGTTCAGCAGATGAAAGAGACCCGCTGTCAAAGCGCTTTCCGTCGCCAGTGAAAGGGCGGTTAGGGCCAGCGCCACCTGCCCGATAGAAGAATAGCCGAGCATTCGTTTCAGATTGGACTGATGAAAGGCGGCGAACTCCGCAATGATCAGGGTGGCCAGGGCGAGTACCAGGAGAACCGTAAAAAAGGAATACCCCGCTATTTCCGCCCCTCCGAACAGCACGAAGAAGAGCCTGAGAAGGGCGAAAGCGGCGGTTTTTACGGCGATTGATGAAAAAAGTCCGCCGGCCCGGCTTTCAGATGCTTCGAAAACATCGGGCGCCCAGAGATTGAGGGGAAAGATTTCCGCTTCAATGGCGAACCCGATAAAAAGGCAGAGAAAAATCAGAGCTTTAAATCCGGAGGGCAGAGCCGGGATCAGTCTGCCCAGTTCCACCATGTCCATGGTTCCCGCCGAGTAGTAAATCAGAGACACGGCGATCAGAATAAATACCGATGAGAGAGCTCCGGTGAGAAGGTATTTGATCCCCCCCTCGAAACTGCGGCTCTTTCCTTCGAGCGTTGTGAGCAAGTAAGCGGCGATGGAGAGAATCTCCCAGAATATAAAGAGATTGAAAAGATCGCCGGTCAGAATGATTCCTATGGCACCGGTGAGAAAGAGTGAAAAAATCAGGGGAAACTGATAGCCCTTGAAAATGTCATTTTTCTCCCCATAGATATTCAGGGCGATAAGAAAGGCCGAACCGATCACAATCATCAGGAACAGAAATTCCGTAGCCCCCATCCGGAAGCTGATGCCCAGAGGCGGGTCGAGAACAAAACCCTCGAGAACCGGAGAAGTAACCGCCAACCGGAACAGGAAGAGCAGCCCCCCGAGAACAATTGTCAGAACCAGAGGGATAATGGTCAGATCCCGTTTTGTGTGGCCCAGTCCCCGGAATGGCAGAATAAAGGCCAGACCGAGCGGCAGAGCGATAAACCATATTGTCGATACCATTATTACCTCTTTAATCCATTCATTTTTCTGATATTCAGATGGCCTTCGTGCTGATAGAACTTCACAGCCATAACCAGTCCGAGCGCCGTAATGGCCAGCCCGATAACGATGGACGTCAGGACCAGAGCCTGGGGAACGGGGTCGAGAAAACCCTCCATTCCCTGACCTGTCAGAATCGGGGCGACGCCGCCTTTTCTGTAGGGAAGAGCGACGATGAGTATGTTCACTGCTGTTTCGACGACGCCGAGAGAGAGAAAAATCTTGATCAGGTTTTTTCTGGTGAGAATCCCATAGAGCCCGATGACGACCAGGGAGAGAATCCCCGCCATCATCAGGTGGGTCAGCGCAGCTTCGCTGTTGAAATAGTCCATCATTTGTCCACCTCCTTGTGTTCTTTCCGACCGATCAGGCTCTGTGCCAGTCCGGAGAGTTCCGCTCCCACTTTGATTCCGATAAACAGAGAGAGAAGGGGCAGCGTTCCCGCGCTGAGCAGACGGCCCGTATCGCGGACCGAATGGGGGAGAAAGTTCATCAGGAAGCTCCCCGCCAGCACAAGCCCGAGGACTCCGAGAATCACAAAGGAGAGCCCCGAAAGGGATTCGCTGATATAGATCGCCTTCTTTTTGATCATATGGTCCGAATCGGTAAAGAAGAGGAGCATGAAACCCGTGGCGATAACGGCTCCCCCCTGGAAACCGCCTCCCGGAGAGAGGTGACCGTGAACGATAATATAGACGCCGTAAAAAACGATGGCCGTAAACAGATAGGGGATGGCCGCCGTCAGAACGGCGTGGGGGCGGAACTGGAGCCAGCGGAAATACTGTCCCCCCATGGAGAGGATCAGGCCGATTCCCGTTGTGGAGAGAAACAGAATGGTGACCTCTCCCAGTGTATCGAGCCCCCTGAAGCCTCCGAGGACGGCGGTGACGATATTGGCGGCGCCCATTTCCGAACCATTGATCGATATGTAATGATCTCCGATTCTCTCCGCAGCGGCCGGTGCGGAGAAAAAGATCCACAACGCGCTGAAGGAGAGAGCGAGAAGAAGGAGAAGAATAAAAATCTTTTTGACCGGGACGATAAGTCTACTCATTGATATCCTCCACCTGGCTTCTGGTGTTTCTGATGGCAACGACGAAGACGAGGCTGGTCAGGCCGGAACCCATGGCCGCTTCGGTGAGTGCCACATCGGGCGCGCCGAGGAGAAAGAAAACGACTGAAGCCAGCAGTCCGATAAAAGAAAGGGCGGCGACAGCGGAAAAAAGGCTTTTTTCTTTAATCATCATAAGAGCCGTCACATTCATGAGTATGAACAGAACCAGCATGGAAAAATAAATCATCATGAGGGCTCCCCTTTGTCGCGCAGTTCCTTCCGGTAGTCCTTTGACGGCTTCTTGGTAAACATCGGGCTTTTTCCGATGTAGGATCCTTTGACCAGGATCGATGAGGAAATCGGGCTCGTCGCCAGTATGAAAAACCCGAGGAGAATGAGTTTCGGAATCCAGAGCGGTTTGAGAAACATGGTTCCCAGGAGTATCAGAATGGTTCCCATGGTCGACGCTTTGGTTCCCGCATGAATCCGGGTGTAGCTGTCGGGCATTCTGAGGATTCCGATAATGCTTAATCCGAAAGTCAGGACACCGAATCCCATAAAAATATATGCGGCAAGGGCGAGGATATCAGTGGCTGTCACTGTGACCCTCCTTTTCGAGGAAACGGCCGAAGACAATGACTTCCACGAAGCTGACAACTCCGAAGATCATGGCCACATCGAGATAGATGGCTTTGTCGAGGATGATCGAAAGTATGACGAGGAGCGAAGTCACCAGAATGGTCATGGTGTCCAGCGAGAGGATGCGGTCGCTCAGCTCCGGACCCTTGATAAACCGTATGGCTCCCAACAGGAGAAACCCCATAAGACAGCCCACATAAATAAAGAGTATCATGTATTTTCCTTTAAATATTTTCACCGGGAAGGCGGCTCAGGGCGATCATAACGCGAATGGATAAATAAATACCAGATCGCATAAGCATATTAAAGAAAAAATATAGATAAAATTATATATTTATTGTTGGGGATATAGTGAAAGTGGTATTTAGTTGCTGTGAAATTGGGAATAAATGCTGAATAATTCCCTGATAATAAAAAAAAGCTGAAATGGTGTAGAAGTACTATCTTTTGGCAGTAGGGGCAATACGACCCTCCCCGACCCTCTTCCAAGCAGACTGTGTGAAAACTCTATACACAACTTTATTATGAGAGAGCTTTTTCCCGCCCTCACCCCCAACCCCTCTCCCAAAACATACTATTACCCATAAGTCTTGGGATTAAGGGCGAGCTCCCAGCCTTCGGCGAGGTCAATGAGTCGTTTCCATCCTCGCCAAAGG
>JAFGXR010000057.1 GCA_016936555.1 Spirochaetales bacterium | reverse complement strand
GGACATAACCTGGCACCCCTCTCCCAGATCGTTGCGTACTTGTGGGTAATAGTATGTCGTGGGAGAGGGGACGGGGGTGAGGGTTGGTAAAGGCAATCTCCTATTTTTCACACAGTCTGCTTGGGAGAGGGTCGGGGTGAGGGCTGGAATTGTAATAGGAAAAATTAGTGCATTTTTCAATCAATAAAAGGAGCATATTCTACTGTCGTAGAGAATCCTTCACTATCAGTAACGCCTGATAGTGCTTTTTCTTTAAGGTCAAGGTTCCTAATAATAATAAACCGGTATAATCAGCGCATCATTGAGCAGAAGGTTGTGGATTGCCACATTCTTTGCTACATAAGCAGACAGATCCCCGTTGCCTAAAGCCGCTTCAGCATCGGCGACCAGCCTGTCAAATTCTGCATTTTCATAGCCTGCCTGATCAACCAGGACCTGGAAATACATGAGCATGTTGTTGGAGTCCATCAGCCAGCCGGCCCGCACCAGATCGAAATTGAAAGCGTTTCTTTGGGCAAGAAAGTCATCCCAGTCAGTCGCTGCAATGAGAGTTATTGAGCCGACAGAGTCAGCCGCTTCTATCTGATTCCTGAATTGCGTTGCGATGTTAAGGTGTGCCCCTTCGTGTTCATTATAGTATATTTCAAAATCAACGGGTTGATCTGCGGTCACGTGATTATCCAACCAATCGGGGTCTTCTGATATACTCTGGATATTTTCCAGTCCGTCATACTGATATTCCGGTGGAACAAGATTCTGCGCCGGCGCATTGACCATCTCGACGGCATCAAGAAGGCTCTGCCTGTTGAGCATTTTCGCCATTCCTAATCTGAAATCCGTAGTAAATGCGGGAAATCCGCTTTCGGTCAGGTTAAACAGATAATAATAGAGGCCGACTCCGTTAGCGGGAAAAACTATTTCGTGATACTCCGGTTCCGCTCCTGTGCTCACTACTACGGTTTTATCACTTGCTGAATCGGTGAAAAGGGGATGTACCGTATAAGATCCGTCGGGGACATTGTCTATGGTAAAGAAGCCGTTATCATCACTTATGAAAACAGACTTTCCGTTAACCGGCGGTGTGACCTGAACTATAGCTTTTACAGGATAATCCAGAACAGCGGGATAAGCTCCATCTATTTTTTCAAGATAATCGGGAATAACTCTTACAGTTATTTTGTCCGAGTCTACTGTCGTGGTCCCGTCATCGCAGGCTAAAACAAGCAGGAAGGAAAGTAATAAAAGAAAATATATTTTTTTCATATGATCTCCGAAATTAAATACTTTTACTTTGTGTCACAAAAAATTATAGTCTGATAAATTAATAATTTATATAAGAAAAATTCCTATATATGGATAAGTTCTCTAGGTGATTACGTCATGTGCGAATGATTGAATACCAGTGCTAAAACTGCTCCAATCAAACTATAGGAATAACACAATTTATAGCATAGAGATCTTTCAAGTTTGGAGTCAAAAAAAAGCCGCAATCTTCCGATCGCGGCTGCTTACAAACTATTTCTTCAACAACTCATTAATCGACTTCGCGGCATGGCGCCCCTGGCCCATGGCCAGGATAACCGTCGCTGCTCCCAGAACAATGTCCCCTCCGGCGTAAATACGGTCGATCGAGGTCTTGTTATTCTCATCGACGACAATGTTGCCCCATTTGTTCACTTCCAGGTCGGGCGTGGAATTGCTCAGGATCGGGTTGGCATTGTTCCCCAGCGAGGGAATGCAGGCGTCCAGATCGATGACGAAATTGCTGCCTTCGATGGCGACTGGTCTCCGCCGGCCCGAATCGTCCGGTTCGCCCAGTTCGTATTTCAGGCATTCGATCCCTTTTACACGGCCTTTTTCATCACCGAGGATTTTAACCGGATTGGTCAGAAAGTCGAAAATGATTCCTTCTTCCTTGGCGTGGTGGACTTCCTCGACACGGGCGGGCATTTCCGTTTCGGTCCGGCGGTAGACCACGTGGACCTCTTCGGCTCCGATTCTCTTGGCTGTTCTGGCCGCGTCCATGGCCACGTTTCCGCCTCCGAAGATGGCGACTTTTTTCGCTTTGTAAATAGGAGTCCGGGAATTCTCGAAGTCATAAGCTTTCATCAGGTTGGACCGTGTCAGGTATTCATTGGCGGAAAAAACACCGACGAGGTTTTCCCCTTCAATGCCCATGAATTTGGGCAGGCCCGCTCCGGCGGCTATGTAGACGGCGTCGAACCCGTCTTTATCCAGAAGGTCTGTCAGCTTTCTGGTTTTACCCACAAGAAAGTTGGTGACGATCTTCACACCCATTTTTATCAGAGTGTCGATTTCGATTTCGACGATGTTCTTGGGAAGTCTGAACTCGGGGATGCCGTAAACCGTTACGCCGCCGTTTTTGTGAAAGGCTTCATATACGGTGACATCGTGTCCCTCTTTCCGCAGGTCGAAGGCGGCGGAGAGTCCCGAAGGCCCGCTTCCCACAATGGCAACTCTTTTTCCTGTGGAAGGAGCCACTTCGGGGACCTGGATTTTATCGTTTTCCCGTTCCCAGTCGGCTACAAATCTTTCGATCCGCCCGATCTGAACGGAGCGCATCACATCTTTTTCCGCTTTTCCGACCGTGCAGGTGGCCATACACTGGGATTCCTGGGGACAGACCCGCCCGCAGATGGCGGGAAGGCTGCTGCTTTCTTTGATTATGCCGATGGATTTCTCAAAATCACCTTCCGCCGCGGCGGCGATAAATCCCGGAATATTAATGGAGACGGGGCAGCCGGAGATACAGGGGGCGTTCTTGCACTGGAGACAGCGCATGGCTTCCAGTCTCACCTGACTCTCCGTATATCCGAGAGCTACCTCCTGCATATTGCTTCTCCGGACCACGGGATCCTGGGAGGGCATTTCCTGAAGGGGGATGGCCCGTCTATCCTTTGGAGTCAGGGATGCGGGATCGAGAGTTTTAATCAGTTCGTCGGCGTTTCGGGCCAGAACTTCGGGGCTTATAAATTCCATTATCTATCGCCTCCCTTCTTATCCAGGCCGATGCGGCAGTTATGGTCCTCTTCCTGGTCTTTATAGGTATTGAGCCGGTTGATCATATTGTCGAAGTCCACCAGGTGCCCGTCGAACTCCGGTCCGTCGACGCAGACGAATTTGGTTTCGTCTCCCACGGTAACGCGGCATCCGCCGCACATGCCCGTACCGTCTATCATGATGGTGTTGAGCGAAACGGTGGTTTTCACGTTATAGGGTTTGGTGGTGAGGGCGCAGAACTTCATCATCACCGGGGGGCCGATGGCGACGACCTCGGCGGGGTCGCGGCTCTCGCAGATCTCTTTCAAGGGAGCGGTTACAAGGTCTTTCCGGCCGTATGAACCGTCATCGGTGCAGATGATCACTTCATCGGAATAGGTCCGGATCTCATTTTCCAGAATCAGCAGATCCTTGTTTCTGGCTCCGATGATGGATATCACCTCGTTTCCCGCTTTTTTGAAAGCTTCCACAATGGGGCGCAAAGGCGCTACACCGATTCCTCCGCCGACGCAGACAATCGGCTTATCGTATTTGGCAATATGGGTGGCTTTCCCCAAAGGCCCCAGAAGGCTGTCGATGTAATCGCCCGCTGTTTTTTTACCGAGCTCTTTTGTCGAATCGCCGACAGCCTGGAAGATAATGGTTATGGTTCCCTTCTCTTCATCGGCTCCGGCAATGGTCAGGGGAATCCTCTCCCCGAACTCCTCGCTGACGATAAGAATGATAAACTGTCCGGCTTTTCTCTCTTCGGCGATCAGGGGGGCTTCGATCTCCATCTGGAAGACGTCGTCGGATAGTTGAATTTTGTTAATAATTTTGTTCATAGTTTTTTCCTGTTTTCAGTATCATACCATTTGTCTGATGATTCCCAAACGAAGTTTTTTGATTTTTATAGATAAATTTTTTGTTATTTAACTTTAAGTAACATCATAAGGGGCCATGAAATGATGGTTTTTCCCGCTAATCGAAAGCTCCGGAGGATTTCCTGTTGACCTTTCAACAGGAAGGGGAGAAAATTCCAGTATGAAAAATTTTCAATATTACAATCCGGTCAAAGTCGTTTTCGGTAAGGGAACAATAAAAGAGCTGAAAAAGCTATTGCGCGATAAAAAGAAAATTCTTTTCTTATACGGCGGCGGCTCCATTAAGAAAAACGGTGTATACGATCAGGTCATCGAGGCATTAAGAGACATAGACTTTATCGAATACAGCGGTATTCAGGCCAATCCCGATTACGGGGACTGCATGAACTGCGTGCTTCTGGCCGAGAAGGAGAATGTCGATTTTATTCTCTCCGTAGGCGGCGGATCGGTTCTCGATGCGGCCAAATTCATCGCCGCCGCTTTTTACTATGAAGGCGGGGAACCCTGGGATATCCTCATCGGGAAAGGAGCCGTCAAAAGAGCCCTCCCTCTCGGTTCCGTATTGACTCTGCCCGCGACGGGTTCGGAGATGAACGCCAATTCTGTCATTTCCAGACGGGAGATCGGAGAGAAGCGGGCTTTCAACAGCCCCTGCGTCTATCCCGAGTTTTCCATTCTCGATCCGGAAACGACATACAGCCTTTCGAAAAGGCAGGTGGCCAACGGCATCGTCGACGCCTGGGTCCATGTTCTGGAACAGTATATGACCACGAGTCTCGATTCTCCTCTTCAGGACCGACAGGCCGAGGCCGTTCTGCTGACTCTGCTCGAAGAAGGTCCGAAAGCCGTCATGAGCAATAAAGACTATGAGGTTCAGGCCAATATCATGTGGTGTTCCACCAATGCGCTCAACGGCTTAATCGGCTGCGGTGTCGACCAGGACTGGGCGACCCACGGCATCGGCCACGAGCTGACGGCTCTCTACGGCATCGATCATGCCAGAACACTTGCCGTGGTTCTTCCCGGGCTTCTCTCTCTGATGAGAAAACAGAAAGAGGAGAAACTCCTTCAGTATGCCGAAAGAATCTGGGGGATTACCATGGGCGACAACAATGTGAGAATTGATGAGGCCATTGCCAGAACAAGCCTCTTCTTCGAATCGCTCGGAGTGGATACCCGATATGCCGATCTGGGCATTGAGGAGGACGCACCGGAAAAAGTCGCTGCCAGAATTGATGCGAGGAAGATCGCTTTAGGAGAGGGTCAGAATATCCGTGGACCGGAAATTATCAAAATCCTGAAGAATCTGAAAGATTGATTTTACTGCCGGAGGGGAATGTACCTCTCCGGTATTTCCCATATAACGATTCCTGAACCGGTCTCCCGGAAATAGCCGCTGTTTATCAATTCTCTCATCGGCTCCAACGGCCCTGCCCCTTCCCGGGCCAGATTGAGAACATCGAGCTGAAGAGCCAGTTTCAATTCGCTTTCGAAGTTCCACCTTTCGTCAAAGCTGTAGCTTGTTCCTACCAGAATGACCGGGATAACCGGATCGTCGAAAAGTCCCAGAGAAGGTGGATCGGCATCTTCCAGAATCTTCCGGGTATAGATTTCCCTATTCTCCTGGAGCGGCGGGACAAATGAGAGTAAATCCCCCTTGAAAGAAGCTTTTTCAACTTTATCTATAAAATAGCTCCGATGGGAAAAATCGTAGCGCCCCAGAAAGGGTTCTGCCGTTTCCGCCAGGGCTTCCGCCGCGCGGGCCGCGCCCTCTCCTGTCCAGTGGGTGTCATACTGATAGAAAACCTCTTCTTCCGATGCAATCCCGCATAATGTAAATTCCAGGTCAGGTGCAGGAATCTCCAGATTCCGGAATTCAGCCAAAGCGTCGGTATAGCGGTTTTCTATATGCTCTGAATATCCGAAGCGCCGGGATCTCTCCCGATATATCCGGCTTTTCGAAGGAACAGGAGCGATAATAAGGGTTATTCCCTCATGGTCAAAGAAGTCTTTTGTCTCTTCGATTTCTCTGAAAAATCCGGCATAGGTCATGTCCGGATCGAGCTTCTCATCAAACTCTTCGGTTGTAAACAACCAGTCCTCATCGCCGATTAAAACCCCGTTACTGCCCTCTTTGAAAAAGCGGTATTTCACTTTGGACCAGAATGACAGGGCGCTTTTCTGAAGAGCGATCTTCTCTTCGAAACGGGAAGTCACGGAGCGGATGAACTCGCCGTCGAGTAACTGAACAGGTTTTCCCGGAGAGAGGTCCTTCAACTCATTAAGGCTCCGTACTCCGGGGTAGAGCAGAAAGGCCAGGGAAAGAACGGCGAAAACCGCTATTATTGTCTTTTTTATTCTCATCAGCTTTGTCCGCCTAAAACCTGAAATAGAGAAAGGGAGAATAGCTGTCAGAAAGAATCTTCAAAACCGACAGCCCCAGCAGAGCCGTATAGACAACTGCGTGGGACAGGCCCTTTTCCCTGAAACAGTTCAGAGCTTTTTCATCGTGATATTTTTCTTCAAATAGAACAAGAAGAATCGCTACGGCACCGGCAAAGAGAGAAAAGCGGCTTAACTGCCAGTTGACAGAGGGGCTGATTCCCAATCCGTTCAATCCCAAAATGCCCCGGATCATGGAAGAGATGCCGTTGAAATTGCCGGCTCTGAAAAAAATCCAGCTTATGCCGACGATAAACAGGGTCCTGAAGTGATTGAGCGCTTTATTGATTCCTCCGGCCTGGATGAGATGGAGACCGCTCTTCCGCTCTATCATGAGCCACATTCCGTGCCAGATCCCCCATAGGGCGAAATTCCAGGCTGCCCCGTGCCAGAGACCGCCGAGAAACATAACCAGAAAGAGATTGATATAGGTTCGCCTGCTTCCTTTCCGGTTTCCTCCCAGGGGGATGTACAGATAATCGCGGAGCCAGCGGGAGAGGCTGATGTGCCAGCGCTGCCAGAATTCGGTAATGCTGGCCGATTTGTAGGGAGCGTCGAAGTTCTTTTTAAAATGGAATCCCATCATCCGGCCGAGCCCCAGGGCCATATCGGAATAACCGGAAAAATCAAAATAGATCTGAATGGCATAGGCTGCCGTCCCCAGCCAGGATTCGAGAAATGTCGGAGCATTCCGGGCAAAGATGACATCGACCAGGGGCGCTACCGAATCGGCGATGAGGACTTTTTTGCACACACCGACGGCGAAGAGAATAAATCCCTGTCCGAAGAGCTGCAGGGTGTGCTGCCTCTGTTTCAGCTGGTCGATGATATCTTTGTAACGGAGAATGGGACCGGCAATAAGCTGGGGGAACAGGGCTACATAGGTGGCCAGTTCGAAGAAGTTTTCCGCAGGTGGCGCGTCTTTCCTGTAGACATCGATGACATAGCTCATGGACTGGAAAATGTAGAAGGATATGCCGATGGGGAGAATAACCTCCTGATAGGCCAGGGGAGATAATCCCGCCAGTTTCAGCAATTCGTTCAGCGACTCCGCTCCGAAATTGAAGTACTTGAAATAGGCCAGCACAGTTAAATTGAGAGCCACGGCGGCAGCCAGCCAGAGACGTTTTTTCTCTTCTTTCTCTCCCGTCTTATGAATGGACCGGCCGAATAGATAATTCCCGAAGGAAACGGTAATGAGCAGAAAGAGAAAATCGACCCGCCAGAAGGCATAGAACAGCCAGCTGCCCAGAAGTATGACAGAGGTTCTTCCTTTTGCCGGTACCAGATAGTAGAAAAGAAAAAAGAGAGGCATGAAAAGAAACAGGAAAGCCGGCGTTGTAAAAACCATGTCCCCTCAGGACTCCATGACTGAGGCGACCAGGACCATGGAGGCGGGAGATGAATGTCTCTCGAAAAGGATGACAGAGGTCGAGCCGCCGCGGGACATGGGAAGAGGGCCCAGCTCCAGATTTTTACCGCTTTCCGCTTTCAGGGCGAAACCGGTTTTCAGGGGGTTGACCGCTCGCTGGACCGATTCTCCCGGAGGTATCTGCGAAAAGAGGGGGTCGCCGGTTCCGCTGACCAGCAGGGAAGCCGTCTCCCCGTAGCAGTTGTAAAAATAGACCTGGCTTTTTGCCGGGGCGTCATGCTCGATATCTTCAAATACAAAACTACCTGTCTCTGTGAAAATGAGAGTGTAGTATTTTCCGCTCATAGGCATTATTTCGAGAAAATCATCGGATCCTCCGATAAAATACATTCCCGGTGATATCTGGTGATAAGGGGCGCTTTTTTCCGGTTCCGACGCCGAAAAGGTTTCAGCGCCTATTTCAATTTTGAGGTTTGAATCGGACCCGGCAAAAATGACCCGGACCAGAGCGCTATCGGGAGAGATTCCCGATCCGTAAAGAGACTGACCCGAAAGAGAAATAGAGGCCGTCAGGAGCAGGGAAAATATCAGTGCGGTTTTTTTTATCATGTTCTATTCTCCGAAAGATCTCATCCACTCGATTGAATCGGCAAAGCCGGCCATGCGCGTGTATTTATGGGGTATTCCCGGATAGACTTTATATTTGACTTCGCTGCCCAGAGCTTTCAGCTTCCCGACGAAAATATCGGCGCTGGCTGTGGTTATGATAAAATCGGTTCCGCCCTGGACGACAAAGGAGGGTATCCCGTGTCCCGAAAGCCCGGAGTTGTTCATTTCCATATATTTATGCATGACCGGATAATCTTCCGCCAGATTGCCGGCGTAGAGCGAGTCGTAGAAATCAGCATTGAAAAGCTTTTTCGAATCGTAACCGAAATAATACTGGAACACATCGACGCACATGGTCGAGGCGTCCTCTTCAAAGGTCTCGAGAAAGCGCTCCTGCAGATAATCGGCCGGGTTTATTTCTTCTCTTCCGTACATCTCCATGTAGCTGTAGATGATTTCCGCTCCGTAACAGACGCCTTCCCGGAATAGGGCGGCGATATCGTTGGTCGAGGCGTATCCGATAACACCTGTCAGATTCACTTCCGGCGCATACTCCTTCAGTAGATCTGCGGCAGCGAAGGCGGCGTGTCCCCCCTGGGAGTATCCCGCCGTAAAGGCCTGCCCGGAGAGGTTTGCTTTCAGCGATGAGAAATCCTCAGTTTCGAACAGATTTGTCACGGCGCGGATGGAGTCGAGCATGACATGGCCTTCCGCCAGTCTTGAGAAATAGCGCTGCGCTCTTTCCGTATCGTTGAACCCAAGATAATCGGGAAAGACAGCGATGAAACCGCTTCCCCCATAGGCGAGCATATTCTGCTTATACCAGCCCCAGCGCCGCAGCTCGGGGACCTCGAAAGAAGGGGCGCAGGCATCGGAAATTCCCGTTGTTCCCGAACCGAAGACATAGAGGGGGAAGTCCATCTCCTCATCGCTGTCGGGTATGAACAGCTGGGCGTGGATGATGGCCTGCGAGCCGTCAAAATCGGTACTGACAAAACGGATCCGGTAGGTCCGGACGCCGTACCGGAGAGGTTCCATCGGATACTTTTCTATAAAAGGTTTGACCGCCTCGACCGTTTCCTCGAGAGAATAGATTTTTCCCCTTTGAACCAGAGTGATCTCTCCGGGAAGGGGAAGAGCCGTCTCTTCGATGACCGATCGGGCTTCCAGCTGCTCTTCCGGCTTCTGCTGTCCTGAGAGTTCTCCCGCAGCCGGGTTTTCCTGACGGCAGGAGAATAGGAGAAGCGCCAGGGGCAATATAAGTTTGAAAACGAAATAAGGGTTACGGGTTTTCATGGTTTCCTCTCAGTTCATATGTTTTTCGATCCAGTCTCTCGATTCTCCGAAACTGATCTGCCTTGTGTCGTGTCTGGCGTTTCTGTAAAAGACATAGTCCACCGGGATATCCCTGGCTTTTAATTTATCGACGAATTGCTTCTGGGTTTCCGGATATATGACGATGTCATTGCCTCCCTGATAAATTACCACGGGGATTCTCTCTCCCCGGAGTCCCGTGTCATTCATTTCGACATATTTTGACAGCAGGGGATATTCTCTATCCAGAGTGTTTTCTTTCAGGGATATAATAAAATCTTCCTTGAAGAGTCCCTGAGGGACATGGGGGTAATAGGCCTGTATCCCGCCGACGCACATCCTCAGTAAATCCTGCTCCAGGGTTTCGGAGTACTTCTCCAGAAGAACCTGCGAAGGATCGACATTCTGTTGACCGTAGAGGAGGCTGTACGTATAGAGAATCATTGGCGCCACATCGGAGTATTCGCGGAAAAGAGAGAACAGATCGGTTGTAGGACCGTAGCCCATAATTCCGCTCAGCGAGACGTCGGGGGCGTATTCCCTTCTGTAGTCCGCTGCGGCAAAGGCGGCGTGGCCCCCCTGTGAGAAGCCGGCGACGAAATGGTTCGTTCGGGAAACGGTCTCCAGTTCCAGTTCGGCGATAAGATTTTTCAAAGCCCGGATTGAGTCGAGCAGAACTCGTGCTTCACTCTGGGCCACCATATAGTACTGCAGCCGGTCGGGATCGCCGAAACCCATATAATCGGGCAGTATTCCTATGGAGCCCTGTCCGGCGTGAGCCAGAACATGAGAGCGGTACAGGCCCCATTTTATACCCAGCAGATGCTCCCGGGAAGGGCGGCAGCTGTCTCTCAGGCCCGTCGAACCGGCGCCGAAAACATAGACGGACCGGCTGTCCCGGTCCTCATAGCGGGGAATAAAGACCTGAGCCGTAATCGGCGCATCGGCCCCGTCGGGGTAGAGGCTGTTGAATCTGACCCAGTAAATATCGACGGAATATTTGGCGACCGGGGCATCGTAGCCGGTAAAAAGTTCCCCGTTGAATTCATGGATTTCTTCAGGGTTTAATGTGCCTTCCAGTTCATAGGACAGAATTTCGCCCGGATCTGAGGAGAATAGAGGCGAAACAATCAGCAGCAGAAACAGAAGCGGAAGGCTTTTCCTCACTGGCCGCTCTCTTCCGGAGTAACCTCTGCTCCGGCAACCGCGGCATCACTGTCTTGTATTACTGTATTTTCTTCATCGGGATTGTAGTAGAGAATGCTCAGACGCTCGTTATCGACGCGGTGCTTAATCTTCACATACAGAGTTTCCGTGGCTTTGTCATAAACCCATCCGTCGGAATAGCGCTGAAAATTCGGGTCGCTGTTCCATTTCATGCCATGCATATAGATCCGGACAAAGGGCTTGACGCCCTTTATCGCCAGATGATGGATCGAGCCCTTGGGGAAATTGATTGTAACAATAGTCTCTCTGGGACTTTTCTGAATCGTCTGCGATGAAGCCGATGTGAGAATCCAGGAACCGGAACCGAGAATGTCATCCAAAGGTACCTGTCTCACATAGTAGGGATTTTCCGTCAGGTCGTAATAGAAGTCTTCAGGCAGGATTGTGCCCTCTTCAGAAGAGATCCTGTTGTTCTCCGTCACTATGGCCGCAGGCAGAAAGGCTGATTCTCCGGCGCGGCTTAAAATGGATATGATCATTTTCATACCGACTGTCCGGTAGAAGTTGTTGGAAAGAAGGTCTCCCGACCGGAGCAGCTCTCTTCCGGCCCGGAAAGAGTTTTCAACATTGATTCTTCCGTCTTCTTCCAGAAAAAGACCTTCATCAAGCCAGTTTACGGACGGGAGAATGTGTTTTTCTACTGTGTCGACGATAAAGGAATTGAAATCTCTGCCGGGAGAGTCATTCATAGCCCGGTTGATTATCTGCAATTTTGTGATTTTCATGTTCAGAGAATCGTTGTCCTCTATGGTGGACGCCATGGCCAGAACCTTGTCAATCTGGTTTTCAAGACGGTTGCTTCTCATAAAATCCAGAAGATTATCTCTTGTGAGCAGAGCCTGATTTGCCGATTCCAGCTGGGCTGTCAGCTCACGTCGTTCGAGGTTCTGGCCGCTTATCAGGTCACGGCTTTCGTCGACGATATTTCCGATATATGGAGCAGTCCAGGCCGTCAGTTCGTTTTCCAGAGCGACAGAAGCTGTTCTGATAAGACTCGCTGAGGTTCTGTATGACCCCCTGGTGAGGCTTTCAGAGAGGTATGAGCGGGCTGTTGTTTCGTTGAAATCCTGTTCGCCCTCGGCATCGGTCCACATGCCCGATTTACTGTTGAACCGGGAATTCCAACCGAAAAATGCGTTGTTGACAAATGTCGAAACGGCTTCGCTGTAAGGGGCGGAAAGGTCTTCGCTGTTCTGCTCATACCATTTTTCCGCGGTCCGGCCCTTATTGACCAGCGTTTCCTGTATGACAAGTGTAACGGGATTACTGTCGGGCACGACGATTTTAATCAGGTCGCTCTGGCTGTCCAGGATGTATTCGTTGGTCATAGCCAGGAAAAAGTTCGTTTCTCCGTTACTGATCACCGGTGTATTGTCCTCTTCCGTGTAACCGAGGGCAAACCCCCGGTCCTCTCTGAAAGGAAGGGAGATGTTGACGATAGGCGGTACGGTTTCCGGGAGATTGGCGCGAACAGATATTTTGTTGTCCGCAAAGTCCGTGCTGAATTCCAGGCGGATTTCGTTGTCGAAAAAGAGTGTAAAGCTGTTTTCGCCTTCCTCGTAGTCCGTCAGCACGGATTTATGTATGATCCCGTCCGCCGTTTCTATCTGAAGGGCTTTCCGGGAATTGAATAAAAAACTCATTCCGTTGACAAACATGTTCAGTCTTTTTATTTCAGAAGGTCTGACCGGAGTCCCCTTTGTGGCTTTCCCTGTCAGTTCGATATTGCCGATGGCGCGGCTGAAGCTCACTTGCTGTGTGTAGTGCATAAAGAAGAAGAAGCCCGTCATCAGGATATACAGCGCCGGAATGATGTAAAAGCGGCGACTTAATTTTTTTTCCATAGGGAAAAATAGTATCAGCAGAAATCTAAAAATGCAACCTTGTCCAGAAAGCCCCGTCACTATATATTAAAGGACTAGAGGAGATAGTAGCCAATGTCACGACGGGTAAAGGGTTTGCTCATCAGCCCTTTCATTCTTTTTATAATCGCATCCTGTGTCAGTACTCCGGAAAAACCGGAAAAGCCGCCTGCAGGGAACAGGGAAACATCGGCTGTTGTCGAAAGACCGGAGGAAGATCCGATCGCGTTCTACCGGGGACCGGAAGATGCTGCCGAGGCAATCCGCGTGATGGAAGAGATGGAAGATGAGAAAATGGACCGTGATTCGAGGTTTATTTACTACTCTCTGCTGATTTCCAATAACGACCTGGATAAAGCTGCGGAGCAGCTTGATATACTTTTAAGAGAAAACCCCGATGACAGGGAAATCCTTGCTGCCTACATCACTCTTTCGGATTATCTGGGAGATAAGGCAAAGAGAGATGAGGCTCTCGATCATCTGATTTCGCTCGACCCGGAAAGCGGATTCGTCATTAATATGAAAGGAACATTCGCTTTGAGAGAAGAGAAGTACTCCGAGGCGGAAAAACTTTTCAGAAAAAGCATATCCTATGACAGGGATAATCCCGAATCCTATATCGGCCTGGCCAATGCCCTGATGCATATCGACGGCCGGGAGAAGGAGAGTCTTGAGAGTTTCAATCTGGCGGAAGAAATCGACAGTGAAAATCCATTTATTTACAGCGACCGGTCCCGGGTCTACCGCTTTCTGAAAGATTACGGCAAGGCGGAGGATGATCTCACCAGAGCTATTGAGCTCTATCCTTCCGAATGGAATTATCTGGACCGGGCGCGGATCAGAATCGGAGACCTCAACGAAAGAGAACGGGCCAAAGAGGATCTGCTCGCCGTAATGGATCAGAACCCCGAGAACTTCTTTGCCAATGTCTATCTGGCCGGCCTGTATGATGAAGAAGGGGAATACGATCTGTCTCTGGTTCATTATGAGAAAGTGCTTGAACTGGCTTCCGATTACAATTACGCTTACCCGGCGCTCGGGAAGCTCTACTATATAAAGGAGAGATGGGCCGAGTCGGCGCAGATGTACCGCAAAGCCGTCGAAACGGGTCTGAATGATCTGACATATCCTTTGATGGGGTGGCTTGCCCTTTATCGTGACGGCAGAGAGAAAGAGGGCCAGCAGTTTCTCAATTCCTATATCGGAAAGCTCGACAGAAGCAGCGCCGTTTACGAAATGTACCGCTA
This sequence comes from Spirochaetales bacterium, assembly GCA_016936555.1. Taxonomy (GTDB): domain Bacteria; phylum Spirochaetota; class Spirochaetia; order DSM-2461; family DSM-2461; genus Spirochaeta_F. The sequence goes on along the minus strand of JAFGXR010000057.1, from coordinate 15,598 downwards.
CTACCTCTCTCCTTCATCGCCCTATTTTGTCCAGATGGCCATTGATAAGGAGAAGGATGAAACGCTGAGAGACAGGATGAAATTCTATATGGCCATGATCGATGCCCTGAAAGGCCGGGAAGGAACGGCGCAGGCTATCCTCGGAGAAATAGCCGCAAGAAAAGGGGCGCCGGAATTTGAGCTGGCGAACCTCTATTTGGAGAAAAAATGAAAGTAGAAAATATAAGCGATACAATAAACAGAATTGTTTTTGACAATCGGGAGATCATTCTTATCGGGACGGCTCACGTCTCCCATGAAAGCGTTGATGAGGTAAAGCAGACGATCGAAAATGAAACCCCCTCAAGAGTCTGTATAGAAATCGATGAGGGGCGGTATAAATCCATTATGGATGCGGAGAGCTGGAAAAAGCTCGATATCCATCAGGCTCTGAAACAGAAACAGGGCTTTCTGATGATCGCCAGCCTGATCCTCGGATCCTTTCAGAAGAAAATCGGAGCCGATATGGGAATCCGTCCCGGTGAGGAGATGAAGATAGCCGCCGAAGCCGCAACGGCTAAGGGTATCCCCTTTTCCTTCAGCGACAGACCGATTCAGATCACTCTTCAGAGAGCCTGGAGAAAGAGTAATCTCTGGAATAAAATGAAACTCCTTTCCTCTCTTATCGCCTCGGCTTTTTCTACGGAAAAGGTGGATAAAAGCGATATAGAGGAACTGAAGAACTCCAATGCCCTTCAGGGGATGATGGAGGAGCTCGCCGATTATCTGCCTTCTGTAAAAGAAGTGCTGATCGATGAAAGAGACCGCTATCTGGCAACAGAAATCTTTAATACGAAGGAAGAGAAAGTCGTCGCTGTAGTGGGAGCCGGCCACGGACCGGGTATCCTGAAATGGTTTGAAAAGCTCGATAATCAGGAAGTTCCGGCCGATGTGAAGGATATCTCCGTGGTGCCTCCCAAAAGGTTCCATGAGAAAGCCATCCCCTGGGTTATTCCCTTTGTCATAGTCGGTATTATCGCCGCGGGTTTTTTCACTTCAGGCGTAAATGCCGGCGTCAATATGATCCTGGTCTGGATTCTTGCAAACGGCATCCCCGCGGCCCTCGGCGCGATCATCGCCGCCGCACATCCCCTGACGATTCTCATCAGTTTTGCAGCAGCTCCCATAACATCCATGAATCCCACTATAGGGGTCGGATTTGTCTCGGGGCTTCTCGAATCATCGTTCCGAAAACCGCGAATCAAAGACCTGGAGAATCTGCAGGATGACGCCGGCTCGCTTAAGGGCTGGTACGGGAACCGAGTCCTGAGAATCCTTCTTGTGTTTCTCCTCTCCTCACTGGGAAGCGCCATCGGCACCTGGTGGGCCATACCCCATCTATCGATCCTCCTCGGGTCATAAATGAACAGGATCGAGAATTCCCGGTGGAGGCTGCCCGTCAAATCGTAAAACTCCGGCCACTGGGCGTCATTAAAGGCTGATCTGATTTATTTGTGAAAAATATTGTTGAGGACCGCTTTAATCTTTTGCGGTTCCTTCCCGGGGCTCGGAGCGAAGAATTGGCTGTATCCCATCTCTCTGGCTGTCTTCTCCCTTCTTTTTAAATGGGACACTTTCCGGATTTCTCCTGCCAGACTCAGTTCTCCCGCAGAGGCCAGTTCTGCAGGGAGTGACAGTCCGGTTCTGGCTGAATAGATAGCCAGAGCCAGGGGGAGCTCTATGCCCACTTCGCTGATTTTCAAGCCGCCGGCGATGTTTATGTAGATGTCCTGATCGGAAAAGCGGATGCCCCCGTGCTTTTCCAGCACAGCAGCGACGCGGGACACTCTCTGGGAGTCAATCCGGTCCGAATAGACCCTCGATGCGCCGCCTTTTGCCGGTACGGTAAGCGCCTGAATCTCCACCATGAGAATACGGGACCCCTCGTATATCGAGGCAATGGCGATACCCGCGGGAATCTCCCCCTTTCTCTGTTCCAGGAAAATTCCCGAAGGATTGGTCACTTCGTTGAGCCCCTTGCCGTCCATCAGGAAGAGTCCGATCTCGTCGATACTGCCGAAACGGTTCTTCGTGGAGCGGAGGATGCGCAGATCCGAATCGGACTGATCGAAATAGAGAACTGTATCGACCATGTGCTCGATGACTTTGGGCCCGGCTATGGTTCCCTCTTTCGTCACGTGGGCAATGAGAAAGATGGAGCTGCTGTGCTCTTTCGCCCAGCTGATCAGTTCGTGACAGCAGAATTTAAGCTGGCCCACTGTCCCGGGAACGGAACCGGCTTCAGCGGCGAATAAAGTCTGAATGGAATCGATGATGACGAGTTCGGGTTTGCCCTTTTCCAGTTCGGTCAGGATCCGGGCCAGATCGAAATCGGTCAGAATTTTAAGATCGGAACCGGTGACGCCCAGTCGGTGGGCCCTCATTTTTATCTGACCGGGAGACTCTTCTCCCGAAACATAGAGAACCGATTCCCTCTGCGCTGCCGTGCCGGAGAGCTGCAGCATCAGCGTGGACTTGCCTATGCCCGGTTCGCCTCCTATGAGGATTGCAGAACCCTTCATGATGCCTCCGCCCAGAACCCGGTCCACTTCTCCAATTCCGGAACCGGTTCTTATGTCCGGGGCCGTTTCGATCGAATCGATGGACTGTACCGGAGAGAGGCTTATGTCCCGTCCCGCCGGGGTGGAGCGGTTTTCCTCAGCCGAAACTTCGGTAAAACTGTTCCACTCTCCGCATTCGGGACAGCGTCCCAGCCATTTGGGTTCGCGGTGATTGCAGATGCTGCAAAGAAAGATGGTCTTTTTTTTAGCCAAATTGAATACGCTCTATTTGATTCCGATCAGCTCGACCTGGAAGATGAGCCAGGAATTCGGTGCGATGGGACCTGTCTGAATATCGCCGTAAGCCAGATTCGGTGGAATAATGACCGATCTCTGTTCCCCCACTGACATGGCGAGAAGCGTTTCGTCCCACCCGGCGATTACAGACTGGGTCCCTACAGAGAAGTCAAAAGGCTTTCCCCTGGCAACTGAGCTGTCGAAAACAGTCCCGTCTATCATCATGGCCGTATAGTGAACGCTTACCGTATCGCCATTCTGAGGTTTGACGCCATTTCCGGGCCTGGTAATGCTGTAATAGATGCCGGTCAGTGTTTTTTGTACGCCTTCTCCCAGAGAGCCTATGGCTGCGACAACACCGGGATTTTCGACTTTGAATGTTTCAAGCTGACGATCCAGAGCATTCTTGCTCAGATGGTTGAACGTCGCATCATCGGTTTTAAAAGACAGAGCCTCCGAACCGGTCCGGATAATTTCAACAGATGTGATCTTATGACCCCTCTTCAGTTTTCCCAGTGTCGAAGATCCTTCGAGGAGCTTCCCGAAGGCCGTGTATTTCCCGTTCAGAACAGGATCGGAGGTCCTGGTAATGAAAAAGCGGCTACCGCTGGACATGCCCGATACGGCGTCCATTGAAATTAGACCGGGCATCTCGTATTTCAGAGCGCTATCCATTTCCACGGGGAAATTGTATCCGATATCGGTATTGCCGCTGTTGGCGGGATCTCCGGAAAACAGAGCATAGTTCTCTATATTGCGGTAAAACTCCATGCCGTTGTAGAAACCTTCTTCGGCTACGTTTATAAAATTCAGAACAGTCAGGGGCGCCGTGGCAAAGTCGAGTTCAAAAATCATCGTCCCCTTATCCGTGTTGATTTTTGCATATATGCCCGGATTGGCGAGAGATTTTCCCTTTTTATACTGATCTTCCGTCGCCTGTCCTTTTGCGGAAAGCAGCGCTGCGGAAATTAAAAGCAGCAATAATACTGCGGATATTCGTTTAATCATAATCCTGTCCTGTCATCGTAATCTGTAAAGCTATAAAAGCTTCTATAAAGTTAACATATTATAAATGAAAAAGCGATGTTTCCGTTACAAAGAAAAAAAGGGGCTGTTACAAAAGTCGAATAATTCTATTTCACCCTTCTGGATGAGGGGTGAAATAGGACTTTTGCAACAGCCCCTTTTTCGGGTAGAGCTCAAACAATCAGTAACTGATCAGTTCCACTTCAAAGACAAGCCATGTGTTCGGAGGGATGACCCCGCCGGCACCGCGGCTGCCGTATGCCATATCGGGAGGAAGAACAATGGTTCTCTTCTCTCCGACTTTCATGGACAGTACGGTTTCGTCCCATCCGGGGATGACCTGTCCGGCGCCGACGACAAACTGGAAGGGCTGATTTCTGTCGACGGATGAGTCGAATTTTCTGCCGTCCATAAACGTTCCCGTATAGTGAACTGTTACTTTCGTTCCGGCGGGAGGAGTTTTGCCTGTTCCTTCTTTTTTAATCACGTATCGGATTCCCGAATCGGAAACCTGGGCATCGGGCCATCTGCTGTTGATTTCATCGATGATGGCTCGGCTGGCTTCTTCCGCTTTCTTTCTGGCATCGTCGACCAGTTTTGCGTTGATAGCATCAAAGGCTTCCTGATCGGCCCGGAAAGCTTCGGCTTTCGCTCCGTTGCGGATGATCGTGACTTTTTTGATTTCATCGCCCTGCTTGATGGCGTTGACCACATCCTGGCCTTCCACGACATGGCCGAAAATAGTGTGTTTCCCCTGGAGCCAGTCGGTCGCCACGTGAGTGATAAAGAACTGGCTGCCGTTTGTCCCGGGACCGGCATTGGCCATGGCCAGTACACCCGGTCCGTCGAAAACGAGGCTGTCGTCGATTTCGTCGGCGAACTTATATCCGGGGCCGCCGGAGCCTGTTCCCATGGGATCTCCTCCCTGGATCATGAAATCGGCTATGACTCTGTGGAATTTCAATCCGTCATAGTAGGGACCGCTTTTAACCGAAGTATTCATTTTCCCCTCGGCGAGTGCGACGAAGTTGATAACAGTAAGGGGTGTTTTTTCGTATTCCAGGGACAGAGTGATATCTCCCCGGGTGGTTTCCATAACGGCGTAGAGGCCGTCAGGCAGGTTTTTTGCTTCTTCACATGCAGACATAGTTACGGTGACGAGCAATAGAGTAAGTGTAGACAATAGTCTGGAGAACCTGAAATTGCTCATATCTCCTCCTGTAAGAAATTTTTTCATACGATAACACAATTAATCTATTAAAAAAAGGGTGCACCATATACGGCTAGAGGAAGTTCCAGCCAAAAAAAAGGAGTCCTCTTCAGAACTCCCTTTGCTTATGAAAATTGTTATCTCAATTTACCAGGTCTCAGTCTATAACTCTGGCTATAAGAACGCAATCGGAGGATTTTATTCTCTCTACCAGCTCTGCGACATCAGAACCTTTTGCCACTTCAATTATGTTGTAGTAGATATCACCTCTGTGCTGAGAAGCCATTCCCTCTGTTGAAATCCCTTTGGCGGAAAGGCCTTTGAGCAGATCATTCATCTGATCATTGCACTCTTTTGTCGCCAGTATGATTCTGGTTCCCCCGTTGTAATCGAGCGTACAGGAGGGAAAGTTGACGGAGTTGACGATATTTCCCGTTTCCAGGAAATCCTTCAGCTGCTGGGATACCATTTCCGCGCAGTTTTCCTCGGCTTCATCGGTGGAGGCTCCCAGGTGGGGAACGCAGATGACGTTATCTTTTCCGATAACCGTGTTGTTGGGAAAGTCGGTGACGTATTTGGCAATCTGTCCCGCCGCAACGGCGTCGACGGCAGCCTGGTCATCGATGATTCCGTCTCTGGCGAAGTTGAGGATGACGGCGTTCTTCTTCATCAGCTTCATATTTTCAGCGTTGATGATACCTCTGGTCCCGTCATTGAGAGGGACGTGTACAGTGATATAGTCACAGACTTTCAGCATTTTATTGAGGTTGTCCGCCTGGTGGATGCTGCTTGAGATGTTCCAGGCGGCTTTCAATGTCAGATAGGGATCGTATCCGTACACTTCCATTCCCAGTGCCGCACAGGCATTGGCGACCTGGACGCCGATAGCTCCCAGCCCGATCACTCCCAGTGTCTTGCCTTTGATCTCTCCGCCGGCAAAGTTGGATTTGTTTTTTTCCACGACTTTAGCGACATCTTCTTCCCCGGCGATGGTTTTGGTCCAGGCGACTCCGCCGGCAAAGTCTCTGGCTGTGGTCAGCATGGCGCCGATTACGAGTTCCTTGACGGAGTTGGCATTGGCCCCCGGCGCGTTGAAAACGACAATTCCCTTTTCCGTACATTTGTCCAGGGGAATGTTGTTCACTCCGGCACCCGCTCTGGCAACGACCTTGACTGATGGGGGAATTTCCATATCGTGCATTTTATAGCTTCTCAGAATAATCCCGTCGGGATTTGTCCCGTCATCCGATATGCTGTAGCTCTCGCTGGGGAGCAAACCCAATCCCTTTTCTGAAATCTTGTTTAAAGTCTGAATTTTAAACACACTCAACCTCCGGTAAAATTTTGACTATATCATTCGGCCGCCTGGGTATCAGGTGACTCCTTGTATACGATCTGAAGATGAAGGTCGCTGATCTGCTCTTCATCGACATGGGCTGGGCAGTCGTCCATGGGGGAAACGCCCACATTGTTTTTCGGGAAGGGAATCACGTCGCGGATCGTATCTCTTCCCGCCATGATCATGACCAGGCGGTCCAGCCCGGAAGCGATTCCCCCGTGGGGAGGCGCGCCGTAGCGGAACGCTTCGAGAAGGAACCCGAATCTCTCTTCCGCCAGTTCCCTCGGGAATCCGACTATGTTGAAAATTCTCTGCTGCAGCACCGGATCATGGACCCTGATCGAACCCGAAGCCAGTTCGTAGCCATTGAGGACCAGGTCGTAGAGATCTCCAAGGACATCCCCGGGATTCTCTTCCATGGTATCGATAAAACGGTCCTGCGGCATGGAGAACATATGGTGCGCCGGTTCCCAGCACTCCTCTTCCTCGTTGTAGTCGAAAAGGGGGAAGTCTACGATCCAGCAGAAGCGGTACTGGCTCTCATCGATAAGGTTCAGGTCTTTTCCGAGGCGGCTTCTCACCGCACCGAGTGATGTGCAGGCTGTTTTCCAGGGCGCGCCCATCAGGAGAATCAGGTCTCCCTCTTTCGCGCCGAGTCCCTCTTTGATCTGATCAGCCGTATTCCCGTAGAATTTGGCGATTCCGCCGTCGAGACCATCGGCTGTGACTTTCATCCAGGCAAGCCCTTTGGCGCCGTATTTCTTCGCCGTATCCTCCAGCTCGGTAATCTTCTTTCTCGAGTAGGCTTCCGCGGCGCCGGGCACGACCAGCGCTTTAACCGCGCCTTTGCCATCCTCCAGAGCAGCTTTGAATACGGAAAAATCTCCCCCCTCCACATAGGGGGCGAAATCCCGGAATTTGAGATCGAATCTCAGATCCGGTTTATCGCTGCCGTAGGTATTCATGGCGTCGTGATAGGTGATTCGCTCGAAGGTCGCCGGCAGCTCGATATTTTTGAGCTTCCGGAAAATGTGCTGGTACATGGCTTCTGTCATTTCGAAAACATCGTCCGCCGAAACGAAGCTCATCTCCACGTCTATCTGAGTGAATTCAAGCTGTCTGTCGCCTCTGGCGTCCTCGTCGCGGTAGCACCGGGCGATCTGGAAATAGCGGTCGAACCCGGAAACCATGAGGATCTGTTTGTAGAGCTGGGGAGACTGGGGAAGGGCGAAAAATTTCCCTTCGTGCAATCTCGAAGGAACGAGAAAGTCTCTGGCGCCTTCGGGGGTGGATTTTATAAGGGTCGGAGTTTCGATTTCCATAAAATCGCGGCTGTCGAAAAACTCTCTTACGGCGAAGGCCAGATCTGTCCTCAGTTTGATTCTTTTCTGCATTCCTGCGCTTCTCAGGTCGAGATAGCGGTAGCGTAGCCGGAGGTTTTCATTGGCTTCGCTCTCCTCATCGATCATGAAGGGGAGTGTTTCGCAGCTGTTGAGAATGGTGATTCTCTCGGCTTTCACCTCGATCTCACCGGTGGACATATCTTTATTGACCATGGAGTCGGGGCGCTTCCGCACTTCGCCCTCCACGGCGATTACATATTCGATTTTCAGCGATTCGGCGTCGCTTTTCAGCTGATCGTCAGCATCTTCGTCAATGACGACCTGGGTCATGCCGTATCTGTCTCTGATATTGAGGAAGTGGATTCCCCCGTGGTCGCGGTTTCTGTGAACCCAACCGTTGAGTGTTACTTTTTTTCCGGCCCAGCTCGCGTCGAGCTGGCCGCATGTTGCCGTGCGTCTGTTTTTTACCATGTAGCTAATGTATCATCACTGCGTACATGAATCAATTGCGAGTTCGGTGGTGATTGTCAGACTTTCGGGTAAATTCTGTACTTGTGAAGCATCCTGTCCGGCTGATAGGAGCGTTTTGTCTTTCTCAGACCCTCCAGACCCATATCCTGTTCCAGATTGATGATCCGAGCCTCGCCGCAGAACTCGCGGACATAAGCCTGAAACATATACTGGTAGATCCCCTTTTTTTCGATATTTCCCTTGGCGAAATGGATGACGTAGGAGGATTCTCCCGCGTATTCCCCCATAACAAAACCGGAGGGTTCCCCATCAGCCATGAAAAGAGCGCCCGACAGTCCCAGCTCGCTGAAGAATTTCACCCCGTCGATGCAGGCGTTGTAGTCGGAATCACCCATTTCCTGCCCGGAGCGGCACTGCCACAATTGAAGGAGTTCCAGAATCGGCTTCATGGTGTCCTTATCTATTTTCCGGATTTCCGGATTGTGCTCTCTCAGGAACTGGCTGACCAGATTCCTCTTTTTCGAGAGCTTTCTCCCGGGGTACTCTGCGAGCTTCTCCCTTGTATAGGTATACTCTGAGTCATCTTCGAGAAATTCGATTCTGAACTCCTCTTCAGGGAAAAAGGGGAGCCACTTTTCCGGTATGGGAAAGATGCAATGATAGAATCCGCTGTTTATCAGTTCCTTCAGAACAGAGATATAAGCTTCCGATGAGTTTTCGAGATTTTCCAGCGGCATGATGTAGTGTTCTCCGTTGTAACTCAGTCCCGATAGAAAAACAAATCCGTCTGTCTCGACAATGTGATAATCGTGCTTATCCCTGAAAAGGTAGAGATTGGCGAAACAGTATTCAGAAAGGGCCGTATCGGTATTTTTCAGTTTCGAAATTACCTGCTCTCTGTTGTTAAGGCCCAGCCGGCTTTTCTGCAGCTGCAGTCTCGTTGCAGTCATTTTTTCTCCAGTATAACCGTGAAGTCGTTTTGCAGGTAATGCTCGATGATTTTGATGCTCCTGACATTTTCGTCATTAATATCTTCGATCATCCTGACGACTTCTTCGGGGTGAAAATAGTAATAGGTTTCATCCCGGTCCGGCGAATTGCAGTGCAGAAGATTGAAGACGACAAAGTTCTGCGCCAGATCGAGAAACAGTTGAATGGCATCTTTGAGGAAATCGTGATTGTTGCCCATATTGATATTGAAGATGCCCGATGAATAAACAGTGTGGAAATTCCCCTTCCCGAAGGTGTTTTCCGCGAAGATATCCATATGGAGGAAGCTCTGCTCCGGATGTCTCTGCCCGGCCTTTTCCACCATATGCTTCAGAATGTCCACTCCTGTGTAGTCCGGCGACTCATGGATTTCCTTGAGGTGATCCAGAAGGTTGCCCAGTCCGCAGCCCACATCGAGAATCCTGCGTCCGCCGAGTTCCACGTTTTCAGTCAGGATGCGGAAGCGGTCGAATTGGGCTTCCCGGCTTTCCCAGCCAAGAGTGCTGTAATCAGGGAGGTTTTCCTGAAGTTTCGGCTCGTAGTAATTCCTGATTATATCCAGTTTTTTCATTTAGTTCCCTAGTTTGGTGATATTTGAAAAATACAAAACATGGAGGAGAAAGTAAAATTTAATGTTCACTTTATATACTGTTTTTATTATATTGTTGTGGAAACAGGAGTGTTCATGAACAAAATTTATCTCGACAATAACGCCACAACGCAAGTCGATCAACGCGTTATGGATAAAATGGCGCCTTTTTTTGTGGAGAAATACGGGAACCCCAACTCTCTCCACGGATTCGGAACGGAAACCCATCCCGCCATGGCCGAAGCTTTGAACAGTCTGTACGCCGGTATTAATGCATCTGACGATTCGGACATCCTCGTTACCAGCTGCGGCACCGAAAGCAACAATACGGTCCTGAAGGGCATATTCATAGATTACATTTTAAAAGGTGAGAAAAAGCACCTTATCACCTCGCAGATCGAGCATCCCGCAATCCGCAATACCTGCGAATTCCTCGAGTCTCTCGGTGCGGAAGTGACATACCTTCCCGTCAACGACGAAGGCATTGTCACGGCTGAAATCCTGAAAGAGCATCTGCGGAGAGGCGAAACGGCGCTCGTCTCCATTATGTGGGCCAACAACGAAACCGGTTTGATCAATCCCGTGAAAGAGCTGGCTTTGGCCGCTCACGAATACGGGGCGCTTTTCCACACCGATGCCGTACAGGCCCTGGGAAAAATAAAGGTTGATGTTCAGGATACCGATGTGGATTTTCTGACCTTCAGCGGCCATAAATTCCACGGCCCCAAAGGGGTCGGCGGTCTCTATATCAAGGAAGGATTGAAGCTGACACCCTTCTTCCACGGCGGTGAGCAGATGGGGAAAAAACGAGCCGGAACGGTCAATGTTCCCCTGATGGTGGGCATGGGCTACGCCCTCGATCTGGCGGTCAAAGCCCTCGATTATGAGAACAAGGAAATCAGAAGGCTGAGGGACAAGCTGGAAGATGCCATAATGTCCATAGACGATACAATCGTTATCGGAAAAAGAGAGCTTCGGACGCCCAACACCATTCTTGCCAGTTTCAAGGGTATAGAAGGGGAAGCATTTCTCTGGGACCTTAACTGGAACGGCATTGCCGCCTCTACGGGAAGCGCCTGTTCCTCCGAGGATCTGGAAGCTGATGCCACATTCCAGGCCATGCATGTCGATGCGGACCTCTCCCACACGGGAGTCAGGTTCAGCCTTTCGCGCTTTACGACGGAAGAGGAGATCGACAGGGCCATTGAGATCATCAGAAAAACAGTAGAAAGACTACGCTCGATTTCGAGTACATATAGGTAGATATTTCGGGGGATGCGTCAGCATCGGGCCCCGAATATAGTCGTATAGGTAGATATTTCGGGGGATGCGTCAGCATCGGGCCCCGAATATAGTCGAAAAAATAAGGAGATCATAAATGGGAAAAAATGATCTGATCGGCGGTTCCCTCTGGGACCATTATTCCAACAAGGTTGCCGATAGAATGAACAATCCAAGGAACCTTGGTGAAATATCGGAAGAGGACGCCAAAGCTATCGGAGCGAGGCTGATCGTCGCGGACTGGGGGGCCGAATCATGCGGAGACGCGGTTCGTCTCTACTGGGCTGTTGACGAGAAGACTGAAAAGATCGTTAAAGGCTCCTTTAAAAGTTTCGGATGCGGTACGGCTATCGCCTCAAGCGATATGATGGTGGAACTCTGCCTGGGAAAAACAGTCGAGGAAGCCATGAAGATTACCAATCTCGATGTGGAGAAAGCCCTTCGGGACAATCCCGATGAACCGGCTGTTCCGCCTCAGAAAATGCACTGTTCCGTTATGGCTTACGATGTTATCAAACAGGCTGTCGCCATCTACAAGGGAACGGATAAGGAAGCTCTGGATAATCAGGAGATGGTCTGTGAATGCGCACAGGTGACTCTCTCCACGATAAAGGAAGTCATCCGGATCAATAATCTGAAAACTGTCGAAGAGATAACCGAATATACGAAAGCCGGCGCTTTCTGTAAGTCCTGTATCAAACCGGGCGGCCATGAAGAAAAGAAATATTATCTTGTTGATATTCTGAAAGAAACCAGAGCCGAAATGGAGCTGGAAAGAGAGAAAGAGGAAGCGGAAAAGTTTGAAAACAAAAGCTTCTTCCAGAAGAGCAAGATGATTCAGGCTTTTTTCGATGCGGAAATCCGGCCTATGCTGCAGTCCGACGGTGGAGATATCGATATCGTCGATATCATCGATAAGGGTGACACGCTTGAACTTCAGGTTCGCTACCAGGGTGCCTGTCACGGCTGTGCCAGCTCTACAGCGGGGACTTTATACTTCATCGAAGGAAAGGTTCACGAAGCGCTCAGCGATAAAATAGACGTTGCAATCGTCTAAAGGCAATCTTAACCGCCTCTTCTTTCCGGAGAGGCAGGGTGCCCACCTATAAGGACTCCCTCCGCACTTCTCGGAGCGGCCGGACAGGCCGGGCGTTTTCATTTTACTGGTATAATTCTGAACCGGACAGACTGAATCCGGTTGTTCCGGACTTTCAGGATTTCATACCGGCCCTCAAGGAAATCGAGTACTTCGCCCTCTTCGGGAATATGGCCGATCTTTTCGATCAGATAACCGCCGATGGTGAGAATTCTCCGGCTGTGTTCCAGTTCGATATCCAGTTTGTCGTGTATAGCGTAAAAACTGGTGTCGCCGGCGATTATCCAGGAATTTTTCTCTTCGGAGATAATCTTGTCTGTTTCCTTGATTTCGTTTTCGTCGTAGAGCTCTCCGAAAATTTCCTCGATAACATCTTCTCTCGTGACGATTCCCGCCAGCCCGCCGTATTCATCTAGAACGATGGCGATGTTGATTCCCTTCTGTTTGAACAGGGTGAAGACTTCATTGACTTTTTTGGAGTGGGGAATAAAGAGAGGCTCCAGCATCACATCGCGGAGTCGATAGCTCTCCAGCGATTCGCGGTCCAGTTTCACCAGTTCTTTCACAAGAACGATACCTACAATGTTTTCAGGATTTTCCTTATAGACAGGAATCCGGCTGAACCCCGATTTGAGCATGTCGTTTATGGCTTCTGACAGGTAAATCTCGCTGTTGAGACTGTAGACATCGGTCCTGTGGGTCACGATTCCCTGAATGGGTGTATCGTTGATCCGGAAGACATTCTTTACCATCTGGTTTTCATAGGTTTCGACGATTCCCATATTCTCACCCATGCTGACCATGAGGAGAAGATTCTCCAGAGTCAGGGTTTTCTGGGTGCTGGAGACAAAAATCCTCGTAATGGACGAACTGATCAGAGTTATAATCCATATAAAGGGACGGAACACCCAGGAGAGTACCCGGACCACAGGTGCCGTATAGAGGCAGATTGTCATGTTCTTCGCCATGGCAATCTGCTTTGGAGTAACCTCTCCGAATATGAGAATAAACAGCGTCAGCGCGCCGGTCATATAACCCAGGGCGTAACTTCCGAACATGGAAATGGTCAGTTTCGTGGCAAGCGTTGTCGCGCCGATATTGACCAGATTGTTTCCGATCAGAAGGGTCGTCAGCAGTATATCGGGACTGTGGGAAAGCTTCTGCACCCGTTCACCCCGTTTGCCATATTCATCCACCAATCTGTGAGCCTGAATCAGGGATAGAGAGGTAAAGGCGGTTTCCGTTGATGAAAAAAAGCCGGACAGAAGCAGAAAGATAGCCAGGAGAACCAGATCAATCGTCATGCAACTCTCCTGAAATTCGGTAATTAGAGATTCTCAAAGTACATAAAAAAGGGTCTTCATCATCCATAAAGGAAGTATTTAACGTCTTTTTGATTTTTTCAAGAATCAGTGTGTCTAAAAAAGGCAATAAGAATTGCCGTTTTGCGAAAATATTGTTATTTTCTTCTTCGATAATCACAAGACACATATCTAACGTATAAGGAGCCTTAGACTAAAATGGGGAAAAAAAAGTTTAAGACGGAAGTGGATCAGCTGCTGCATCTGCTGATTCACTCACTTTACTCTCACAGCGAAATCTTCCTGAGAGAGCTTATTTCCAACTCATCAGACGCACTGGACAAGCTCAAATACCTGACCGTTGCCGATGAAAATTATAAAAACATTACCTTCGAACCCAGAATCGACATTAAAATCGATGAGGAAAACCACAAAACACTGACTATTTCCGATACGGGAATCGGAATGAACGACAAGGATCTGGAAGATTCGCTGGGAACCATCGCCCGCTCCGGGACCAAAAACTTTCTGAGCCAGCTTTCGGGGGACGCTGTTAAGGACTCGAACCTTATCGGTCAGTTCGGTGTCGGTTTCTATTCCATCTTCATGGTGGCTGACAAGGTTGAAGTCCTCACCAGAAAAGCCGGAGAGGAGAAGGGATGGAGCTGGACCAGCGACGGCAAGAGCGGATACACCCTCGTCGAGAAAGAGAAGGAATCCCATGGAACCGATGTCATTCTTCATCTCAACGAAAAAGGGAGCGAGTACGATAACCGCTGGCAGCTGGAACAGATCACGAAGAAATACTCCAACCATATCGCCTTCCCGATCTTCCTTCATTATGAATCCAAAAGATACGAAGGGGAAGGTGACGACAGAAAAGAGATCAAAGAGAACAAGGTCGAGCAGATTAACTCCGCTTCGGCTCTCTGGAAGCGTTCCAAGACCGAACTGAAAGACGAAGACTACAACGAGTTCTACAAGACCATAACCGGCGAAAGCGATGAGCCGATGCTGACCATGCATACAAAAGCGGAGGGAACGCTCGAGTACACAACTCTTTTCTATGTGCCGAAAAAAGCGCCCATGGATATGTTCTACGCCGATTACAAACCCGGTGTGAAACTCTATGTCCGCCGCGTCTTCATCACCGATGATGAGAAAGAACTTCTGCCCACATATCTTCGCTTTATAAAAGGTGTGATCGATTCGGAAGACCTCCCTCTCAATGTCAGCCGTGAAATCCTCCAGCAGAACCGCGTTATGAGCAACATCAGAACCGCCTCTGTTAAAAAGATTCTCGCGGAGCTGAAAAAATTCTCCGACGACAAGGAAAAATACGCCGAGTTCGTCGCCCAGTACAACCGCCCTATCAAGGAAGGGGTATATTCCGATTACGCCAACAAGGAAGAGCTTCTCGAACTGGTCCGCTACAAATCGACCAAAGTCGAGGGCTGGACAAGTCTTCAGGAGTACAAGGACAGAATGCAGGTGGATCAGAAAGGGATCTACTACATTTCCGGAGACAACGAGAAGACCTTGAGAAACTCTCCTCTCCTCGAAGCCTACAAAAAGAAGGACATCGAAGTTCTGATTATGGATGATGAGATCGATGAGATCGTCGCTCCCATGATCGGCACTTTCAAGGAGTCCGAGCTCAAGGCCGTTAACAAGTCGGGAGCCATGGATGACCTGAAAACCGAAGAGGACGAGAAGAAAGAAGAGGAAATGAAGCCCCTTCTCGAAAAGATCAAAGCGGCTCTCGGCGAAGCGGTCAAAGATGTTGTCGCTTCAAGCCGTCTTCACGACTCGCCCTCCTGTATCGTTGTCGATGAAAACGATCCCACAGCCCAGATGCAGCAGATGCTGAGGCAGATGGGGCAGACAGATCTTCCCGAGATCAAACCGATCCTGGAGATCAACCCCGATCACGAAATCGTCAAAAAAATGGAAAGCAGCAGCGATGAGGATCTGATTAAAGATGCCAGCCTCCTGCTTCTCGATCAGGCGATGATGGTCGAGGGGATGGAGTTGAAAGATCCTTCCGAGTTCGCCAAACGGCTCAACAGGGTTATTGCCAAGTCTCTCTAGGAGATATAAACCGCGGTCTTCGGG
>JAFGXR010000056.1 GCA_016936555.1 Spirochaetales bacterium | reverse complement strand
GATCGGATCGACGCTGACATGGTCTCCGACCGCAATATCTTTTACGGCGGGTCCGACTTCTACGACTTCCCCGGCAAACTCGTGACCGGGAATAACCGGATATTTGATGAAGGGCGATGTCCCGTGGTAGCCGTGCATATCGGATCCGCAGATCCCCCCGGCTTTTACTTTGATCAGCACCTCATCATCTTTATTTATCTTTTCCATTTCAACTTCGGTAAACTCTATTTTGTAAGGCTCCGGAATCAATATAGCTTTCAATTTTTACACCTTTACCGCTAAAACAAAGCGGGATTTATCATTTTGGGAATTCCCAGTATCACGCCCGGAAACAGAGCTATGGTTATTAATACGACAACGGCCACCAGGAAATAAGGCAGAACCCCTTTAAAGGATTCCGACAGGCTCAGGTCGGAAATAGAACCGGCGATCAGCAGGCAGAGTCCGTAGGGAGGCGTAACCAGACCGAGGGCCAGTGTCATGACGATGATCAGACCGAGATGGGTGGGATCAACTCCCAGCGCCATGGCTCCAGGCAGAATAACAGGGACGAAGAGGATCATGGCCGGAACGGCATCCATAAAGGTTCCGATAAAGAGGAAAAACAGAATGACGATCAGGATAAAAGTAGTCTGCCCTCCGGGAAGTTCGAGAAAGAATTTTGCAGCGTATGTCGAAACATTGTAGTAGCCGAGCAGCTCGCCCAGCGCATTGGCTGTAGCCAGAGCAAAAAGAGAGAGAGAACTGAGTTTCAGAGTTTCCATGACGATGTGAGGGAGATTTCTGATTTTGATTGTCTTGTATACAAACATACCTATGAGAAGTGCGTAGACGCTGGCGAAAGCAGCCGCCTCTGTGGGAGTATAGGCTCCCGTCACGATCCCGCCGATTATAATAACCGGTGTGAGTAGCGCGGGGAGATTCTCAAGAAAGAGCTTAACCTTCGTCTTGAATGAAGTCCTGTCGCTTCTGGGAAATCCCTTTTTCAGGCTGATGAAGTAGACAACGATCATCATGGACACGCCCAGAATGATGCCGGGAATAATCCCGATCATGAAGAGAGCTCCCGTGGAGACATTGGCGATTCCCGCGTAAACAACCATGGTGATGCTCGGAGGGATGATGCTCCCCAGCGTAGAGGAAGCCGCCGTAACTCCGACCGAGGTTCCTTTGTCATAGCCGTTTTCTTCCATCTGGGGGATGAGGATTTTACCGACGCCCGCCGTGTCGGCCTGAGACGATCCGGAAACCCCGGCGAAAATCATGGAAACGAGAATATTGGCGTGAGCCAGCCCTCCCCTGATATGGCCGACCAGAGCGATACTCAGATCGATGAGCCGCTTGGATATAGAGCCATGATTCATAAGATTGGCAGCCAGTATGAAAAGCGGAACGGCCAGAAGGACAAATGAGCCGAGGCCGGTAAACATCTTCATAAAGACGACGATTCCGCTGAGATTGTCAATTAGGATTACACCGGTAAAAGCCACAACACCGATGACATAGGATATGGGGACTCCGAGAACGATGAGTCCGATAAACAAAAGGACAAGCAATACCTGCGTCATAGAGGCATACCCCCTTTTCTGTAGTTTTTAATGTGATCGAGAATATGGGTAAAACTGTAAAGGGCGGCCGTCCCGCCGAGTATGGGAACGCAGAGCCAGGTCCAGCCCATTTTGATCGGCAGATTGATCCACCGGTAGTTCCAGAATTTCTGAGTGATGATAACACCGTAATAGAATGTCGCCAGGGAAAAGATCAGGATGACCAGAGAGATAAAAATCTTCAGGATCTCTTTCTTTTTCCCTTTGAGATGGTGAAGGAGCGAATCGAAAGCGAAATGCTTATTTTCACAGGTCATGGCTCCGGCTCCCATAAATACTGCCCAGGTAAAGGAATAGGTGCTGACCTCTCCTGTCCACATTACGGTAATCCCCAGATATCGGGAAAAAACCTGAATAACTATGGTAATAAAGAAAATAGTGATAAATGCGGCTCCCAGGCCCAGCTCGGCATTTCTGATATATCTGACAAATCTTTCCACTTTTCGAATCTCCGCAAAGCGGAACAGGGGCTGCCCGGAGGTACCCCTGTTCCGCTCGTCAATCTAGAATATTACTGTCTGGCCAGTTCCAGAAGATCTTCCAGTCCGTTCTGTTTAGCGTAGTCATCCTGAATGGGAAGAGCAAGCGCTTTGAATGCCGCCAGGTCAACTTCGTTGATCATACCGCCGTCGGCCAGGATTTTCGCCCTGGATTCGTCGAGCATTTTGTACGTTACAGCTCTTTCTTCGTCTACGGAAGCTTTCGCCGCTTCGAGGATCCAGCCCTGCTGCTCGGGAGTGAACTTGTCGAAAGCGTTCCCGTTCATAAGAAGGAGTCTGGTTGTAAAGTCATGCATAGTCAGTGAAGTGTATTTTCCGTTGGGAGTTTTGTGGTGCTCTTTGAGCATCATGTTTGTATGGTCGTTCTCAGCTGCATCGGCTGTTCCTGTGTTAAGAGCCTGGTAGAGTTCCTGCCAGCCTACACTGATGGGGTTGGCGCCGGCGTTTTTCCAGAAAAGCTGCTGTACGGGAGATCCCTGAGTTCTGATGTTCAGCCCGGCCGCATCGGAAGGAACATTGATGGGTTTCTTCCCGTAAAAGTTTCTCACGCCGGAAGAGTAGTAACCGACAACTTTAAACTCGTTATTTGTCTTTTCTTTGATAAGATCTTTCATTTTGTCACCGAATTCGCCGTCGATTGCTGTTTCCCAGTCATCGAAGCTGTCGAAGAGGTAGAGAAGAGAGAGAAGGTCGAATTCCTTTACACCGGTCTGGGACATGAATCCCGGAGAAGCGACTACCATATCAACTGAGTTGGTTGTCAGTTTCATAGCCAGTTCAGATTCGTTTGTTCCCAGAGTACCGGGATAAACTTCCGCTTTCATGGTACCGCCGGAAAGTCTTTCCAGCTCAGATGCGAATTTCACCAGACCGAACTGATAGGGGTTATCCAGTGATGTCTGGTTATGGGCGACACGAAGGGTGATAACCTTATCACCGGAAGCTTCCTGCTGACCGTTTCCAAAAACCGCTGCGCTGAAAACCATCAGCAGAGCTAACATTGCCGTCATAAATTTGTTCATATAAATCTCCTTGTTCTTTTTATATTTACACCTTCTCCTGAAGGATTAAATATCTACATTTTTTTTATGCTTTCCCAGATATCCTCAAAAACGGGGATTCCCTCTTTGAGATTTTCCTGTCTGGTTCTGAAAGCCCGTTCTCCCGGATAGAGGATCTCGCTGCCTTCATCGGCTTTTTCCGAGCCCTTGATATCCTCCAGGACTTCATTGATCATGGCGTCGTTGATCTGAACGGAGCCGGCTTTCGCCGGATCGATGGCGATGCAGACCTGGGAAACGCCGTATTCATCATCGCTCATTTTGCCGACAGCTGTCGTCGAGTTCCCGCCGGAGAGAACAGTCGCCACCAGGTCGAGAACGATGGACAGCCCGGACCCTTTCCAGAATCCCATGGGAAGCACGCGCCATGTCTTTTCGATCTCGGCCGGATCGGTCGTCAGGTTGCCTTCGGAATCGTATCCGCCCGCAAAGGGAAGCTGTTTCCCTTTGAGTTTAGTCTCTTCGATTTTCCCGTAGGAAAACTGAGCCAGTGCCGAATCAACGACCACATGCTCTCCGTTGCTTCTGGGAACGGCGATGACCAGCGGATTGTTTCCGATCCGTCTGTCTTTCGCTCCCCAGGCCGGCATATTGGGCATGGTATTGGTCCAGCAGATTCCGATCATTCCCGCATCGGCGGCCTGCCATCCGAAAGCTCCGCCGCGCATCCAGTGATTCGTGTTGGCGATAGCGACAATTCCCACACCGTGTTCTTCCGCCAGTTCGACAGCTCGGCTCATGGCTTTTTTCGCCGTCGTGTTACCCATGGCGAGGTTGCCGTTCCATCTTTCCATGGCTCCGAATGATGTCTCGACTGTCGGCCTGGCTTTGGGATCGATATAGCCTTTCTCGATATAGGAGATGACCCGGGGGAAGCGGTTGATGCCATGGGAATAGACGCCGTCCACACTGTTTCTGGCGAAGATTACCGCGCTTTCATGTGCCGTATCCTGATCAAATCCTCTGGAGAGGAGAACCCGTTCGAATTCCGCCACCATGTCGTCATATTTGACTCTTTTCATTTTTCCAGTCCTTTTCTGTAGCTATCGAGGATCATGTCGGTGATTTTCACAGTATTGATGGCCTGCTCGAAACTGGCTTCACTCTTCGCCTTGCCGAGCAGTTCGTTGACTACGGCCTGCTGGTAGGGCATGCTGGCGTGTTCGGGCTCGGGGAACTCGAAGGTTTCCGATCTGCCGTCCAGTTCCAGAGTAAATCTTTTGGCGGACAGTCCGTCATAAGTGATCCGGCCTTTTTCTCCGACAATCTGCACTTCGTTAATATTCTTATCCGCGACATAACACCAGGTCCCGGAACCGACAATGCCGTTCCTGAACTTGAAAGTGGCGAGAACCGTGTCATCGGCTTCGTAATAACCGCCCTGATTGGTAACAATGCCCTGTATATCTTCGATTTCCCCGAAAAACATGATCAGAACATCGAGTACATGAACGGCCATATCCAGGAATTTCCCGCCGCCGGAAATGGAGGGAATAACTCTCCAGGGCAAATGAGCCGGATCGAGCTCGCTCTCTTCCACAGGCATGATCTGAGTTACATAGAGATAACGGATATCGCCGAGTATTTTCTGATCGAGCAGCTCTTTCATTTTAAGGAACTTCTCCACTCCCCTTCTGTAAAAAGCCACGTAGACGGGAATATTCAACTTTTCAGAGAGCATCTTGATTTCCAGAGCCTCTTTGTAATTCAGTGCGACAGGTTTCTCTATATAGGGAATTTTTCCCGCATTAAGAATATCCAGAGCATATTGATAATGAAATTTCGGAGGCGTCGCCACATAAATGATATCCACGTCCGGATCAGTCAGCAGTTCCTCAACTGTTTTGTAAGCCTTCTCGACTCCATGTCGCTTTATATAATCGAGAGTCAGATCATAATCGACATTGTATACACCGACCAGATGGGAGTTTTCCGATTTATAAAGTCCCGGACCGCTTTTCACTTCCGTAACCTGGCCGCAGCCGATCATGCCCCAGTTGACTTCGTTTTTGTTCAACATATTAATTATCCTCCAGAAGTTTCACATTAATCTTGTACACGATTTTTCTGATAGAAGAGCTGCCCTCTCTCTGACAGCCCGGCCTGTGAATGTCCTCGGGAAAAAAAACGCAGAAGTCCCCCTCTTTCATGGAAACGAAGGTTTCATCTTTCACATCTTTGTAAAAAAGAATATCTCTCTGATCGAAGAGATCTTCGGCAACTTCATTTTTACCGGAATCGCTCACAACGCCGATGGCTTCCTTCCCTTTGTAGAGAAACTGAACATCGATGTACTTTCTGTGAATCTCCGGTCTCCTCTCTTCCGCCGGAGCCGTATCGATGTCGTGAACCTGAAACAGAATATCCCGCCCCTGTATCTCGAACTCTCCTGTTTCATAAGTGCTGAAATCAGTTTCTTTGAAAAACTGAACGGCATCTTCGATGACAGCCGGGTAAATACCCGCTCTCGCTTCAGCGTGTATGGATGAAAAAATCATCTGCATCTCCCCTAAAAACACAATTTGAAAATCCCGTAAGCGCTTACAGTTAGAGTTAAAAAAAACGGACACTCTTTGCCGCTCAACCCGTAACCGCTTACGATTCAATACTAAAAAAAACAGCAGCTGGAGTCCGCTAACCGTAAGCGCTTACGGTTGATTATCAAAAAAAATGAAGCTCATAAAAAGTTTCATTTCGTAACCGCTTACGAGTTAATGTTAGCACGCATTCCCGGGTTGTCAAGATTTATTTTGATAAAACTTATTTAAGAAGATCCGTCGTTTCCTTATGAATTAATTCGGGAACGATCTTTACAACAGGTTCCACTTTTTTACCCTTCAGCATGGCGTACAAAGCGTCGGTGCATTTAGCTCCCAGATCATACCTTTTATTATCAATTGTGGTGATTCTCGGCGTTGAGACTTCGGAATAAATCGAGTTGTTAAAACCAATTATGCTGATGTCAGCGGGAATTTTCAGATCCAGCCTGGCACAGGCCTTCACACCGCCGACAGCCATGATATCTTCACTGTAAATAGCAGCGGTAATTTCGCGGTTCAGGCTGAAAAGCTTCTCCGATTCGATTACGCTCACGTCGATATCTGTTTTTATATGGCGGATATTGTTTTCGTTATAGAGAATGTTGTTTCTCCCGATCCCCTCCATAAATCCCGCTTCTTTCTCCTGGGCACTGAACGTCACATAGTCATTGATGAAAGCGATGTTGCGATGCCCTCTGGAAACCAGCAGATCGACAACACCGGCAACGGCTTTTCTCTCCTCATCGACGATTCCGCAGACATTGGGAAGATCCAGGTAACCATTGGCGATAACCACCGGTTTCCCGCTGAAGTATTTTTTGATGTTTTTTCTGGTTTCCTCGTTCTGAAAACGGGAGCCTATCAGGACCAGACCGTCCACATTGCGGCTGGCCATAACCCGCAGATACTCCTCCTGCTTCGTGTTGTCGAGTCCGCAGCCGGCGATAAAGGAGGTATAACCGAATTTGGAAAATTCCGTTTCGATATGAAACGCCGTGTTGCTGTGGTGGAGGTTTCTCACATCGATGAGCAGAATGCCGATAAGCTTCATACCGCTCATGGAGAGGCCCCGGGCAAAACTGTTGGGGAGGTACCCCTGTTCGTCGAGAATTTTCTGAACCCGCTCCCTGGTCTCCTGTTTCACATCATCTTTGTTGTTAATAACCCGGGAAACCGTGGCATAGGAGACTCCGGCCAGTTTTGCTATATCATAAATATTCATGTTAGAGACCTCAAAAGATGATTAATGATAACACAGGTAGGGAACAGGAGTGAAGCCGGAACCGATAAGCGGAGATGAACAAAAATGCCGGATTATTCTTATTTTAAACTGAAGGAATGAAAAATCGGGGTTAAAATTCAGTATGCTTCCGACAAAACAGAGAATCAGCCGGCTTATAATCTTTCTTACAGCTCTCACCATCCTGACCACCGAGGTCATCCTCTTATTCTTCAGCCCTATGGCTACCCTTGATAAGACGACGGTGATCGTCTCGCCGGTCTACAATTCCATAAGCAAAGACGAGCAGTTCATTGACGACCTGACGAAAATCATTGAAAGCCATATGGTGAAAACAGGGTCCTACACAATCGTGAGGCAGATCAGATTCGAGGATTACTTCAACAAGCATCCCGAGGAAGTGAAAACATTTCAGCCCTATTCCGACTACGCGAAAATAGCCCATGAGGCGGGAATAGAAAAACTTCTGACCGTATCGCTCTACGGAAATGAAAAAAGCGGATATAATATTTTCCTGTCCCTCAGAGACAGTCAGACCGAAGAGATGATGGAGCGCTATTCCGGGCAGTTTTTCACCCTGGTAGAGCTGGACTCATCAGCCGGCATCATAGATGCATTTTCCTTCAGTGCCAAACGGATCAGCCTTTTCGATACGGCCTATATTATCCTGCTCGCTCTTTTTGCCCTGACTGTATTTCTCCATGTTTTCGAAAGGGAAAAAAGTGCGCTGATCGAAATCTCGCTGGTTATAAGTATCGTTCTGTTTCTCTTCTCCTGGTTCTTCGCCCGCAACGCCAATATGGATTATTTCCAGAAATTCGTCGCAACGAAAGGACAGGTTACCATTGCCCAGGACACCTCGACGGAACAGCTTTACGCCTATATCCGCTTTCTCCCGGTTCTTCTCATAACTGTATGGATGTACTGGAAAGACAGAAAAGAGAAAACCCTATTCTCCTTTTCACTGGGGCTGATCATTCTTTCGGCCGTTCTTTACAGCCTGAGCTTTCCCAATCAGCTGAGCCTGAAAGGCTTTCCCGTTCTGGCATGGTTCTCCCTGGTCCCGCTTTTTCTGGTTCTCGAAAAGTCCGGTTTCGCAAAAGGGCTCTTATACGGCTCCGCCTTCGGAGTGCTTCAGGCCATTTTCATCAATTTCTGGCAGGGGACATACAGCTACATAGGCCTGCAGCTCGTAACGATCGGGCTGCTCATCGAATACGTTCTTTTCATGACAGTCCTGAGCCTCATACTCAAATTCAGCGGGAAATGGAAGCTGATCGTTATCCCTCCGGTCTGGCTGGCTTTCGAATATCTGCGCTCCGTCGGATATATCGGCTATCCCTGGGGATTGATCGGCACCAGCCAGTTCGCCTTCACTCCCTTTATACAGCTTGCATCGCTTACGGGAATATGGGGATTAAGCCTTGTGCTACTCTACGCCAACAGCGCTCTGGCCTGGCTGGCCGGCGGCAGATGGAGGGAGAAAAAGTACAGGATATATCCCGCGACGGTACTCGCATTCACTATTGTGATTGCGATCTGGGGGTTCATTAGAATCGAGCTTATTGAAAATTCGGAAGAGGGGGCCGAAAGAAAAGCAAACATAATCGTCGTGCAGCAGAACAGAGATCCCCGGAAACACAGTTATCAGCAAAGCCTCGATTTCGCCATGGAAATGACCGATGTGGCCTTGGACGAACTGGGTTCCAAACCCGATCTGGTTCTCTGGCCGGAAGGAGCGTTCAAACCGGATATCCGGTGGTACAGCGATGAAAGCCGGAAAGAATACAACAACGGCAGGCTGGTGACTCAGCTGAAAGACTATGTACAATCCATCGACACCTGGCTGGTAACGGGAACCCAGGACCATATCTTTCTTCAGGAGGAGGACCAGGAGATCAGACGCAACTTCAACTCCTCGGCCCTTCTGGCTCCTGACGGATCGATCAGCGATATCTATCATAAAATAAAACTGGTCCCTTTTACGGAGCACTTTCCCTACAAGAAGCAGATGCCGGTCATGTGGGAATTCCTGCAGAAATTCGACACCTCCAACTGGCTGGCCGGCTGGGACTGGAAAGTCATGGAAGCGGGAGAACTGAAGATCTTTACACCGATCTGTTTTGAAGATGCCTTTCCCGGCCATATTCGGAAATATGTTCTGGAAGGAGGCCAGTATATTGCCAACCTGAGCAACGACTACTGGTCTCTTTCACCTGTCGAAGGGATGCAGCACGGTATAAACGGTCTTTTCCGGGCCGTGGAAAACCGCAGACCCATGATGAGGGCCACCTGCTCGGGCTATACGGTTTACGGCGATTCCGCGGGACGGATTCAGGGAGATGTTAAGGAATTTTACGAAAAAGGCTACATTACCGCAGAGATTCCCCTGATGGAGAGACCTATGACTTTCTATACCCGATTCGGAGACTGGCTGCCCGAAGGCGCCGTCATCTTCACTCTAGTATATCTCCTGCTCAGACCGGCCTATCTTCTCTTTCTCTTCTTACGGAGAAAGTACGGACAGCCCTAAAAGCCGTGGAGAATGCGGCCTGTATATTGTATCCCCCGGTATCGCCGTCAATATCCAGAATCTCTCCGGCAAAAAACAGACCCGGAACAACTTTGGACTCCATCGTCTTTCTGTCGATATCTCCGAGATCGACACCTCCGGCCGTTGCCATGGCAGCGGAAAAAGAAGATTTCCCGGAGACGCTCAGCATTAAGTGGAGAAGCGAGGAAAAGAGCCTGTTCCTGTCTTTTTTTCCGATGGTATGGCACAGAGCAGCCTGATTGATCCCGAAGGATTCAAGCAGATTTTCGGCAAGAGAGGAGAACAATCCGATTGCTTTCAGGAAATTTCTGACTGTTTTACCTCCCCGGGCTGTCCACTCTTTCAGAAGTTCTTCCCTGAGAACCTCTCTGTTGTCACCGGGGACAAGACAGATATCCAGGATATCACCGGATCTGATAAACCGGGAATTATTGAGAATAACCGGACCCGACAAACCATTATGTGTGAAAAGAAGATCTCCCCGGCTTTGAAGATAGCGTTTCCTTTCTCCCCGATGAAAGAAATCGATCTGTATATCTCTGAGAGAACTTCCCGAGAGGGATCCGTACTTGTACGAGTCTATATACACTGATGCGAGAGCTTGCGTGGGATCAATGAGTTTGTGTCCCATAGAACGGGCCAGAGCATAGGCCGACCCATCGGAACCGGTCGATGGAAAGCTTTTTCCTCCGGCGCTTATCAGAACAAAGCGGCTGGAAAAGGTTTTGTCTCCGGAAACAACTTCAAAAGTATCTCCGGCTTGTTTTATTTTCGAGACCGGGCTGTTGTTTCTGTATTCCACACCTTTTTTTGCAATCTCTTTCATTAGAAAACTGACGAGCGACAGGGCTTTCAGGTCGGCGGGGAATATTTTTCCATCCTCCCGGGTGATGAGAGAGAAACCCCGGTCTTCAAACCACCGGACAGTCATTTCCGGACTGAAACCGAAGAGAGATGGTTTAAGAAAATTAGCCTTGTTTCTGCCTCCGAAATGCTGAATAAAAACATCCGGTTCATCACAGTTGGTCAGATTGCACATACCGCCGCCGGAAATGAGAATTTTCTTTCCGGACGTATCCATTTTTTCGAGGAGAAGAACTTTACTCTGCGGAACGTTGGCAGCGGCAAAAAGTCCGGCTGCACCGCCTCCGACTATTATCAGATCATAGATCAAGAGAGCTTCTCTTCAAGCAAACGGATATGCTTGATATTGTCCTGGCCGATTTTATAGATATTTTCCGCTTCGGACCTGATATTGTGAGAGTCTCCGGCAATATGGTTCATACTGCTGATAATACCTTCTGTCGCCTTTGATATTTCATCGACGCTGGATCTTCCCCTGGCCAGCTGATCGGTCACTTCCGAAACAGAGGTCTGAACAGAGCTGTTGATCTCCGTTAGGTTTTCAACGGCATGGGTAATTTCTCTGGTCCCCGAAGCCAGTTCGGAAAAGCCGTTGATGATCTCGGAAAGAGCATTATCAATTTCCCGGACTTTTTCGGAAACTCCGTGAAACTCACTGCCCACCCGGCTGTTCATTGTGACAGCTTCATCTATGCCTTTGATACTTCCCTCTATAATTTCCTTGATCTTCTGGGAATTGTTACCCGCTTCTTCGGCCAGTTTCCGGATCTCCTGGGCAACGACGGCAAATCCGCGCCCCGATGCTCCGGCGTGGGCGGCTTCGATGGCGGCGTTCATAGCCAGCAGATTCGTCCTCTCGGCGATATCGGAAATGACCGAAACGACATTGAGCATCTCTCCGGCCGATTGTTTCACTTTATCAAAGGATTTCTGTCCGGCTTTTATCTGGACCGATACATCTTTCTCTGTATCGACGAGTTCTTCGATCAACTCCCGTCTCGATTCGGCAGTTTTTGACATCTGAACGATAGAGGACGCCATTTCCTCAACAGCCGAAGCGGACTGCTCAACAGCGGATGACTGAGTCTGGGAACCTTCCAGAACGACCTGACCGGCCCGGTCTATTGACTCGTGGATGTTCTGAGTTGACAGGATCTGGGCTTTGAGGTTCTCAACGGCTTTCTCCATGCTTTCAAGATTCCCTGTGATCGTTTCCGTATGTTCAAGAGAATTTCTGGCGGAGCCGTTGAGCGTTTCGCCCACATTAATTGTTTCCTTTAGAGATTGAAAGAAAGCTTTCATACCGTCGAGACGTTTGCCCGATTCCTCCTCCGATTCGGAAAGCTTGGTTATAATGCTTTCGGTTGAGTAGACGATCATGGTTGTGAGGATCGCCCCTAGAATGGTCATGACAACAGGCGGAATCAGCAGAGTGGCCAGGCTGGTCTCCACCGAAGGTTCAAGGGTGGAAAGTAAAGGGGCGGCTTTTGAAAAATAGGAGAATATAATACCCCCCAGAATAATGATGCTGGTAATTAAAGCCTGTTTAACAGTCTGCCCTAAAAAGGCAAGACTGATCAAGGAAGGCATCAGAAAAGTAAAAGCAATATAAGCCGCATATAGGGAAGGCCCTTTTGTAATGATACCGGCCACAATCCCAACGAGAAGAGCAGCATAGACAAAAGATATAGACAGAATATCAATTCTCTTTTTGAAAATCATGGGAATTCCGGTGAAAAGCAATACCGCAAAGGCTCCTTCTACAGCAGAACCGATAAAGTCCCCTTCCAATAGATTGACAATAAAACCATATACAAAGATAGGGCCTACAAAACTGCAGACCCAGAACATCGATTTCGAGATAAACCGCCGTTTAACTGACGTATCAGCATAAATGGCATCAATTTTTTTTAATATATTCATTCAATCCTCAATGAAAAAAAGATAACTTTTTTCAAGTCATACATTTATAACATTGAGTACCACCATGTCAACCGACCGGTAGAATCTATCAATTATTCTCCCTGAGCAAATCCCTCAGATAGAGTTCAGAGACCTCTCGGCTGCGGTAATCCTCTCCCAGAAACTCGCGGAGACGGATTATCGCATCATTCCGGTCTATACCCGTATTCTTTTCAAAGCGACTCCAGAAATCGTGCCACCAGAAAGGCGGCTGAATCTTCATGCCGCTGTATTCGGTGATCCTTCCGGCGCCCCCCCCGGTAACGAGGCTCGAAACATAATCCCCCTGACTGTAGACCTTCCGGATCTGATGGGCGATTTCATCGATGTCCCGCTCGTTTACGATGCCGTTGGATGTGGCTTTATAAAACTGAACTGTTACTCTGACGGGAAAGTCGGGATCTCTTTTTATTTTAAGCCCGTCGATTTCTATGAAAGGACCTTCAACGGGACCGCTGCCGATGACGGCGTTCTCCACATCGCTCGATTTTTCCATAGCCATGGGAGCGGCGCTTTCCATGACCATACCGTCCATCCAACCGCCGAACAGATCCCGTCTCTGCGGTTTCTGCTTGAGGGGTATCTGAATGAGGAGAACCATATTCAATCCGCTTTCGCCGCCCGCCGATGCTACCGGAACGCGATCAGCCGGTCCCGGGTTCTCAGAGAGGAACTCGCTCTGTCTCTGCCCGGTCAGACTGGCTTTTTCTCCGTTTCTGTTGTGAAAGAGCCTCTGCCCCCAGAAATACCCCCCCTCAAAGGAATCTCTCACATTATCGATAATCGTGACGCTTGTACCTTCCCGGGTGGCCAGGATTGTCAGAACAGCGGGATTCTTCTCATAGGACTGATAATTGAAAAGCACCGGGTTGAACTGTGCTTTTCCTCCTGCCGGAATGGGAAGAAAACAGGCCTGGGCGCTGACCAGGACTTTCGAATCCCTCGGCGCCAGAAGACTGCTGGTCATCCCCGGCCAGCTGTCCGGGTCGGAGAGATACTCCCGTGGCGATTCCAGAAAATCGAAGAGAGAAATCCGTTTCAGCTCCTCCCCTTTTTCATTGCCCACCAGCAGGGTAAAATCGCGCGGATCGAGATCGGTGCTCAGATCGTCGTAATTGGGGAATCGAATAACCGGCATGGCCGTCACTTCAAAGAATCCGCGATTGTGCCGGTCCTGCAGGCCGACCTGAATTGTCATATCGCTGATATTCGGTCCCACGGAGGAATTGTAATAGCGGCCCGTATCCTCCCAGGTGACATCGACAATATCCAGGCCGTAACGGGCAGCCAGTTCCATTGCCTTCTGATCGTAAACCATATCGGCGGTACGCCTGATTGCCTGCCGGTATTCCTCATAAGCGCGATGGCTCATATCCTGAGCTGCGCCGGAAGCACAAACCGCTGAAAGCAGAATTATCACCACTAGTACGCTTTTGTATTTCATTTTCATTTTTCCTCACTTTACAGGGGGGCTTTGCTTCTTAATACGATTGTACTTTTAAAAAGTAACACTTTCTTTTTTAGTCTTCATTAATTTGACGCAAAGATAGCCATAAACGAAAATTCAGATGATAGGAGATTCCATTGTGAAATTATCGGCAAAGCTCACTCTTTACGCTTTTGTCATTGTTCTGGTTTTTTCCGGTACGCTGGCCCTCTTACTCATTTCCCTTTCCAACACCGATCATATGTACAGACAGATTATTGAAAAAGAACTGGGAATATCGCAGCATGCCAGAGAAATCGCCATAGCCATGCTGAGCGCCAGAAGGTCGGAAAAGGATTTTCTGCTCCGTCTCGATCCGTCCTATATAGACAAAGTCGAGGAGCAGATCGGCTTTATCATTGATGAAGCGGATAAGCTCTCAGCAATTGACAGCCAATCAATTACCATTCATAAAAAAGAAGCACAGGATATTAAAAAGTATATAGGCGAGTACGGTACCAACTTCAGCAACTTATCCCGGGCATGGATAAAAATGGGCATCGATCAAAACTCCGGACTACAGGGAGACTTCCGCGATGCCGCTCACAATCTCGAGGATATGATAGAGGGCCGGCAGGAACTGCTGGTTGATTATCTCATGCTCAGAAGACACGAAAAAGACTACCTCCTCCGTCTGGACAGCAAATATGTCAACCAGGCTGAAGCCATGATCGACAAACTGATAGGCTCCGTAGGCAGTTTGAATATCGCCTCAGCGGGGAAAGAGCAGATGATATCTTCGCTCGATAGCTACCGGAGCTCTTTCCGGATGCTCGTGAGCGAGAATGATACAATTTCGACTTATACGGAGGATATGCGAAGCTCTGTTCATAAAATAGAGCCAATAATAGAAAAACTGCTCGCCGAATCGGGACAAGTAGCGGAACAGGGAATCAGCGCGACAGAAAACCGTACTGAAGCTACCTTCAGGCTTGCTCTTATAATGGGTATTATCGGGACCTTGCTCGTCGCTGTTATTTTTATCATTTTTTCCGCTCAGCTTCTCAGGCAGCTGGGCAGCGATCCCTCTATAATTGAAAGCATTTCCGCTTCCATTGCCGAAGGGGATCTGCGCTCGGCATCGCTTAACAGCATGAAATCCGAACGGGGCGTTTATGCCTCCATGATGACCATGTCGAGAAATCTCACGGGAATCGTCTCGGAACTTCTCCAATCCTCTTCGACCGTATCGACGGGCAGCAGTGAGATCAATTCCACAGCCCAGATCGTCAGCCAGGGAGCGAATGAGCAGGCAGCGACAGCTGAAGAAGTTTCCAGTTCGGTTGAACAGATCAGTTCCAATCTGGAACATACGGCGGAAAATACAAGGCTTACAGAACAGATAGCCGCAACAGCCTACAGGAAAGCTCAGGAAAGCGAAAAAGTGGTCGGAGAAGCCGTTCTGGCCATGGAACAGATCGTCGAGAAGATTTCAATCATTGAAGAAATAGCGAAACAGACCAACCTTCTGGCTCTCAATGCAGCCATCGAGGCGGCGAGAGCGGGAGAACAGGGAAAGGGTTTTGCCGTTGTCGCGTCTGAAGTGCGAAAACTGGCGGAAAGAAGCCAGCACGCAGCCGGGGAGATTACGGAATTATCCGCTTCTACTTCTGATGCCGCGGAAAAAGCCGGCATCATGCTGCTGGAGCTCATTCCGGGAATCAAACAGACATCCGATCTCATTAAGGAAATAAGCAGTTCAACAATGGAGCAGAAAATAGGTATTGAGCAGATCAACAGCGCCGCAGGTCAGCTTTCAACAGTGATACAATCCAACGCGTCGGCTTCTGAAGAGCTGGCTTCAACGGCGTCGACTCTGACCGAGCAGGTTGACAAGCTCGATCAGATGGTCAGTTTTTTCAGGATTTGAGAGAAACCTCTTTCCAGACGCTGCCTTCCCGGCTCGAATCGACAACAGCCTTGACGAATCTGACTCCCATGAGCCCGTCATAGGAGTTCGGAAAAGTCATGGCCAGGAGATCTGCTTCGCCACCGGAGAGAACCGCAGCAATCGCTTCCGACGCATCTTTATAGATGTTGGCGAAACCCATGGGAAACCCTTCGGGATGGCCGGGGGCGATGCGGCTGGAACGGGCGGCAAGAGGCAGAGTCCCCGGACCGTTCGGTGTCCGGGACTGAACAGGAGCGCCGAGAGGTCTGAAAGTCAGTCTCTGGGGGAATTCCTGGTGCCATTCCAGAGTTCCCTTTGTTCCGCTAATCCTGAATTTCAGGGAATTCTCCACCCCCGCAGCCGCCTGGGTCACCCAGTAGCTACCTCTGGCTCCTTTCTCCATACGGATCAGGGCTCCGGCGAAATCATCGACAATCCGGCCCGGAACGATAGCGCCCGCTTCGGCGCAGACCTGGGAAACTTCCTGACCCGTCACATAGCGGATTATATTGTGGGCATGGGTTCCTATATCCCCCATAACGAGGGACGGGCCGCCTTTTTCCGGATCGAATTTCCAGGAACGGGGACCTGTGGTTATATCCGGTTTGCTCTCATCGGCTTTCCCGCCTTGTACGTATTCCACCTGCACCAGACGCAAATCACCCAGTTCCCCGGCCTGGACCATAGCTCTGGCCTGGCGGACCATGGGATAGCCTGTATAATTGTGGGTCAGACAGAAAACCAGTCCGGTCTCTTCCACTTTTTTATGAAGGGCTTCTGCCTCTTCCACACTGTTGGTCATGGGTTTGTCACAAATTACATGGAATCCCAGTTCCAGTGCCGCCATGGCGTATGTGAAATGACTGTCATTGGGCGTCATGATCGCGACCACATCGGCGCCGTCACCGCGGTTTTTCTCCGCTTCCAGCATGGCCGGTACATCGGCATAGGCACGGCCATCGGGAATCCCGAGCGCCTTGCCCGCTTTGACAGCCTTTTCGGGATTTGAAGAGAGAACGGACGCAACGATTTCATAGCGGTCGTCTATTCTCGCGGCCATGCGGTGCATCCCCCCGATGAAGGATCCGGGAGCGCCTCCGATTACAGCCAGCCTCAGTCGCCGGCCCAGAATTTCCACTACTTTATTTTCGTCCATCTCTTCCTCCTGATATTTATAGGGGCTGTTTTTTTCAATCGGATAATTCTACTCCCTCACCCCGGAAGATAGTATAATAGAATCTCCTCTTTTTATTTTTGAGTCATAAAAAATAATTTCATCTCCTCGGGGCTGTCGAAAATGACATCTGCACCGTATTGAATCAGTTCCTCCCGGGGATAGGCACCCCAGCTGACCAGGCCGCACTTCATTCCGGCAGCCTTTGCAGCATCGAAATCGGGCTTTCCGTCTCCGATATACCAGCAATCCCCGGGCTGAGCGCCCATTCCGGCGCAGGCCTGAAGGAGCCCAGAAGGGTCGGGTTTCGGTCTGGGGACATTCTCCTCGCCAAGGATCACTTCAAAATCAAAGGCGTAGGAGAGCCGGGCCGCCGCTTTTCTGACGAAAAGCCCCTGGTTATTGGTGACCATGCCCAGAGCGAACCCATTCTGCGCCAGGACATCGAGGGTTTCCTTGACTCCCTCGTAGAGCCGCAGATAGCCGATACCCTCTTCATGCATATTCAGGTAGAAATCGCGGCTCATCTCCTCCAGCCGGTTAAGGTCGGTTTCGCCGGTGTGATATCCGAAACGCTCCGCCGTGGGAAAAGCCATCCCCTTTCTGATTTCTTCAGGAGAAACAGGCTCGAATCCGGCTCCTGCGATAATATTATTGGAACAGATTTCGACCGCTTTGATGGAATCCACCAAGGTTCCGTCATGATCGAAGATAATGGCATTTCTAGTCATACTGCAAGTCTAGTCTTTTTGCTTCTTAGTGAAAAGCAGAATCTTTATACGGTTTTCAACACCCTCTCGGAATTGTACAGCCGGCTCGTCCTGTAAACGAAGAGAGCCGTAATGAGCAGATTGCTTACCAGACAGAGCAGGTATTCCAGAGGAGGAAACCCCTCAGTCAGCAGGCTTTTCATTACGAAAACGCCATTCACGACGGGGATAAGATAGTACAGAGGTCCGGCTGCCGCTTCCATGTTCATGGTAATGACCACGGCAAAAAGCCCGAGCATATAGACCGGCATAACATAGCTTCCCCCCTCCTTCAAATTTCCAGCCAGGCTTCCCAGATACACCATGAGAGAGGATACGACGGCGCTGACGGAAATCAGAATGAAGAGGAGCTGAAGGATTTTCAGGGGGGAAAAGAGCGACAGGCTGAAAGAATCACCGGCTCCCGCCCCTTTCAGCAGAATGATCATCCCCAGCCCCATGCCGATAACAGAGCTGAAGCTGTTGAGAATGGAACAGATGATGACATAAAATGTCTTCCCCAGGGCAATGGAAGTCCGGGAAATCTGATTGACGAGGAGGACGGCGATTGTGCCTCTCTCTTTTTCTCCCGCCGTTACATCGAGAACCAGAGACATGGCCCCGATAAGCAGGAAGAGAATCAGGATATAAGGTATAAAAACAGCCAGAAGAGCCCCGCCCTGAGATTCTTCCGGAGCCGTATCGGTTTTTTTAATACTGAAAATCTCCAGATCTTTCCGATTGAGACCGGCCTGAGCCAGAACGGCATCTCCAAGAAGATCATTGTATTCCCTGAGTGCTTCCCAGGCTTTATCGGCGGCATAAGCCATTTTGGAGGAAGAGGAATCGTAGAGTATTTCCACAGCCCCTTCTCTGCTCCTGATAACCAGGGAGTCGTCGCTCACCCCCTGGTTCGATTCGATAAAAGCCATTTTCGAAGCCAGAATATCGGAAAAACGGTCATCGCCGAAGTTTTCGAACTCCACGTAATAAGTGGTTCCGGCCTTATCGGCATTTTCCTTCTGCTGAACAAAAGCCATAGCGGAGAAAAGGACGGGAAAGAGAATGAGTGGAAGCCCGAAAGTCATAAGCAGTGTTCTTCTGCTTTTAAAGAGATTGAGGAATTCTTTACCCATAATAATCAGAGCATCGGCAAACATGGTTATTCCTCCCTTCCCGACAGTTTGAAAAACAGATCTTCCAGAGAGGATTCCCCGCTTGTCGCCAGCAGGTCCATCAGAGATCCTTCCGCCGCCAGTTTTCCCTCAATGAGAATACCGATCCTGTCGCCCAGTTTCTCGGCTTCACTCATGATATGAGTGCAGAGGATGATGGTTTTCCCTTCGATCCGGCATTGCTTAATATATTCGAGAACGATTCTGGAAGCCATGATATCGAGCCCGCTGGTCGGTTCGTCGAAGAGAATGACCTGGGGATCGTGAATCTGACTGATGGCTATGGAGATTTTCTGCTTCATTCCGGTCGAGAGTTTATCAACGGGCTTATCGAGAAAATCCGCCATTTCCAGATGATCGGCCAGAAGGGAAATTTTAGCCTTGAGGCCGTCCGGTTTCATTTTGTTCAGCTTTCCGAAAAAAGAGAGCCATTCGCGTCCCGTAAGACTGCCGGCAAGCCGCATTTCCCCTGTGAGAAAACCGAGCACAGACCGCACTTCCCGGCCTTTTTCGGCGACATTCATTTCATTGACATAAACCCGGCCGCTGTCCGGCTTCAGCAAAGTGGCTATGGTCTGAAGCGTGGTGGTTTTTCCGCTGCCGTTCGCCCCGAGAAGACAGTAGACTTCACCGGGGGCGGCCTTGAAACTCAAGCCTTTCAGGACTTCTTTCCGGCCCTTCCTCTGAGGGAATGACTTATAGACATTTTCCAGTTGAATCATAACTTATATAATAAGAACAAATAGGTTAAAAGTAAACAGTTCGCGGTTCTTTCATATGGGCATATCAATTGCCTGTCGAATAAACTCTTCTCCAGTATCCTCCTAGAACCAGGAGGTACAGGACCTGTGACAGAGCCTGTATAATTTCGGGTTTGGAATACCATCCAATCGTGACATTTAAAATGATGCCCAGCCATCCGGTTTTATGATCAACTGCTGTACCGCTGAAATCATATAATTTCAGGAAGAGCTGAGAATCGGAGCCGATCACTTCCAGCGCCTTGAAAGCCGATAGAAGTTCATGAAGGGAATAGCCGAACAGATAGGCTGCCTGAAGTATCAGATAGACAAGAGTGATTCTGAATATGAACCCCACATCCGCCTTAACCAGTGATTTGTAAATTAAGAAAGCCAGGATGCCTGCGACGAGCAGGCCGGCAAGGTTTCCGGAGATATAGAAAACCTTTTCTTCAGAGACAAAGGAAAACAGAGCTATCTCAGCTCCTTCTCTGGCGATAGCTAAAGCTGAGAGCAGAAACAAACCTTTTCCCGATAGATCCGAATCTACAGATTTTCTGATATCACTGCCGATTTGTCTACCGTGCCTTATCATCCAGAAAATGAAATAGGTAATAAATAAAACCGCGGCGAAAGAGGCTCCGGCTTCCCACAGCTTTCCGACTACCGAGCTACCATTATCGAGAAATCCCGATATAGTCCATAACAAAAATCCGAAAAGAAAGGATACGGCCATACCGGTGACCGCTCCGTTCCGGACAGATGTAAATAGCTCTCTTTTTCCAAGTTTTTTCAGGTAATCCAGAATTAAAACTATTATCAGAAAGGCTTCAAGGCCCTCCCGTAAACCGACGATCAGGCCGGGAATTATTTGTGTCATAAGTCAACTCCTTGTTTTTTTTTCTGTACGGTAATGAGCAAAGCCCCTTCCAAACGGGTTAAATTATCCCCCCTCGAATCTCGCAATGAGAATCAGGGGTGTCCCGAGCCGGTCAGCTCATCGTTACACTGGCTTGCAGCCCTCCGATATCCGGCAAAGCCTGGGTCTTAAGTCCTGATATCTTATTTCCCTTTATGCCCTGTATTTATTTTAAAAGGAAGATAAAGCGGGCAAAAAGAGATCAGCGACGTTCCCACGAACACACCGCCGAAAATCCCCAACCACCAGAGACGTTCAACAGTTACCTGAAAATAAACAGCGGCTCCGATAAGAGCGAGTCCCAGAACAAACCTGATTATTCTATCAATCTTTCCCATATTTTTCATAAAACACTCCTTATACTTGTGTTCAGAATATACAGGAGAATTAGGTGCCGTTCAGTGACTTTGGTTACAATAAGTACTTTTTTTTGATTTTTTCCGGTTCGAGCAGCGAAACGCTTCCCCGGCCCAGCGCAATGTGACCGTTCTTCTCCATATCTTTGAGGATCCTGCTGATTACCTCTCTTGTGCTTCCCAGCTCTTCAGCTAATTGCTGATGAGTCTTTCTTATAATGCTATCGGAGCCGCTCAAGGTTAAAAGATGCCTGACAAGACGCACATCAAGCTTGCTGAAGAGAATTTCATCAATAAAGCAGAGCAGATGGTTGAATCTGCTGTTATATAGCTTGAACACGAAATTCCTCCATCCTTCATATTTATGAACAAACTCCCTTATGATTGAAGAAGGAATGAGCAATACGTTTGCTTTTCTGTCGCAAAGCGCATTAGCCGGAAAGGTTGAGGAATTGAGGATTCCAAGTGCCGACAGGATACAGCTGCCGCCGGTGTTGATATAATACAGAACGACTTCTCTTGCATTCTGCGAAACCTTGGTCACCTTAATACTTCCCCTGAGCACAATCGGGAGGTAGAGACAGGAATCTCCCTGATTCACAAGAATATCGCCCTCTTCGATGCTTACTGCTTTCACCGAAGAGATCAGACGAGCCGTATCCGCCTCCGAGATTTTGAGATCGGGATGTTCCCTGAGGTAAGAAACGATTTCTTCTCTTCCGGAATGCTGCATGACTGAATACTCCTCCTCGGAAAGGACTGCGATATCTCTATCATCCATCTTTTAATACAAATTATCAAATCCTATGCCCGCATTTTACATAAGAGCTTATGCTTTTCTATTGCTCTGCGCCCCGTTCAGGTATAGAATTATATCAGACCCGCTGAAAGGTCAAAGCCATGTAAAACAAGAGGTAATAATAGATGAGCCAGAAACTGGTGGAATGTGTTCCCAATTTCTCAGAAGGCGCCGATTTGGCAAAAATCGGTGAGATAACCAGAACGATTGAATCGCTTAAGGGCATAAGACTTCTCGATGTCGATCCCGGCGCCGATACGAACCGCACCGTTGTCACATTTATCGGCTCCCCCGAAGATGTGGAGGAAGCGGCGTTTCTGGCCATAAAGCGCGCATCGGAAATTCTCGATATGTCTGTCCACAAAGGGGCTCATCCCCGCATGGGAGCCACAGATGTCTGCCCCTTTATCCCGGTAGAAGGCGTCACTATGGAAGAGTGCGCCGAAATAGCCCGCCGCGTGGGAAAAAGAGTCGGCGAAGAACTGAAGATTCCCGTTTATCTCTATGAAAATGCCGCGACCTCTGAAGAGAGGCGAAACCTCGCCCATGTGCGCAAAGGCGAATACGAAGGACTTGAAGAGAGACTGAAGGATCCCTACTGGAAACCCGATTTCGGACCGTCGGTCTTTAACGCCAAAGCGGGAGCGACGGCCATCAGCGCCAGAGAATTTCTCATCGCCTACAACATATCCCTCAATACGAGAGAGAGCAAATACGCCACCGACATAGCTTTCGAACTGAGAAAAAAGGGCCGCGTTGCCAGAACCGGCAATACATCCCCTTTTTACTTTAAGGGGAAACTGGCCTATTACGCCGAAAATCACCTGCCCTGCGGGAATTGTGATTTTGTGGCGGAACAACCTGAAGAGCTGGCAGAGCACTATGAAAAAGCCCATGATATTGACTTCGCCAATATGTGCTCGCTCCACGATGTCGATCTGAAGCGGCTGCCGGGCCGGGGTGTCCTCCGGGCCGGGAAGTTCGATTACTGCAAATCCATCGGCTGGTATGTCGATGAATACGAAAGAGCCCAGCTGTCCATAAACCTGACCAATTACAGGGAAACCCCCGCCCATCTCGTTCTGGAGGAGGCCCGAAGGTTGGCGGCCGAACGGGGACTTGTCGTAACGGGCAGCGAAATCGTCGGGCTCGTCCCCTTTCAGGCGCTTCTGGAATCGGGTAAATATTACCTTGCCAAACAGGGCCAGTCGACGGGAATACCCGTTACGGATATTCTCAAAGCGGCCATTCAGTCCATGGGACTCGACGATCTGGCACCATTCGATATCGAAAAGAAAGTGATCGGTCTTCCGAAAAATTATGATAATGCCCTGGTCGATATGACTCTGAGAGACCTTGCCGATGAAGTCTCCCGGGAAACACCGGCTCCCGGCGGCGGCTCCATCGCCGCGGCGGCCGGAGCCATGGGAGCGGCGCTCTCCTCCATGGTGGCCAATCTGACACAGGGAAAAGCCGGTTCGGAAGAGATTGACGGAGTTATGACGGAAAATGCCGAAAGAGCCCAGGCTCTCAAAGATGCCCTTCTCCTGGCGGTCGATGAGGACACGAATGCCTTCAACGCCTACATGGAAGCTCTCAGGCTGCCGAAAAAAACTGATGCGGAGAAGGAAAACCGGCTGGAGAGGATGGATGCCGGTTTAAAGGAAGCCGTCCATGTTCCCTATCTGACGGCTCTGAGGAGTTACGAAGCCATTGAAACGGCAAAAGTTTCGGCTGAGCTGGGCAACTCCAATTCCCTTACCGATGCGGCGGTAGGTGCCCAGATAGCATACGCCGGTGTCCGGGGCGGCATACTCAACGTCCTGATCAACCTGAAAGACATCCGGGACCGGAAATTCGTCGAAGAGATGGAGCAGAAATGCACGGATCTCAATGAAAAGGCGAATAAACTGCTGGATCAGATTAATTCCTTTGTAGATAACAAGCTGCTTGAAATGAGGCGGCGCTGATAACGAATCGGACGGAACCGTCAGAGAGAAATTCCTGAATTTCACAACGATCGACGACCTGATTCCCTGTCAGTTGATGTTGACAAGCTTCTCCTTCTCCAGGAGAAGCTTTTTTCTTCTCCGTTCAACCCGGCCCCGGTCGATACCGAATTCGGCAGCTATGGCCCGGATCGATTTATCGAAGATGACGGGATCAACCCTGTTCCACAGATCCTCGTTGTTGGCGAACGTCGGTATGCCGAGTTTCTGTCTCGTTCTGCAGACATAGGAATCGGAGACACCGTAATCCCTGGCCAGATCGGAATCCCTGTATTTACCGAGTTTATCGAGAAACTCCCTGTATTCCTCTTCCGACATAAGAGACCGTTTCTCCCGGTCACCATCGCTTTTCTGCAATCTTCTCCGGTTCTTGAGAGACTGGTTTTTTATGGAAAGCCGTCTGAGTTCGGCGAGAAGCTCATCGACATGGTTCTGAGCATCCTTCAGCTCTTTTGAGAGAGTATCGAACTGCTCAATTTTTTCAGCCGCACAATTACGGCAGTGCCCATGGATCAGGACACCGTAAATCTCTTTATTGCAAACGATGCAGTGCATGAAAATGTTCCTATGTTTTGTTTAATTGTTTTTTTAATCATTCGGATGTAATTATCTATATATATAATAACAGAAAACGGTATGTTCTCAAGTCTTTTATTTCATCTGTAAAGATTGTTGAAAAAGTTTCAGACTTAAGTATACTTAGTTGTTGATGGCAGATCTGAACCCCGAACTGATGCAACAGGCTTTTATGAATAACTCCGATTCAGTTGCGATAGTGTCAGAAAACCGCCATCTGATCTGCAATAAAGCCTACATGGACCTGTTCGGTCTCAAAACAGCCGGAGAAGCAGAGATTCTGCTCTTTACAGATTGCTTTAACGAGGGGGACCGGGAGAAAATTGAGATTTTTCTCGAGGATCTCCTGAGGGGTAAAAACACAAGCCACACCATAAAAACAAGGGGAAAATCCGGAGATGGCAGCTCCTTTCCCCTCGAACTCTCCATATCCATCTCTCCGGCCGGGAATGGCGGACCTCCCCTTTTCCTGGTGGCGGCAAGAGAGAACGGAGAACTGCTCCGGATGGAAAATGAGCTTGAAAAATTCCGCCGATCCCTCTCCCTGATAAAACAGTGCCATCAGATACTGCTGTCAGAGGAGGATGAACAGTCTTTTCTCGATAAAATATCCGCAGTGATCAGTGAAGCCGGAAATTATGACCTGACATGGTATTCTCTCCAGAAAGATGACGGCAATTTATGCTCAGGCAGTTTCTCAGGAGGAAGAAAGCTGATCGGACCGGTGCGGTCACTCTACATATCCGCTCAGTCCATGAGGGAGAAAAAAACGATCCTTTACAACAACATCGATTTCTTCGCCGGAGATGATGAAGAAAAGGAACTTCTCCTTTCAGGGGGATACCGTTCTGTGATCTCTCTGCCCCTGATCCTGGAAAATACGGCTCTGGGCTCTCTCAATATTTACTCCCGGATCGAAGTGGATTTTGCCGGGGACAGAGAGAACCTGGAGAACCTCGTGGAGGATATCTGTCACGGCCTTCAGTCCATCAGGCTTAAATACAAACAGAGCGAGCTGGAAATGGAGCTTCTCCAGGCTCAGAAAATGGAAACAATCGGCACACTGGCCGGAGGAATCGCCCATGATTTCAACAATATAATGACGCCCATACTCGGGTATTCGGAGATGATCCTCAGTCAGCTGTCACCCGATGACCCCTTGTATAAATTCAACCAGCAGATCTTTACCGGAGCTGTGCGGGCCAAAGAGCTGGTCAAGCAGATTCTGGCATTCAGCCATAAAGAGAGCCGCCGGAAAGAACCGGTTTTTCTCGATAAAATAGTCAGGGAAGCCCTCCAGCTGATGGGATCCCTGATTCCCAAAACCATTAGCATTTACAAACATATATCCAGCCACTGCGGAAAGATAATGGGGGATCCCGCTCAAATCCATCAGGTCATTGCCAATCTCTGTACGAACTCTTTTCAATCGATGGAAAAAAGCGGAGGCAATCTCACTGTCGAGCTGAAAAAGATAAATGTGGACGGAGAATTAAAACGGCAGTATCCCGAACTGAAAACGGGAGAATACGCCCAGTTGATCATAGCCGATACGGGCCACGGTATGAGTCCTGAAATCAGAAGCCGCATATTCGAGCCTTTTTTTACAACCAAACCGGTCGGCAAAGGAACAGGCCTTGGGCTGTCGGTTGTACACGGCATAATAAGCAGTCATGGCGGCACGATCCATGTGGAGAGCCGGGAAGGGCTCGGGACGCTGTTCCGCATACTACTCCCTCTTATTCCCGATGAGAAAGATAATCCCCTGCCGGCGGACCGGCTTCCCGATATAAACAGGGAAAATA
Organism: Spirochaetales bacterium; assembly: GCA_016936555.1. Lineage (GTDB taxonomy): Bacteria > Spirochaetota > Spirochaetia > DSM-2461 > DSM-2461 > Spirochaeta_F. The sequence goes on along the minus strand of JAFGXR010000056.1, from coordinate 18,844 downwards.
TCATTCTCCTCGTCGACGACCACAGAGACATTACGGAGCTTCTGAAGATAATGCTTGTCAACAGCGGCTTATCGGTCCAAAGCTTCAACAGCTCTGAAAAAGCCCTTGAAATGTTCAGCAGCAATCCCGATCTGTTTACGCTCATTATTGCCGATCTATATATGCCCGATATAAACGGACTCGATCTGTTAAAAGAAATCAAAAAGGAGCGGAAGGATCTTCCGGCCATTATGATAACCGGTCACGATGAGGATCTGACGGAACGGGAGAAAAGGGAATTGAATATCAGAGAAGTCATTCATAAGCCGATACTCCGCAATACACTGATCAACGCCGTCAGGCGGTGCCTGACGGAAAGCCCTGTTTAAGATTCTTTCTTAAAACTCAGATCGATCTGGCCCGTCGTATCAAAATCTTCGTGAGAGGAAAGATAAATCTGATGGACTATGTCCTGATTGGAAGTGAGCTTTTCCAGTCCCCGCTTCCCGAAAAAGGCATCGATGGCTTCTATAAGGCTGTTGCATATATCCACGCCGGTCAGGGACATATTCGATTCAAAAGCCTGTTTCACAGCTTTTTCACTGGTAAGTACCTTCACATTTGAGGCATTTCCCGTAATCCCGACAAGAGACTTTATAAAGCTCTCCAGAACAAACTCCGACTGCTTTTCCATATGGACATCGCTCATCAGGATCATGATTCTGGGATCGGTGATATCATTGGATTCAGAGATCTCGCGAATCTTCCAGTGAACCAGATCGAGTTTCGTTCTATTCAGCCCTTTGGCGACTTCCAGGAGAATAAGATTCTGATTGACATGAAGGTTAAGCTGACAGGGAGTCGAGTCGACTTCAAGACTGCGGGAAAGGAAGGAACCGATTGTCTCGAAAAACTGATCAATCTTCAGGGGCTTCACAAGAAAACGCCTGACTTTGACCCGGCATAATTCGACTATCCGCTCCTGAGTGAACTCCCTGGCCGTAAAAATGACCGGTGTATCGCTGATATTGATATCCTCACTCTTTTTTTTGAGGAAATTATTGACGCTCTGGCGGTTCAGACCATCATCAATAATAACGAGATCGGGACGGTGTTTTCGTATCTGATTGAGTCCGTCGAAACCGCTCCGCGCCGTATGTACGACAAAGCCCTCGGTCTCGAGCATATGCTTTGCGAATTTCCTGAACAGGGAGGATTCATCCACGACAAGTATTGTGTCCATCTGCCTATTTTAAGCAGAGTTAAGGATATTTGTACAGTCAATTCGATCTGTTAAATGATGTCTTTCTGAACCGGGCCGGACCGGTCCCGTATTTGCGTATGAACATGCGGCTGAAATAGGATCTGTCACAGAAGCCGCTCCTCACGGCAATCTGCTCAATGGAGTCGTCGCTGTGGTGAAGCAGAGTGCAGGCATGTTCAAGCCTCCTGCTTATAAGGAATTCCCTCGGGCTTTTATCGGTATTCTTTCTGAAGAGCCTGCTGAAACCGTTTTCCGACATGTTGACCAGGTCCGCAAGGTCTTTTACCTGAAGGGGCTCCAGATAATGGGATTCCATAAAAGCCAGAATCCGGCTTATCCGCTCGTCCAGAATATCATCGGGCCAATCGCCGTCGGGGATTTCCAGGAAGAGCAGATTGATAAGCGCCCTGACTGAAAAGATGGTCCGTCGATCCATGATATTGGCGGGACGGCTCAATTTGTCCCTCAATTCATCAACCAGCCCCATCTTTTCACCCCTTGCTTCGAACTGATAGATCGAAGGTGAAAGATGATCCCAGGGCAGACCGGCTGTGAAGTGAATAAAAAAATGCTTCATCGATTTCAACGGTCTCTCATGACTATCATCACTGACCGGACAGCCCATAAGGAAGTTTCTGTCCTTCCTGACCGGATTCAATTCCATTCGGGAGCCGAAGGCTGTATTGGGGGGTATGAGATAGATACGGGACGGAGTCATTTCCCATCGTTCCCCGTCGAGAAAGACGGATGCTCCTTCCCGGTCGTTCCAGTATATTCTCCAATAGGGAGCCAGGAGGGAATCATGCTGCCAGTAATAGACATCCCAGTAGCTGCACCGGAGAATTTTCAGATCGTATTTGAGGAAGCCAACGGGAAAGGGGGGTAGCCCCCCCTCCCTGTAGATGCCGATTTCATTCATTAACCCCAGTATAGGTTTATCCGTTCTATCTGGCAATTATTTATAGAGAGGCCCGAAATTGGAGCAGGCCCTGAAATCCGCTCCCTCCCGATCCATACCGAAGGAAGCCCAGGCGGAGGGCCTGAAAATCCGATCCTCCGGAACATTGTGCATGGAAACAGGGATTCTGAGCATGGAAGCCAATGTTATCAGCTGAGCTCCGATATGGCCGTAGCTGATGGCACCGTGGTTGGCACCCCAGTTGGCCATGACCGCGTAGACATCGCTGAAGTTCCCCTCTCCGGTCAGACGCGGGGCGAACCAGGTCGTCGGCCAGGTCGGATTGGTTCTGTCATCAAGCGTATCGTGTACATTAGCGGGAATCTCCGCAGTAAAACCTTCAGCAATCTGCAGGACAGGTCCCAATCCGTTGACCAGATTAACGCGACTCATGGTTACGGGCATACCGCCTTTAGTCAGGAAGTCCGTGGAATAACCGCCGCCTCTGAAATAGCCCGTATCGGCGGGACGGAATAGAGTGGCGTCGAGACAGTTCTTAGCGTCCTCCTCCGTCACATTCCACCAGGGTTTCATAACCGGTTCACCATTTTCGCTCATGGCTCCCGATCCGTCGAGAGTCGTCGAACCGGAATTGATCAGATGGATAAGCCCTCCGGCAGCCGGTCCTTCGGGCTTCCAGCCTGTAACCCGTTCAATCGCATCGGGACTCCAGTAGGTCCTCACATCGCTGAAAATCTGGGCTCGGTCCGTCAGCAGGTGGCCGAACAGCATGGGCACGGCATTGAGCGAGTCATTTTCCGTCGCCATAATATAGGGTTCTCTGATTCCGTTCCAGTCGAAGGAGGTGTTGAGCATGGTTTCCATAAAATCGCCGTTGGCCTTGTAGTCGGTCCACTGGCGCTGCCCCTGGAAACCGCCCGCTATGGCGTTGCGCCCCATGGCCTCCTCCCCGTATCCGATTTCAGCCAGTTTCGGATTCCCCACCATGAGATCCCTGGCGATTAAAGTCATTTTTACCGATGTTTCCCAGTCTTCCTGTTTCTGTTCCGCTGTTCTCTGTTTATCCGCCGGATTGTCATCCTTACCGACCTTGCAGAAATCGGCGACCCATTTCATGGCCTTTTCGTATTCTTCCTTATCGTAGATTTCCTCATCGATGCGGCGCATGAACTCAACCATATCGACCGTTTCCGTGCGGATGCCGAGGTACTTGAGGAAGAAATCCTGATCCACTATGGAACCGGCGATACCCATGGAAACATTCCCGAGCGAGAGATACGCTTTATCCTTCATATAGGCGACGGCGAGTCCCGCTTTGGCGAAATCGAGGATTTTATCTTTTACATCTTCGGGAACCGATGAATCATCGGAATCCTGAACATCCCGTCCGTATATGCCGAAGGCGGGAAGACCTTTCTGGGTGTAACCGGCCAGAACAGCCGCCAGATAAACGGCGCCGGGTCTTTCCGTTCCGTTGAAACCCCAGACGGCTTTGGGCATATGGGGATCCGTATCCATGGTCTCCGATCCGTAACACCAGCAGGGCGTCACGGTCAGCGAAACGCCCACATTTTCACGTTTGAACTTGTCGGCGCAGTCAGCCGCTTCGGCAAACCCCCCGATGGTCGTATCGGCGATAACGCACTCAACAGGCAGCCCGTTGGGATGTCTCAGGTTCTCACTGATCAGTTTCGCGGCGCTTTTCGCCATATTCATGGTCTGTTCTTCCAGTGACTCGCGGACACCGTTACGCCGTCCGTCTATGGTCGGGCGGATTCCCACTCTGGGCATGGAACCGCGGAGACGGTTTTCAGCTTTATTCATTGTCATTATTTCTCTCCTTCAGTTTGCGATATGCATTAATTAATTTTTCGGTTTCATTTTCTCGGCCGGGCAGGTACTCCTTCATGGGAAAACTACGGGCCGCGACTCTCCGGATCTCTTCCGCACTGCTGATATGCCCCAGCCCGTATGCCTGGACCAAACCGTTACCGAGTGCCGTCCCCTGGTCAATTCCCGCCACGACATTTTTTCCGCAAAGATCTGCGGTTCTCTGGCAGAGGTAGGTGTTTTTTGTTCCGCCCCCCAGTATATAAAGCCTGTTGATTTTCTGTCCTGTGAGATTTTCCAGAATTTCCAGATTAAAAGCATACTCAAGAGCCAGACTGTCGAGGAGAACTTTTGCCGCCTCCCCTCTTGTCAGGCTGATTCCAGCACCGTGATAACCGGTCAGATACCCGATAATTTTTTCATTCATATGTCCCGGCAACTTGAAGTCACTGAATTCAAGATCGACGACACCTCTGCTCTCCGCTTCAGCGGCTTCGCTGCACATCTTTCCGTAATCCCAGGGATCTGAAGAATGTTCCCACTCTCTCTTTAACTCCTGAAAGGGAAAGAGTCCCGTAATATTGCGGCAGAGATACCAGGATTCCAGAGAGGCTTCATTTGTAAACCCCTTTTCCAGCAACTTGAGATCTGTAACCGGTTTGTCATTTATTTTCCCGAGAATGCTCCAGGTTCCGCTGCTGAGGAATGCGGTGTCGCTTTCTCTTTCGGGAACGACGGCAGCAACCGATGCCGTATCGTGAGAACAGGTTGTCAGCACCTTGAGATTGGTAAAGCCGGTCAGGTCTTCCAGTTCCGGGCGCAATGTGGACAGGACAGAACCGGGCTTGACTATGTCTCTGAAAACCGGAGGGAGACGGAAGGAATTCAGAACTTTGGCTGACCACGCTCCTTCGGTGTTTACAAGCAGCGAGGTGCTGGCTATTGTCAGCTCCGATTTCTTTTCGCCGCAGAGCAGATAATTGAACAGATCGGGCGTATGGAGAAAATCAACGGCCCTGTCCAGCTGTCCGGGTTTTTGGTCCAGAAGCGATTTTAACTGGAAAAGAGAACCGATATTCCAGGGCAGCGCTCCCGTCTCTTTGAAAATATCCTCATCGGTCATGGGACTGCCATCTTTTATGTTATCTGTCCTGTTGTCCCTGTAGTGCACGGGATTTCCGATCAGATCGCCATAGATATCAAGCAGACCGAAATCGACTCCCCAGGTATCAACAGCCAGACCATCGAGCGGAATATCTTCCGCCTTAGCCCTTTTCAAAGATGTAATGATCTCCCCGAACAGATAGGGAAGATCCCATTGCAGAGTTCCGTTCAGTAATACAGGCCTGTTCGGGAATCGATGTATTTCCCTCAGTTCCGCCTTTTCCCTGCTTAACGATACGATAATAGCCCGGCCGCTTTCAGCGCCGAAATCCAATGCCAGATAATTTCCCCGCTCATTCATGATTTCATATTAAAATCCCTTCATGCCCCTGTCGATTTACAAATCATTCCAGTTTATGTGTAAATCAAACATGAGCGGCGAACAAGCGAAGCGCTATCAACGGATTCCCGGCCAGGCCAATGGGAAAATATTTCTTTTCAAAAAACCTCCCTCCTGTATTAAACTTATCCTATGAGGTTATTGTGAGAAAAAAATTTATTGCATTTCTGCTTACGGCAATAATATTTACTCTCGGCGCACAGGATCTCAGACTGGCTGTCATCGAAGATCAGGCAATACAAAGCGTTTGCGCCATGATCCTGACAGAACTGTACGCAGAAATAGGATTGGAAGTGGAGATTCTCCCCATGTCGGCGCTAAGGGCCCAGCAGGAAGCATCAAGCGGCGCTGTGGACGGCGAAGTCGCGAGAATAGCGTCCTTTGAAATGATATTCCCCCAGCTGATAAAAGTTCCCACTGTGCTTTATCAGAATTCAACTCTCGCCTTTGTCCGGAAGGACAGCGGAATAGAGCATGTGACAAAAGAGGAGCTGAAGAATTACAGGGTAGCCCGCATAAAAGGCGTCGTCAATACGGACAGGCTGACCGGGGATGTTCCCGAAGTTTACGATTTCGACAGCATGGAAGCCATGATGGAATTCGTCAGGATAGGCCGGGCCGATATCGCCCTGACCAGCAGACTGGGAGGGAATTTCACCTTGGCCGATACAGGCAACGATGAAATGACCGGTCTGGCCGATCCGGTCATTTCGCTGGACCTGTACCACTTTCTACACAGAAAAAACAGCCATATTGTCCCCATAATCGATCAAAAGCTTAGAGAGATGAGGGAAAGCGGCGAAATGGAGAAGCTGATTCTTCAGCTGGAAGAAGAGCTCCTCGCAAAGAAGTGATCAGATATTTTCCGCGTTTTTCAGAAGATACTGTTCCGCTTCAGCCGACCACAATCCCTTGTTTCTTCTACAGATTTCATCCAACCCCTTGAATAACGACTCACTCTTTCCCTTTTCCGCAAAATCGGCAATAGCCGTCAGCTCCATGGAAATTCCCGTGTAAATCAGCTTTTTACCTCCGGGAATTTTCGGAAGGTTGATTGTCGTATCCACAACGGCATCGAGTCCGCCTATGTGTGTAATCATGGCTGCGGGGTTGATCAGCCCTTTGGACATCATCTCCAGGGATTCCCGCATATCATCGGTATTTCCACCGCTGGTTCCGACAATGTGATGGGCCGCATAATGGACATCGTAGAAATTCATGGATGCCGAGAAATCCGTATTGGAAGGACCGGCAAAAAAGTTGAGACATCCGTCTTTTCCGAGCAGTGCATCTCCCTGCTCGACAACAGGTTTAACAGGCGCCATGACGAAAACATCATCGTACCCCTCTCCCTTATTGAGTTCCATCAATGCCTGCACGGGATTTCCGATTTCGGCCGTGTTCACATAGGAGAGCTCAACACCATTGGCAGCAGCTTCTTCTACCGTGTAAATGGATGCGGCACGCTCCAGTCTTGCTGTATCGATATCAGTAACAACAAGCCTGGCCGGTCTGCGGTCGCAGTGAATTGTATAATCGATCAGTCCGAGACCCATCGGTCCCACACCGGCCAGAACAGCCATGGCACCGCCTTCGACGATACCCATATCATGAATGTAAGTTCCCTGTTTAATGTGGTAATTGGCATGCATAGCCCCGACCAGACAGGACATGGGTTCGGCTAGGGATCCCATAAAAAAAGCCTCGCCGTCATAGGGGAGAAGACAATCCATTTCCATGACCTCTTCCGGGATAATGATATATGTCGCATCTCCGCCGATATAGCTGTAGGAATATCCGGGAGCCTCGAGGCTGCCCTTGTAGTTCAGAGCGGGCTGGATGGAAAACCGGTCTCCGCGTTTAAATTGAGAAGACCATCTGGATCCCACTTCCACAATCTCGCCGCAGAACTCATGACCGATGATAACGGGATTATCGGCGACATTATCGGGAACACGTTTATGATCAGGCCCCTGGCTCTGAGCCTTGTAGGAAGACATGCAGATACTGTCTGAAACGATTCTCGCCAGTATTTCCCCCTCTTTCAATTCAGGAAGTTCAAACTCTTCCAATCTTAAATCACCTTTGCCGTAGAGGCGTACAGCTTTCGTTTTCATATTTTTACTCCTGATTTTAATTCCCTCATTTAACTTTCGTTATACTTTATATTATCTTTCGTATAGCTTTCCTGTCAATGTTTTTACATATAATTTCTGCTTTCTTTTCTTTTTTCCCCATAGAGAACAAATAAATAAAAATAGAATTAATAATATGGCCATGAAAAGTAATATAATTATATAGAATAGGTTAAAAGATGCGGATCTTATCAATTATTTTATTATTATTTTTCTTTCTGAACATCTATGGAGATGAACCTATCCAATGGGTATTCACCGATTACGCACCGGCCAATTACATAGATGAAAAGGGAAACTATGCCGGATTCCTCTACGAAATAACTATTGAAGCCCTGGAAAACCGAATGGGGATACCAGTGGAAATATCCATATACCCATGGCCCCGTTGCCAGCATCTGGTAAAAACCGGTGACCGCGACATGATGCTCACCATACCGACCAAGGAAAGACTGGAATACGCTATATCAACGGATTCGCCTGTCTGGGTAAAAAAAAGGCTCATCTATACCTATATAGAACATGAGAACCTGGAAACTATAAACGAGCTTCACGGTTTAGCTGATATAAAACAAACAGGCTACTCCGTTATTTCCTATATTGGCAATGACTGGATTAAAGAAAATGTCGCTGAGAAATTCCACATACCTGTAGAATATGCCAGAGGAGTAGAAGGCATGTACAGAATGCTCGCCGCCGGCCGGGGAGATCTGATAATCGAAGAGAAAAGCATAGCCCGCTCCAATATAGAACAACTGGAACTGCAGGAATTGATAGTGGAAACAGAAGGCATCGGAGAAGAAAGCCACTTCCATCTCCTCATCAGCAAACAATCGCCCCACTCGAATATCATCTACGAGCTGAACTGTGTTCTTGACGAAATGTGGGAAGATGGAACTATTGAAAAAATCCTGAAAAAATACGGTATCTGATTTCAACAGGATTCCGGCTTCTCAACTCCCGCAACAGCCATTCTGACGGCATACGCTCCGGCCGCGATCATCAGGGCACCGGGTATCAACCCCAGCTCCCAGAGGTAATAGGCAATTCCAACGGGACCGACACCGCCGAGAATAATCCAGAACAGCGACTCTCCAGTCAGAGTGGGGATTTCAGAAAACTCACCCAGAATCAGAGCGATGATCAAAGATAAAACAGAACAAAAGGTAAAATGAAAAGCCGTACCGGACTGCTCATCAGGAATTTCCCGGACCTTGAGCATTACTGAATAAACCGCCCAGAAGAAACCGCCTGTCAGAGCCAGTATATGGGGTAACAGACATTGAGGTCTGGAAAGATAAAAGTCACCGGCAAAAGCCAGAAACACAGTATAAATAGAGATCCCGGGAATACCTGCAATAATAACTTTCATTGGGAGAAAAAAGAGAGATTTCAGGTTTTTCTTTCTCAGATACTGAATGAGAACAGCAGTCAGCACACCGATTCCCGTTATAAGAGCCAGATAAGTCATAGGTTTGAAAACTTCCGATCCCTTTCTGAAACAGACTCCGCTTAAACACCAGAGAATAATCGAAATTATCGCCTGAAAATTCCCTTTCTTTTCATTGCCATCCATATCAGATTATTCCCACGACCCTGCGCACGCGCTTTAAAACCGCCGAGCTTGTTTTTCTTGCGTCAGCACTTTGATCCATCAACATTTCAATAATCAGATTTTCTCTCCCCTGATAGGACTCCCTCTTCTCCCTGACGGGTTCGAGGAATTCGTTGATCTCCTCCATCAATCTCATTTTCACAGGCATATCGCCAATCTTCCCGGCTTTATATAATCTCTTGAACTCTTCAACCTCGTCAGCATGCCGGTTAAATGCGTCATGATATATGAATAGCGGATTTCCTTCCACTTCTCCCGGAATATCAGCCCGTATTCTTTTGGGATCGGTAAACAGCGATTTTATCTTCTTTTCAACAGTTTCTTTTGAATCCTTCAGATAAATGCCGTTATTGAGAGATTTGCTCATCTTCGCCCGCCCGTCAATGCCGGGCAGTCTCTCACAATCGCTGAGTACCGGTTCCGGCATTTTCAGAATATCATCTCCATAAAGAGAATTGAATTTTCTAACAATCTCCCTTGCCTGTTCAAGCATAGGCAATTGATCATTTCCGACGGGAACGAGGTCCGCATCAAAAACTGCGATATCAGCCGCTTGATGTACGGGATATATGAGAAAACCAAGAGGAATATCCAGTTCCTTACCGAAATGGCTCATTTTCCCCGGATCGTTTCTCTTCTCATAAATCTCGCTCTTCACCGTCGGATTTCTCAGAGCACGGGAAACGGTAACGAGATTGAGGAAATAAATAGATAACTCATGAATCTCTGGAATTTGTGATTGCAGAACAAATGTAACCTTTTCCGGATCCAGTCCAACTGAAAGATAATCCAGCATCACCTCCATGACATTCCTTTTCAGAGCCCCCGGATTGTGAAAATTATCAGTCAAAGCCTGTACATCGGCGATCTCGATAAAAGTCCGAAACTGATCCTGAAGCTCAATCCTTTTCTTCAGGCTTCCTGCATAATGCCCTAAATGAAGAGGCCCCGTCGGCCTGTCCCCCGTTAAAATCGTTTTCCCATTCTCCATTGTAAACCCCTTAAAAATTTTTATAAAAAAAAAGAACCGCGAAAACTCACGGCTCTATCTCAAAACAAAAAAGACCGCGGCTGTAAAAGAGCCGCCATATTAATTTATCTCCGGACGGCTATCTGTTCAGCCACCACCAGAGAATGAAACTATTCAATTTTACAAATGAAATCCTGTTCATGAATAAACTATTAACTCAAACCCCGAAACCTGTCAACACTTCACCCCATCAGGGGAACAGCGCAGCGCCTTCCCCTTTATGCCAATGCAACTGATTTTTAGAGGAGGTGTTAGCAAGGCACCGAAAGCCGAAGTGTATTTCTATACACGAGTCTTTCAGTAACGCAGCTAGCGCCCCCATAAAAATCAGTTGAGCATGAGCTGGCCTCCGGTAACGGGCACCGCCTGACCCGTCTCATATTTCTGATCGACGATGTATCTCACGGCCTTCATGACATCTTCAGTCGTACAGCCCCTTTTCATCGGCACTTTCGCCTCGTAAAAGGCCCGGACATCGGCAATTGTCTTCGCGCCCGGAACCTTCCCGGTGTTCAGATACTGGACGAACAGCCCTCTGTCGGGATCGGACCAGAGCGGCCCGTCCAGAAAGTTCCCCGGACAGATGGAGTTGACCTTGATCCGGTCAGAAATCAGCTCGAGTGCGAAACTCTGGGTCAAGCCGATTCCGCCGAACTTGGCTCCCGCATAGGCCCCGTTTTTATTGGAGCCTTCAAGTCCCGATTTGGAGTTGATCTGAATGATGTCGGTCAGATGATCCGGCGCGTATTTGTTCTGCTCAGCCATCAATTGTGATACGAACTTGGTGCAGATGAAATAGCCCGTATAATCTACGGAAGTGACGAAGTTGAAATCCTTCAATGACATCTCTTTGACACTCCCGGCTTTGAGAACACCGGCATTGCTGATAAAAACATCGACTCCGCCGACACTGAGAGCAATGGTTTCCATCATCTTTTCAACCGACTCTTCATCGGTTACATTGACTTCCACGGCGTAAGCGACTGTCCTCCCCGCTTTACCGTTGAGATCGTCAGCCAGAACCTGCGCACCGCTGAGATTCATATCGGCAATAAAGACAAGGCTCCCCTGCTCTGCGAGATCCCGGACAAGCCCCTCTCCGAATCCCTGGGCACCGCCGGTAACAACGGATACTTTTCCGTTCAGAACCGAAGGGGAAACGGTTCCCGGATAAACGATGGAGAAGAAACCAATTCCCTCTATATCCACCGAAGCGGGCGGCTGCCCTTTTTCATCAGTGTATTTTTTAAAAGCAACAGCCAGTCCGGCTTCGGGATTCTCCGGGGTTTTCAATTTCAATGAGTCGGTATTCCCTTTTCCATCGGCTGAGAAAGAGACAATACCGCAGTTGCCATTATTATAGGAAAGCCCCCTTATCCGGGCAGCTGTTTTTACGATTTCATTCATCTTCTTCATTTCCTCAATTCAAAATTTCTCTGATTTTTTCCGTCATAACCGGATCGGACGGATCGAGAAGACGGCCGGCTTTTCCATACCGGAAGATTCTCTCATCGAGAGACAGTCCAGCAAGGGGATTATCTTTACTGAACAGGTTGAGATCAGGATCCCCATCGGTCAGTTTTTCATGGGCGATGAGAGCCCAGGTCGCATCGATCAGGTGGGAAAAATCGGGATCGAGAACTTCCGGACAGTGAAAGGACTGGCGGGATGAGTTGATATCCACACCGCTGATCTCCATCAATCCGTATTCGCTGCAGAGTTTCTGAACCCGTTTCAGCTGTTCTTTCCTGTTGCGGGGCGGCATATAGGTTACGGCCCGGAAGCCTATCCTTTTCAGTTCATCAAAGAGAAGGTCCAGATAATCGTCTTCGAATTTCTCCGCTTTCTTATCGCCGGTCGCGCTTTCGGTTACATCTCCCAGGTAGGCATAGGCGGGAATGGCGCCTATGGAATTGGCGAAATTCACGACAAGCTGCACATTGATGCACTCATCATGGTCCGGTTGTATGAAAAACCCGGGAAGAAAGCTCGATTTCATAACCCCCAGAAGATCGTACCGATAGTGGGGATTCGATTCGTCTCGAAGAAACTCTCTGATTTTAGGGCTGAGATCGATTTTCATTGTCTCTTCGAGAAAGTGGACCGTTTCCTCCCCTTTTCCGAATTGATCAAGGATTTTGCCGGCCAGGGCATAGAGGATATGGCGTTCCGTAATGCTTCCCTTGATTCCCGCATTGGAGATGGCCAGAACATCGCGGTCGAAATCAATCTGTTCGATCGGGAAATTTCTGATGAGCTCATTGAGTCGCTCCACCTCTTTCCTGTTTCTCTTGTTCCGTTCAACACAGATAGGAGCCAGAAAAGCTTCCACGAGAGGGAATTTATTCTTCGGCACGCCGTGGACCGCCATATAGGCGATATTTTCCGAGTCGGGATTGTTTATTTTCTTCCCTTCCAATTTCGTTCCGTACATATTGACACGTACCTCGAAACCGCAGGTTGAGGCGATACCCAGGATTTTAGCCGCTTCAATGATTTCTTCAGCGCCTGAGATACTGTCGTGGTCCATAATGCCCACAGCGCCCAGCCCGGCTTTCCAGGCATGAAAAGCCGCCCCGGCGGGTGTATAGGGACTGAATGAATAGGTCGTGTGTACGTGGTTGTTCACTTCATCGTTTTTCGGCTCGGCGACTGTTTCACCGGCCTTGGTTTTCAGGTTGGTCAGATTGATTTGACCCATAAATCAGACTCCCTCTTTATTTCTTCGTAAGACTTCGCCGTTGGTCTGGTTGCTCTTTGCCGCATAACCGGGCAGAGGCAGAATCTGCTCATGAACGGCATCGATCAGCCAGTCCGCACTGGGGAAGAAGTAATCTTCCATTTCTGCGGGAGGCGTAATCCAGTTCATGGCGCCGACGACAACGGGTGGAGCGTCGAGGTAATCAAAGGCCTGACGGCTGATGTGAGAGGCCGCCGTGTGGAGGAAGGAACCTCTTTCGCTGGCATCGGAAGCGAGCAGGATTTTTCCTGTTTTCTTTACAGACTCGATGATCTTCTCGTAATTGAGGGGATTCATAAAGCGCATATCGATGACTTCCGCTTCGAGCCCATGATCCGCTTTCAGTTTTTCAGCCGCTTCCATGGCCGTATAGAGAGTCGATCCGATCGTAAGGAACGTGATGTCCTTCCCTTCCCTTCTGATAGCCGGCTCTCCTTCGGGAATCTCGTAGTAGCCTTCGGGAACGCCCTCTTTTTCAAACTGCTCGCCGATACCGTAGAGTTTCTGGCTTTCGAAGAAGATAACCGGGTCGGTTCCTCTCAGAGCCAGGTTGAGCATTCCCTTGGCATCGTAGGGCGTTGTGGGGAACATGACTTTGAGACCGGGGATATGGGCTGTCAGGGCCGTCCAGTCCTGGGAATGCTGGGCTCCGTATTTGTTGCCGACGGAAACTCTCAGAACAAGAGGCATCTTCAGAACGCCGCCGCTCATGGACTGCCATTTGGGCATCTGGTTGAAGATTTCATCACCCGCCCGGCCCATAAAGTCACAGTACATCAGCTCGGCGACGGCCCTTCCGCCGCTCATGGCGTATCCGACAGCGGAACCGACGATGGCCGCTTCGGAAATGGGCGAGTTGAAAAGCCTGTGGTACGGCAGAGCTTCCGTGAGTCCTCGGTATACCGCAAAGGCACCGCCCCAGTCCCTGTTTTCCTCTCCGTAGGCGATCATGGTCGGATCTTCGTAGAACCGGTGTATCATGGCTTCGAACAGACCGTCCCTGAGCGTGAAGGTCCTGGCCGCCGGGTAGGGCTTGCCATTTTCGTCAAAGGCGAATCTGTTTTTTCTCTTATTTGACTTAACCTGGGGATTTTCCTCTTTGGGAGTGAGAACTTCAGGCTCTCTGTCATCCAGTTTGGGTTCATTTCCATTGGAGAACATAACCGATTCGATAAAGGACGCGCTGACGTGGGGCGAAACTTCATCGTTGATGGCCAGAGACATGGTATTGGTGATTTTATCGACCACTCTGGACTTGAGCTCGGCCTGTTCGCTTTCGCTTATGACGCCGTTCTCAAGGAGGTATCTTCCGTATCCCTCAAGACTGTCGTTCTCTCTGAAGGAATCGATCTCCTCTTTCGATCTGTAGGAAGAGGCGTCGGAGGGAGAGTGGCCCGATAGCCTGTAGGTGATGGTTTCCATAAAGACGGGCCCTTTTCCTTCGAGGAGAAGCTTTTTCTTTCTCTCCATGGCGTCGGCCACGGCGAGGGGATTGAAACCGTCCACCCTTTCGGTGTGCATATTGTCGGGATTGACCCCGGCGCCCACTCTGGCGGCCAGTCCGTAGCCCATTGTCTCACCGGACGTCTGCCCGCCCATTCCGTAGAAGTTATTGAAGATGTTGAGCATCCAGGGGGGATTGCCTCCCAGAGATTTGTCCCAGAGAGTGGAGTACTGATCCATGGAGCCCATGGAAAGAGCTTCCCAGACGGGACCGCAGCCCAGAGACGCATCGCCGATGTTTCCGATAACGATACCGGGCTTTCTGTTCACTCTTTTGTAGAGTGCGGCACCCATACTGATATCGGCGCTTCCCCCTACTATGGCGTTATTGGGCATGCTTCCGAAAGGAGAAAAGAAAGTATGCATGGAACCGCCGAGACCCTTGTTGAATCCCGTGGCGCGGGCGAAGATTTCCGCAAGCGCACCATAGAGAACAAAGTTTTCAGCCAGGTCTTTTGTATCGCCGTTTTTGTAGCCTTTCTCGACGACCCGGAGGCAGTCTCCGCCGAAAAAGTTTTCCATGATACCGGTCAGATCTTTGTCATCCATCTGTCTGACAGCGGAAAAGGACTTGGAGAGGATTTCCCCGTGTGATCTGTGGGAACCGAAGATAAAGTCATCGGCGGTGAGGTGATAGCTCTGCCCCACCGAAGCCGATTCCTGACCGGCCGAAAGATGGGCGGGCCCCTTGTGGTTATAGGTCAATCCGTTATAGGACCCCTCTGTTTTGATGGAGTTGAGCATCATCTCGAACTCGCGGACCATGAGCATATCGTAATAGATATTCTTCAGCCCCTCTTTCCCGTATTTCTTCAGCTCTTTCTTTATGTCCGGTTTGTACTGATTGACCGGGATATCCTTGATTTTTATGACATCTGATTTTCTTACTTCGATGGGATCGACTACTTGTGATCTTGGCATTCTCAAACTCCTTTATTACAACGCCCAGAGGGTATCTTTGATAATTTCCGATACCGAGGGATGGGGGAAAATGATTTCTTTAACTTCGCTGACTCTCAGTTCAGCCTCTATCATGGTTGAACCGGCCGCAATGATCTCGCTGCACATGCCGCCGAGCATGTGGACCCCGAGAATCACGTCCGTATCGGCATCGGCCACGACTTTGCAGACACCGGAAGCTTTTCCGTTCTCCGCAAAGAACCGCCCGTTTCCGCGCATCTGCATGGATGCGGCTTTAACGTTATAGCCCTTTTCTTTCGCTTCGCTCTCCGTCAGGCCGACGCCTGCCGCTTCGGGATGGCTGTAAACCGCCCAGGGAACGGCTTTATAGCGCATATGGTCGTCGCCGCCGCAGATGTTGTTTACAGCCACTTCGCCCATGCGGTAAGCCGAATGGGCCAGAAGAGATTCTCCCGTAACGTCGCCGATGGCGTAAACTCCGGGAAGATTGGTCCGCATTTTATCATCCACTTTGACACGGCCTCTTTCGATATCCAGACCGGCTCCTTCAAAATTCTCTATATTGGGGCGGCGCCCTACGGACATGAGGATAAGATCGGCTTCGATACAGTTCTCTTTCCCCTTTTTATCAGTAAAGCAGACTTTTTTACCGTCTATCCTTTCTACTTTACAGGAGAGATTGAAACTGACATCTTTCATTTCCCGGCGCATGATTTTCGCAAGGTCTTTATCCATGAAGGGAACGATCTCATCCATCATCTCGATGATATCCGTTCTGATTCCCAGATTGGAGAAAAAGGAAGCGAATTCCAGGCCTATGACGCCGCCGCCGATAATCGCCACGGAACCGGGAAGCTCTTTAAGTTCGAGAACTTCACGGCTTGTTTTGACATAGGGACTGTCGGCTCCCGGTATGGGGGGGATAAAGGGGCGGGAACCTGTAGCGAGAATAATGGTCTCCCCTTCATATTCCTTACCGTCGACAAGAACTGTCCTACCACCCTTGAAGAAGGCTTCGCCCTCGATGACGTCCACTTTGTTGTGTTTCATAAGGAACGCCACGCCATTGCGGTTGTGCAGAACCACTTCACGCTTCCAGGCCATGGCTTCTTCCATATTGAAAGTTACCTTTTCGGCGTGTACACCGAACTGCTCGCTGTGAAGAGCTTTCCTGTAGAGTTTTGAAGAGTTCAGAAGACTCTTTGTAGGAATACAGCCCCTGTTGAGACAGACACCGCCGAGGTGTTCCTTTTCAATGATAAGGACTTTCTTCCCTCTGGCCCCCGCTCTCTCGGCGGCGAGATACCCGCCGGGTCCGGAACCGATTATAATAATATCGTACATGTATCTCCCCTTACACTGCTGTGAGCAGATCGATATTTTCTATCGCTTTAACGAGTTCCTGCAGAAAGGCCGCTCCGGGAGCGCCGTCCACAGCCTGATGGTCGATTGTGAGGGACAGCCCCATATAGGGAACGAACTTCACTTCTCCGTCTCTATCTACGGGTTTGAGGTTGACCGAACAGACGCCGAGGATTCCCACTTCCGGTTTGTTGAGAACCGGTGTGAAACTCTCGATCCCCATGGACCCGAGATTGGTGACTGTAAATGTTCCGCCCTGCAGATCGTCGGGATTGGATTTCCCGTCATGGGCGGCTCCGAACAGCTCCTTGCCTTTTTCCGAAATACCCTTGAGAGAATAGGCCCCGGCATCCTTGATTACGGGCACGAGAAGACCTTTCTCCGTGTTGACGGCACATCCGAGATGCACCTTCTCAAAACGGCGGATCGTATCGCCGAGAAAATGCTCATTCAGTTCGGGATATTTGGGAAGAGTTTTTGCCACGGCGAAGAGAATCATATCGTTGATAGTGATTTTCTGAAGTCCCAGAGACTCATCACTGTTTTTGAATTTTTTTCTGAGTGACAGAATAGCAGTGGCATCGGCAGAAGAATTGAGGGTGAGCTGAGCTGTTGTTGCAAGGGAATCGAACATTCTTTCCGCCGTAATCTTGCGGATACCCCGCACTTTGATATCTTCGACAGGACCGGGGAAGGCAGCCATCGCTCCGGGAACCGTTGCGGCGGAAGGCCGAAGGGCCGCGTCGCGGTTCTGAACATCGGTAAGAAGAACACGTCCTCCGATTCCGCTGCCTTTAACGGGAAGGGGTTTTCCGGATTTCAAAAGCTCTTCAATGGCCGCGGGAGAGAGTGAGGGATAATCTTTTGTCAGAGTCAGGATATCTCTTTCAATAACACGTCCATCCGGTCCGGTACCGGCAACAGTGCGGATATCAATGCCTTTGGCGGCGGCCAGATTCATGGCTCTGGGAGAACCGGCTCTTTTTCCTTCCACGGCTTCAGAAGGCTGAGCGGCAGGTGTCTGAACAGCAGGTTGCGAGACAACAGGGGCAGAAGCTATTCTCTCTTCGGGAGCTGCAGGAGCACTTCCATCAGAAGTATGGCCTTCTCCGCCGGCAGCATAACCGCTTATGTCCTCTCCGGGCTGCCCGATAAGCGCAATCAATTCGTGCACCGGAACATCGGCGTCTTCTTCATAAAAAATCTTAAGCAGAGTGCCTTCGAATCCTGATTCCACTTCAATGGTCGCCTTATCGGTTTCCACTTCGCAGAGTATATCACCTACAGCGACGGCATCGCCTTCTTTTTTGAGCCATGAAACAATAATGCAGGACTCAACAGAGTTCCCCTGTTTGGGCATTAAAACTTTTTCCGCCACAATGATCTCCTATATATCGGTAATTTTCACTTATTAACAGCTTATCTATACATTTCGTTATGGTTTTTATTATCTTTCGCATAAGAGGTTTAGTCAATATACTTTTTCCTTATTCTTTCTATATTCTTTCTTTTAACTTTTTTATATCTTTCCTACAAATTTCAAATCCTTCCGATACATTCTTGATTTCAGATCTATTTATCAGATAATTAATGAAAGAGGAGGACTTTCTGGACGGAATAAAAATATTTCCTCTGTGGGAAAATATAAAATTAACAGAGCAGTACTCCGTTTCGTTCAGACTGGCCGGGGAAAATATTCTGCTATCTCTGCCTGTTGGAGACAGCAGCGGCGAAGGCCTCTCCCTGTTTCTCGTAAAGCGGAAAGAGTTTCTTCAGGAGATCGGACTCTATGACAGAATACATATCGAACTGAAGGACTATTCGCAGCTGCAGGGGAAAGTCTCCAAAAACAACAGAATGATCTTTACAAGACACCTTCTGGAAGAGAAGAAAAGGGGCTGCCTGCTCGGCCTGATGGGCTTTAACGGTCCCCCTTTTATACGATGGTCTTTCGAACTGGGTAAAAGGCTCTACAGCAGGGACTTCCCTCTTCACCTCTACAAAACATTTGACGAAGCAATGAAGGAAGCTCTTCTCCTACT
>JAFGXR010000055.1 GCA_016936555.1 Spirochaetales bacterium | reverse complement strand
GTCGGATCGGGAATACCGGTCATCCGTTCCATCCGCGAAGGATTCGCCGGCGATACCATACGGGAAATATCGGGAATCATGAACAGCACGACAAACTACATCCTGACAAAGATGAGCGGAACCGGAGAGGATTTCGCCTCCGCGCTGAAAGACTCTCAGGAGAAAGGATATGCGGAACCGGACCCCACATTCGATATCGAGGGATACGATGCGGCCCACAAGCTCATCGTTCTGATGAATCTCTCCTTCAACAAACTCTTCAAATACGATGATCTTTTCGTCGAGGGGATAACGTCCATAGAAACCATGGATATGGATTACGCCGCGGAACTGGGCTATAAAATAAAACACATGGGATGGGCGAAGGAAAAGGACGGCAGATACTTCGGGGCCGTTCACCCCGTTCTGGTTCATGAGTCGGACAGCATGGCCTCGGTTATCGATGCTTATAACGCCATTACGGTGGATACGGAGTACGGCGGACCCTTTGTTCTCCACGGGCTGGGAGCGGGATCCCATCCCGCCGCCTCAGGCGTTATCTGCGACCTGATGGAAGCGGCCCGGGCTATCGGGACGGAACAGAGCAAAAGCATCTATCCCCTCTCAGTCAGATATGAAGATCTGGAAGAGGGGAAGATCGAGCCGATCGGCGACGCAGTTTTCCGCTATTACCTCCGCTTTTCCGTTGAAGACAGGGCGGGGGTTCTGGCGGCTCTGACCACGGTTCTGGGAGAAAATGATATCAGTATCAGCTCGATGATGCAGAAAGAGGACCCGGTGAATGTCCATTCTGTTCCCATTATTATTGTGACCCATGAAACGACGGAGCGGCAGATGCAGGAGGCCCTGGTGCAGATTTCCGGACTGGACTGCATTACGGCGCCCCACAAGCTGCTGAGAATAAGGGATTGAGGATCAAACAAAGCTACCAAGCTTTTAATGATGATAGGGGTTTTATGTACTTCAATAATAATCCGCATCTATAATGCGGATTATTCTATTATTTCAGCATTACGATCGCGGATTTGTAAATTACTGTTATATAAAGAAATATGACAGAGTACAAAAGATCTTGAAAATGAAAGTCAAAAACTTCCCGGACTTCTCGATGAAGTGCATGATTTAATTGAATCAGAAAAAGTACACTTTATTCTGACGGGAAGCAGTCCCTGGAAACTGAAAAGAGGTGCTTTACCCGCTGACATCAAGGGAAATTACAGATTTTTCACTCGCAAGAGTTTTGAATTACGGATCCATACCATCGATTTATTTATCCGACGACCCGGAAGAGGATCTCTTTTACTATTGCGGAGTTTATCTGCAGGAAGAGATTCAAGCTGAACGAATATCCCGGAAGATTGAGATTTTTCCCGGTTTTACGATCGGCTGCACTTATGAACGGCCATGAAGTCAATTTTGAAAAAACAGCCAGAGACAGGAGACAAATGACCTTCTGGAGAGACTATTCCGGAAACGAAGTAGATTTCATCATAGGGGACAAAACCGCTATAGAAGTAAAATCATCAAATATGGTTAAAGCCAATCATTTGAAAGGGCTGAAACTCATTTCTGAAAAGATCCCTTTCCTTCAAAAATTTGTTGTCTCCCAGGACTCCCGACCGCGGGAAATTGACGGGATCAGGGTTCTTCCCTGGAAAAAGGGCCGGCTATTCTGGCGGATACAGTCGGTCAGTAATCGATCAGATCATCGCCGAAAATCTCCTGCCAGATCAGAGCGCCCCGGCTGTGCTCCATTTCCGGAACTGTGAATAACAGTTCCAGAAACATTCCAGCCGCTCCCAGGGCGGGAGACATGCGATCCTCGTCCAGAATATGCACACCGCATTCGCGGACGTTATGGTAAAGCCAGTTTTTATCGATAACATCCTTGAAAAGATCCTGCAGATCGGGGATCTGAGCCGGTAGACGACCTCCGAGAAACAGATTTTTAAAGTTGAAGACATTGACAAAAAGAGCCACATGGGATGCCAGATCGTCGAAGACCCGTTTCTGCAGATCCGCGTCCTGTCCGTAATCGATCAGCTCTCTGCGGGTCAGGTTTAACTGATTTATCCGCTCAGGATTGTAATCTATGGTTTGAAATTCCCCCGCTGTGTAATCAGGGCCGCAGTAGAGTTTTCCCTTGAGAACAATACCGAACCCCACTCCGAGACTCGCCTCGTTCTGAGATTCCGGCATATCGGGATAATGATTGACATGAACATAGAGGAAATTGCTGTACCCCTCTTCGCGATGATCGGCAAGTATGCCTCTGGCACAGCAGTTCGCATCGTTATCGATAAAACAGGGGACATCGAGATGATCGAAAATTTCACTTCTTATATCATAGGGAACCTCTTCTATTCCCATTTTGGAGGACTTGAGAATTAGTCCCCTTTCGTGATCCACCACTCCGGGAACGGCGACACCGATACCCAGCAGACGCTTTCCCTCCAGGGCTCTCTCGATCTCTCCGTAAACCGAAGAAAAAGCCTCGCGTATATTGACCTCTTTTATATCAAAGGGGAAATCCTCCCTGTAAACGGTTTGCGAATGCATATCTTTTATAACGGCGCGGATTCCCTTCACATGGAATTCAATACCAGCCACATAGGCGAAGTCCGCAACGACCCCGAGACCGATCGGCTTTCTTCCCGGTTTGACTTCAACCTTCTGGGCTTCAACCTCTTCAATTATCCGCAGGTTGATAAGATGCCCGGTTATGGAACTCATAGTAGCTTTATCCATATCAAACTGCCGGCATAACTCAATCCGGCTGATACCGTGATTTTTCCAGACAGCCTGAAGAATTCGCAGGAGATTGTACTGACTTCTCACTTTGTCATTGTTTATCTTCATACTACTGAAATCCCTTCATTCAATCCTGATGACTTCCCGCAAAGCCGACCTGGATGATGAGCCGGCATAAATGACAAATTCTCCCGGCTCCATGGTCCATGCTTCAAGCACTTCATCCCAGTAAGAGAAGGCACTCCGTTCCAGACTGAACCGGACCGTTTTCTTCTCTCCCGGTTCAAGATAGATTTTTTCAAAACCTTTCAGCTCTTTCACTGGGCGCAGTACATCGCTGTGAGTATCCCCTACATATATCTGCACGGTTTCCTGTCCCGCCCGGGAACCGGAGTTCTTCACCGTAACATCTACATTAAGAATATTCAGGCTTTCCGTCCTGTCCGGATTAAGATTAATCGATTCAAACTCGAACTCCGTATAGGACAGACCGAAACCGAAGGGGAACAGAGGGTCTATCCCTTCTGTTTCATACCAACGGTATCCCACCATAATATCCTCTTTGTAATGAACAGAGTAAACAGCGTGGTCTTTTTCTCCATCGGAATCCCATCCGCTATAGAGGCTTTCCCCCTCCGGCAGATAAGCGGCTCCCGGAGAATCACTGAAATCTCTTTCGATGGAAATGGGAAGCTTCCCTGAAGGATTGATCTTTCCGCTCAAGACCCCTGCAAGAGCACGGTTCCCCTGCTGCCCGCCATACCAGGCATACACGATAGCTGCCGATCGATCCGCCCAGTCGGTCATTCTGACTCCCCCTCCGGAACTGACCAGCACAACGGTCTTATTATTAAGTGAAACTGTTTTGAGAACTCTCTCCTCCTCTTCATCGGGCAGTGAAAAGTCCCGATCGCAGCCTTCGCTGTCAATCGTGCCCGTTGAGAGAAAAACAACCCCGGCAGCAGCGATTTCATCTTCTGTCGGATTTTCCACATAGCGGACAGTTTCGCCCAGCTCCTCTTTCAAGGCTTCCAGAAGGGAGAGATGATTAAAGCCCTCCACTTCAGCCGCTCCCCCGCCGCGGGCCGTCTCCGTAACGAAACGGCCGGTGATCAATATATCTGTCTGACCTGATACGGGAAGGATCTCGTCCTTGTTTCTCAGCAGGACGATTCCCTCACTGGCTGTCTGATATGCCACCGATTCATGGTGGCTGTAATTTTCAAGAAAACTCTTATCCTTGAAATCAGGATTGTAGAAATCCATAAAAACGGCAGTTTTTACAATATTTCCAGCCATACGATCTATATCGCTTTCACTAATGTCCCCCTTATCCAGGTGATTCTGAATGGATGAGAACACTTCCGGTGCAGGCATCTCCAGGTCAAGTCCCGATTGAACAGCTTTGAGGCTGTCATTTATAGCCCACCAGTCCGTCATAACCAGCCAATTGAAACCCAGTTCCTCTCTGAGTATTCCCGTAATCAGATCCCGGTTCTGACTGCACCACTCTCCGTTAAAGAGATTGTATGCTGTCATGACCGCT
>JAFGXR010000054.1 GCA_016936555.1 Spirochaetales bacterium | reverse complement strand
GGGCCGCCGACGGAATACCACGGTTCCTTCCTGGGCATCCTGTCCACCAACAGACCGATCTTCGCCGTGGCCAAGACCATACTGTTCGTCAATATGTTCTTCGGCGGAGCCACCAACTGGGGCATGTTCATCCTCAAGGCGACGCTGCTTTATATGTGGTCCGTTGTCACGGGGACCATTTACCCCCGGTTCAGAGTGGATCAGTCCATCCGCTTTTTCCTGAAGGTGCCTCTGGTTATGGGGCTGCTTTCTATCCTGCTGCTGCAGTTTATGTAAGAGGAATCTATGGAAAAATTTAAAGATTTTAAAAAGAGGACGGTTATCGCGCCCGACGGGGAGAAGATTGAAATCGATCCCATGAAGGATTACTACTGCGACGCCATCCCGACGCCCCGGAAGGATTACGATAAGATTCCGGGCATACTGGAAAACTTCAAAAACTGGGCGCGAAGCGAGTCGCTCTGGATCCTGGCCTACGGTTCGGGATGCGGAGCCATCGAAATGCGCCCTCTCATGACCCCGAAACACGACGCATACCGGTTCGGAATTCAGTGGAGGCCGACTCCCAGACAGGCGAACCTGCTTATGATTTCCGGCTACCTGTCGGTCAAAACGCTGCGGATCGTCGTCCGGGCCTACGAGCAGATGCCCTCTCCCAAATACGTTATGGGACTGGGGAGCTGCACCATCAACGGCGGCATGTACTGGGACAGTTACAACACCATCAACAGGCTGGATCATTTCATGCCCGTTGACACATATGTGACCGGCTGTATGCCCCGTCCCGAAGCGCTGATCGCCGGCTTCGATGAACTGAAAAAGATTATCCGCGCCGGCAAAGGCGTTGGAGCCGATAAATACGCGGAAAACTTCGCGTGGTACAAAGAAAATCAGAAAAAGATTCTCGGCGACGTCGGTCTGCCCGAGTACAGCTGGTAAGGGGGAAATCATGAAAGAGATAGTCAATCGACTGAAAGAAAAATTCCCCGTGACAGCTGAAATCTATCAGCGGGACGACCTCACATTTGTCACTGTGGAAAAGAAATACGGCGTCGACGCCGTCGCATACCTGAAGGAATACGAAGGGTTCACCCATCTGGTTCTGCTCACCGCCGTGGACTGGCTGGAAGAGGGAGAGTTTCAGCTCACCTATCTTCTCAACAATCCGAAAGCGAAGCATGACATCGGCCTCAGGGTCAGGATTGACAGGGAAACTGCGGAGATGCAGACAGCTCATCACCTCTGGCCTGCCGTGACGACCTATGAACAGGAGCTGAACGAAATGTTCGGGATATCCTTCCCGGGCAGCCCCCGTCAGGGACACCGCTTCATTCTCGACGAAGCCTGGCAGGGACCGCCTCCCTATAGACGGGACTTCGACACGAAGAAGTACTCCGAGGAGACCTACTTCCCGAGACCGGGCCGGTCCAAGATCGATCCGTCGGAGCATATGAAGAAAAAACTCTATCCGGAGGGAATGTGATGTTTACTTTCAATGAAGACAGGTCGCTCTTTCCCCGGCACGATGAAAAAGGGAAACCGATCGTAGATGTGGAAAGCGGGCAGTTCACCAAAATCTGGCAGGGCCCCATCCATCCCGGAATGACCGGAAATATGTCTCTCGAGCTGACCATACAGGGCGACGAAATCATGGACTGCGTCACCCATGTGGGATACCTTCACAGAGGTTTTGAAAAACTGATGGAAAGACGGCGCTTTATCCAGTGCTTCCCCATCTGTGTCCGCGTCGCCGTACCGGAGCCGGACTTCAACGAGTACTGCCTGGCCTCGACCATCGAGGAGCTTTCGGGAATCGAAGTCCCCGAAGCGGCCAACTGGATGAGGACACTCCTTCTGGAAATGTCCAGGCTCCAGTCCTATCTCGCCCAGATGGGCGGACAGGGAAGCTCATTCGGACTGGGACTGATCGGCCAGTGGACCATCTGGGCCAGAGACCTGGTTCTCGACAGGTTCGAAGAGATCACAGGCGGACGCATCTACCATATGCACATGCCTCCCGGCGGTGTCAGAAGCCTCCTACCCGCAGGTTTTGTCGGCAGAATGAATGAAACGCTCGATGAAATCAGCGCCGTTATGGAGGAAGTGGAAAGAGTTCTCTTCCACAACTCGGTTTTCAAAAAGAGAGCCATCGGCCTCGGATACATCGACCCGAACTGGGTTGACGAATACGGGATTACGGGACCGAACGCCCGGGCCGCCGGTGTGGCGAAAGACGTGAGAAAGGACAACCCCTACCTCATGTACGACAGGCTCGACTTCGACGTTCATCTTGAATATGAATCGGACGTCTTCGCCAGAGCGAAAGTCCGTTACAGGGACATACTGACGACCATCGACCTGATCCGCCAGATCCTCCCTCAGGTTCCGACCAAGGGAGAGTTCATGGCTGAAGTTCCCAACGTTCTCCACTGGAAGATTCCCTACGGGGAAACTTACAAAAGAGCCGAGTGTACCAGAGGCGAGTACGGTTACTATACCGTCACCGACGGAAGCGGATACCCGAGACGGATCAACGTCCGCGGTCCCTCCTACACCCATGCGGTGACGCTGATGGAGAAAATGGCAATCAATCTTAATATCGCGGATACGGCGGGCGTCATGTCGTCGCTCCACACCTATCCGCCGGAAGTAGAGAGGTAGGCATGAGTTTAAAAGATGTTTTAATGCCCTTTACCGCCTGGGGTAACCTGTTCAAAACGCCGGTTACCATCAAGGATTCCCGCAATGTGGAAGCGGCTCCGCGGTACAGGGGTTTCCATATGAACGATGCCGATAAATGTATCGGCTGCGGAACCTGCGAGGAGATCTGCCAGAATGCCGCCATAGACCTGGTCGAAGTAGCCGGTTATGAGGCGAAAGACGGCGATTCGGGCCTCCGCCCCATGATCGATTACGGCCGCTGCTGCTGGTGCGCTCTCTGCGTCGATGTCTGCACGACTCAGTCGCTCAGGCTGACGAACGAGTACAAATGGATTTCTTCCGATCCTGAAGACTTCCGCTTTGTTCCCGGTGTGGATGAAAAGCACTGGAACAACAGAACAGAAGGCTACACGAAAATGGACGGCTACGACCTGTACAGCACTCAGAGAGTGGAAATGGGCGAGCTCCATGCGGAAGAAAGAGACAAATCCTTTGTGGAAATGATTAAGGGTTATTCTCTCGAGCAGGCTCAGAAAGAAGCGGACCGCTGTGTGGAATGCGGTATCTGTATCGCCACCTGTCCGGCCCACATGGGAATTCCCCGCTATATCGAAGCGGTCCGCCACGGCGATATGGAAGAGGGTCTGAGGATTCTCTACGAAACCAACCCGCTGCCTGAAATCTGCGGACGCATCTGTACGCATAAGTGCGAGACCGTCTGTTCGCTCAATCACAAAGGCGACGCTCTTTCTATCCGCTGGCTGAAAAGATACATCGCCGATCAGGTTCCTGCCGAACGGTACAAGGAGATCCTGGGAACCGATAAAATCGTGAAAAACGGTAAAAAGGTCGCTATCGTCGGAGCCGGCCCCGCCGGTCTTTCGGCAGCCCATTACCTGTCCCTTATGGGCTATCAGGTGAAGGTTTACGAAGTGCAGGAAGCGCCCGGAGGTATGACCCGCTACGGAATTCCCGAGTACAGACTCCCCTACGATATGATCGATAAGGATATCGATTACATCAAATCGCTGGGAGCCGAGTTCCAGTTCGGAACCAGAGTCGGCGTCGATGTTCCCCTCGAGACACTGGAGAAGGAGTATGATGCGGTCTTCGCAGCGACCGGTCTCCATCTGGGACGGAGCACGAGAGTGCCCGGTTCGGACCACAAACGGGTCTACCAGGCCATCGATCTGCTCAGGGATGTTTCCTATGGCAAAGAGATCGACCTGTCCGAAAAAATCGTCGTGGTCGGCGGTGGAAACGTGGCGATGGACATTACCAGAACCATTGCGAGACTTCAGAATAAGAAATACGGAAAAGTCGGCGTAACGGCGACCTGTCTGGAAGCGGAGGGCTCCATGCCTGCCGATGACGAGGAAGTCATCGAAGCGCGGGAAGAGAACGCCACCATCGATCCGGGCTGGGGTCCCCAGGAAATCATCGTTGAAAACGGCGAGATCAAGGGACTGAGAGTGGCCAAATGTCTGAGAATTTTCGACGACGAGGGCCGGTTCAACCCCACTATGGATATGGAAAACCAGAAAGTCTTCGAAGCGGAAATGATAGTCGAGTCAATCGGACAGGGAATGGATATCAGCTATACTGATAACATTAAAGAGAAACTGACATTCGGTCCGAGAGGGCGGATTCAGGTAAGCCCTGACTTCCAGTCCGATATCCCCTGGCTCTTTGTCGGCGGAGACATTATCGAAGGTCCCGACGTTATTCACGGGATTGCCAACGGCCATAAAGCGGCCAAGGGCATCGATAAATTTCTGAAAGGGAAATGATGATTGAGGGTTGTTGAAAAACAACCCTCATCTCCAGCCTTTCTCCCATTCAGGCTGTGTGAAAACCAGGAGATTGCCTTTACCGACCCTCACCCCCGTCCCCTCTCCCTCGAGGAGAGGGGGGATGAGGGGCATCAGAGTCTATTTCTAACCAGTTGAACGACTGTTTTTTATTTGATATTTTAATTTTGATGAAAAATCGAAAAGTAATATTTCTGCTTCTATTCATTTACCCCTTCTTCTTATTGGGTGCTTTAGATGAAAATAACCGGGTCAGCGTTTCACAGGGTCCATCCTCAACGACTGAATTGAAATCAGTTTATTTTTCATTAACAGCTCCGAAAGACACTGGATATTGGGAAGGTGTGGATGAAAGAGGAAATTCCTCTAAATACGTTATCGGACTCGAAAGTCATGATTCAACTAAAGGCGATATATCGAACCGCTCCGATTCTATTCCCTTCTACACAAAGGCCAATGAGTTCGCCGGATATTACCGTTTAGTCGAAGAGGATAGAATCTATTTTGAAGCTGTAGTAGAGACCGTTTCGGGTAAAACCGTCATAATATTCGAACCCCTGGGAGAACCCGATTATCCGGAATTTATCAGCAACTGGCTTTTTATTCTTAAATCTTTTTCCTGGAACAGAGATCCGCAGGCAATAATAGATGAGTTCAATAAAAAATAATTGAATAGGGACACACATTATTGTACTCTTGAACAAAGGAGTGAATATGGCAGGACTGGCGCATATTGGGGTGGGATTCGCCCTGACACTGGCGGCCCCGGAAGCACCGGCCGCAGCTGTAGTTATAGCCGCGGAAGCGCTGGATCTTCTCTGCATTCCCGCTGCTTTTTTCAAAGACCGCGGATCCTTTATCCTCAAAGCGACCCACAGTCTCGTCGGGTCACTTCTCTGGACGGCGGCAGCCATGGTATTGGCAGCGGTTCTTCAGGCTGATATCCGGACAGTAATGGTCATCGGCATCGCTGTCTTCAGCCATTGGATCCTCGATTTTATAACTCATCCTATGGGCGCCGTAATGGGTGAAAAGCCGAGAAAGCCACAGCCGCCCGATCTCCCCCTCACCTTCTCGGACAATTCGAAACTGGTCGGCCTGGGGTTATACAACAATTCTGTTGTCCTGTCCTATATCGTTGATCTTGGGGTGACTCTGATCGGAATCGGGCTTTTTGTTTACTATTTTTTTAACTGACTCCCTGGCTGACACTGGTTAAAATCTCCCGATATCTATCAGGAGCATTTGAAAAACGGAGTCATATCCCTGACCGGTTCCCCGGTTTCGTAATATTTTGTGACTTTCTCATAAAAAAACAAACCTTTTTACCCCTTTACTTCATCGGGGCATGAAAATGCGAAAATTTCCCACAAAACCCGATAAATAACTTCATGTACTTCTCATGAAAGTGATCCTACCATGATCAAAAGCAATTATTTAGTTCCCGAAGGAGGGTTACATGAAAAAGATCTTATGTGTACTGGCTGTTTTACTCGCATTCGGCCCCTTTGTACTGTCAGCTTCAGGCCAGGAGGAATCCGGTCTGATCAAAGTGGGTATTGTGAATCTGCCCCCTGAAGAATCAGGCTACAGACAGGCTAATGTCGAAGCGATGAACTCCGTCTTTTCGGAAGCAAACGGCTATGACGCGAAACAGACCAACACCGGTGAGAACAGCGAGCAGATCGCTGCGGCAAAAGGCTACATAAGGGACGGAGTGGATTACCTCCTGATATCGGCCGCAAACGCCTCCGGTTGGGACGACACTTTGAAATCTGCGAAAGATGCCGGTATCAAGGTTATTCTCTTTGACCGCGCCATCGATACGGCTACTTCAAACTATCAGGCCGCTCTTCTCTCCGATATGGCTTATGAAGGCAATACGGCTGTTGAATGGGTCCTGGGTCTGGATCTGGATGAAATAAACCTTATCCTTATTCGCGGCCAGATGGGTTCCGCCGCCGAAATCGGACGGAGCGCTGCTGTTCTCAAAGCTGAAAAAGATGGAAAACTCAATATCGTTGCAGACGGAACAGGCGGAGACAGCTGGAGCCTTGAAGAAGCCCGTAAAGTTGTTGAAGCCGCCATCGCAGCAGGAAAAGATTTCAACGTCATCTACGCTGAAAATGACGGTATGGCACAGGGAGCGGTACAGGCGCTCGAGGCAGCCGGAATAAGTCACGGAAAGAACGGAAAAGTTAAAGTGATCGGTTTCGACTTCAACCGCTTTGCCCTCAGGAACGTGCAGGCCGGTTACTGGGATGCGGATATGCAGTGCAACCCCCGTCAGGCGGCAGAGATTTCCAGGTGGATTCAGAGCGGGAACATTCCCAGCGGAATCGTTTACCAGGAAGAGCTCCTCTTTACAACAGACACCATTACCGACGCGGACATCGAAAACTGGGGAATCAATGCCGATCCCGGAAAAGGTGTTGTAACAAGGTAATCGGTACCCTGCTAAATTAAACAATTACTATGTCATTAGCGCGGTGCGGTTTGCGGACGATTCTGTGAACCGCACCGGCCGGTTTATTACGGATCTATATGAGGAGATCATTGATTGATGTCAGAAATCATACTCGAAATGAAGGCTATCAGCAAATCTTTTCCGGGAGTCAAAGCTCTTGATAAGGTTGACTTCAGGCTCCGAAAGGGAGAGATTCATGCCCTTATGGGTGAAAATGGCGCAGGCAAGTCCACTCTGATAAAAGTCATTACAGGTGTATATGAAAAGGACTCGGGACAGATAGATTTAGACGGGCGCTCGATCCATTTCAGGTCTCCCCAGGAAGCGCAGAAATCAGGGATAGGAACCGTCTATCAGGAAATTACGCTCTGTCCCAATCTGACAGTAGCCGAAAATATGTTTACGGGCCGCAGCCGCAGCCCATTCGTTCAGTGGAAAAAAATGAATGAGAAAGCTGCGAGGCTTCTCGATTCTCTTGGAATTCCGGCGGTCCCGACTCAGGAATTGACCAGCTGTTCCCTCGCTGTGCAGCAGATGATCGCCATAGCGAGAGCGGTTGATATGGACTGCAAGATTCTGATTCTCGATGAACCGACATCCTCTCTCGATGACGATGAAGTCAAGAAACTTTTTGAACTGATGGCCCAGCTGAAAGAGCGGGGCGTCGGGATCATCTTCATCACCCATTTCCTCGAACAGGTATACGAAATATGCGACAGAATTACGGTGCTCCGCAACGGTAAGCTCATCGGAGAATACGAAACATCGTCGCTCCCGCAAATCGAACTTATCTCAAAAATGATGGGTAAGGAGCTTGATGATGTAACCAAAATAAAGAAGCAGGACTCCACAGCCTCCGATAAGAGTGTTCCCGTTTTTGAAAGCAGCAACCTATCCAGCGACGCCGGCGTGAGGCCTTTCGATTTTACCATAAAAAAGGGCGAAGTGAACGGATTCGCAGGACTGCTCGGTTCGGGCCGCAGCGAAAGCGCCCGGGCAATATTCGCAGCGGACAAGGTGACCGGCGGCGAAGTGAAAATGAATGGAAAAGCCATTAAGATAAAGACGCCTCTGGACGCGATGAAAAATGGAATCGGCTATCTTCCCGAGGATCGGAAAGGTGATGGCATCATTGCCGACCTTTCGGTTCGGGACAATATAATTCTGGCTCTGCAGGTCCTTAAAGGCTTCTTCAAGCCTTTTTCTCCGCTGCAGGCTGAAACATTTGCCAATGAATTCATAAAGAAACTGAATATTAAAACCCCTACCCCCGACACTCCGATCAAATCGCTGTCAGGCGGGAACCAGCAGAAGGTCATTCTGGCCCGCTGGCTCCTCACTCATCCGGAATATCTTATCCTCGATGAACCGACACGGGGAATCGACATAGGTACCAAAGTGGAAATACAGAAACTGGTGCTCGAGCTGGCTGAAAAAGGCATGAGCCTTACATTCATCTCCTCCGAAATTGAAGAAATGCTCCGGACCTGTTCCAGGATGATCATTATGAAAGACCGCGAAATTGTCGGCGAACTCAGCGGATCGGATTTATCGGAAAGCGATGTTATGAATGTTATAGCCCGGGGAGGAAATTGAAAATGCTTAAAATGAAATCAAACCTGTCTCATCTCTTTCTTCCCCTATCCGTTATGGCTCTGCTCATTATTATCAACCTGATTAAAGGCGCCGATTACTTCACCATTTCCCTGGTTAACGGAGCCTTATACGGAAATATTCCGAATATCCTGTTCGGAGCTTCGGAACTGGTAATCCTCTCCATAGGAATGACTCTTGTAACAGCGGCTTCCCAGGGGCAGGACATCAGCATAGGTGTGAGCGCCACGATTACGTCCGCTGTGTTTGTCTGGTTCGTCCTTCATGCAGGCGAAGTCACTCTGCTCACCATAGTCGCGGGTTTTCTCCTCAGCTGCGTGGCAGGCCTTGCTACGGGAGCTTTCAACGGTATCCTGGTCTCCATATTTAAAGTTCAGCCCATGGTGGCCTCACTTATCCTCTTTACGGGAGGCAGATCCATTGCCTTTATGATAGACGGAAAATTATCTCCCATTCTGGCGAACGATATTTCGAATAAGATCGGAACGGTCATACCGGGCGTGCCCATTCAGACTCCGATTATTCTGACTGTTATATTTATCGCAATAGTGGCAATTGTGCTCAAGACGACAAATCTCAGGCTCTATGTTGAATCGGTGGGAATCAACCGGAACGCCGCGCGGCTAAACGGGATAAACCCGAAAAAGATCATTTTCCTGACATTTCTTATAATGGGTGTCTGTACTGCTGTTGCTGGTTTCATCGCAGTGAACAAAGCGGGCCGCCATGACAGCGTCAATCTGCTCAAACTGATCATGATGGATGCGATCCTCGCAGTTGCCATTGGCGGAAACTCGCTGATCGGAGGAAAATTCAGCGTCACCGGTTCCATCATCGGCGCCTATACCATTGAGATGCTGAACAGAACCCTGCTCAGGCTGGAGATAGAACCGGCGATGATTAAAGTCTTCAAAGCTGTTTTCATTATAATCCTTATGATAATCGCTTCGCCTGTCGTAAGGGCCTATGCGAAAAAAACTCTGGACGGGATCGGGAACCGGAGTTTCAGTTTGAGCCCGCTACGGGTATCCGGCGCAGAATCGGCCGTAGAGAAGGAGGATTAAGATGGCTTCACTGAACACAATCAAAGCGAAGACTAGACTGTCAAACTCAAATCTTCTGTTTCTGATCGCAGCGGTCATATTTGTGCTGATGTATCTTTTTTCCATAATCACTTACCCCCGCAGCTTTTTGCAGTTTCAGACTTTTTTTGACCTGTTTAACCTCAACGCTCCGCTTATCATCATGACTCTGGGATTGAGCATCGTTATGATCGGAGGCGGCATAGACATTTCCATAGGCGCAGTCTGCGGACTGGTGACCATGGCCTGTGCCGTATTTCTGGAATCCCGGACGGGAAGCATCGGGGGAGCGGTACTCATTGCCCTGGGCATAGGTATCGCCTTCGGCCTTCTGCAGGGGTATCTTATCGCCTACCTCGAAATACAGCCCTTTATAATAACTCTGTCAGGGCTGTTCCTGGCGCAGGGTCTTCTGACGACGCTTCACAAAGATCCGATCAATGTGACCATGCCCGATTTTGTCGCCTTAAGGGATTTTGATATAGTGATTTCCTGGCTGGGCACAAAAAACAGGCTGGGAGTTTTTATTCCCTGTGAAATCAAACCGGGCGTCCTTGTCGTAGCGGTTCTTCTCCTCCTCCTCGCCGCCCTGATGAAGTGGTCCCGTTTCGGACGGAATGTCTATGCCGTGGGAGGCAACAGCCACAGCGCCATGATGCTGGGAATCAACGTGAAGAGAACCATCTTCTTCACATACGTGATCTGCGGTCTGACTGCCGGCATCGCGGGATTCGTATACATCATGACCACGGGAGCCGGAAATGTGGGGAACGCCTCGGGAGCCGAAATGAAAGCCATAGCTTCGGCCATAATCGGAGGGACTCTGCTCAACGGCGGTGT